>NZ_JBMMMZ010000022.1:41224-101979 GCF_049725035.1 Streptomyces sp. XH2 | reverse complement strand
ACCCGTAGAACCGCTCCCACTCCCCCGCGTCCTTCAACCGGAAATCCGCACCGCAGTCCACCACCAGCACGCCCTCACCCAGCCCAGCAGCCACCGCCGCCGACTGACCGTGCGGCAACGCCAGGAAGACCACGTCGTGCCCGGCGAGCACGTCGGCCGTCGTGGGCTCCAGCACGCGCCCGGCCAGCGGCAGCAGGTGCGGCTGCACGGCGCCGAGCCGCTGGCCCGCGTTGCTGTTCGCGGTGAGGGCCCCGATCCGTACGCCCGGGTGCCCGAGGAGCAGGCGCAGCACTTCGCCGCCTGCGTATCCGCTCGCTCCTGCCACTGCCACACGTACTGCCATCGGGCCCCTCCTGGTCGATGGCATGACTATACGAATGGATGAAGATTTATGCAATGGGGTCGCATGAATCACCACGCCCCTCGGCTTGTCCTGGAGTGCACTCCAAGATCTACGGTCTTGCCATGAGTACGGACAGCACCACCGCCAGGACCCGCCAGGAGCGCTTCGACCACGGCATGGAGGTCCTCACCCGGATCGACGGAGAGGGCGGGCAGAAGGTCATCGACTCCCTGGCCGACGTCTCGCCGGAGCTCGGCCACCAGGTCGTCGCCTGGGCCTTCGGCGACATCTACGACCGGCCCGGTCTGGCCCCCCGCGACCGGCAGCTGGTGACCCTCGGCATGCTCACCGCGCTGGGCGGCTGCGAGCCTCAGCTGGAGGTGCACATCAACGCGGCCCTCAACGTCGGCCTCGCTCCCGAGGAGATCACCGAGGCCCTGCTGCACGCCGCCGTGTACTGCGGCATGCCCCGCGCGCTCAACGCCACCTTCGTGGCCAGGAAGGTCTTCGGCGAGCGCGGCCTCCTGCCGGTCGCGCAGAAGTAGCGCACGTCCGCGGCTGTGCGCGCCTGCGGTACGCGGCGCGCACCTGCCGCAGAAGGCCGCAGAAGACAGAACCGCCCCGGCCGGGCGCAGTGCCGGCCGGGGCGGAACGGTTTACCGTGTGCCGCGGGCGCGTCAGGCCAGGGTCGCCAGAGCCTGGTTGAACGTCGCCGACGGGCGCATGACGGCCGAGGCCTTCGTCACGTCGGGCTGGTAGTAGCCGCCGATGTCGGCCGGGGAGCCCTGCACCGCGATCAGCTCGGCGACGATGGTCTCCTCCTGCTCGGCCAGCGTCTTGGCCAGCGGCCCGAACGCCTCCGCGAGCTGCGCGTCGTCGGTCTGCTTCGCGAGCTCCTGGGCCCAGTACATCGCCAGGTAGAAGTGGCTGCCGCGGTTGTCGATGCCGCCCAGGCGGCGGCTCGGCGACTTGTCCTCGTTGAGGAAGGTGCCGGTCGCGCGGTCGAGCGTGTCGGCGAGGACCTTGGCGCGGGCGTTGCCCGTGGTCGTCGCGAGGTGCTCGAAGCTGGCCGCGAGGGCGAAGAACTCGCCGAGGCTGTCCCAGCGGAGGTAGTTCTCCTTGACGAGCTGCTGCACGTGCTTGGGCGCGGAGCCGCCGGCGCCGGTCTCGAACAGGCCGCCGCCGTTCATGAGCGGGACCACCGACAGCATCTTGGCGCTGGTGCCGAGCTCGAGGATCGGGAACAGGTCCGTCAGGTAGTCGCGCAGGACGTTGCCGGTGACGGAGATCGTGTCCTCGCCGCGGCGGATGCGCTCCAGCGAGAACTTGGTCGCCTCGACCGGCGACAGGATCTCGATCTGCAGGCCCTCGGTGTCGTGCTCCGGCAGGTACGCCTTGACCTTCTCGATGAGCTTGGCGTCGTGGGCGCGGTTCTCGTCGAGCCAGAAGACGGCCGGGACGCCGGTGGCGCGGGCGCGGGTGACGGCGAGCTTGACCCAGTCGCGGATCGGGAGGTCCTTGGCCTGGCACATGCGGAAGATGTCGCCCTGGGCGACCGTCTGCTCCAGGACCGCGTTGCCCGCGCCGTCGAGGACCCGCACCGTGCCGGTGACGGGGATCTCGAAGGTCTTGTCGTGGCTGCCGTACTCCTCGGCCTTCTGGGCCATGAGGCCGACGTTCGGCACGGAGCCCATCGTCGACGGGTCGAAGGCGCCGTTGGCGCGGCAGTCCTCGATGACGGCCTGGTAGACGCCCGCGTAGCTGCTGTCCGGCAGGACGGCGAGGGTGTCGGCCTCCTGGCCGTCCGGGCCCCACATGTGGCCGGAGGTGCGGATCATGGCCGGCATGGAGGCGTCGACGATGACGTCGCTCGGGACGTGCAGGTTGGTGATGCCCTTGTCGGAGTCGACCATCGCCAGGGCCGGGCCCTCGGCGAGCTCGGCGTCGAAGGAGGCCTTGATCTCGTCGCCCAGGTGGGGCAGCGTCTCCAGGCCCTTGAAGATGCCACCGAGACCGTCGTTCGGGGTCAGGCCGGCCGCGATGAGCACCTCGCCGTACTTGGCGAAGGTCTTCGGGAAGAAGGCGCGGACCACGTGGCCGAAGATGATCGGGTCGGAGACCTTCATCATCGTGGCCTTCAGGTGCACGGAGAACAGCACGCCCTCCGCCTTGGCGCGGGCGACCTGGGCCGCCAGGAACTCGCGCAGCGCGGCGACGCGCATGACGGACGCGTCGACGACCTCGCCCGCGAGGACGGGCACCGACTCGCGCAGGACGGTGGTGGAGCCGTCGTCACCCTTGAGCTCGATGCGCAGCGTGCCGTCCTCGGCGACGACCGCGGACTTCTCGGTGGAGCGGAAGTCGTCGGCGCCCATGGTGGCGACGTTCGTCTTCGACTCGGCCGACCAGGCGCCCATGCGGTGCGGGTGCGCCTTGGCGTAGTTCTTGACCGACGCGGGGGCGCGGCGGTCGGAGTTGCCCTCGCGCAGGACCGGGTTGACGGCGCTGCCCTTGACCTTGTCGTAGCGGGCGCGGATGTCGCGCTCCTCGTCGGTCTTCGGGTCGTCCGGGTAGTCCGGCAGGGCGTAGCCCTGGGCCTGCAGCTCGGCAACGGCGGCCTTCAGCTGCGGGATGGACGCCGAGATGTTCGGCAGCTTGATGATGTTGGCCTCGGGCTTCTTGGCCAGCTCACCCAGCTCGGCCAGCGCGTCGGCGATGCGCTGCCCCTCCTCCAGGTACTCCGGGAAGTGGGCGATGATGCGCCCCGCCAGGGAGATGTCACGCGTTTCCACGGTGACCCCGGCCGTCGAGGCGTAGGCCTGGACCACAGGCAGGAACGAGTGCGTGGCCAGGGCCGGGGCCTCGTCGGTGTGCGTATAGATGATGGTCGAGTCAGTCACCGGGTGCTCCGCTCCACGTCTGTAACATTGCTCGACATCAAGATATCTCGTGCCGGGGCCCCTCTCGACAGGACCCTGGCCACACTCACGTGTCACGCCGGCTGCCACGCCGGCTGTCACATCGGCGCCCTCCCGCCCGTCATCTCTTCGACGGATCGCGACGGAAGAGTGTGACCGATGAACGAGAACGAATTCCTGGCGGAGCGCTTCGAGGCCCACCGCTCCCGCCTGCGGGCGGTCGCCTACCGCATGCTCGGCTCGCTCAGCGAGGCGGACGACGCCGTGCAGGAGGCGTGGCTGCGGCTCGACCGCTCCGGCGCGGACGGGGTCGCCAACCTCGGCGGGTGGCTGACGACGGTCGTCGGCCGGGTGTGTCTCGACATACTGCGCTCGCGCGCGTCGCGCGCCGAGGAGCCGCTGGACTTCCGGGTGCCCGACCCCGTCGTGAGCCGGAGCGCGGAGGAGGTCGACCCGGAGCACGAGGCGCTGCTCGCGGACTCGGTGGGCCTCGCCCTGCTGGTGGTGCTGGACACGCTGGATCCGGCCGAGCGGCTGGCGTTCGTCCTGCACGACATGTTCGGCATGCCGTTCGACGAGATCGCGCCCATGGTCGGGCGGACGACGGCCGCGGCGCGGCAGCTCGCGAGCCGGGCGCGCCGCCGGGTGCGGGGCGCGGCCCCCGAGCCCGAGACGGACCTCGCCCGGCAGTGGAAGGTCGTCGACGCCTTCATGGCGGCCTCGCGCGCCGGCGACTTCGACGCCCTGCTGGCCGTGCTCGACCCGGACGTGGTGCTGCGGGCCGACGCCGGGGCGGCGGGCGGGCGCGGGTCGCAGGAGGTCCGCGGTGCGCGGGAAGTGGCGGGGCAGGCCATGCTGTTCCGGTCCCCGGCGCTGTTCGCGCGACGGGCGCTGGTCAACGGCGCCGCGGGGGTCGTCACGGCGCTGGAGGGGCGGCTGCTGTCCGTGCTGGGGTTCACGATCACGGACGGCCGGATCGTCGAGATCGACATCCTCGCGGACCCCGAGCGGCTCGGGCGGCTCGACGTGCGGACGGAGTTCTGAGCGGGAGAGGGGCGCAGCGCCCGGAAGCCGCCCGGGGTCTCAGCTCTGCCCGCCGTCGAGCGATTCCAGGAGGGACTTGAGCGTCGCTGCCAGCGCGTCGCGCTCCCCTGCCGGGAGCGCGGCGAGCAGGCGGTGCTCGGTGGCGACGTGATCGGGCAGGGCCTCGTCGATGAGGTCGCGGCCGGCGTCCGTGAGGGCGACGACGACGCTGCGGCCGTCCGAGGCGCTGGGGCTGCGGCTCACCAGGCCGCGGGCCTCCAGCCGGTCGAGACGCTGGGTGATCGCCCCGGAGGTGACCATCGAGGAGCGCATGAGCTCGGCGGGGGTCAGGCTGTGCGGCGGGTCGCTGCGCCGCAGCGTCGCGAGGACGTCGAAGGACGCGGCGTCGAGCCCGTGGGCGGTGAAGGTGCGGCGCAGTTCGGCGTCCACGAGCCGGGAGAGCCGCGAGAGGCGACCGATCACCGCCATCGGCGAAACATCGAGGTCGGGGCGGCGTACGGCCCACTGTGCGAGCACTCGGTCGACGTGGTCTGGCATCGCTCCAGGGTAGTGGATCGACGTCAATTGCCTTAGCGGTGAGGTACCTCACGCCGCGACACCCATCCATATGCCTTAGCGGTGAGATACATTGCCTTAGTGCTAAGCAATCGAGTCGGAACCCTGCTGCTCACCGCCCTGGCGCCCGCCGTCTGGGGCACCACCTACCTCGTCACGACCGAGCTCCTCCCGCCGGGCCGCCCGCTGCTCGCCGCGGTCGTCCGCGCCCTGCCCGCCGGACTCGCGCTCGTCGCCGTCACGCGGCGCCTACCGCAGGGCGTGTGGTGGTGGCGGGCGCTGGTGCTCGGCGCGCTCAACATCGGCGCGTTCTTCGCGCTGCTGTTCGTCGCCGCGTACCGGCTGCCCGGCGGGGTCGCCGCGACCGTCGGCGCGATACAGCCGCTGCTCGTCGCCCTCCTCGCCTCCGGCCTGCTCGGCGAACGGCTCAAGCCGCGCACACTGATCGCCGCCGTCGCCGGCGTGGCGGGCGTCAGCCTGCTCGTCCTGCGGGCCGGCGCCCGGCTCGACGGGCTCGGCGTCGCCGCCGCGGCCGGCGGGGCGGTCGTCATGGCCACCGGCGTCGTCCTCAGCAAGCGCTGGACCCCGCCCGCGCCGCTGCTCGCGACCACCGGGTGGCAGCTCGTCGCGGGCGGCCTGCTCCTGCTCCCCGTCGCCCTCTTCACCGAGGGCCCGCCGCCGGTGCCGACGGGCACGAACCTCGCCGGCTACGCCTACCTCGCCGTCATCGGCTCGGCCCTCGCGTACGCCCTGTGGTTCCGCGGGATCCGCCTGCTCTCCCCCACCGACGTCACGTTCCTCGGGCTCCTCAGCCCGCTCGTCGCCACGGTGCTCGGGTGGCTGGCTCTCGGTCAGGAGCTCACCGCTGCACAGGGGTTCGGCGCGGTCGTCGTCCTCGGCTCGCTCGTCGCGGCGCAGGGAGGACGCGGACGGGGCCCGCGCGGCACGCGCACGCTTCCGCCCACGGACCGGCCGGCGGCCGGGACCGCCTCATCCACCGCCTCATCCACCACTTCATCCACCGTCTGACCCACCACCCAGCACAGGAGCTGACAGTCATGCGCATCACCGTCTTCGGAGCGGCCGGCAACGTGGGAAGCCGCGTGGTGGCCGAAGCCCTGGCCCGCGGCCACCACGTCACCGCCGTCGTACGCGACGCCGCCCGCTTCCCCGAACTGCCGGCCGCAGCGCGGGCCCGTACGGGCGACGCCTCGAACCCGGACGACGTCGCCCGGCTCAGCGCCGGGCAGGACGTCGTGATCGGCGCGACCCGTCCCGCGCCCGGCAGCGAGCGGCAGCTCGTCGCCGCCACGGAGGGGCTGCTGGCCGGGCTCGCCCGCACGGGGGTGCGGCTGCTGCTCGTCGGCGGCGCGGGCAGCCTGACCCTCCCCGGCACCGGGGGCACCACCGTGATCGACGGGCCCGGTTTCCCCGCCGACTGGCGGCCCATCGCCCTGGCCTGCAACGACCAGCTCGCGGCCTGCCACGCGGACCGGCAGGTGGACTGGGCCTACCTGAGCCCGGCCGCCCTCCTGGAACCGGGCGAGCGCACCGGCCGGTACCGGCTGGGCAAGGACGAGCTCCTGGTGGACGCCAAGGGCGTCTCGGCCATCTCCATGGAGGACCTGTCCGTGGCCCTCCTCGACGAGGCGGAACGCCCGGCGCACCACCGGACGCGGTTCACGGTGGCGTACTGACCGCGGGGCGGCGGCCGCGGCCGCGGTTGTGCCTTGCGGGCACGAGGGCCGGTGCTCCGGCACCGCCGGTACGGCCTCCGGCGGTTGCGCGCCGTCGCGGCGAAGAAATAGCCGCTCCGGCACCCTCCGCGCGGACGCCGCAGCGGGCACCGGTGCGGCGGCCGACCGCCGCACCCTGCTCGGCACGCCCGCGTCAGCGGCCCCGTTGCGCGCCCTGCAAGCGCTCCAGTTCGCGGCGGTCCCGCTTCGTGGGGCGGCCCGCGCCTCGGTCGCGGACGGCGGCCGCGGCCACGTGCTCGCGCGGCGGCTCCGGCGGGGAGTTGTCGACGTAGCACTCCGCCGCGACGGGCGCGCCGACGCGCTTGCTGATGAGCCGCGACACCACGACGACGCGCTCGCGCCCGGCGAGCCGCACCCGCACCTCGTCCCCGACGCGGACCGGCTGGGCCGGCTTGGCGCGCTCGCCGTTGACGCGGACGTGGCCCGCCCGGCAGGCGGTGCCCGCCGCGGAGCGCGTCTTGGCGAGCCGTACGGACCAGATCCAGCTGTCGACCCGCACCGGGCCGTTCCCCTCGTCTGAAGCCATGTCTCCGACTCTAGCCGGGCGCGCCGGTCACTCCGAGGAACGCCGTCCGCAGCCGCCCCACGCCCTCCGCCAGCTCCGCCACGCCGGCGGCCGCCGCGAAGCTGAGCCGCAGGTGCGGGGCGGCGGCTTCCGCGGGGTAGGAGGGGCGGCCCGAGGCGACGGCGACCCCGGCCCGCAGCGCGGCCACGGCCACGGCGTCCTCGTCCGTGCCGTCCGGGAGCCGGGCCCACATGTGGAAGCCGCCGGGCGGGACGAAGTCCACGGTGACGGCGGGCAGTTCGCGGCGGAGCGCGGTGAGCAGCGCCTCGCGGCGGATGCGCAGCTCGGCGGCGACGGTGCGCCGGTGGCGGGTCCAGGCGGGCGAGCCGACGAGTTCGAGGGCGGCCTCCTGGAGGGGCCGTGGCACGAAGAAGCTGTCGACGACCTGGATGGCCCGCAGGCGTTCGAGGACGGGCCCGCGGGCGGCGAGCGCCCCCACGCGCAGGCTGGGCGAGGTGGCCTTGGTGAGGGAGCAGACGTGGACGACGATGCCGTCGGGGTCGTCGGAGGCGAGCGTGGGCGGCAGCGGCGGGGCGTCCTCGTGGGCGAGGCGGCGCGCGAAGTCGTCCTCGATGACGAAGGCCCCGGCCTCGCGGGCCACCCGCATCACCTCGCGCCGCCGCTCGTCGGCCAGGACCGCGCCGGAGGGGTTCTGGAAGAGCGGCTGGCAGACGAAGACGCGGGCGCCGCTCGCCCGGAACGCGTCGGCGAGCAGGTCCGTGCGCACGCCGTGGGCGTCCGCCGGGACGGGGACGGGCCGCAGGCCGGAGGCGCGGGCGACGGCGAGCATGCCGGGGTAGGTCGGGGACTCGACGAGGACCGGCGCTCCCGGCGGGGCGAGGGCCCGCAGCGCGGCGGTCAGCGCGCTCTGGCCGCCGGCGGTGATGAGCACCTCGGAGGCGGCGACGGTGCCGGCGGGCCCGCCGATCTCGCGGGCGAACCAGGCGCGCAGCTCCGTCACCCCGTCGATGGGCGGGCGGCCCCACGCGCCGGGGCGGCGGCCGGCGCGGCCGAGGGCCGCGGCGAGGGCGCGCTCGGGCTGCAGGGCGGGGTGGAGGTAGCCGCCGCTGAGCTCGATGACGCCGGGCGGCGGCTCGGCGAGCGTGGTGAGCACGCCGGTGGCGTCCACGGCGCGCGGGATCGCCTCCGCGGCGCTCTCGGCGCTGAGGGCGACCTGCTGCCAGGAGGTGTCGCCGAGGCGCGCGGCCGCGCTGTGCGGGGCGGCTCGGAAGGCGCCCGCACCGGGGCGGGTGACCACCAGCCCCTCCGCGGCGAGCGCGGCGAGCGCCCGCGAGACGGTGACGGGGCTGACGCGGAAGCGCTCGACAAGGGTCCGGCTGGACGGCAGCTTCTCACCCGGAGAGTAGCGGTCGAGCTCTCTTTTCAGGGTTTCGGCCAGTTCAGCGACGCTGTTACGCTCGTGCATGAGACTCAAAGATAGCGCTATCCGCCCGACCGCGATAGCAGTGCAGCGCCCCGCGAGCGCCTCCGCCCCGGCCGACCGCACGCGGAGCGGCATCCTGCTGGCCGCCCTGGGCGTGGCCGCCTTCTCGCTGACGTTCCCCGCGACGGCCTGGGCCCTGGAGGGTCTCGGCCCGTGGTCCCTGGTCAGCTGCCGGATGCTGCTCGGCGGCCTGATCGCGGGCGGCTGCCTGCTGGCGCTGCGCGTACGGGCTCCCGCGCGCCGCCACTGGCCGGCGCTGTGCGCCGTGGCCGGCGGTACGGTCGTCGGCTTCCCCCTGCTGACCACGCTGGCGCTGCAGACCTCCACCACCTCGCACGCCGCCGTCGTCGTGGGCCTGCTGCCGCTGACGACGGCCGCCTACTCGTCCGTACGGAACCGGACGCGTCACTCCCGCACGTTCTGGGGCGCGGCCGTCGTGGGCGCGGCCGTGGTGATCGCCTTCGCCGCGCAGCAGAGCGGCGGCAACCCCACGACCAGCGATCTGTACCTGTTCGCGGCGCTGCTGGTGTGCGCGGCGGGCTACGCGGAGGGCGGTCAGCTGGCCCGCGAGATGCCGGGCTGGCAGGTCATCGCCTGGGCGCTGGTGCTGTGCCTTCCGGTCGCGGCCGCCGGTGCGGCGGTGGCGCTGCCGGCCGAGCCCGTACGGCTCACGGGCCACACGATCGCGGGGCTGCTGTGGCTCGCCGCGGGGTCGCAGTTCGTGGGCATGTGGGTGTGGTACCGCGGGATGAGCGCGATCGGCGTGGCCCGCGCCAGCCAGCTGCAGCTGGCCCAGCCCCTGCTCACCCTGGTCTGGTCGGTGCTGCTGCTCGGCGAGCACCTGACGCCCGCCGCGCCGGTGGCCGCGGTGGCGGTGCTCGTGTGCATCGGGGTGACGCAGCGGGCACGCGGCTGAGACGGCCTGTCACCGCGTTGCTCCACCTGGCCGAGGAGCGGGCCATATACCGCCGGTCACCGTAGACTTGGGAGCATCCCAGCGCACATCTCGAATCGCGAATCTCGAACGGAACTCGAACAGAAGGGCACCGTCGATGCATGCGAGCAAGGGTGACCACCTGGTGGTGCACGGTCGGGTCGTCGGCACGAAGGACCACGTCGTGGAGATCGTGGAGGTGCTGGGCGCCAATGGCAATCCGCCGTACCGGGTCCGCGACGACAAGGGCCACGAGACGATCATGTCGCCCGGCCCGGACTCGGTGGTCGACCACCGCAAGGCCTCCGGCCGGAGTTAGCCGATCGGGCTCCCCTCCGGCCCCCGGGGCGCGCACCCCTTCCGTCCGCCGCAGCGGCGCTCCGTCCCTGCGGCGGAATCCGGCGGTGCCGTACGCACCTCAGGTGGGTCCGGCGCCGCCGAAAAGGCGGTAGGGGGCTCGTCGCCGGCGCGGCGGAAGCAGCCTGCCGGAGCTCCGGAGGCACCCGTGACCGCGCCCGCCGTCAGCGGGGCGGGCGCACCCGGACCGGGTAGTGGTCCTTGACCACCCGTGCCATCGCCCCTATCGGGTCCCCCACCACGTACTTCGCCGAGAAGTAGACGTTCCCCAGCACCTCCGCGTACCCGCGCCCGAGGGCCACGTGCCGGGAGAGTTCCGCCGGGTCCTGCCAGGGCGCGGGCTGCGCGGGGTCGCCCGCCCGGTACAGCGCCTCCCCCACGTACAGCCGCACGCCCGTGCCGCGCACGGTCTCCGCCCACCACGGCACGAGCTTGGCGTAGTCCGCGGCGGCGAAGCCGATGTGCCAGTACACCTGCGGCACGATGTAGTCGATCCACTCCTCGCGAACCCACTTGCGCGTGTCCGCGCCGAGGTCGTCGTAGGTCTGGACGCCCGCGCGGGTGTCCGAGCCGAGCGGGTCGGTGGAGCGGTTGCGCCAGACCGCGAACGGGCTGATCCCGAACTGCACGTGCCGCTTGCGCCGCTTGATGCGCTCGCCCATCTCCCGCACCAGCCGGTCGATGTTGTCGCGCCGCCAGGCGGCCCGGTCGGGGAAGCCGGAGCCGTAGCGGGCGTACGCGGTGTCGTCGTCGAAGCGCCGGCCGGCCACCGGGTACGGGTAGAAGTAGTCGTCGAAGTGCACGCCGTCGAGGTCGTAGCGGGAGACGGCGTCGAGCATGGCGTCCTGTACGAAGCGGCGCACCTCGGGCAGGCCGGGGTTGTAGTAGAGCTTCCCGCCGTAGGGGACGACCCACTCGGGGTGGATGCGGGCGGGGTGCGTGGGGACGAGCCGGCCGGGGTCGGTGTGGTTGGCGATGCGGTAGGGGTTGAACCAGCCGTGCAGTTCGAGTCTTCGCCGGTGGGCCTCGCGGACGGCGAAGGACAGCGGGTCCCAGCCCGGATACAGCCCTTGAGTGCCCGTCAGATATTCCGACCACGGCTCGAACGGGGAGGGCCAGAAGGCGTCTGCGGTGGGGCGGATCTGCAGCATCACGGCGTTGAGCCGGCGCTCGACGGCCGTGTCGAACAGGGCGGTCAGCTCGTCCTGCTGCCGCTCGGGCGTGAGGCCCGGCTTCGACGGCCAGTCGACGTTGACGACGGTCGCCGCCCACATCCCCCGGAACTCGCGCCGGCGGCTGGGGGTGCCTCCCGGCGGCGGCTGGGGGAGCTCGCTCCCCGCGGTCGCGGGTTCCGGCCCGCTCGACTGCGCCGCTCCTGCCTCGCCGGACGCCAGCATCGCGGAGGACATCATCCCCGCGGCGGCCACGGTGAACCCTCTTCGGGTCATACGCCCCATATGCGGGACCTCTCTTCGCCGTCTCGTCGGATCGGTCACACCGTTCGAGGCCAGCATGCCCGCCCCGGCACCGCCGGGACCGCACGGCGCGGAGTAACGTCTGGAACGAGGCGGAGAGCGCGGCAGGGAACGCGGCGCCCCGCCGGACGACCAAGATCAGCGAAAGGCACGATGTGACGGACACTGTGGCAGACGTAGCGCGTGTCGGGGTGGTGGGCTGCGGCCAGATGGGCGCGGGGATCGCGGAGGTGTGTGCCCGTGCCGGTCTGGACGTCATGGTCGCCGAGACCACCGGCGAGGCCCTGGAGATCGGCCGCACCCGCCTGACCAACTCCCTCGGCAAGGCCGCCGAGCGCGGCAAGATCACCGAGGAGGAGCGCGACGCGACGCTCGCCCGGCTGAGCTTCACCACCGACCTCGGCGAGTTCGCCGACCGCGATCTGGTCATCGAGGCCGTCGTCGAGAACGAGCAGGTCAAGACCGAGATCTTCCAGGTGCTCGACCAGGTGGTCACCCGCCCCGACGCGATCCTGGCCTCCAACACCTCCTCGATCCCGCTGGTGAAGCTGGCCGTGGCCACCTCCCGGCCGGACCGGGTCATCGGCATCCACTTCTTCAACCCGGCCCCGGTGCAGAAGCTCGTGGAGCTCATCCCGGCGCTCACCACCAGCGAGGAAACGATCAAGCGCGCCGACGCTCTGGTCGCCAACGTGCTGGGCAAGCACGCGATCCGCGCCCAGGACCGCTCGGGCTTCGTGGTCAACGCCCTGCTCATCCCGTACCTGCTCTCCGCGATCCGGATGTTCGAGTCGGGCATCGCCAGCCGCGAGGACATCGACAACGGCATGGAGCTCGGCTGCGCCCACCCGATGGGCCCGCTCAAGCTCTCCGACCTCATCGGCCTGGACACCGTGGCCTCGGTCGCCGACAGCATGTACCAGGAGTACAAGGAGCCGCTGTACGCCGCTCCCCCGCTGCTCCAGCGCATGGTCGACGCGGGCCGCCTCGGCCGCAAGTCCGGCTCGGGCTTCTACTCGTACTGATCTCCGCACCGACCCCGGATCCGTACGGACGCCGGATCCGTACGGACGCCGACGCCCGTACGGACGTCACGCACCGTCACCGCCGCACACCCGTGTTCGCACGGGGTGTGCGGCGGTGACTCGCATATACCCCCCGCACACGCTCCCGTTCCGCGCCGCCGCGCGATTGACTCGGCTCGTCGGACACACAGGAGTCATTCCGGAAGGGGTACGGACCGTGACCATGCATCCCGAGCAGGCCACCAGAACGGCTGAGCTCGCGGAGCTCCGTCGTAGCCTCGACGTCGGCGTCGTCCGCATCGACGGCCACCTCGCCCTCCTCACCCAGCGCAGCGACCAGTCGGAACGCGACCTCACCGAGATGGCGGACCGGGTGCGGGCCCTGGAGCACGGCAGGTGGCCCCTGCCCTCGCTGGCCGCGCTCACCGGGGTCGCCGCCCTGGCACTCGCCGTCGGGCTGGCGACCGGCCGGTGAGCGCGGGACGTGCCGCGGCCGGGTGCGGGGCCGCGCGCTAGCCGAGCCTGATGTGGTGGAGCAGCAGCAGCGCCGCCGCCATGTTCGCGGCCGGCACCTCACCCCGGCCGATCATGTCGGGCACCAGCTTCAGCGGCACCCACTCGCGCCGGTCGGACTCGAAGGCGTCCTCCGGGTCGCCGATGTACTCGGCCTCGTCGGACCAGTAGATGTGGTGGCGGGCGTCGGTGAGGCCGTTGGACGGCTCCACGGACATCAGGTGCCGCAGCGGGCCCGGCCGCCACCCGGTCTCCTCCTCCATTTCGCGGGCCGCCGCGCCGGCGAGGTCCTCGCCGTCCTCGACCACGCCGGCGGCCAGCTCCCAGCCCCAGTTGTCGGTGATGAAGCGGTGCCGCCACAGCAGCAGGACCTCGTTGGCCTCGTTGACCACCGTGGCCACGGCGACGGGCCGCAGCCGGATGACGAAGTGGTCGAGGTGGCGGCCGTCGGGGAGTTGAACGTCTGCGAGATTGACCCGGAACCAGCGGTTCGCATAAACCGTCCGCTCCCTGAGATTCTTCCAACGCACGTGTTGCCACCTTCCGCCGAGGTGGCCACCTCCCCGGGCGCTGTCCTCACAGGGGCACGCGCAACGCCCCGTCGATCATCTCGGCGGCCTCGGCAGTGGCCGCACACCCACTTTCGATCAGGTGCTCGCGCACCGCCCGGAGCCGGTCCCGTAAGCGCTGCGATTCCATGCCTCTCGCCTGCTCGGTCATCTCCCGCGCGGTGGCCACCGCCTTGTCCGCGTCTCCTTGACGCAGCTCGATGTGCGTGAGCATGGCGAGCCGGTGGACACGTCCCCGGTCGTGGGCGGGGGTGTCGACGGCCCGGTCCGCGTGCTCACGGGCGGGTCCGAGGTCGCCGAGGCTGAGGAGCGCCTCCGCCACCTGCACGTTCACCAGGCCGGGCTGCACATAGCCGGTCTCGGCGGGCTCCTGGCCGCGGCGGATGCGTTCCGCGGCGGTCTCGGCGCGGCGGATGCAGGCGAGCGCACCGGCCCCGTCGCCGAGCCGGGCGTACGCCTTGGCCTGCATCGCGTAGAGATCGGCCGCGAGGGCCGGGGTCAGCTCCGCGCCCGCGGCCCGCAGCGCGGACTCGGCGAACGCGACGGCCTGCCGGTACTCGCGCATGAACAGCGACTGGTTGACGAGCAGGGCGATGACGTAGCCGCCGAGGCCGCGGTCGCCGCTGGCCTTGGCCAGCCGCAGCGCCTGGTGGAAGTAGCGCTGGGCCAGGCCGTGCGCGTCCGAGTCGTACGCGCAGATGCCGGCGACGGCGACCAGCCCGCCGGTGGCCCGGTGCAGCTGACGGCCCGTCTCGTCGGGGTAGCTGCCGCGCAGCAGGGGGGCCGCCTCGGCGTTGAGGAAGCCGACGACCCGGGCGCGCGTCGCGATGCCGCCGGCCTTGCGGTACATCTGCTCGTAGTGGGCGCGGGCCGCGCGCAGCATCTCGATGTCGTCCATGGAGACCCGGGTGAGGCCGCGCCGGGAGACGTCGGCGTCCTCGGGCGGGTTCTCCCACTCCCAGACCGGGATGACGGCGGGGGTCCCGGTGACGGCGGGGGCGGTGACGACGTGCTCGCGCTGCTGCTCGTCGGAGCGCCAGAGGGCGGTGGCCCGCTCGACGAAGCCGGAGAGCGGGGTGTTGGGCAGGCGGGGGCTGCCCGGGGTGCCGAGGCCGATGTCGTCGAGGGTCAGCGGGCGGTGCAGCCGCTCGCCGAGCACCTCGCAGATCAGATCCGGCACCTGGCCGCGGGGCCGCTGGCCCTTCAGCCAGCGGGCGACGGCGGTGTGCTCGTACCGCAGGGACAGCCCCCGGGCCCGGCCCGCCGCATTGATGTGCGCGGCCAGACCGGCGTGGGATATGCCTGCTTCGTCGAGGATGGCGTCTAGGAGAGTGTTGGGCTCCATCCTGCCCCTCCGCATGCGCTCGGTGGGCCCAGCGTAGTGGAGATCCCTTCGCACGGGGTGTGAACCAGCCGTGACGGAGCGTCAGTTCAACTGCGGGTCTCAGCGGCGGGGACGGCCCGAGCGGACCAGGCACGGGCGCGGCCCGTGCCTCGCGGCGCGGCGGCGGTCGTTGCTGAGCACCAGCAGCGCGATGTCGTCGGAGAGCCGGCCGCCGGTGTGCCGCAGCAGGGCGGCCTGGACGCGGTCGATGACCCGGGAGGGGACGATGGGCGCCCCGCCGGCGGCATCGCCGAGGACCCTGGCCAGCGGGAAGAAGGCTCCGGCCGCATCGCGCGCGTCCTCCGCGCCGTCCGTGTGGAGCACCAGGGCGTCCCCGGGCAGCAGCCGGGTCAGGCGGGCGACGGGCAGCTCGGGCGGCAGTGGGAAGAGGCCGAGGGGCGGCAGCGGGTCGCCCCGGCCCACGGAGGCGGCCCGGGCGCCGACGCCGTCGCCGTCACCGGCCGGGCAGGCGAGGCGGTACGGCCAGGGGTGGCCGCAGTTGAGCGCGGTGACCACGCCGTCGGGGCAGACCTCCAGGAGCAGGAGGGTCACGAACTCCTCGCCCAGCCAGCGCTCCGCTTCGCCCCCGGGCCCCGCCCTCCCTTCGGCGCGGGCCCGCTCGCACAGATGGCGCTGGAGGGCGCGGTCGAGGCGGCGGAGCACGTCCGCGAGGTCGGGCTCGTCGTGGGCGGCCTCGCGGAAGCTGCCGAGGACGGCGGCGACGGTGCTGATGGCGGTGAGGCCGTGGCCGCGGACGTCCCCCATGACGATGCGCACGCCGTAGGGCGTGGCCAGCGCCTCGTACAGATCGCCGCCGACCAGGGCGCCCTCGCTGACCGAGAGGTGGCCGCCGGCGACGGTGATCCCGTCGAGCCGGGGCGGCAGGGGGCGGAGCACCACGCTCTGGGCGGTGGCGGCGACCTCGCGGGCGCGCTCCAGCTCGCGCAGGAGCCGGCGGCGGCGCACGGTGACGGCGCACCCCGCGGCGGCGACGGCGACGATCGCGCAGCAGGTGCCGATGCGGATGCCGGCGTCCGCGCGCCCGGCCGACCCCAGGGGCACGAGGGCGAGGATCGCGCAGGCGCCCGCGGCGGTCACGCACTGGCGGCGGCCGGTACCCGCGCAGGCGATGGCGGGCGCGGCGGCGAGCAGCTGCACGGCCTGGCCGCGGGGGCACAGCAGCTCCCACACGACCACTCCCAGTACCCACAGCCCGGGGAGAGCGAAGACCACCCCCCGCCGCCAGCGCACCGCTCTTGTCCGGATCATGCCGTTGGCCCCCCTAGCAGCAATGACGCCCTCGATTCTCGCGAGTGTTCAGCGCTAAGTAACGACCCGGACCCCCGTTTCCACCCTATGGAGTGATATTCGGACACTCCTGACCGCGGAACCGCGCGAGGGGCGCACCCGGTTCACCCGGGTGCGCCCCTCGTTCCGGCTGCTTTTCCGCGGTCTCCCGCGGCTTCGCTCAGTCTCCGCCGACTGTTTTCGGCCGCCGCGCCGACGCTCGGCGGCCGTCACGCGGCGTCACCGGCCTCAGGCGCCTCGCAGCACCGCGCCCGTGCGCTCGACGGCCGCGGCGACGGCGGCGTCGCGCGCGGCGGACGCCTCCTCCGCGGTCAGCGTGCGGTCGGCCGCGCGGAAGCGCAGCGCGTAGGCGAGGGACTTCTTGCCCGCGCCGAGCTGCTCGCCGGTGAAGACGTCGAACAGGCGCAGCGACTCCAGCAGCTCGCCCGCGCCGGACCGCAGCGCGGCCTCGACGTCGGCGGCCGCGACGGAGGCGTCCACGACGAGCGCGACGTCCTGCGTGGCCACCGGGAAGGAGGACACGTGCGGGGCCGAGACGGCACCGGTGCCCGCCTGCTCCAGGACATCGAGGTCGATCTCCATGGCGCAGGTGCGCTCCGGCAGGCCGAAGGCCTTGATGACGCGCGGGTGCAGCTCACCGGCGGAGCCGGCGAACACCTCGGCGCCGTCGACCACGGCGTGGAACGCGGCGCAGCGGCCCGGGTGGAACGGCGCGCGCTGGTCCTGGCGGACGATCAGCCCGGCGCCGGCCTCGCGGGCGACGGTGCGGCCGGCCTCGACGGCGTCGGCCCAGCCGGCCGGACGGCCCTTGCCCCAGTAGCCGGCGAGCTCGCGGGCCCCGGCGAGGACGACGGCGGCACGGCGCGGCTGCACGGGCAGCGCGGCGTTCAGGCCGGCGATCTCCTCGTCGGTGGGACGGCGGTCGACGGGCAGCCGGACCGGGGTGATCTCCTCGCCCGTGGGCAGGAAGACGAGGCCGGTCTCGAAGAGGGCCAGGTCGTGCTCACCGCGGCTGTCGTTGCGGCGCAGGGCCGCGAACAGGCCCGGCAGCAGCGTGGTGCGCAGCGCCGGCTCGGCCTCGGAGAGCGGGTTGACCAGGCGCACCGTGGTGCGGCGCGCGTCGTCGGCCTCCAGGCCCAGGTGGTCGAGCGCCCAGTCCCCGATGAAGGGGTAGTTGAGCACCTCGACGTAGCCCGCGCCGGCCAGCGCCCGGCCGGCGCGGCGGTGCAGCCGCTGCCGGTGGGTCAGGCCGCGGCCGGCGGGCGGCGCCGGCAGGGTGGCGGGCAGGTTCTCGTAGCCCTCGAGCCGGATGACCTCTTCGGCGAGGTCGTTCGGGTCGGTGAGGTCGGGGCGCCAGCTCGGCACGGTGACGATCAGCTCGTCCTGCCCGTAGACGTCGCAGCCGACCTCCTGGAGGTGACGGACGACGGTCTCCCGGCCGTACTCGACACCGGCGACGCGGTCCGGGTGGTCGGCGCGGATCGCGATGGTGCGCGGCCCGCTGGGAGCGGCGTACTCGGTGACGCCGGCCTCGGCGGTGCCGCCCGCGAGCAGCACCAGCAGGTCCACGGTGCGCTGGGCCGCCGCGGAGGCCGCCTGCGGGTCGACGCCGCGCTCGAAGCGCTTGGCCGCCTCGGAGGGCAGCTTGTGGCGGCGGACAGCGCGCGCGATGGCGGTGGGGTCGAAGTGCGCCGCCTCGATGACGACCTCGGTGGTGCCCTGGGCGGCCCCGTGGTCGGCGATCTCGGTCTCGGCGCCGCCCATGACGCCCGCGAGCCCGATCGGGCCGCGGTTGTCGGTGATGACCAGGTCCTCGGCGTCCAGGACGCGCTTGGTGCCGTCGAGAGTGGTCAGCTTCTCGCCGCGCTCGGCGCGGCGGACGCCGATCGGGCCGTCGAGGCGCGAGCGGTCGTAGGCGTGCAGCGGCTGGCCGAGCTCCAGCATCACGTAGTTGGTGATGTCGACGGTCAGCGAGATCGGGCGCATGCCGGCCTTCTGCAGGCGGCGCTGCAGCCAGATCGGGGAGCGGGCCTCGGGGTCGAGACCGGTGACCGTGCGGGCCGTGAAGCGGTCGCAGCCGGCCGGGTCGGCGATCTGGACGGGGTGGCCGAAGCTGTTGGGCGCGGGCACGTCCAGCAGGGCCGGGTCGCGCAGCGGCAGGCCGTAGGCGGTGGCGGCCTCACGGGCGATGCCGCGCATCGACAGGCAGTAGCCGCGGTCCGGGGTGACGGCGATGTCCAGGACCTCGTCGACGAGCTGGAGCAGCTCGATGGCGTCGGTGCCGGGCTCGTACTCCTGCGGGAGCACGATGATGCCGTGCGTGCCGTCGTCGCCCATGCCCAGCTCCTCGCCGGAGCAGATCATGCCGTGCGAGACCTTGCCGTAGGTCTTGCGGGCGGCGATGGCGAAGTCACCGGGCAGGACGGCGCCGGGCAGCACGACGACGACCTTGTCGCCGACGGAGAAGTTGCGGGCGCCGCAGACGATCTCCTGCGGCGCACCGGTGCCGTTGGCCGTGCCGACGTCGACGGTGCAGAAGCGGATCGGCTTGCGGAAGCCCTCCAGCTCCTCGATGGTGAGGACCTGGCCGACGACCAGGGGGCCCTTCAGGCCGGCGCCGAGGCTCTCGACGCGCTCGACCTCCAGGCCCGCGGCGATCAGCTTGGCCTGCACGTCGCGACCGGTCTCACCGGCCGGCAGGTCGACGTATTCCCGCAGCCAGGAAAGCGGGGCGCGCATCAGATCTCCATCCCGAACGGCCGGGTGAAGCGCACGTCACCTTCGACCATGTCTCGCATGTCCTCGACGTTGTGGCGGAACATCAGCAGTCGCTCGATGCCGAACCCGAAGGCGAAGCCGCTGTACTTCTCCGGGTCGATGCCCGCGGCGGTCAGCACGCGGGGGTTGACCATGCCGCAGCCGCCCAGCTCGATCCAGCCCTCGCTGGAGCAGGTGCGGCAGGGGCGGTCGGGGTTGCCGGCCGACTCGCCGCGGCAGACATAGCACTGCATGTCCAGCTCGGCGGAGGGCTCGGTGAAGGGGAAGTAGTTGGGGCGCAGGCGCGTGGTCAGGCCCTCGCCGAACAGCGAGCGCACCATGTGCTCGATGGTGCCCTTGAGGTCGGCCATGGTCAGGCCCTCGTCGATGGCGAGGAGCTCGACCTGGGTGAATACCGGCGTGTGCGTCGCGTCCAGCTCGTCCATGCGGTAGACGCGGCCGGGGCAGATCACGTAGACGGGCGGCTCGCGGTCGAGCATCGTGCGGACCTGCACCGGGGAGGTGTGGGTGCGCAGCACGACGCCGGACTCGGCCTCCTTGGCCTTCTTGCCCGGGGCCTGGACGAAGAGGGTGTCCTGCATGGCGCGGGCCGGGTGGTCCTGCGCGATGTTCAGGGCGTCGAAGTTGAACCACTCCGCCTCGACCTCGGGGCCCTCGGCGACCTCGTAGCCCATGGCCACGAAGACGTCCTCGATGCGCTCGCAGAGCGTGGTGATCGGGTGGCGGGCGCCGGCCGGGGTGCGGTCGTACGGCAGGGTGACGTCCACCGCCTCCTCGACCAGCACGCGGGCGTCGCGCTCCGCCTCCAGCTCGGCCTGGCGGGCGGCGAAGGCCTTGTTCACGGCACCGCGGGCCATGCCCATGCGCTTGCCGGCCTCGGCCTTGGCGTGCGGCGGCAGGGCGCCGATCTCGCGGTTGGCGAGGGCGAGGGGCGAGCGGTCACCGGCGTGCGCGGCCTTGACCTCGCGCAAGGCGTCGAGGTCGGCGGCCGCGGCGACGGCGGCGAGCGCCTCGTCCCGCATGCGCTCGATCTCTTCCGGTTTCAGTGCCTCGACCTCGACAGGGTCATACGACTTATTGGGTGCGGACATCTCTTCCCGTGCTTCCGGTTCTGGATGGCTTCGCTTCGCTGCGCGGCTTTGCCCGACGGATGGGTGCCAAGGTCGTGCCAAAGGTGCCAAAGGTCGAGTCTAAGGGGCGCATGGGGGTCGGTGGGCCCGCGGGCCGCCCGCTCAGGCCTGTGAGAGAAAGGCCGGGGCGCCCACGGGCAACGTAAATCGGAACCGGGCGCCGCCGCAGGCGGCCCGCTCGACGGTGATCGTCCCGCCGTGGGCCTCGACGATGCCCTTGACGATGTACAGGCCCAGGCCGGTGCCGCCGCGCTTGCTGCCCCGCCAGAAGCGGGTGAAGACGCGGCCCATCGACTCCTCCGGGATGCCGGGCCCCTCATCGCTCACCGTGACCGCCGTGCCTTCCGTGCCCTCCGGCCGTGCCTTCAGCAGCGCCGGCGCCACCTCTATCGTGACGCGTCCCTCGCCGTGGCGCACCGCGTTTTCCAGGAGGTTGCCGAGGACCTGGTCGACCTTGTCGGGATCGGCCCAGAGGGCGGGCAGGGGGGCGGCGACCTTGACCTCGAAGCGGTCGGGGCGGTGGCCCGCCGTGGTGTACGCCTGGACGTGGCGGCGGACGGCCGCGACGATGTCGACCGGCTGGCGGCGCAGCTCCAGGCGGCCGGAGTCGATCCGGGAGATGTCGAGCAGCTCGGCGATCAGCCGGGTGACGCGGTCGGCGTCGGCGTCGACGGTCTCCAGCATCAGCCGCTTCTGGTCGTCGGTGAACCGCTCCCACTTGGCCAGGAGCGTGGCGGTGAAGCCCTTGACGGAGGTGAGCGGCGAGCGCAGCTCGTGGGCGACGGTGGCGATGAGCTCGGCGTGGCTGCGCTCGGTGCGGCGGCGGGCGTCGGTGCCGCGCAGCTGGACGACGAGGCGGCGCAGGGGCCCGGCGGGCCGCTCGCGTACGTAGCGCGCGGAGACGAGGACCTCGCGGCCGCCGGGGAGGAGCAGATTCCGCTCGGGCTGGCCCACCCGGGTGGCCGGGCCGCCGTACGGGTCGGTGAGCGGCCACCAGCGGCGGCCGTCCAGGTCCTCCAGGGGGAGGGCGCTCTCCAGGGGGCGGCCGATCGCCTCGTCGGGCCGGACCGCGGTGATCCGGGCCGCGGCGGCGTTGAAGCAGGTGACGCGGCCGTCCGCATCGGCGACGACGAGGCCGTCGGGGAGCTCGTCGGGGTGCGGGCCGAGGCCCTCGGGCCCCTGGGCGGGCGCTCCCCGGGAGCCGTCCTGGCCGTGGGATCCGTGCGGCGCGGGGTCCGCCGCCGGAGCGGCATCGGCCACGCCCCCGGAAGTCCTGACGTTCGTCATCCGCACCCCCTCCCGATCCCCCCGGGGGGCAACCCTACTAGCTGAAGGTCACGGAGCGGCACCCTCCGGGTGCACGCTGCGCACGGGCGGAGGCGTAGAGGCACACGGCGGCGGCCGTCGCGAGGTTCAGACTCTCGGCCTTGCCGTGGATGGGGACGCGCACCACGGCGTCGGCGAGCGCACGGGTCTCCTCCGGCAGGCCCCACGCCTCGTTGCCGAAGACCCAGGCGGTGGGCCCGCCCATGGTGCCCCGGTCCAGCTCGGCGTCCAGGTCGCGGTCGCCCGCGCCGTCGGCGGCGAGGATGCGGGCGCCGACGCCCTGCAGGCCGCTCACGACCTGCTCGACGGGGACGCCCACGGCGACCGGCAGGTGGAAGAGCGAGCCCACGGAGGCCCGTACGGCCTTGGGGTTGTAGAGGTCCACGGAGGCGTCGGTGAGCACGACGGCGTCCGCGCCGGCGGCGTCGGCGCAGCGCAGGACGGTGCCGGCGTTGCCGGGGTCGCGCACGTGGGCGAGGACGGCGACCAGGCGGGGCCGGCCGGCCAGGATCTCCTCGAAGGGCGTGTCCAGGAAGCGGCAGAGGCCGACGATGCCCTGCGGGGTGACGGTGTCGGACATCTCGGCGATGACCTCGTCCGTCGCGGTCAGGACGGGCACCCCGGCGGCGCGGGCGGCGTCGACGATGTCGGCGTGGCGCCCGGCGGCGTCCGGCGTCACGTACACCTCGACGAGGTGGCCTATGGCCTCGCGGACGGACTGCGGCCCCTCGGCGATGAAGCGGCGTTCCTTGGCGCGGAAGCTGCGCTTGGCAAGACGGCGGGCCGCGATGACACGGGGCGATCGCAGGGAGGTCAGCTCGGGGGCCGCCATGGGCTCACTTTCGGTTGCTGGTGTGCGCGGTGCGGTGCCGGGCCGGCACCGGGAGGGGTTCCTGGGGCCGGACGCGAGCGGACCCGCAGGCCGTGGGGCCTGCGGGTCCGGTCAGCAACAGCCTCGGGGTGCCGGTCAGGCAGCGGCCTTCGGGGCGTTGACGTCGGCCGGCAGGGCCTTCTGGGCGACCTCGACGAGCGCGGCGAACGCGTTCATGTCGTTGACGGCCAGGTCGGCGAGGATCTTGCGGTCCACCTCGATGTTGGCGGCCTTCAGACCCTGGATCAGGCGGTTGTACGTCATGCCGTTCTGGCGGGCAGCGGCGTTGATGCGCTGGATCCACAGCTGACGGAAGTCGCCCTTGCGCTTCTTGCGGTCGTTGTAGTTGTAGACCAGGGAGTGGGTGACCTGCTCCTTGGCCTTGCGGTACAGGCGCGACCGCTGGCCGCGGTAACCGCTGGCCGCCTCGAGGATCGCCCGGCGCTTCTTGTGCGCGTTGACTGCGCGCTTGACGCGTGCCACTTGTTAACTCCTTGTAGCGGGGCCGTGGTGGATTCTCACACGACCCGAAATCGATTGGGTCCCGGTGTGGACGTGCGGCCGAAGCCGGAACGTCACTTGCCGAGAAGCTTCTTGATCTTCTTGGCGTCGGCCGGGGCCATCTCGGCGTTGCCGGTGAGGCGACGCGTCAGGCGGGACGACTTGTGCTCGAGCAGGTGGCGCTTGCCGGCGCGCTCGCGCAGGACCTTGCCGGAGCCGGTGACCTTGAAGCGCTTCTTGGCACCGCTGTGCGTCTTGTTCTTCGGCATAGCGCCGTTCTCTCCTCGTCGGTGGCACTCCCCCGGCCGGATCAGGGCGTACGGGAGTGTCATCTGTTTCGGTTGGTGTCCGGGGCGGATGCCCCGGGGGTCATCCGGGGCGCGGGGCGCCCCCGGATCACGCCTCTGCGGGCTCCTCGGCGGCGTCCGCGGACGAGGCGCCGGAGCGCTCCGCCTTGCGGGCGGCCTGCGCCTCGCGGGCTTCGGCCATCGCCTCGGTCTTCTTCTTGTGCGGACCGAGGACCATGATCATGTTGCGGCCGTCCTGCTTCGGGTTCGACTCGACGAAACCGAGGTCCTGGACGTCTTCCGCGAGGCGCTGCAGCAGTCGGTAGCCGAGCTCCGGCCGGGACTGCTCGCGACCACGGAACATGATCGTGATCTTGACCTTGTCGCCCTGCTTGAGGAACCGGACGACGTGACCCTTCTTGGTGTCATAGTCGTGCGGGTCGATCTTCGGCCGGAGCTTCATCTCCTTGATGACCGTGTGCGCCTGGTTCTTGCGCGCCTCACGGGCCTTCATGGCCGACTCGTACTTGAACTTCCCGTAGTCCATGAGCTTGCAGACCGGCGGACGGGCGTTCGCCGCCACCTCGACGAGGTCGAGGTCGTACTCCTGCGCAAGCTCCAGTGCCTTGGCAAGCGGCACGATGCCGACCTGCTCGCCACTGGGACCGACAAGTCGCACCTCGGGGACTCGAATCCGGTCGTTGATGCGGGGCTCGGCGCTGATGGATCCTCCTCGGTAGCACCACGCGGCGGCCTGGCGGGCGGCCACGTAACGTCTTTTCGTAAGACCAACCGCGCCGGTGCAACAAAAATGCCCCGACGGGACACAGGCGGGGCTCCATGAAACCGGAACACCGCCACGGCATGCCGCGGGGCGCATCGGGCAGCTCCATCGTCCGTACGGAACGATGGGCGCCGCCTGACCGGAGACCTGCCGGCCTGTGGCCGGGCGAGGTGGGAGAACGGAGCTCCACTTGTGGGCCGGGCACATGAGTGTCCAGCCGGTCGTGTGCACAACCCTAGCAGTGATGCCAGGAGGTGCGCCAACCCGCGGCGAACCGATTCCTCACCGGCACGTATCGTGTCCGCCATGAGCGACGACGCGACCCCCACCGGCGAGAAGCCGGACTTCGACACCATGACCCGTGACATCGCGGACGTTCCCGCGGTCGAGGTGATCACCACGGTCGCGGTGCACCTGATGAGCTCGGCGGCGGTCAACCTCGGCCTCGCCGAGGAGGGCGAGCAGCACAAGGACCTCGACGAGGCCCGCAAGCTGATCACAGCGCTCGCCGGGCTCGTGACCGCCAGTGCCACCGAGATCAGCAACTTCCACGCCGGACCGCTGCGCGACGGGCTGAAGTCCCTCCAGCTCGCCTTCCGCGAGGCGTCCGTCGTGCAGGACGAGCCGGGCCAGGGGCCCGGCGAGAAGTTCACGGGCCCCGTCTTCGGCTGAGCCCCCCTCCCCGGGAGCTGTGGCGCCCCGGTCAGGCCAGGCCCGACGGACCCGCCTGATCGGGGCGCTCCCCGCCCTCCCCGCCCTCGTCCCCGTCGCCGCGGTCCTCCCGCGGCCCGGGGCGCTCCTCCGTCGGGTGCGCGGCCGTCGTCGGCCCCTTCGGGTAGTGCGGCAGCGCCAGGTCGTCCGCGAGGTTCGCCGGGCTGAACGGCGGATGCGTGACCCGGTGAGCGCAGGCCGCCAGGCCGCCGCCGATCAGCGGCGCGACGATGAACAGCCACAGCTGGGACAGTGCGCCCCCGCCCGCGAACAGCGCCGGGCCCAGGCTCCGCGCCGGGTTGACCGAGGTCCCCGTCAGCGGGATGCCCACCAGGTGGATCACCGCCAGGGCCAGGCCGATGGGCAGCCCGTCGAAACCCACCAGTGCGATCTTGTGGGTCACCGCGAGCACGACGAAGACCAGCAGGAAGGTCAGGACGACCTCCGCGAGGAACGCGCCGCCCGTGTTCAGGTGCACCGCCGAGCGCTTGCCCCAGCCGTTGCTGCCGAACGCGCCGTCCGTCCTCAGCCCCGGCACCTGCTTGGCCAGCAGGAACAGCAGCGCCGCGCCCACGATGCCGCCGAGCAGCTGCGCCACCCAGTACTCGATCGCCGTGCGCAGCGCGATCCGGCCCTCCATCAGCATGCCGAGCGTCACCGCCGGATTGACGTGGCAGCCCGACACCGGACCCAGCGCGTAGCAGAGGGCCAGCAGGACGAAGCCGAAGGCCAGGGCGATGCCGAGGACTCCGATGTAGTCGGCCGCGAGGACCGCGGAGCCGACGGCGAAGAAGACCAGCAGCAGAGTGCCGAGGAACTCGGCGGCGACGGTTCTCGTCTCCACGGAGTCGAGACTTGCGGCCCCCAGCTTCACGTCCATGGCGTCCTCCAGGGATCTCGTCGTGGACCTCTTCGCATTGTCGGTCGATCCACGGCGGGGCGCCTGTCGGCCTGCGGCCGGCTCGCGGGCCTGCGGGCCTGCGGGTGAAGACTCGGAGGCGGCTCAGCGGGTGAAGAGGGGCTCCCCCGGGACGGAGGCGCCGGCCGGCAGCAGGGCCAGGTCGAGGCCGCGCACGAGGCGGGCCCGCAGGACCTCGTCCGAGGCCAGCGCCTCGGCGACGCGCTGCACCGTGCCGGAGACCTCGGCGTCGCCGGCCAGGGCCAGCGCCAGCGTGCCGTCCGCCTCCCGCGACGGGGCCAGGTGGGCGCGGAGCACCGCCGGCTCGGCGGTGAGGACCGCGCGGAGCGCCTCCGCCACGGCCGGGTCGGTGAGCGGGTCGGTGCTCGCGCGACCCTCCGCGAGGGCCAGCAGGGCGGGGCCCGTCAGCTGGTACGGCACGGGGCCCGCCATGTCCAGGACGATCGTGTCGGCCTTCTCGTGCGCGGCCGCCTGCAGGGCCTGGTGCAGGGGGACGGCCACGGGGCGGGCATCGGCGCGCCAGCGCGCCAGCGACTCCGTCGAGGTGAAGGCGGGGAGCGCCTTGCGGCCGTCCGGGGCCTGCAGCGTCGGCACGGCCATGTCGCTGGTCTTCTCGCGCTTCAGCCCGTCCGGGCCCGTCTCGACCTCGCCGAGCACGGCCACGACGGGCACGAGCAGCCGGGTGCCGCGGAGCGCGGCGAGTACGCGGGCCTCGGCGCCGCGGTCCCGCTCCGCGGACCACGCCGCGAGCGCGGCGGTCAGCTCCGCATCGGCGGAACCGTCGTCGTCGGAGAACCCGGGATCAGGAATATTCTTCAGCGCCACCCGAAGAGTCTATGGTCCGCGCCTGACCTCCCTCTTACGGGGCGCCCCTGCCCTTGACTCCGGCACCGCCGGACCACGCCGCGGGGGCTGAGCACCGCCGCGGCGGAAGGAAGGGACCGGCGCTCCCTTCGCCCTCCTCGCCGGAGCCACCCCTGAATCCGCCGCCGCGGCGCGCAACCACCACGGTGGAACCCGGCGGTACCGAACCGGCCTCAGGCGAGGACCATCCGGCACCGCCGGACCACGCCGCGGGGGCTGAGCGCCACTGCGGCGGAAGGAGAGTCCCGGGGCCCCAAGCCCCCGCATCCGCCGCCACAGCGCACAACCACCACGGTGGAACCCGGCGGTACCGAACCGGCCTCAGGCGAGGACCATCCGGCACCGCCGGACCACGCCGCGGGGGCGGAGCGCCACTGCGGCGGAAGGAGAGTCCCGGGGCCCCCAGCCCCCGCATCCGCCGCCACAGCGCACAGCCACAGACGTGGAAGCCGGCGGAACCGAACCGGCCTCAGGCGAGGGCCCTCCGGCGCCGCCGGGCCGCGCCGCGATAGCTGAGCGCCGCCGCAGCGGAAGGAGGGTCCCGGGGCCCCAGCCCCCGCATCCGGCGCCACCGGACCACGCCGCGATGGCTGAGCGCCGCCGCGGCGGAAGGGCAAGCGCGGGCCCAGGCCGGCGAGAGACGGTGCCGGGCCGACTCAGGCCGTGCGGCGGCGGCCCCTCCACAGCGTCGCTGCCGTGGCCAGGAGGAGTACGCCCAGGGCGCCCGCGGCCGGGGCCGTGTAGTCCGGGGCGTCCCGGGGCCCGGGGGGCCGGCCGGCGGGGCCGGAGGTGCCGAAGTACGGGCTGCTGTACTCGCGCGAGGCCCGGGGCCTCAGCGCCTCCGGGGTCAGGTCCCCGCCGCGGGCGATGGCCGCGGCGGGGTCCACCACGCCCGCCCCCAGCGCGTCGCTGCGCCCGCCGGGCGGCGCGTCGCGGGCGGTGTCGACGAGGAGCCGGCGGATCTGGGCGGGGCTCAGGCCCGGGTGCGCGGAGCGGACGAGCGCGACCGCGCCGGAGACGAAGGCCGCCGCGGCGCTCGTCCCCCAGCCCTCGTAGTAGTGCCGGTCGGGGTCGGCGATGACGACGTCGACGCCGGGCGCGCTGACGGCCGCGTACCACCGGCGCGTGGAGAACGCGGCCCGGCTGCCGTAGCGGTCGACGGCGGTCACGGCGATGACGCCGGGGTAGGCGGCGGGGTAGGAGACGTGGTCGCCCTGTTCGCCGCCGTTGCCGGCGGAGGCGACGACGACGGCGCCCTTGCCGAGGGCGTACTGGACGGCGGCGTCCTCCTGGGGCTCGGGGTGGGCGGTGTCGCTGTCGTCGCCGAGGGAGAGGTTGATGACCTGGGCGCCGTGGTCGGCGGCCCAGCGGATGCCGTCGGCGAGGGCGTTGCCGCGTCCGCTGCGGGCCTTGGCCCGGGAGGGGTCGCCGTCCTCGAGGATCACCCGTACGGGGAGGATCTTCGCTTCGGGGGCGACGCCGACCACGCCGTCCGTGCCGTCCGCCCCGTGCCCCCGCCCGGCGATGATGCCGGCCATGGCGGTGCCGTGCCGGGCCCAGGCGCGGTCGCCGGGCCCGGCGCCGAAGCCGATGAGGTCCTTGCCGGGGAGGACCTGCCCGACGAGGTCGGGGTGGCCGTCGTCGACGCCGGTGTCGAGGACGGCGACGGTGATGCCGGCGCCCTTGGTGGTCTGCCAGGCCTCTTCGGCGTGGAGGGCGTCGAGCGCCCATTCCTGGACGCGTATGGAGTCGGCGTGCGCGGTCCCGGCGGCGGGCAGCACGGCGAGCGCGGCGGCGAGGACGGCCGTGAGCAGGGGCGCGGGACGCCGGGCGCCGGGCGCGGCCGGGCGGTGCCCGCGCCTGCGGGGCGGGGTGGCGGTCACCGGGAGCCCTCCTGGGCGGTCGTCTGCCGTACGGCCTCCCGGAGGCCGCTCTCGACGCGCCCGGCGAGGGCGGCGGCCTCGTGGCCGAGTCCGGCCTGCGCGGGGACGGTGGTGGCGCCGGGGCGGGTGGCGAGGGCGGCGGGCTGCGGGGGCGTGCCGGTGCGGCCGTCGGCGAAGCCGGTGACGGCGTAGACGACGGCGGGGGCGTCGGTGAGGACGCTGACGGCCCAGCTGGCGCGCTGGGCGTCGCCGAAGTGCTCGGCGACGGTGCCGCGCGGCGCGTACGGGCGGGGCATCAGATCGGTGCGCTCGTCGAGCCGTTCGTCGGCGAACCGCCGGCGCAGGTCGCGCATGCCCTGGCTGCCGGTGGCGGTGACGAGCAGTCCGACGGTGGTGACGGCGGTGGACGTGGCGTCGGTGTAGGTGGCGCGGAGCAGCCGTGTGCAGCCGGCGGGGGCGAGGGCCTTCTCCAGGAGCGGGTCGAAGGCTTCTTCGCAGCCGCTGTCGGGGGCGACGCCGATCCGGGTCCAGACCCGCTCGGCGCCGCCGGGCCCGGCGGCGTCGGCGCGCAGGACGGGCGGGAAGAGGTCGTCGACGGGGACGGTGCGCCAGAGCGTGCCGCCGCGGGCGAAGTCGCGTTCGGCCGCGGTCCCGCCGTCGGCGCGGTCCGCGAGCCAACTCCCGGCGAGGGCGCCCCCGATGAGCCCGAGGCCGAGGACGAGGCAGACGGCGGCGGACAGCGTACGGGCCCCGGCGCGGCGGACGACGGCCGGGGGCGGCACCGGCGGGAGGGGCGGCGGCGGGGGCGGGAAGCAGGCGGCGGCCGGGAGGGGACGGACGGGCAGTGCGGGAGCGCGGTCCGCCTCGGTGCTCACCCTGCGCTCCCCCTCGTGAGCTGGCTTCCCCGTACCCGCGCCCGGTCCCCGTTCGGGACAGGCCGGTTCGTATCCGGACATCACGCCGCGGGGCGTGCGGCCCGCGGTGTGGGCGCCACTCTACGGGGCGGGCGGCGGGCGCTGCCATCTCGCCCGTGCCGGGCCCCTGTCCACTGCCGGGCGGCTCTGGCAAGCTGCGCCCCATGCGTCTTCCCGCCGCACGTCCTGCCGCGCGTTCCGTCGCACATCCCGCCGTGCACGCGAGTGCCGAGCGGACCCGTCTGGACCGGGCGACCGCTTCCTGCGACGCGCCGCTGGCCGTGGTCGACCTGGAGGCCTTCGACGCCAACGCCGCCGACCTGGTGCGCAGGGCGCAGGGGAAGCCGGTGCGGGTGGCGAGCAAGTCGGTGCGCTGCCGGGCGCTGTTGGAGCGGGTGCTGGCGCGGGACGGCTTCACGGGTGTGATGAGCTTCTCGCTGGCCGAGTCCCTGTGGCTGGCGCGTTCGGGCGTGGAGGACGTGCTGCTGGCGTATCCGACGGCCGACCGGGCGGGCCTGGCGGAGCTGACGGCCGATCCGAAGCTGGCCCGGGCGGTGACGGTGACCGTGGACGACCCCGCCCAGCTGGCGCTGATCGACGCGGCCCGGACGGGGCGTGAGGAAGTACGGGTGTGCCTGGAGTTGGACACCTCGCTGCGGCTGCTGGGCGGCCGGCTGCGGCTCGGGGCGCTGCGCTCGCCGCTGCGCGATCCGGAGCGGCTGGCGGACCTGGCGCGGTCGGTCGTGCGCAGGCCGGGTTTCCGGCTGGTGGGCCTGCTGGCCTACGAGGCGCATGTGGCGGGTGTGGGTGATGCGGTGGAGGGACGGCCGCTGTACTCGCGCTCGGTGCGGCTGATGCAGGCCGCGGCGCGCCGGGAGCTGGCGGTGCGCCGGGCGGAGGCCGTACGTGCCGTGCGGGAGGTGGCGGAGCTCGCTTTCGTCAACGGCGGTGGCACGGGGAGCGTGCAGCACACGGCCGCGGAGGAGGCGGTGACGGAGATCGCCGCGGGGTCGGGGCTGTTCGTGCCGCGGCTGTTCGACCACTACCGGTCGTTCCGCGGCCGCCCGGCGGCGCTGTTCGCGCTGCCGGTGGTGCGGCGGCCGGGGGTGGGCGTGGTGACCGTCCTGGGCGGCGGGTACCCCGCGTCGGGGGCGGCCGGTTCCGACCGGCTTCCGCAGCCGTACCTTCCGGCGGGCCTGCGGCTGGACGCGCGGGAGGGGGCGGGCGAGGTGCAGACGCCGCTGCTCGGCGGGCCCGCGGACGACCTGCTGATCGGGGACAAGGTGTGGTTCCGGCACGCGAAGGCGGGGGAGCTGTGCGAGCGGTTCTCCGCGCTGCGGCTGATCGACGGCGACCGCATCGTGGATACGGTCGCCACCTATCGAGGCGAGGGACAGACGTTTCTGTGACGGTGATCTGTGACGGTGAGTCGTCAGGCCTTCGTCAGAACGCCTTGTCGGCCTGGTCCGGGATGACCGAGCCGTCGGCGCGGCGGACCGGCGTCTTCGAGCCGTCCTCCGCGGTCGCGCCCGTCGTCGAGCACGGGTACGTGCCGGACTTGCGCGGCATCGGGTCGATGAACATCGGGTTGGCCACCCAGCGGCCGTCCGCGTCGTCGTAGGCCCGGCACATCAGCTCGGACTTGTTGCGGTTGATGGCCACGTGCGCACCGGTGGCGTCGTTCACGAACGTCACGTCGGTGTCGGCGTCGCCCGCGCCGAGGGCGATGCGGTGCCTGAAGTCCTGCTGCTGCCAGGCCTTCGCGCCCTTGATCTTGAAGATCTCCTGGTTGATCATGCAGCGCTTGCCGTCCATGTACGGCAGGGCGTCGCCGCGGCCGGTCTCGACGCCGCCGCAGCCCTTGATGGCGGTGGTGAGACGGCCGTGCTTGGTGATGCTGCGGATGCCGATGGTGTGCTTGGCGTCCAGGCCCACGCCGCTCGACCAGGCCTCGGCGATCGGCTCGGAGGAGGCGGAGACGATGTAGACGTCGAAACCGGCCGCCTTGAGCGTGCGGATGAGGTCCTTCTGCTGGTCGTAGTAGCGGACGTAGCCGGCGAGCGTGTGCGTGCCGACGGTCTGCTTCGCGCCCACGGGCGCCGCGAGCTGCTCGGCGCGCGCCTGCTTGGCGAAGGAGGTCAGGGCGACGGGCGTGTGACCGGCGAACAGCTGGGGGATCCAGGCGTAGGCGGGCACGGTGCGGCGGTGGTTCCAGTCGCCCGCGAAGGCGTCCTCGCCGGCCATGGTCTTCGACTTCTCGCGGATCTCGAAGATCTCGTCGGCGCAGGCGGTGTTCTTCGAGGTGGGCAGCGGGCGACCGGGGCGCACGACGGTGCCGCAGGCCTTGGCGAGGGCCTTGTCGGCGGCCGGGGTGAGCCAGGCGCTGGTGTCCTTCCAGCTCTTCGGCTGCAGGATCTTGTCGTGCTTGAGGGCCCAGGCGAGGGTGGCGTCGGTGATGTCGTTCTTGACGACGGTGTTGTCCCAGTCGAAGGCGGCGACGGGGCGGGGGCCGCCGTTGCCGGAGCAGGTGCCGCGCTCGTCGATCATCTTCTGGAGCCGGGCGCGGTTGTCGCCGGCCCACGGGAGCTTCTTGTCGAGCTGGGGACAGTTGCGGCGGGGCGCGTCGTGGACGGGGGCCGCGGTGGCGGGTATCGCGGTGGCGAGGGCCGCGGCGGCAGCGAGGCCGGCGACGATGGCGGACTTGGTGCGCATGTGCTCTCTTTGCGGTGGTGCGTGCGGGTGGCAGGCAACCCCCCGGCGCCTTGCCGGCACCGGGGGATCCACGGCGGGCCCGGCCGCGGGGTCTGCACCCGCGGGCCGGTCCGGCCATTTGATCATGGACCCTACAGCGGGGTCACGTACGCGCCCGCGATGCCACCGTCGACGAGGAACTCGGCGGCGTTGACGAAGGACGAGTCGTCGCTGGCGAGGAAGGCGACGGCGGCGGCGATCTCCTCGGGCTCGGCGAACCGGCCGACGGGCACGTGCACGAGGCGGCGCGCGGCCCGCTCGGGGTCCTTGGCGAAGAGCTCCTTGAGCAGGGGCGTGTTCACCGGCCCCGGGCACAGGGCGTTGACGCGGATGCCCTCGCGGGCGAACTGCACGCCGAGCTCGCGGGACATCGCCAGGACGCCGCCCTTGGAGGCGGTGTAGCTGATCTGCGAGGTCGCGGCGCCCATGACGGCGACGAACGAGGCGGTGTTGATGATCGAGCCCTTGCCCTGGCGCTGCATGTAGGGCAGGGCGGCCTTGCAGCAGAGGTAGACGGAGGTGAGGTTGACCTCCTGGACGCGCTTCCAGGCGTCGAGGCCGGTGGTGAGGATCGAGTCGTCGTCGGGCGGGGAGATGCCGGCGTTGTTGAAGGCGACGTCGACGGAGCCGTAGGTGTCGTAGGCGGTCTTGAAGAGCGCCTCGACCTCCTCCGGGCTGGTGACGTCGACCTTGACGAAGAGCCCGCCGGTCTCGGCGGCCGCGGCCTTGCCGGCGGTCTCGTCGATGTCGGCGCAGACGACGCGGGCGCCCTCGGAGGCGAGGCGGCGGGCGGTGGCCAGGCCGATGCCGCTGCCGGCTCCGGTCACGACGGCGGTGCGGCCCTCCAGCCGGCGGCAGACGAAGGTGTGGTCGCTCAACGCAATGGCCTTTCTGTGGCTACGGGTACGGCTGTGGCCGTGGTGACACGAACGGGTCGGATCGGCCGGGGAGTGGCCGGAGGACGGGCGGCAGTCGCCCGCCCCGCGGCCCCCCCCCGGGTCGTCACGGGCTCTCGGTGAGGGGATCGGCGGCGATGAAGACGTTCTTGGTCTCCGTGAACGCGGCCAGCGCGTCCGGGCCCAGTTCGCGGCCGAGGCCGGACTGCCCGAAGCCGCCGAACGGCGTCCAGTAGCGGACGCTGCTGTGGGAGTTGACGGAGAGGTTGCCGGCGGCGACGGCCCGGGAGACGCGTACGGCGCGGGAGACGTCGCGCGTCCACAGCGAGCCGGAGAGGCCGTAGGCGGTGGCGTTGGCGATCCGCACCGCCTCCGCCTCGTCCTCGAAGGGGATGACGACGGCGACCGGGCCGAAGACCTCCTCGACCGCGGCACGGTCCTCCGGCCGGCCCTCCAGGACGGTCGCCGGGTACCAGAAGCCCTTGCCCGCGGGCGCCTCGCCGCGGATGGCGGCGGGGGCGGACTCGGGGACGTAGGACCGTACGCGCTCGCGGTGCGCGGCCGAGATCAGCGGCCCCATCTGCGTGGCGGGATCCGCCGGGTCGCCGACGGTGAAGGACTTCACGGCCGGCTCCAGCAGCTCCATGAAGCGGTCGTACACGGAGCGCTGGACGAGGATGCGGCTGCGGGCGCAGCAGTCCTGGCCGGTGTTGTCGAGGAAGGAGCCGGGGGCGGCCGCGGCGGCCCGCTCGACGTCGGCGTCGGCGAAGACGATGTTGGGGCTCTTTCCGCCGAGTTCGAGGGTCACGCGCTTCACGCCCGCCGCGCACTTGGCCATGATCTGCTTGCCGACGGCGGTGGAGCCGGTGAAGACGACCTTGGCGACGCCGGGGTGTTCCACGAGGGCGTCGCCGGCGACGGGCCCGGCGCCGGGCAGGACCTGGAAGAGGCCCTCGGGAAGCCCCGCCTCCAGCGCCAGCTCCGCCAGGCGCAGGGCGGTCAGCGGGGTGGTCTCGGCCGGCTTGAGGAGCACGGCGTTGCCCGCGGCCAGGGCCGGGGCGACGCCCCAGGCGGCGATGGGCATCGGGAAGTTCCACGGGGCGATGACGGCGACGACGCCGAGCGGCTCGTGGAAGGTGACGTTCAGGCCGCCCGCGACGGGGATCTGCGCGCCGGTGAGCCGCTCCACTCCCCCGGCCGCGTATTCCAGCAGGTCGCGGGCGTTGCCGGCCTCCCAGCGGGCGTTGCCGACGGGGTGGCCGGCCTCGCGGACCTCCAGCTGGGCGAGCTCCTCCAGGTGCGTGTCGACCACGTCGGCGAAGCGGCGGAGGTGGCGGGCGCGGTCGCCGGGAGCGAGGGCGGACCAGCCGCGCTGGGCTTCGGCGGCGCGGCGGACTGCTGCGTCGACGTCCTGCGGCGTCGCCGCGGGGATGGTGGCGACGAGTTCCTCGGTCGCGGGGTTGAGTACGTGTAGCTCCTGCAAGGCGTCTCCTGTGGTTCGCTGCGCCGCGTTTCGTGTCCGGCTGCACGCCGGTGGTCGCGGGGGGGGGGGGGGGGGGGGGCCCGGGGGCGCCCGGCCCCCCCCCCCCCCCGCAGGCGTTCCGCCCGGGCGGAACGCCTGCCCGCAACGCGCGGGCGTGTTACATCCGCTCGAAGGAGCGGAACCGCTCCCAGTCCGTGACGGCCGTGTCGTAGGCCTCCTGCTCGACGCGCGCCATGTGCAGGTAGTGCTCGACGACTTCGTCGCCGAAGGCCTCCCGCGCTATCGGGCTGGCCTCCCACAGGGCGGCGGCCTCGCGCAGGGTGGCGGGGACGTGCTGCGCGTCGCCCGCATAGGCGTTGCCGGTACAGACCTCGGGCAGCTCCAGTTCCTGCTCGACGCCGTACAGGCCGGCGGCCACCATGCCCGCGACGGCGAGGTAGGGGTTCACGTCCCCGCCCGGCAGGCGGTTCTCGAAGCGGTGGGAGTGGCCGTGGCCGATGACGCGCAGGGCGCAGGTGCGGTTGTCGGGGCCCCAGGCGACGGCGGTGGGGGCGAAGGAGCCGGGCCGGAAGCGCTTGTACGAGTTGATGTTGGGCGCGTAGAGGAGGGTGAAGTCGCGCAGCGCCGCGAGCTGTCCGGCGAGGAAGTGCCGCATCGTCGTCGACATGCCGTACGGGCCCTCGTCGTCGGCGAGGACGGGCCGCCCGGCCTCGTCGCGCAGCGAGAGGTGGATGTGGCAGGAGTTGCCCTCGCGCTCGTCGTACTTGGCCATGAAGGTGAGCGCCATGCCCTCCTGGGCGGCGATCTCCTTCGCGCCGGTCTTGTAGACGGCGTGCTGGTCGCAGGTGGTGAGCGCCTCGTCGTAGCGGAAGGCGATCTCGTGCTGGCCGAGGTTGCACTCGCCCTTCGCGGACTCCACGGTCATCCCGGCGGCGCCCATCTCGTTGCGGATGCGGCGCAGGAGGGGTTCGACGCGGCCGGTGCCGAGGACGGAGTAGTCGCAGTTGTACTGGTTGGCCGGGGTCATGCCGCGGTAGCCGCGGTTCCAGGCCTCCTCGTAGGTGTCCTTGAAGACGATGAACTCCAGCTCGGTGCCCGCGTACGCGCTCCAGCCGCGCTCGGCCAGCCGGTCGAGCTGGCGGCGCAGGATCTGCCGGGGCGAGGCGAGGACGGGCGAGCCGTCGTGCCAGGCGAGGTCGGCGGTGAGGAGGGCCGTGCCGGGGTTCCAGGGGGTGCGGCGCAGGGTGGAGAGGTCGCCGCGCATGGCGAAGTCGCCGTAGCCGCGTTCCCAGGACGACATGGCGTAGCCGTCGACGGTGTTGAGGTCGACGTCCACGGCGAGGAGGTAGTTGCAGCCCTCGGTGCCGTGGTCGAGGACGTCGTCGAGGAAGAACCGGGCGGCGAACCGCTTCCCCTGGAGTCGTCCCTGCATGTCGGTGAAGGCGAGGACGACGGTGTCGATCTCCCCGGTGTCGACCAGCCTGCGCAGCTCCTCGACGGCGAGCGGGGGCGTGGGGTCTGCCACGGTGATGCCTCCTGTCGGTGCGACCGGAGGTCTTAAGGTAGGGCTGTAGACCATTAAAGGGAAGAGGTCAGATGAACGATCATGCGGCGGACCGGACGGACCGGCTGGCGCCGGTGCTGCGGCCGGTCCGCGCGGGCAACGGCTTCGAGGAAGCGCTGGAGCAGATACTGCAGATCATGCGACTGGGCCTGGTGGCCGCGGGGGAACGGCTGCCCGCCGAGCGCGAGTTGGCCGACCGGCTGCACGTGAGCCGGGTGACGCTGCGCGAGGTGCTGAAGGTCCTGCAGGACCAGGGGCTGGTCGAGAGCCGGCGCGGCCGCTACGGCGGCACGTTCGTGCTGGCGCGGCCCGCCACCGCGGGCGAGGACGAACTGCGGCGCCGGGTCGCCCGCGTGGACGTCGAGGACACGCTGCGCTTCCGCGAGGTGCTGGAGGTGGGCGCGGCCGGGCTGTGCGCCGCGCACGGGCTGCCCGAGGGCGGTGCCGAGCGGCTGCGGGCCGCGCTGGCCGCCACGCACGACGCGCCGCTGGCCGGATATCGCCGCGCGGACACGCTGTTCCACCTGACGCTGGCCGAGCTGTCGGGATCCCCGTCGCTGGCCGAGCGGTACGCCGCGGTCCGGGCGACGGTCAACGACCTGCTGGACTGCATTCCGCTGCTGGTCCGGAACCTGGAGCACTCGCAGCAGCAGCACACCGCGCTCGTGGAGGCGGTCCTCGACGGCGACGCGGAAGGGGCGCGCGAGGTGATGCGCGAGCACTGCTGCGGGACGGCGGCGCTGCTGCGGGGCTTCCTGGCGTAACCCGGAAGGGCCTCTCTCGTAACCGGTCTTTTACGCAAGGGGGTTGCCGAATCAGCCACGCCGAGGCAAAGGTATGCCGCAATACCTTTATCTCCCCGAGGCAGGAGCGGCAGCATGCCCGAACGCACGGAGACACCCACGGCGGCGCCACGCTCCCCGGACCGGACGCCGGAGCACCCGGACTACCTGGAGAAGCGCACGCTGCGCCGCGGCAGCGCCGGCCCCCTGCTCCTCACCGGCCTCGGCGTCGCCTACGTCGTCTCCGGCGACTTCTCCGGCTGGAACTTCGGCCTCGCGCACGGCGGCTTCGGCGGGCTCGCCGTCGCCGCCGCCCTCATGGGCCTGATGTACACCTGCATGGTCTTCGCCCTCGCCGAGCTCGCCGCCATCCTGCCGACGGCGGGCGGGGGCTACGGCTTCGCGCGGCGCGCGCTCGGCCCGTGGGGCGGCTTCCTCACCGGCACCGCCATCCTCATCGAGTACGTCCTCGCGCCCGCGGCGATCTCCCTCTTCATCGGCGACTACGTCGAGTCGCTCGGCCTGTTCGGGCTCACCTCCTCCTGGCCCGTGTACCTCGCCTGCTTCGTCCTCTTCATCGGCATCCATCTGTGGGGCGTGGGCGAGGCGCTGCGGTTCAGCTTCGTCGTCACCGGCGTCGCCGTCACCGCGCTGCTGATCTTCGCGGCGGGCGCGCTCACCGACTTCGACGCGGCCCGGCTGCACGACATCCCCGCCGACACGAGCGCCCTCGGCTCCTCCTCCTGGCTGCCGTTCGGACTGCTCGGCATCTGGGCGTCCTTCCCCTTCGGGATGTGGTTCTTCCTCGGCGTCGAGGGCGTGCCGCTCGCCGCCGAGGAGACCAAGGACCCCGTGCGGTCCCTGCCCCGGGCCATGGCCGCCGCGATGGGCATCCTGCTGGTGCTCGCCCTCCTCACCTTCCTCGCCTCGACGGGCGCGGGCGGCGCGGACGCCCTCAAGGACGCCGGGAACCCGCTCGTGGCCGCCGTGCAGCCGGACGGGCACCCCACCGTGCTCGGCCGCATCGTCAACTACGCGGGGCTCGCGGGCCTGGTGGCCTCCTTCTTCTCCCTCATCTACGCCGGATCGCGGCAGCTCTTCGCCCTCTCCCGGGCCGGCTACCTCCCCCGCTCCCTCTCCCTCACCAGCCGCCGCAAGGCCCCCTGGCTCGGCCTGGTCGTGCCCGGCGCGATCGGCTTCGCGCTGGCGGCGGCCAGCGGCGACGGCGCGCGGATGCTGAACGTGGCCGTGTTCGGCGCCACCATCTCGTACGCGCTGATGTCGCTCTCCCACATCGTGCTGCGCCGCCGCGAGCCGGGGCTGGCGCGGCCCTACCGCACGCCCGGCGGCGTCGCCACCTCGGCGCTGGCCCTCCTGCTGGCCTGCGCGGCGCTCGTGGCGACCTTCCTCGTGGACGTCACCGCAGCGCTCGTCGCCCTCGGCGTCTACGCCGTCGCCGCCGTGTACTTCGCCTGCTGGAGCCGGCACCGGCTCGTCGCGGGGGCGCCCGAGGAGGAGTTCGCGGCGCTCGCGGCGGCGGAGGCGGAACTGAACCGCGACCCGCGCTCGTGATCCACGTCGTAGCGTACGGAGCGTACGCCGGGACGTACGTACGGAAAGGACCCGCTCCATGCCCCGCCAGCCACTGATCGGTGTCACCACCTACCTCACCCGGGCCCGCTGGGGCGCCGCGTGGGACCTGCCGGCCGCGCTCCTGCCCGCCTCCTACGCGCAGCACGTGCAGCGGGCCGGCGGCCTGGCCGTACAACTCCCGCCGGACGACCCGGCCGCCGCCGGCGACATAGTGCGGCGGCTGGACGGCCTGGTCCTCGCCGGCGGCGAGGACCTCGACCCCGGCCTCTACGGCGAACGCCCCCATCCGCGCGCCGGCACGCCGGTGCCCGAGCGCGACGCCTGGGAACTGGCGCTGCTGGACGCGGCGCTGGAGCGGGGGGTCCCCGTGCTCGGGATCTGCCGGGGGATGCAGCTGATGAACGTGCACGCGGGCGGTGCGCTGTGCCAGCACCTGCCGGACGAGGTCGGGCACGAGGACCACAACCCGGTCGTCGGCGCCTTCACCGACCACCTGGTCAAGCCGGTCCCGGACACGCGGCTGGGCCGCCTCCTGCCCGAACCGTTCGACGTCGCCACGCACCACCACCAGTCCGTCTCCCTCCTGGGCGACGGCCTCGTCGCGACGGCGTACGCGGAGGACGGCACGATCGAGGCCCTGGAGAGGCCGGATGACGGCGTGTTCGCGGTGGGCGTCCAGTGGCATCCGGAGGCGCGGGACGACTTGCGCCTGACGCGAGCCCTGGTGGAAGCGGCGGCGCGGGCCTGAACGCTTCCGGGCCCGCCCGGTTGCCCCTCGCCACGAGTTCGTGGGGCGCCCGCACCCATCGGCACGGCACCGCCGAGCACCTCGCCTGCGGTCACTCGCCGTCGCGGCGGAAGGGAGTTGCCCGCACTGGTCCGGGCAGGAGTGCCGCCATGGGCTCATGGGTGCTCGCACCCATGAATCCGCCGCGGCGAGGCCCCGCTAGGGGCCCTGCGTCAGGCTCAGGAGATCCCTCGCCGGGCCCGTGGGGCGGTGGCCCGTGGGCCAGACCGCGCGCAGGGACCGGTGCAGGTCGAGATCCGCGAAGGGGATCCCGACCAGGCGCCCGGACGCCAGCTCCTCCCCGATCGCCAGCTCGCTGAGCACGGACGGCCCCGCACCGCCCACCACCGCCGCCTTCACCGCCGTCGTGGAGGCGAGTTCGAGCAGGGGCTCGGAGAGCCCCCCGTGCGCGGCGAGGGCCGCGTCCAGGACCTGCCGGGTGCCCGAGCCGCGCTCGCGGAGGATGAGCGGCGTCGCGGCGAGCTCCTCCGCGCCGAGGGGCGCCCGGCGCCGGGCCCAGGGGTGGGCCGGGGCGGTGACGACCACCAGACGGTCGCTCCCGACGACCGCGCCGGCCAGCCCGGCCGGCACCGTGAGCCCCTCCACGAACCCCAGGTCGGCCTCGCCGGCCCGCAGCCGCTCCGCGACGGCCGCGGAGTTCCCGGCGAGCAGGGAGACAGCGGTCCCCGGCCGCCGGGCGCGCAGGGCGACCAGCCACCCCGGCAGCAGGTACTCGGCGATGGTCATGCTCGCCGCCACCCGCAGCCGCGAGTCCCGCCGCCCGCGCAGCGCCTCCGCGCCGGCGTCGAAGGCTTCGGCGGCCTCGACGATCCGCCGGGCCCAGTCGGTGACGAGGACGCCCGCGTCGGTGAGCGTCGAACCGCGGGGCGAGCGCTCGACGAGGCTGACGCCGAGCATGCGCTCCATGCTGCGGATCCGCCCGCTCGCCGCGGGCTGGGTGATGCCCGTCTCCCGCGCGGCGCGCCCCAGGCTGCCCAGCCGGGCCACGGCCAGCAGCAGCTCCAGGGCGGCGAGGTCGGGTACGCGGTCCGCCAGCCGCCGATCGCTCATAACCCCAGCTTATGCCCTCATAGAAACAAGGTCTCTGGTGGCGGGCCGGACCCCGGCCGATCCTTGAGCCATGAGCACCCCTCGCACCGCCTCCCCCTTCCGCCACCTCGGCCCCAACTGGTACGCCGCCGTCATGGGCACCGCCATCGTCGCGAGCGCCGGCCGGGCGCTGCCCGTACGGCCGCCGGGCCTGGCCGGGGCGTGCGAGGCGGTGTGGGTGCTGTCGGCGGCGGCGCTGGCCGTCCTGCTGGTGGCGCGGGCCGTGCACTGGGCCCGCCACGCCGACCAGGCGCGGCGGCACCTCGGCGACCCGGCGGTGGCACCGTTCTACGGCTGTGCCGCGATGGCGCTGCTGGCGGTCGGCGGGGCCGGCCTCTCGGTGGGCTCCGGGCTGATCGGCACGGGTGCGGCCGTGGCCGCCGACGCCGTCCTGTGGACGGCGGGCACCGTGACCGGCCTGGTCGCCGCGGCCGGCATCCCGTACCTGATGGTGACCCGGCACCGCATAGAGCCGGGCCAGGCGTCCCCGGTCTGGCTGCTGCCCGTCGTGGCGCCCATGGTCTCGGCGGCGCTGGGCCCGGCCCTCGTGCCGCACCTCCCCTCCGGGCAGTGGCAGGCGGCCATGGTGCTGGCCTGCTACGCGCTCTTCGGGATGAGCCTGCTGGCGACCCTGCTGATCCTGCCCGCGGTCTTCGCCCGGCTGATCCACCACGGCCCGCTGCCGCTCGTGCTGACCCCGGCCCTCTTCCTCGTGCTGGGCCCGCTGGGCCAGTCGGCCACCGCTGTCGGCAACCTGGCCGACGCCGCGCAGGGCGCGCTGCCCGCCCCGTACGCGCACGCCGCGGCGCCGTTCGCCGTGCTGTACGGCACCCCGGTGATGGGCTTCGCGCTGCTGTGGCTGGCGCTGGCCGCGGCCATGGTGCTGCGGGCGTTCCGGCAGGGCATGGGCTTCGCGATGACCTGGTGGGCCTTCACCTTCCCCATAGGCACCTGTGTCACCGGCGCCGCGGGGCTCGCCCGTCACACCGGCCTGCACGCGCTGACCTGGCTGGCCGTGGGCCTGTACGCGCTGCTGGTGGCGGCCTGGGCGGTCGCGGGCGCGCGCACCGTGCACGGCCTGGTCAGCGGCCGGCTGCTCGCAGCGCCGCGCCCAGTACCTCAGCAGCTTCCGTCAGTGAGGGTCCGTACCACGTGAGGTGACGCCCGCTGACGAGCGCGCACGGCAGCCCGGGGAAGGCCTCCGGGCCGTCGTCGTGCGTGAAGCGGTAGGGCTCGTCGGGCAGTACGGCCAGCTCGGCGCCGCACGCGTTGAGCTCGGCGAGGGGGACGCGCGGGTAGCGCTCGGGGTGGCCGGCGTGGACGTTGGCGACGCCGAGCCGGGCGAGGAGGTCGCCGGCGAAGGTGTCCCGGCCGAGGACCATCCAGGGCCGCCGCCACACCGGCACCACGGCGGGCACGGCCGGCCCCGCGGCCCGTACGTCCCGCCACGCGTCCTCCGCGTCGGCCAGCCAGGCGGGCCGGGCCAGCCCGCAGCCGCGCACCAGGACCCGCTCCAGCTCCGTGAACGCCTGGGGCAGCGTGCGGACTTCGGTGACCAGCACGTCCAGCCCGGCGGCGCGCAGCGCGCCGAGGTCGGGGGCGCGGTTCTCCTCCTCGTTGGCGAGGACGAGGTCGGGCGCGAGGGCGACGATCCGCGCCGTGTCGGGGTTCTTCGTCCCGCCGATCCGTACGACGCCGAGGTCCGCGGGGTGGTCGCACCAGTCGGTGGCGCCGACGAGCAACCCGGGCTCGGTCGCGGCGACGGCCTCGGTCAGGGAGGGGACGAGGGAGACGACGCGGCGTACGGCGGGGCGGCTGCTCCTGTGCGGGACCACCGCCCCACCGTACGCTCGTTCGTCAGCCGCGAACAGGCGCGAGCTTGTCCGCGAGGCCCGGGTGGGCGTCCAGCCAGCGGCGGGCGGACTCCTTCTCCTTGCCCTTGCCGCCGTCCTGGATCCCGACCTCCAGGGAGGCGAGGTCCTTCTCGGACAGCTTGAAGTCCTTCAGCCAGGCGGTGACCTCGGGGAAGTCCTTGCCGAAGTCCTTCTTGCCGACGGCGTGGATCTCCTCGCCCTTGCCCCAGGCGCCCTTGGGGTCCTTGAGCTTCTTCAGCTGGTGCTTGCCGTAGGCCCAGTGCGGCGACCACAGGGTGGTGACGATGGGCTCCTGCTTCTTGATGGCCCGGTCGAGGTCCGCCAGCATCGAGGAGGTGGACGAGGAGACGACCTTGTACTCGCCGTCCAGTCCGTACTCCTTGAGGACCTTGTCGTTGAGCGTGCCCATCATGCCCGCGCTGGACTCGATGCCGGTGATCTTCCCGCCGAACAGCGCGCTCTTGCCCTTGAGGTCCTCCAGCGAGTCCACGCCCTTGACGTAGTCGGGCACGGACAGCTCCAGCGACGTGGGCCCGTACCAGGCGCCCAGGTCGGTGAGCTTGTCGCCGTAGCGGTCCATGTACTGCTTGTGGGTCGTGGGCAGCCAGGAGTCGAACTGGACGTCCATCTGGCCCTGGGCCAGCGCGGTGTACAGCGGACCGGGGTCGAGCTGCTTGACGTCCGGCTTGTAGCCGCGGTCCTCCAGGATGTTCTGCCACAGGTACGTGGTGGCAACGGCCTCGTCCCACGGGAAGTAGCCGAGCTTGATGCCGCGGCCCTGGCCCACGTTCGCGCCGGCCGCCACGCTCTGCCGGTCGTCGCCACTGCGGGCGAGGTTCATGCCGCCGGCGACGAGCGCGAGGACGACGACACCGACGGTGGCGACGGCCGTGCCGGGCCGGTAGCGCAGGACGGCGAGCCCGCGGGCGGCGGCCGCGGCCTTGGCGGCGGCGCGGCGGCCGAGCGGGGAGACCCGCTGGTTGAGGGCGCCGGTCATGCGGTCCAGGTAGATGGCGAGGACGACGACGGCCAGGCCGCTCTCGACGCCGCCGCCGATGTCGACCTTGGTGACGGCCGCGTAGACGGCCTCGCCGAGGCCGCCCGCGCCCGCCATACCGGCGATGACGACCATGGACAGGGCCAGCATGATCACCTGGTTGACGCCCGCCATGATCGTGGGCAGGGCGAGCGGCAGCTGCACCCGGGTGAGGGTGTCGCGCGGCGTGGTGCCGAAGGCCGTCGCGGCCTCGACGAGCTCGCCGTCGACCTGCCGGATGCCCAGCTCGGTCATGCGCACGCCGGGCGGCATCGAGAACACGACGGTCGCGATCAGGCCGGGGATCGGCCCGATCGAGAAGAACATGACGCCGGGGATGAGGTAGACGAACGCCGGCATCGTCTGCATGACGTCCAGCGCGGGGCGCAGCGCCCCGCTGACCTTGCTGCTGCGCGCCGCCCAGATGCCGAGCGGCACGGCGACGAGCAGGGTGATCAGGCTCGCGACGAGGACGAGCGAGAGGGTCGCCATCGCGGCTTCCCACAGGCCGAAGGAGTCGACCAGGGCGAAGCCGGCGAAGGTGAGCACGGCGGGCAGGAGACCGCGCAGCCACCAGGCGACGACGGCCAGGATGCCGGCCATGAGCAGCGGCTCGGGGCCGCCGAGGACGGCGTTCACGCCGTCGTACATGCCGGTCAGGACGGTGTTGACGGCGTCGAAGAGCCAGCTCAGGTGGGTCTGCAGCCAGCTGACGGCGCTCTCCGCCCAGCTTCCGAGGTGGATCCTAGGCACGGGCGCTCACCTCCGCCTCGTCGGCGCGGGCAGGCGTGGCGGCCTCCGCGGGCTCGCCGGTCTCCGCGGGCTTCCCCGCCTCCGGGGCCGTCGCGCTCTGCGCGGCCTGCGGGGTCCGCGGGGCGGGCACCACCTCCGGCTCCTCGCCGAGCGCGGCGAGCAGCAGGTCGCGCGTGACGACGCCGGCCGGCTCGCCCCGCTCGTCGGTGACGGTGACGGGGTCCGTGCTGCGGGCGAGCGGGGTGAAGAGCTCGGCGACGGGCGTCGCTGCGGGCACGGTGGTGGCGCCGTCCAGGGCTCCGCCCTCGGTGCTCATGATCGAGCCGGCGGTCAGCACCCGGCTGCGGTCGACGTCCTGGATGAACGAGGCCACGTAGTCGTTGGCCGGGCGCACGAGGATGTCCTCCGCGGTGCCGTTCTGCACGATCCGGCCGTCGCGCATGACGGCGATCCGGTCGCCGAGGCGCATGGCCTCGTTGAGGTCGTGGGTGATGAAGACGATGGTCTTCTTCAGCCGCGTCTGCAGGTCCAGGAGCTGGTCCTGCATGTCACGGCGGATCAGCGGGTCGAGGGCGCTGAAGGACTCGTCCATCAGCAGCAGGTCCGCGTCGGTGGCCAGCGCGCGGGCGAGGCCGACGCGCTGCTGCATGCCGCCCGAGAGCTGGTCGGGCCAGGAGGTCTCCCAGCCCTTCAGGCCCGCGAGCTCCAGCGCCTCGGCGGCGCGCTCCCGGCGCTCCGCGCGCGGCACGCCCTGGACCTCCAGGCCGTAGGCCGCGTTCTCCAGCACGCTGCGGTGCGGGAACAGCGCGAAGTGCTGGAAGACCATGCTGATCTTCCGGGAGCGCACCGCGCGCAGGTCGCGCGGGGCCAGCGCGGTCAGGTCCTGGCCGTCGAAGAGGACGCGTCCGGCGGTCGGCTCCAGCAGGCCGTTGAGCATGCGCAGGAGGGTGGACTTGCCGGATCCGGACAGCCCCATCACCACGAAGATCTGGCCGGCCTCGACCTCGAACGAGGCGTCGATGACCGCTGCGGTGGTGCCGTCGGCGCGCAGCTCGTCGCGGTCGGCGCCGCCTTCGAGCCGTTGGACGGCGGCTTCGGGTCGTCTGCCGAACACCTTGTACAGACGCTCGGCCTGGAGCCTGGACACATACACCTCTCGGGTCGAACTCACGACGGCCCTGCCTCCCCCGGGTGGCAGGGCCGTGGAGCGGTGCGGCATCGGTCCGCGTGCCCGCTTCCAGGCACACGTGCCGAGGACCGGGTCCGCTCCGGTGCCGCGCCTGCCCCCGTTCAATCCGGGCAAACGGAACAGTGACCCGGTTCACATCGGCGGGGCGGGGGCGCCGGGGCCGTGTCAGTGGTCTGCGGCATGATCGGAGCGTGACGCGACGCCTGATGCTCCTCGACACCGCTTCCCTGTACTTCCGCGCCTACTTCGGCGTGCCGGACTCCGTCCGCGCCCCCGACGGCACCCCGGTGAACGCCGTGCGCGGCCTGCTCGACTTCATCGCCCGCCTCGTCCAGGACCACCACCCGGACGACCTCGTGGCCTGCATGGACTTCGACTGGCGGCCGCACTGGAGGGTCGAGCTCATCCCCTCGTACAAGGCCCACCGGGTCGCCGCGGAGACGGCGGCCGGCCCGGACGAGGAGGAGGTGCCGGACACCCTCTCCCCGCAGGTCCCGGTCATCGAGGCGGTGCTCGACGCGATCGGCATCGCCCGGGTGGGCGCCGTGGGCTACGAGGCCGACGACGTGATCGGCACGCTCGCGGGCCGCGCCGCGGGCCCGGTCGACATCGTCACGGGCGACCGCGACCTGTACCAGCTGGTGGACGACCGGCGCGGGGTGCGCGTGCTGTATCCGGTCAAGGGCGTCGGCACGCTGCAGCCGGTCGACGAGGCCCTGCTGCGCGAGAAGTACGGGGTGGACGGCTCCGGCTACGCGGACCTGGCGCTGCTGCGCGGCGACCCCAGCGACGGGCTGCCGGGCGTGCCCGGCATCGGCGAGAAGACGGCCGCGAAGCTGCTGGCCTCCTTCGGCGACCTGGCCGGGATCCTGGCGGCCGTGGACGACCCGGCGGCGAAGCTGACCCCCACGCAGCGCAAGCGGCTGGCGGAGGCCGGGCCGTATCTGGCGGTGGCGCCCAAGGTCGTACGGGTCGCGTCCGACGTCCCGCTGGCGCCGTTCGACGCCGCGCTGCCGGCGGAGCCGCGGGACCCGGAGGTGCTGGAGGCGCTGGCGGAGCGGTGGGGGCTGGGCGGGTCGCTGCAGCGGCTGCTGGACGCCCTCGGCGGGTGAGCCGCTGGGCCGGGTCCGCCTAACTTTGTTAAGTTAGGCGGACCTAACTTTTCAGGATCAGGGGATCAGGGGAGACAGCCATGGCAGACCGTCCCGTCCGGAAGCAGCCCAAGCTCAACCGCGCGCACGTGCTCCGCACCGAGCGGCTGACGCCGCACATGGTGCGCGTGGTCCTCGGCGGCGAGGGGCTCGCGGACTTCGGCGCCGGTGAGCACACCGACCACTACGTGAAGCTCGTCTTCCCCGTGCCCGGCGTCACCTACCCCGAGTCCTTCGACATGGAGGTCATCCGCCGCGAGCTGCCCCCCGAGCACTGGCCGAAGACCCGCACGTACACGGTGCGGTCCTTCGACCGCGAGGCGCGCGAGCTCGCCATCGACTTCGTCGTCCACGGCGACGAGGGCCTGGCCGGCCCGTGGGCGGCCTCCGTGCAGCCCGGCGCCGAGGTGCTCTTCCGCGGGCCCGGCGGCGCCTACTCCCCCGACCCGGCCGCCGGCTGGCACCTGCTGGCGGGCGACGAGAGCGCTCTGCCGGCGATCGCCGCGTCCCTGGAGCGGATCCCCGCGGGCGCGCGCGTCCACGCCTTCGTCGAGGTCGCGGGCCCGGAGGAGGAGCAGAAGCTGGAGCTGGCCGAGGGCGTCGAGGTCACGTGGCTGCACCGCGGCGGCGCGCCCGTCGGCGAGGCGCTCGTCGCGGCCGTCCGCGCCCTCGACTTCCCCGCCGGTGACGTCCAGGCCTTCGTGCACGGCGAGGCGGGCTTCGTGAAGGAGCTGCGCCGCTACCTGCGCGTCGAGCGCGAGGTGCCGCGCGAGCGGCTGTCCGTGTCGGGCTACTGGCGCCGGGGCCACGACGAGGACGGCTGGCAGGCCTCCAAGCGCGACTGGAACCAGCAGGTCGAGGCCGAGCAGGAGGGCGCGGCGGCGGCGTAGCCGCGGACGCGCCTGGCCCTCCCCTTGAAGGGAGGGCCAGGCGAAGGTCCCCGCCGCGACGGCGCACGGCTCCCACCGGAGGTGACCGGCGGTGCCGAAGCAGCCGTCAGCCCACCGACGAGTACGCCACAACGCCCCGCAACAGCCCGTCGACCGCCCGGCGCGCGTTCCGCGCGACCGTGCTGCCCTCCTGCGGCGCCGCCGCGATCTGGCCGAGCACGTCGATCAGCTGCTTGCACCACCGGACGAAGTCGCCCGCCGGCATCTCGACTTCCCGCAGCACCTCGTCCAGGCTGTGCCCGGACGCCCAGCGGTACGCGGCCCAGGCGAAGCCCAGGTCCGGCTCGCGCTGGCCGACGCCCTCCGTCTGGTTGATCTTGTGCGCTTCCTCCAGGGCGTCCAGCCGGCCCCAGATGCGGACCATCTCGCCGAGGGCCTCCTTCGCGGGGCCCGCGGGCAGCTTCGGCGGCGCCGCGTCGTCGGCGGTGCGGGCCTCGAAGACCAGCGCGGAGGCGCACGCCGCCAGCTCGGCCGGCTTCAGCCCCTCCCACACGCCGTCGCGCAGGCACTCCGAGGCCAGCAGGTCGAGCTCGCCGTAGAGCCGGGCGAGCCGCTTGCCGTGCTCGGTGACCTCGCTCCCGTGCAGGTAGTCCAGGTCGGTCAGGAGCGCGCAGATCCGGTCGAAGGTGCGGGCGATGGTGTTCGTCCGCCCCTCGATGCGCCGCTCCAGCTGGCGGGTGTCCCGCAGCAGCCGGTGGTAGCGCTCGGCCCAGCGGGCGTGGTCCTCGCGCTCGTCGCAGCCGTGGCAGGGGTGCGCGCGGATAGCCGCCCGCAGCCGGGCGATCTCGGTGTCGTCCGTGGCGGCGGAGCGGGACTTGCGGTGCCGGTCGGGCACGATGTGCCCGGCCTTGGTGCGCAGCGCGGACGCGAGGTCGCGGCGGGACTGCGGGGAGCGCGGGTTGAAGGACTTGGGGATCCGCATCCGCTCCAGGGGCTCCACCGGCACCGGGAAGTCGATCGGGGCGAGCCGCTTGACCTGCCGCTCCGCGGTGAGCACGAGCGGGCGCGGCCCGTCGTAGTGGTCGAAGCCGCGGTGCCGGTCCGCGCGGGCGGGCGGCACACCGGGGTCGAGCACGAGGGCAAGGCCCGCGTACTTCCCGGTCGGGACGTGGATGACGTCACCGGGCTTGAGCCGCTCCAGGGCGGTGGCCGCCGCGGCACGGCGCTGCACCGCGCCCTGCTTGGCCAGCTCGGTCTCGCGGTCCTTCAGCTCGCGCCGGAGCCGTGCGTACTCCTCGAAGTCCCCGAGGTGGCAGGTGACGGCCTCGCGGTAGCCCGCCAGGCCCTCCTCGTTCTTCTGCACCTGCCGGGAGATGCCGACGACCGACTTGTCGGCCTGGAACTGGGCGAACGACGTCTCCAGCAGCTCGCGCGAGCGGTGCCGCCCGAACTGCGAGACGAGGTTGACCGCCATGTTGTACGACGGCTTGAAGCTGGAGCGCAGCGGATAGGTGCGGGTGCCGGCGAGGCCGGCGAGCGCGGCCGGGTCCATGCCGCGCTGCCACAGCACGACCGCGTGGCCCTCGACGTCGATGCCGCGCCGCCCCGCGCGGCCCGTGAGCTGGGTGTACTCGCCGGGCGTGATGTCGGCGTGGGTCTCGCCGTTCCACTTGACGAGCTTCTCCAGCACCACCGAGCGGGCCGGCATGTTGATCCCGAGGGCCAGCGTCTCGGTCGCGAAGACGGCCTTGACCAGGCCCTTGACGAAGAGCTCCTCGACGACCTCCTTGAAGGTCGGCAGCATGCCGGCGTGGTGGGCGGCGATGCCGCGCTCCAGGCCCTCCAGCCACTCGAAGTAGCCGAGGACGTGCAGGTCCTCGTCGGGGATGGAGGCGCAGCGCTCCTCGACGACCTCCCGGACCCGGGCGCGGGCCGCGTCGTCGTTGAGCCGCAGGCCGGCGTAGAGGCACTGCTGGACGGCGGCCTCGCAGCCGGCGCGGCTGAAGATGAAGGTGATGGCGGGCAGCAGGCCCTCGGCGTCGAGGCGCTCGATGACCTCGGGGCGGCCGGGCGTCCAGATCCGGCTGCGCTGGCGGCGCTCGCGCTCGCGGTCGGCCTCGCGCACCATCTTGCCGCGGCGCCGCTCCCGCGGGTTGTACGTGCGGCTGTTCTCCATGCGGGCCATGCGCAGCAGGTCGGGGTTGACCTCGCGGCGCGCGGCACCGCGGCCGCCGTGGTCGCTCTCCTCCTCGAAGAGGTCGTAGATCCGCCGGCCGGCCAGCACGTGCTGCCACAGCGGGACGGGGCGCTCTTCGGAGACGATCACCTCGGTGTCGCCGCGCACGGTGTCCAGCCAGTCGCCGAACTCCTCGGCGTTGGAGACGGTGGCCGAGAGGGAGACCAGGGTCACCGAGTCCGGGAGGTGGATGATGACCTCCTCCCAGACGGCGCCGCGGAAGCGGTCGGAGAGGTAGTGCACCTCGTCCATGACCACGTAGCCGAGGCCGGCCAGCGCCTGGGAGCCCGCGTAGAGCATGTTGCGCAGGACCTCGGTGGTCATCACGAGCACCGGGGCGTCGGCGTTGATGCTGTTGTCGCCGGTCAGCAGGCCGACCTTGGCGGCGCCGTAACGCTTGACGAGATCGCTGTACTTCTGGTTCGACAGCGCCTTGATGGGCGTGGTGTAGAAGCACTTGCGGCCCTGGAGGAGGGCCAGGTGGACGGCGAACTCGCCCACGATGGTCTTGCCCGAACCGGTCGGTGCGGCGACCAGGACACCCTTCCCGGCCTCCAGGGCCCTGCAGGCGTCTATCTGGAAGGGGTCCAGCTCGAAGTCGTACATCTCGCGGAACGGTGCGAGCGCGGTGGCCTGCTCGGCGGCGCGGACCCGCGAAAGGGCGTAGCGCTCAGCAGGGGACATGTCGTCGGTCATCTTGTGTACGAGCCTACCGGTGACCTCTGACAGGCACCTGATCTTTATGGAGCTCCTTGGCCCGGCATGGGGCTTCCCTTTATGCAGCTCCGGGCGGCTGTGCGGCTCCGAGCAGCCGCACGGCCCCCGGGACGGTCTCGGCGGTCAGCGGGAGCGGCCCGAGCGGCTCGCCGTCCGCGTAGGCGGTGATCCCCGGGGCGCTCAGCGCGATCTTCGCGACGCGGTGCACCGTGACGGCGGGGTGGCCGAGGTGGGTGCCGCGGTAGACCTTCGGGAAGACCTTCAGGAGGGTCGTGCGGCTGCAGGGGCCGACGACGGTGACGTCGAAGAGCCCGTCGTCCGTGCGGGCGTCCGCGCAGATCCGCATGCCGCCGCCGTACGAGGAGCTGTTGCCGACGGCGACGAGGGTGGCCTCGGTCTCCAGCTCCGGGCCGTCGTCCAGCCGGATCCGGTACGGAACGGGCCGCAGCGCCGCGAGCTCGGCGAGCAGCGCCAGGTCGTAGCGGAGCCGGCCGGCGGGGAAGCGCAGCCGGTTGCCGCGGTCGTTGACGCGCGAGTCGAAGCCGGAGGCGAGCACGGTCGCGAAGTACGTCCCGCCGGCCAGGCCGAGGTCCACCGGACGGCCGCCGTCGCCCTTGAGGGACGCGGCGATGAGCCGGCCGGCCGCGGCGGGGTCCCGGACGGGCAGCCCGGCGGCGCGGGCGAAGTCGTTGCCGGTGCCGACGGCGACGACGCCGAGCGGGACGGGGGTGCCTGCGACGGCCTGGAGGGCGAGCGAGGTCATGCCGTCGCCGCCGACGGCGATCAGGGCCCCGGTGCCGCCCGCGACGGCCTCCCGGGCCCGGCGCAGGGCGTCGGGGGCGTCCGCACCGAGGACGGTGCGGACGGAGAACCCGGCGGCGCGCAGCGCCCGGGCGGCGGGCTGAGCGGCGCCCGCCCCGCGCCCGCGGCCCGCCGCCGGGTTGACGAAGAGCGTGATGTCGCTGGTCACCCGGCGGACCCTACCGGGTCAGGTCACGTCGTCGTAGCTGTTGCGAGCGGCGTGCTGACGGCCGTCCTCGGACCGGTCGCGCAGGGCCGGCATCGGCTCGGAGTCGCCGAGGGACTGCGGGGTCAGGTCCAGCGGTGAGGCCTCGTCGTCCGACAGCATCCGGTCGGGGTTGCTCCGCGCCCGGCGCTTGTCGTTGAGCATCGAGAACCCGACCGCACCGAAGTACAGGATGATGATCGGGACGGCCAGGATGCACATGCCGAACGGGTCGGTGCTGGGTGTGGCGACGGCACCGAAGACGAAGGTGCCCATGACGACTCCGCGCCACCACTTGACCATGGTCTTGCCCGTGACCATGCCGGCGACGTTCATCATCACCAGGAGCAGGGGCAGCTCGAAGGCCAGGCCGAAGACGAGGATCATCCGGACGGTGAAGTCGAGGATGTCGTCGAGGGCGAGCGTGTTGGCCGCGGATTCGGGGGTGATCTTCAGCAGCACCCGCATGCTCATCGGCATGATCGAGTAGGCCAGCCAGGCGCCCGCGACGAAGAGCGGAGCCGCCGTCGCCACGAAGGCGATCGTGTACTTCTTCTCGTTCTTGTGCAGGCCGGGGGCGAGGAACGCCCACAGCTGGTAGAGCCAGACCGGCGCGGAGACCGTCACGCCCGCCAGGAGGCAGATCTTGACGATCGTGGTGAACGGCGACGACAGGCTGCTGAAGACCACGACCGCGCAGTTGCCGCCGTGGCTCTGCGCGAGGTCCCGGCCCTCGCACTTGGGAACGGGGCTCGAGAGGAAGTCCGAGAGCTGCTTCTGGTAGAAGGCCGCGACGATCGCGACCACGACGATCGCGAGGACCGCCTTGGCCAGCCGGTTGCGCAGCTCACGGAGGTGCTCCGCGAGCGGCATCCGCCCCTCGGGGTCCTTCTCCTTCTTGCGGGCAGACTTGGGCAACCCACGTCCCTATCTCGTGCGGCAGACGGACGCCGCGGGGGCGGCCGCCTCGATCGTCCCTGGAAAAGCTGGAAAAACCTGGAAAGCGCTGGAAAGCGGTGATCAGTGCTGCGTCGTGCGGTCGCTCGGCTCCGTGACCGGACGCGCGCCGGCGACATCGCCGGGAGCCGCCTTGATCGTACGCGGGGCCTGGCCGGCGGGCGGGTCGGCCGGGGCGGAGGCGTTGTCCTGGCCCTCCGACTTCATGGCCTTGGCCTCGCTCTTGAGGATGCGGGCGGACTTGCCGAGGGAACGCGCCATGTCCGGGAGCTTCTTCGCACCGAACAGCAGGACGATGACGACGAGAATGAGGATGATCTCGGGGGCGCCGAGCCTACCGAACATTTGCGTTTACCTTCTCACCGAGGCGGCATGGGGTGGGGTACTGCCCGACTGATCGGACATTTGTCCATCAGACGTACGGCAGCGATCGTAACGCGCAGGGGTGAACGCCGGGCAATCCCCGTGCGTACTCCCGGATGCGACCCCCCGCCTCGTCGCCGGGGCCACCGAAACAGCGTACCGCCCGGTCAGCGGCCCCAGCAGAGAGCGGGAGCGACGTTGTCAGAACCGCTCATTCCTGGCGCAAAGTCTGCACTGCCTGCGCGCTCGCGGCGGCGAGCGGCGCCGCGGCGCGCTCCAGGTCCTCCGCCGCCCGGCTGATCCGCACCGAGCTCTCCGAGACCTGGCGGGCCAGCCGCCGCACCTCGGCCAGCACCCGGGCGGCCAGCACCCCGAGGACGGCGATGCCCAGGAAGGCGAGGGCGACGGCGAGCATGGGCCAGAACATGGAGCGAACCTATCGGGATGCCGGAGTGACGCAAAACATCGGAATGACTCAAAACAGCTGTTTGTCCGAGCGGCGCGCTCAGACCGTCGAGTGCAGCCTCAGCGTCCGCACCCCGCCACCGGTCAGCAGCTCCACGATCCGCTCCCCCGCCGGCTTGCGGACCGCGGCACCGCAGTCCGGGCACGTGAAGGAGTAGAAGGTGGTGCGCCGGCTGCCGCCGATCGCCAGCCGCAGCGCGCTCGCCGCCAGCTCGAAGCTGCCGCGGCAGTCCGGGCAGGCCGCCTTGAACATCGCGGCACCCGGCACCCTCCCGTCCATCGCGTCCACCCTCACTCCCCGTACGCCGCAAGGGCCTCGCGAGCCGCGTCCCGGGCGCTGTCCGCCAGCGCGGCGGGCGAGACGATCCGCCCGTCGCCGCCGAGGCGCAGCGCGAGCCGGCGCAGCGAGGCCGGGTCCGGCGTGCGCAGCGTGATCCGCAGGCCCCCGTCGGGCAGCTCCTCGGCGCTGTCGTGGGGGTAGTACTCGGCGACCCAGCGGCCACCGGGGCCGACCTCGATCACGACCTCCGGGTCCTCGGCGGCCGGCTGGACCAGCCCCTCGGAGAGGTCCCGCAGCTCGACCGGCGGCGGGTCGGACGGCTCGTCCAGCAGCCGGATTTCGGCCACCCGGTCCAGGCGGAAGGTGCGCCGGGCCTCCGACAGCCGGCACCACGCCTCCATGTACGTGTGGCCGACGACGAACAGCCGGATCGGGTCGACCTCGCGCTCGGTGAGCTCGTCGCGCGCGGGCGAGTAGTACGTGATCCACACGCGGCGGCGCTCGGCGATCGCCCGGTCGACGTCCGCGAAGACGCCGCCCTCGGACTCGAAGGTCACCGACAGCCGGGAGCTGGCCCCCGCGGCCTCGCCCGCGGCGGCCTCGATCTTCGCGGTGGCCCGCACCAGCGCCTGCCGGCCGCTCTCGCGCAGGCCCGGCAGCGTGGCCACGGCGCGCGCCGCCACCAGCAGGGCCGTCGCCTCGTCGGCGGCGAGCCGCAGCGGCTCGCCGGTGCTGCTGCCCGAGGCGTCCGGGTTGTGCCACCAGATGCGGTCGCCGTCGGTGTCGATGTCGAGCAGGTCACCGCCGCGGAAGCTGGTGCCGCACATGGGCAGCACGTCGAGGTCGCCGATGAGCTCGTCCTCGGTGATCCCGAAGGCCCGTGCCACGTCCGTGACCCGGGCGCCGGGGCGCTCCCGCAGATAGGTGACCAGCGACAGCATGCGCCGCGTCTGGTCAATGGCGTTTCCGGCCATCAGAAGTCGGTCCGTTCCTCTCAGCCCTCGCCGGGCCCTCGGGCCCGTCGTCCGCCTGTCCCCTTGATCAGCCTGTCTCAGCCCTTGGCCACGGCACGCAGCCGGTCCAGGACCGCTTCCCGCAGCTCGGCCGGCTCCAGCACGACCACGTCCGGGCCGAACTCCACCAGCCACGCGTCCAGCCCGTGCCCGTAGGGGATCTCCAGCTCGTCCCAGCCGTCGCCCAGCTCGCGCGTGCTCGTGGCCCGGGCCCGCAGCGGATAGCCGTGGTCCGCCCGCACCTTGATCCGGGCCGTGCCCGTCGCCGTCTCGCCCGCCCACCGCTCGACGGTCTCGCGGACCGTCACGTGGTCGGGCACCGGCGCCGTGAAGGGGATGCCCCGCGAACGGACCTTGCCGGTGATCCGGGACAGCCGGAAGACCCGCTCCGCCTTGCGGTCGCGGTCCCAGCCCGCCAGGTACCAGTGGCCGCGCCAGCACTCCAGCGTCCACGGCTCGACGTGGCGCTGCTCGGGGCGGGCCGAGTTCGCCTTGCGGTAGTCGAAGACCACCGGGCGCCGGTCGCGCGCGGCGAGCATCAGCGGCTCGAAGGCGGCCTCGTGCGCCGGGATCCGCGTCTCCAGCGCGCTGTGGCTGCCGTAGACCTCTTCCGCGAGCGGCATCCCGGCGGCCCGCAGCTTCTGCAGCGCTCCGCTGGCCGCAGCGGCCAGGCGGGCCTGCTGCCAGACGCTGGCCGCCAGGCCCAGGGCGGCGGCCTCCTCGACGTCCAGCGTGATGGGGGGCAGGCGGTTGCTGTCGCGGCGGGCCAGATAGCCGGTCTCGCCGTCGACGCTCTCCACCGTCTCGATGATCAGGCCGAGCTCGCGCAGGTCGTCCTTGTCGCGCTCGAACATGCGGTTGAAGGCGTCATCGCTGCCCGTGGCATTGTCCGCGGCGGCGGACTCGGTGCCCGAGGCCGCGCCGTTCCCCGGCCCGAAGGCCTCGAGGTAGGCCTCGATGGACCCGCGAAGCTCCCGCTTGCTCAGCGGGCGGCGGGTCCCCAGCAGGCACAGCGCCAGGTTCATCAGCCGCTCGGCCTTGGCAATCGCCATCGACGCCCTCTCTACTTGTGCTCTCAACCGCTGACCGTACCGCTCCGGTCTTCCTGCGCAAAAGCCGAGGGCCCATGCCCCTCGGGAGCATGGGCCCTCGGCCCTGGAATCGGGTCGGCCGGGTGGCGTCAGACCGCGATCAGGTCACAGACGAAGATCAGCGTCTCGCCCGGGGCGATCACGCCGCCGCCGGCGCCACGGTCGCCGTAGGCGAGGTGGGCGGGGATGACCAGCTTGCGGCGGCCACCGACCTTCATGCCCTGGATGCCCTGGTCCCAGCCCGGGATGACCTGGCCGGCACCCAGCTTGAACTCCAGCGGGTTGCCGCGGTTCCAGCTCGCGTCGAACTCCTCGCCGGTGGAGAAGGCCACGCCCACGTAGTGGACCTTGACGAAGTCGCCGGCCTTGGCGACCGCGCCGTCGCCCTCCCAGACCTCGGTGATCTCCAGCTCGGTGGGCGCCGGGCCCTCGGGGAAGTCGATCTCGGGCTTGTCGATGCTCACGAAAGTGCTCCTACGAACGAATCTTGTAGACAACCGTGCAAGTCTGGCAGATCCCGGTCAAGGTTCGGACCTTACGGGTCAGACCTTGCCCACGATGTCCACGACGAATACCAGGGTGTTCTTGTCCAGGCCGCTGCCGGCCTGGCCCTCGTAACCCAGCTTCGGCGGGATCACCAGCTCCACCCGGTCCCCGACGTGCTTGCCGACCAGGCCCTTGTCCCAGCCCTGGACGACCGAGCCGGTGCCGATCTGGAAGCTCGTCGCGCCCGAGTGGTCCCAGGAGGAGTCGAACTTCTTGCCGTCCTCCCACTTCACGCCGGTGTACTGGGCGATCAGACCCTCGCCGGCCTTGATCTCCGGGCCCGAGCCCTTGATCAGCACCTGCTCCTTGAGGTCCGACGGCGCCTTGGCGTCCTTGGGAATGGTGATCTCCGCGGCCTTCTGCGGCACCACCTTCACCTCGGGCATGCCCTCGTCCGGCTTGGCCTGGTCGCCCTTGACCTCGCTCTTCGGGTCGACCTTCTGACCGCCGGCCACGTCCACGACCCAGACCAGGCCGTCCTCCGGGGCCAGGCCGAGCTGCGGGTTGACCTGCTCGCCGATGGTGTCCTTCACCGTGCCCACGACCTCGACCCGGCTCCCGGCCCGCTGGCCGATCACGGCGTCCGCCACCTTCGCGGGCACCTGCTGCCCCGGCTGGCCCGCCGCGAAGACGTCCTGGCGGCGCACGTCCTTGTTGCCCGGGATCTGCCCCTGGCTCGACCAGGAACCGCCCAGCGGCTTGTCGTCCTTCATGCTCTGCACGGCGAAGTCGAGGCGCACGAACGTGCCCTTCTCGACCTTGTCGCCCTTGCCCTCGGAGAGCGTCTTGACGGTGAGCTCGTCACCCGCCTTCGCCCCCTTCTCCACGGAGATCTCGGGCTTCTGGCCGAAGTCGCCCGTCACCGAGACCTTCGCCTCGGACGAGCCCTTGTCGTCACCACCGCACGCGGCGGCGGAGAACAGCAGGGCAGGCACGGCCAGCGCCGCGGCCAGGCGACGCGTGTTCTTCGTGAGGTTCATCAGTCCAACTCGGGCTAGGGGGGTGACTGAGCAAGTGCCCGCCACTCTACGGGCTCAACCTGTGCGATCAACCCCGCCCGACACGGCGGTGCACCGGGCCCGAACCGCCCGGTGCACCCCGTCGCCCGCGCCGCCGGTTCACATCCCGGCGATCAGCTTCTCCACCCGGTCGTCCACCGACCGGAAGGGGTCCTTGCACAGCACCGTCCGCTGCGCCTGGTCATTGAGCTTCAGGTGCACCCAGTCGACCGTGAAGTCGCGCCGCTGCTCCTGCGCGCGGCGGATGAAGTCGCCCCGCAGCCGGGCCCGGGTCGTCTGCGGCGGCACCGACTTGCCCTCGAAGATCTTGAGGTCGTTGCACACCCGGGCCGCCTGGCCGCGTTTCTCCAGCAGGTAGTACAGCCCGCGGCGGCGGTGGATGTCGTGGTAGGCGAGGTCTATCTGCGCCACCCGCGGGTGCGACATCGTGATGTTGTTCTTCGCGCGGTAGCGCTCGATGAGCTGGTACTTCATGACCCAGTCGATCTCCGTGGAGATGCGGTCCAGGTCCTCGTCCCGGACGGCCTCCAGGGTGCGGCCCCACAGCTCCAGGACCCGCTCCACCGTGCCCGTGCGGATGCCGCGGCGCTCGCAGAAGTCCACGGCCTTCTCGTAGTACTCCTGCTGGATCTCCAGGGCCGAGGCCTCGCGCCCGCTCGCGAGCCGGACCTTCCGCCGGCCCGTGATGTCGTGGCTGACCTCGCGGATGGCCCGGATCGGATTCTCCAGCGTCAGGTCGCGCATGACCGTGCCCGCCTCGATCATGCGCAGCACCAGGTCGGTCGCGCCGACCTTCAGCAGCATCGTCGTCTCGGACATGTTGGAGTCCCCGACGATGACGTGCAGCCGGCGGTAGCGCTCGGCGTCGGCGTGCGGCTCGTCCCGCGTGTTGATGATCGGGCGGGAGCGGGTGGTCGCCGAGCTGACGCCCTCCCAGATGTGCTCCGCGCGCTGGCTGACGCAGTAGACCGCGCCGCGCGGCGTCTGCAGGACCTTCCCGGCCCCGCACAGCAGCTGCCGCGTCACCAGGAACGGGATGAGGATGTCCGCGAGACGCGAGAACTCCCCGTGCCGCGCGACGAGATAGTTCTCGTGGCAGCCGTAGGAGTTCCCGGCGGAGTCGGTGTTGTTCTTGAAGAGGTAGACGTCGCCCGCGATCCCCTCCTCGTGCAGGCGCCGTTCGGCATCGACCAGCAGACCCTCGAGAATGCGCTCGCCCGCCTTGTCGTGGGTGACCAACTCGATCACGCTGTCGCACTCCGGCGTTGCGTATTCCGGGTGCGAGCCCACATCCAGGTAGAGACGCGCTCCGTTGCGCAGGAAGACATTGCTGCTGCGGCCCCAGGAAACGACACGGCGGAAGAGGTAGCGCGCCACTTCGTCAGGCGACAGCCGGCGCTGTCCCCTGAAGGTGCACGTGACGCCGTACTCGTTCTCCAGCCCGAAAATGCGGCGGTCCATGCCTGAACATTACGCCTGATGCCCTGCGCTGAAACCGGGTTCGACCGCACCGTTCCGATCATTTTCCGACCGCGCCACGACGGGCTCGTCCTCCGACCGGGCCACGATGGGCGAGGGGCCCGCGGGAGCCTGCAGCGCACGCCGCGCCAGCAGCATGACGAGCAGGGCGGCCACGCCGCAGCCCACGGCGACCGCGAAGCCCGCGCGGAGGCTGACGCTCTGCAGCGCGGGGCCGGCGAAGGCCGTGCCGATGGCCGCGCCCACGCCGAACGACGTCACCAGCCACGAGAACGCCTCGGTGACGGTGCCGCGCAGCGCGTGCCGGTCCACGACCACGAAGGCGCAAGCCAGGCAGGGGGCCAGGAAGACGCCGGCGACACCGGCGAAGACCGTCATCAGGACCGGTCCCGGAACCAGCAGCAGCGGCAGGTAGCACACCGCGAGGCCGGTCACGAGCAGCCGCAGCCGCTGCTCCGGGGTGCCGGGCCACTGGCGGTGGCCGTAGACGGTGCCGCCGATGAAGGCGCCGACGCCGACCGCGGAGAGCAGGTAGCCGGAGATGTTGCCGTCGTCGTGGGCCTCGCCGTAGGCGACCGCGGAGACGGCGATCGAGCCGAGCGCGGAGCCGATGAAGAAGAACGTGCCGAGGAGCACGAGCAGCCCGCGCGAGCGCAGGGCGCCCAGCCAGTGCGCCTCACGGGGCGCGCTGCGCCACTCGCGGGAGGGCGGCGAGGTGACGACGGCGAGCGCGCCGAGGGCACCCAGGGCGTTGATCACGAACAGCGAGCCGGCCGGGGACCACAGGGAGACGAGCCCGGTGATGATCAGCGGGCCGACGACGTACATCACTTCCTGGGCGATGGCGTCGAGGGAGTACGCGGCGTGGATGCGCTCCTCGCTCTTGAGGACGGAGGGCCACAGGGCCCGCAGCCCACCCTCCAGCGGCGGCGTGAAGAATCCGGACACCACCATGGCCGCGTAAGCTAGGGCGACGGGCTCCAGACCGACGGCCGCGAAGACCGTCATGCCGAGCGCGGCCAGCAGGGCCGACGGCAGCATGACGCGCGGCTGGCCGTAGAGGTCGACGGCCCGGCCCAGCAGCGGCTGACCGACCGCGTTCGCCACGCCGTAGACGGCGGAGAGCGCCGAGGCGAGCGCGAGGCTGCCCCCCTCGGCACGGACGAAGAGGACGATCGCGAGCGCGGCCGTGGCATTCGGCAGACGGCCGACCAGCGTGCCTGTGAGCAGGCGCGCGGCATGCCGCGTTCGGAGCATCTCGCCGTAGCCGGCCGCCATCGGTGACTTCCTCTCTTCCCCGAGCCTCGGGTTTTACGTATAACTAGAGGCGTCATACGTATCATGGCCGCAGCCCGCGGGTCCAACGCCGCAGGCTGCGGCAGTCAGGGGAGGCACCGACAGTGACCAGCGGCGAAGACAGCGCCCAGCGCCGCGACGAGCGGTGGCCCACGGCCCGCGGCCCCCGCGCCGGCGCCCGTGCCACCAGCCGCGACGTCGCCCGCGCCGCCGGCGTCTCCCAGGCCACGGTCTCCCTCGTCATGGGCGAGAAGTGGCGCGGCCGGGTCTCCGAGCGCACCGCCGAGGCCGTCCGCTCCGCCGCCCGCAGCCTGGGCTACCGCCCCAACCTCGCCGCCCGCGACCTCCGCCTCGGCCGCACCCGTACGGTCCTGCTGGTCGTCCCCGCGCTCACCAACGAGTTCTTCGCCCGGGTGCACACCGGCGTCGTCCGGGTCGCCCGCGAGCACGGCCTCGGCGTCGTCCTCTACCTCTCCCCCGAGGGCACCGGCCCGGCGCGCGACCCGTTCGCCTCCGCGAGCGCCACCCTCGACGGCGTCCTCGCCTCCTCGATGGCCGCCGAGGCCCTCGGCAGCATCCGGGGCGGCGGCCTCCCGCTCGTCATGCTCGACAGCGACCCCGGCCACGAAGGCGCCTCCGCCACCGTCAACCCCGACATCGCCGACGGCATGCGCCAGGTCGCGGAGCACCTGCTGGGCCTCGGCCACCGGCGCTTCCTGCACCTCGCCTCGGACATCGACACCTGGACCTTCCGGGTCCGCGCCCGCGCCCTCGCCGATGCCCTGCACGAGGCGGCCGGCGTGACGCTGCGGACGGAGCGGGCGCCCCTCACCGTCCCCGACGGACTGCGCGCCACCGAGAAGGCCCTCGCCGAGCCCGGCCACCGCCCCACCGCGATCATCTGCGACGACGACGTCCTCGCCGCGGGCGCGTGCAAGGCCGCCCGCCGGCTGGGCCTGCACGTGCCCGCCGACCTCTCCGTCACCGGCTTCACCGACCTGGCCCTCGCCACGGCCGTCGAGCCCGAGCTCACCACCGTCCAGCTGCCGGCCGAGGCGGTCGGCGAGGCGGGGATGCGCGCCCTCGTGGCCGTCCTCGACGGCCGCGCCCCGGCCCCCGAGGGCCTCCCGGTCCGCCTGGTCACCCGCGGCACCACGGCGCACGCCCGCACCTAGCGGGTCCGCCGGGGCGAACCGGAGCGAAAACGCCGTGGGGCCCCGCGGGGGCCCCCCCCGGGGGGCCCGCCCGGCCCGCCGACACGGCGGGGCA
>NZ_JBMMMZ010000022.1:25363-41214 GCF_049725035.1 Streptomyces sp. XH2 | reverse complement strand
CCTCGGGGGTCCGCGGGGGCCACCCGGTGCGAAACCCCGGGGCGCCCGGGGGGGAGACCCGGGGGGGGCGCACGGCGCTACGACGAAGACGGCGGGAATCAGCTCTCGGCGGAGGCCTCTCCGCCCTCCTCCACAGCCGCCTCCGGCTCCGTGCCCGGCTCGGCGGCAGCGGACGTGCCCTCCTCCAGCAGCCGCGACAGCTGACGGCCCAGGAGCCGCTTGAACTTCCGCTGCTGCGGCCGCGTGCGGTCCAGGACCGCGACCTCCAGCTGCTCCGCGGTCAGCGTCCGCTCGCCGCCGTTGTTGTCCCGGGTGAGGGACTCCACGGCGAGCTTCAGCGCCTCGGAGAGCGTCATGCCGTCGCGGTGCCGCTGATCGAGGTAATTGCTGATCTGGTCGGCATTGCCACCGATGGCGACCGAACCGTGCTCATCCACGATCGAGCCGTCATGCGGCAGCCGGTAGATCTGATCGTCCTCGGGGCCGGCACCGACCTCGGCGACGATCAGCTCGACCTCGTAGGGCTTCTCGGCCGCGCTGGAGAAGATCCCGCCCAGCGTCTGGGCGTAGACATTGGCCAGGCCACGGGCCGTGACGTCGTCCCGGTCATAGGTGTAACCACGGAGATCGGCGTAGCGCACGCCGCCGATCCGCAGATTTTCGAATTCGTTGTACTTCCCGACCGCGGCGAACGCGATCCGGTCATAGATTTCGCTGACCTTGTGCAGGGCCCGGGACGGGTTCTCGGCAACGAAGACAACGCCATCGGTGTACTGGAGCACCACGACGCTGCGGCCGCGCGCGATGCCCTTGCGGGCGTATTCGGCGCGGTCGGCCATGGCCTGCTGAGGTGATACGTAGAACGGCGTCGACACCGGTTATCCGTCCCTTTCTGTCATTGACGAGTTCACAACCGCGCCCCTTCAGAGGAGGGCGGCCCGCGGGCCGTCCGGCTCTTCCAGCCGCCGCTCGTGAATGGCCCGGACGATCTCGGAGCACTGTGCCTCGGTGAGCTTCCGGAACCCCTCGTCGGTGATGACGGTGACGATCGGATAGATGCGCCGTGCAAGATCCGGTCCGCCGGTCGCGGAGTCGTCGTCGGCGGCGTCGTAGAGCGCCTGGACGACGAGCGTGAGGGCCTGGCCCTCCGTCAGGTCCTCCCGGAAGAGCTTCTTCAGCGACCCCCGGGCGAAGACCGAGCCCGAGCCGGTGGCGGCGAAGCCGTGCTCCTCCGAGCGCCCGCCGGTCACGTCGTAGGAGAAGATCCGGCCCTTCTGGCGGTCCACGTCCCAGCCGGCGAACAGCGGCACCACGGCCAGGCCCTGCATGGCCATGCCGAGATTGCTGCGGATCATCGTCGACAGCCGGTTCGCCTTGCCCTCCAGCGAGAGCTGGACCCCCTCGACCTTCTCGAAGTGCTCCAGCTCCAGCTGGAAGAGCTTGACCATCTCCACGGCCAGCCCGGCCGTGCCGGCGATGCCCACCGCCGAGTACTCGTCGGCCGGGAAGACCTTCTCGATGTCGCGCTGGGCGATGACGTTGCCCATCGTCGCCCGGCGGTCACCGGCCAGCACCACACCGCCGGGGAACGAGGCCGCGACGATGGTCGTCCCATGGGGGATCTCGATCGCGCCCTGCACCGGGGGCAGCGCCCGGTTGCCCGGGAGCAGCGCCGGCTGGTGCGCGGAGAGGAAGTCCATGAACGACGAGGAGCCGGGGGTCAGGAAGGCAGCCGGCAGACGCCCGGTGCTACGAGTGTTGGCTTCCACACGTTTCCTTCCAGGTATGCAGCGGCCCGCCCCATGACGTCCGCTCGATCCTTGAACCGCCCCAGGCCCGCGTCGGAGCTGGGGCGCAGTACGCCAGGGACCTTACCGGTCCCATGATCGTGATCCGCAGGCGGCGGCCGGGGCCTACTGGCCGCCCTTCTGAACGAAGGAGCGCACGAAGTCCTCGGCGTTCTCCTCGAGGACGTCGTCGATCTCGTCCAGCACGGAGTCGACGTCGTCCGACAGCTTCTCCTGCCGTTCCTTGAGGTCCTCCGAGACCTGCGCGTCCTGCGCCTGTTCCTCGACGTCCTCGGTGGATCGCGTGGCCTTCTGCTGGCCGCCGCCGGTGTCCTTGGTCGCCATATCCCTCACCCCGCTCGGTTCGACGTACAAGATCGGACGTACTCAGGTGATACTCGGCCCTGATCAGACCCTATAACCCGGGTCCGGCATCGGCCCTGCACTTGCTACAACGTCCCGGAACCACGGTGATGATTCCCTGAACGTCCTCCTCTCAGACCTGCTCAGCCCCCGGAGAGGACCCGGACCAGCTCCTCCGCGGTGCGGCAGCGGTCCAGGAGCTCCTTGACGTGGTTGCGCGTGCCGCGCAGTGGCTCCAGGGTGGGCACCCGTTGCAGGGAGTCACGGCCCGGGAGGTCGAAGATCACCGAGTCCCAGGAGGCCGCGGCCACGTCGTCCGCGTACTGCTCCAGGCAGCGGCCGCGGAAGTAGGCCCGGGTGTCCTCGGGCGGGACCGTGCGGGCGCGCTCCACCTCGGTCTCGTCCAGCAGGCGCTTCATCCTGCCGCGGGCCGCGAGGCGGTTGTACAGCCCCTTCTCGGGCCGCACGTCCGCGTACTGCAGGTCCACCAGGTGCAGCCGGGCCGCGTCCCAGCCCAGGCCGTCGCGGCGGCGGTAGCCCTCCAGGAGCTCCCGCTTGGCCACCCAGTCCAGCTCGCCGGCCAGGCTCATCGGATCGTGCTCCAGCCGGTTCAGCACGTCCTCCCAGCGGCCGAGGACGTCCTTGGTCTGCTCGTCGGCGTCGGCCCCGAAGCGGTTCTCGACGTACTTGCGGGCCAGCTCGCAGTACTCCATCTGGAGCTGTACGGCGGTGAGCGTGCGGCCGCTGCGGAGCGTGATCAGCCGTTGCAGGGTGGGGTCGTGGCTGACCTGGTGGAGCGTGCGGACGGGCTGGTCGACGGCCAGGTCGGAGACGATGAAGCCGTCCTCGATCATGGACAGGACCAGCGCGGTGGTGCCCAGCTTGAGGTAGGTGGAGATCTCCGAGAGGTTGGCGTCACCGATGATCACGTGGAGCCGGCGGTACTTCTCGGCGTCGGCGTGCGGCTCGTCGCGGGTGTTGATGATCGGCCGCTTGAGGGTGGTCTCCAGGCCCACCTCGACCTCGAAGTAGTCCGCGCGCTGGCTGAGCTGGAAGCCGTGCTCGTGGCCGTCCTGGCCGATGCCGACGCGGCCGGCGCCGGTAACGACCTGGCGGGAGACGAAGAAGGGCGTCAGGTGGCGCACGATGTCCGAGAAGGGGGTCTCCCGCTTCATCAGGTAGTTCTCGTGGGTGCCGTAGGACGCGCCCTTGTTGTCGGTGTTGTTCTTGTAGAGGTGGATCGGCTGGGCTCCGGGCAGCTGGGCGGCGCGCTCGGCGGCCTCGGCCATGATCCGCTCCCCGGCCTTGTCCCACAGGACGGCGTCGCGGGGGTTGGTGATCTCCGGGGAGCTGTATTCGGGGTGGGCGTGGTCGACGTAGAGCCGCGCGCCATTGGTCAGGATGACGTTGGCGAGGCCGATGTCCTCGTCGGTGAGCTGGCTGGAGTCCGCGGCTTCGCGGGCGAGGTCGAAGCCCCGGGCGTCCCGCAGCGGGTTCTCCTCCTCGAAGTCCCAGCGGGCGCGTCGCGCCCGGTGCATCGCCGCGGCGTAGGCGTTGACGATCTGGGACGAGGTGAGCATGGCATTGGCGTTCGGGTGACCGGGGACGGAGATCCCGTACTCCGTCTCGATGCCCATTACTCGCCGTACGGTCATGCGGCCCTCCTTGCCCGGCGGCGCCCCCTGGTGGGGTCGGCGCTCAAGTACCGCTGCGCATCCGGTCCGTGTCCGGCCCTCGGTCCCCCGGCGCGCGCTGCGGCGGTATCGAAGAGCCTAGAACGGCTTTGCGGCGGTGGGGAGATCATTACAGTCATTGCTCCGGTTCGTGGCGTACCCGGGCCATGGACGCTCCCCGTGGCGCGATACCGGCGGGAATCCCGCGGAAAACGGCGCACACCCCGGGAAAAACGCGTCCGGCCGCGGTTGTCCCGGGGTGTGCCCCCGCCAGGGCGGGGGTGGGACATCCGCAGCCGGACGGCGGTCCTACAGGTACTGGCCGGTATTCGCCACCGTGTCGATGGAGCGACCGGTGTCGGCGCCCTGCTTCCCGGTGACCAGGGTGCGGATGAAGACGATCCGCTCGCCCTTCTTGCCGGAGATGCGGGCCCAGTCGTCCGGGTTGGTGGTGTTGGGCAGGTCCTCGTTCTCCTTGAACTCGTCGACGCAGGCGGCGAGCAGGTGGGAGACGCGCAGACCCTTCTGGTTGTGGTCGAGGAAGGCCTTGATCGCCATCTTCTTCGCCCGGTCCACAATGTTCTGGATCATGGCGCCGGAGTTGAAGTCCTTGAAATAGAGGACTTCCTTGTCGCCATTGGCGTAGGTGACCTCGAGGAAGCGGTTTTCCTCGGATTCCGCGTACATCTGCTCGACGACCGACTGGATCATGCCGGCCACGGCGGCCCCGGGGTCCCCGCCGTGCTCGGTGAGGTCGTCCGCGTGGATGGGCAGGGTCCGGGTGAGGTACTTCGAGAAGATGTCCTTGGCGGCCTCGGCGTCCGGGCGCTCGATCTTGATCTTCACATCGAGCCGGCCGGGGCGCAGGATGGCCGGGTCGATCATGTCCTCCCGGTTGGAGGCGCCGATCACGATCACGTTCTCCAGGCCCTCGACGCCGTCGATCTCCGAGAGGAGCTGGGGGACGATGGTGTTCTCGACGTCCGAGCTGACTCCGGAGCCGCGGGTGCGGAAGAGGGAGTCCATCTCGTCGAAGAAGACGATGACCGGGGTGCCCTCGCTCGCCTTCTCCCGGGCGCGCTGGAAGATCAGCCGGATGTGCCGCTCGGTCTCCCCGACGTACTTGTTGAGGAGCTCGGGGCCCTTGATGTTGAGGAAGAAGCTCTTCCCCGCGGGCTTGCCGGTGACCTCGGCGACCTTCTTGGCAAGGGAGTTGGCGACGGCCTTGGCGATGAGCGTCTTGCCGCAGCCGGGCGGGCCGTACAGCAGCACGCCCTTGGGCGGCCGCAGTTCGTGCTCCTTGAAGAGGTCGGGGTAGAGGTAGGGGAGCTCGACCGCGTCGCGGATCAGCTCGATCTGGTTCCCCAGACCGCCGATCTTGGTGTAGTCGATGTCCGGGACCTCTTCGAGGACGAGCTCCTCGACCTCGCTCTTCGGGATGATCTCGTAGACGTAGCCGGAACGGGGTTCCAGGAGCAGGGCGTCGCCGGGGCGGATGGTGGTGTCCAGCAGCGGCTCGGCGAGCCTCACCACCCGCTCCTCGTCGGTGTGCCCGATGACCAGGGCGCGCTCGCCGTCCTCGAGGATCTCCTTGAGGGTGACGATGTCCCCGGCCCGCTCGAACTCCATGGCCTCGACCACGTTGAGCGCTTCGTTGAGCATGACTTCCTGGCCGCGCCGGAGATCCTCGGCCTCGACGCTGGGGCTGACGTTCACCCGGAGCTTGCGGCCCCCGGTGAAGATGTCGGCCGTGCCGTCGTCGTTGGCCTTGAGGAAGACCCCGAAGCCGGCCGGCGGCTGCGCGAGCCGGTCGACCTCCTCCTTGAGGGCGACGATCTGGTCGCGTGCCTCGCGGAGGGTGTTGGCGAGCCGCTCGTTCTGAGCGGACACGCCGGCCAGGTTGGTCTGGAGCTCGACGATCCGCTCTTCGAGAATCCTCGTGTGACGCGGAGAGTCGGCGAGCTTGCGTCGCAGGACGGCGATCTCCTGCTCGTAATAGGCAACCTGGCTCGCGAGGTCGTCGGACGCTCGTCCCGGCCGGATGCCGCGGTTCATGTCGTCGTCGTGGGCTGCCACGGTCCTCACCTCCTCCAAGGGGAGCTGGACGCTTCCTGACCCTACCTGGGCCGGTGCAGGTTGAAACCCCTAGATCACAAACCCGGTCGGAGTGTGTCCGATCTTCACCCTTGCGCACGTCCCCACAGCAGGGGAATACCCACCCATCAACATCGGAAAGCGGGCGGTTGTATCGTCGAGTCGGTCAACACCCGTCAGGGCTGGCTCCAATTGATTCACAGACGTAGCGAACGGCAGGGCGAGATGACCGTGCAGAACGACGACCGCGCAGAGACGGCCGGGGCTCCGGTGGGCCGGGCTGCTACGGACGAGGCTCTGGAGGTCTGGATCGACCAGGACCTGTGCACGGGGGACGGGATCTGCGCCCAGTATGCGCCCGAGGTGTTCGAGCTGGACATCGACGGCCTGGCCTATGTGAAGAGCGCGGACGACGAGCTGCTGCAGGAGCCGGGCGCGACGACTCCGGTGCCGCTGACCCTGCTCACCGACGTCCGGGACTCCGCGAAGGAGTGCCCGGGCGACTGCATTCATGTGCGGCGCATCTCGGACAAGGTGGAGATCTACGGCCCCGACGCCGAGTGACGGATCACACACTCCCCGCGACCGGACGCGGCCGGAGGGCGAACTTCCCGTTCTTCCAGCGCCATTCGACGGTCCGCTGCATGTCCGGGCAGCAACGCGGCACGCTCGGGGCGGAGTAGCCGAGCAGAGTGGCCGAAACGGTGCCCTCGGTGACCGTGAGACCGGTGACGGTCATCTTCTCCTTGGGATCCACGAGCGTGGCCAGCACGCGCGGCGGCTCGCCGTACGCGCGGGGCTCGGCGAGGAGGTAGACGCCGCTGGGCGGGGTGCCGCCGCCGGCGCGGCAGCGCACGACGGCCACGGTCTCCGGCCGGCCGTCGTGGTCGAGGTCCGAGGTGACCTGCTGGACGACGTCGGGTCCGCCGCCGGGGCCGCACTTCAGGGGGTAGCGGGCGGCGAGCGCGTCGGGGGCCCGGGTGGCCGCGGCCGGGGCGACGGCCCGGGCCGGGGCCGGGTCCTCCCGGGGGCCGGCGACGCAGGCCGCGGCGATCACGGCGGCCAGGGCCACGGCGGTGACCAGCCAGTGCACGGGCCCGGGGCGGGTGTGCGGGAGGGGCTCGGCGGGCTCGGGGGCGGAATGAGCACGGTCTGGACGAAGACTGCCGGCCGGTTGCTGCACGCGCGCTGACTCCTGTGGCGGTGACTGCGGGGGACGCGGGGGGACGCTGAATTGATCAGCATCGTGCCACATCACCGCGTACCGGTGAACAGCGGGCACGCCGGTGGACGGCCGCCGGAATGCGCGGGCGGGGAGCCGGGCGGGTGAGCCTAACGAAGAGGCGCCGCCCCCGAGTTCCCCGCGGTGCGGGGAACGCGGGGGCGGCGCCGTGCGTGCCGGGCACGCGGCGTCCCGGGTCAGCCCTTGTTGGGGCCTTCGTAGTCCTCGCCGTAGGCGCCCTTGGCGGGGCGGCGGCGGCGCATGGGCGGCTCGACGCCGTCCGCGAGGCGGCGGGCGGTGACCAGGAAGCCGGTGTGGCCGATCATGCGGTGGTCCGGCCGGACGGCCAGGCCCTCGACGTGCCAGTTGCGGATCATCGACTCCCACGGCTGCGGCTCGGCGAAGCAGCCGATCTCGCGGATGGACTCCACGGTCCGCGCGAGCTGGGTGGTCGTCGCCACGTAGCAGCAGAGGATGCCGCCGGGGACGAGCGCCTTGGAGACGGCCTCCAGGCACTCCCAGGGGGCGAGCATGTCGAGGATGACGCGGTCGACGTCGGTGTCGGACAGGTTGTCCTGGAGGTCGCCGACGGTGAGCTGCCAGGCGGGGTGCGGGCCGCCGAAGTAGCGCTCGACGTTCGCCTGGGCGATCTCGGCGAAGTCCGCGCGGCGCTCGTAGGAGTGCAGCATGCCCTGGTCACCGATGGCGCGCAGCAGGAAGCTGCTCAGGGAGCCGGAGCCCACGCCCGCCTCCACGACGCGCGCGCCGGGGAAGATGTCGGCGAAGGCGAGGATCTGCCCCGCGTCCTTGGGGTAGACCACGGCGGCACCGCGGGGCATGGACAGGACGTAGTCGGGGAGCAGGGGGCGCAGCGCGAGGTAGGCGACGTTTCCCGTGGTACGGACAACACTGCCTTCGGGGGCGCCGATCAGCTCGTCGTGGGGGAAGGCACCCTTGTGGGTGTGGAACTGCTTCCCGGCTTCGAGCGTGAACGTGTAGTGGCGTCCCTTGGGGTCGGTGAGCTGGACCTGGTCCCCGACCTGGAAGGGCCCGCGTCGGCGGGCGGCACCGGTCGGTTCGGACATGTGACCAGCGTACCCGTCATCCGGCGGGGGTACGGACACGGCGCCGGTGCGGGGCCGCGTGCGCGGCCTCAGGAGGGCGTGCGGGCGGAGGAGGGGTTCCGGGACATGGCGGCGACGAAGGCCCGCTCGACGTCGGAGGTCGACAGCACGCCGTAGACCTCTCCGCCGGGCTCGACGACCAGGTACTCGGTGGCGGGGGTAGCGCGGAGGGTGTCGAGGAGCTCCTCGCCGGAGAGGTCGGCGGGGACGCGCATGCCGTCCCTGAGGTCCTGGGCGAGGGCGCTGACGGCGACCCAGGGGCGGCGGTGCTCGGGCACGCCGACGATGGCGGCCTCGCGGACCAGGGCGGTGGGGCTGCCCTGGCCGTCGACGACGACGAGGGCGCGGGCGCCGGCCTCCCCGGCGCGGCGCAGGGCCTCGGAGAGGGGGGTGGCGGCGGGGACGGGGACGGCGCGGCGGGTGAGGGCGCGGGCCGAGAGGGCGGGGAGGCGCTCGCGCAGGCGGGCCATGCGGAGGCTGTTGCCGGCGCCGGTCCAGATGATGGCGGCGAGGATCGCCGCGAGGAGGGCGTCGGTGAGGGAGTCGAGGCCGCCGAGGTTCGCCCCGGACTCGCCGAGGCCGCCGCCGGCGCGGGTCAGCAGGGGCAGGCCGACGAGGACGGCGACGGCGAGGGCGCGGCCGGTCCAGGCGGCGGCGACGGTGCCGGTCATGGGGCTGCCGCTGAGCTTCCAGACGACGGCGCGGAGCATGCGGCCGCCGTCCAGCGGGAGGCCGGGGAGCAGGTTGAAGGCGGCGACGAGCAGGTTGGAGACCATCAGGCCGGCGAGCAGGACGCCGGGGACGGTGCCGGGCTCGACGGCGAGCACGCCGAGGTAGAAGACGCCGGCGAGGACGAGGGAGAGCAGGGGCCCGACGAAGGCGAGGACGAACTCGCGGCCGGGGGTCTCGGTCTCCTTCTCGATCTCGGAGACGCCGCCGAAGAACTGGAGCTGGATGCGGCGCACGGGGAGCTTGAAGCGGAGCGCGGCGACGGTGTGGGCGAGCTCGTGGATGAGGACCGAGGCGTAGAAGGCGACGGCGAAGAAGAGGGAGACGAGGTAGCGGGCGCGGCCGAGCTCGGGGAGCACGCGGTCGAGCTGGCCGCCGAAGACCCAGGTGATGAGGGCGGCGACGAGGAACCAGCTGGGGGCCACGTAGACGGGTACGCCGAAGGGGCGTCCCATGAGGATGCCGCCGCCGCTGTCGCGGGGGCGTTCCGGCGTGCGCTTGCCGGGCTCGTGCCGCCCGCCGGCGCCCCCGCCGCCGGACCTGCTCTGCCCGCTGTTCTCCACGGTGTCCCCTCGTCGGATGCGGCCCTCGCAGGTGACCGGTGCTGCTCCGATCATGCAGTGCGAAGGGGTCTGTGGTCGATGGTATGACGCCGGTTGTCGGTGGCGGGCCTTAGGGTTTTCTGTCATGGGTATGGACAGTGGGGCCCCTGCCGGGACGGACGCGCGCCGCGGGCCTGCGGAGACGGGCACGGGTGCGGGGCGGCCGAAGGCGCTCTCGCCGTCGCGGGCGGGCGATTTCATGCAGTGCCCGCTGCTGTACCGGTTCCGGGTGATCGACCGGCTGCCGGAGAAGCCGAGCGCGGCGGCCACCCGCGGCACGGTGGTGCACGCGGTGCTGGAGCGGCTGTTCGACGCTCCCGCGGCGGAGCGGACGACGGAGCGGGCCCGGGGGCTGGTGCCCGGCGAGTGGGAGCGGCTGCTGGCCTCCCGCCCGGAGCTGGCCGAGCTGTTCCACGACGAGGACGGCGCGCACGACCCGGCGCTGCTGGCGAAGTGGCTGGGCGAGGCGGAGCGGCTGGTCGAGCGCTGGTTCACGCTGGAGGACCCGACGCGGCTGGAGCCCGCGGAGCGCGAGCTGTACGTGGAGACGGCGCTGGAGTCGGGCCCGCTGCTGCGGGGCTTCATCGACCGGGTGGACGTGGCGCCGACGGGCGACGTGCGCATCGTGGACTACAAGACGGGCAAGGCCCCGGCCCCGCAGTTCCGCTCCCAGGCGCTGTTCCAGATGACGTTCTACGCCCTGGTGCTGTGGAAGCTGAGGGGCCGGGTGCCGCGCCGGCTCCAGCTGGTCTACCTCGGCAGCGGTGACGTGCTGACGTACGACCCCGTGGAGGCCGAGCTGCGGGCGGTCGAGCGCAAGCTGCGGGCCCTGTGGGACGCGATCGTGCTGGCCACGGAGACCGGTGAGTGGCGGCCGCGGCCGACGAAGCTGTGCGGCTGGTGCGACCACCGGGCGGTGTGCCCGGAGTTCGGCGGCACTCCCCCGCCGTATCCGCTGCCGGTCGTGGCGCAGCGCGACGGCCGGGTGGCCCCTCAGGAGAGCCCGCAGGGCAGAATGGACACGGTCTAACGAAGGAGTTCCTGTGGCGATCCGCGTCCTACTGGTCGACGACCAGCCGCTGCTGCGCACCGGCTTCCGGATGATTCTCGAAGCGGAACAGGACCTCGCGGTGGTGGGCGAGGCGGGGGACGGCCTGCAGGCACTGGATCAGGTGCGGGCCCTGCAGCCGGATGTGGTCCTGATGGACATCCGGATGCCCCGGATGGACGGCGTCGAGGCGACGCGCCAGATCACCGGTCCGGACCGGAACGGCCCGGCGAAGGTGCTGGTGCTGACCACCTTCGACCTCGACGAGTACGTGGTGGAGGCGCTGCGCGCGGGTGCGAGCGGCTTCCTGCTGAAGGACGCGCCGGCCCATGAGCTGGTGCAGGCGATCCGGGTGGTGGCGGGCGGCGAGGCGATGCTCGCGCCGAGCATCACGCGCCGGCTGCTCGACAAGTACGCGGGCCATCTGCCGTCGGGCGAGGAGCCGCTGCCGGACACGCTGCACACGCTGACGGACCGCGAGGTCGAGGTGCTGAAGCTGGTGGCGCGCGGCCTGTCGAACGCGGAGATCGCGGCGGATCTGTTCGTCAGCGAGACCACGGTGAAGACGCACGTGGGGCACGTCCTGACGAAGCTCGGGCTGCGGGACCGCGTGCAGGCGGCGGTCTACGCGTACGAGAGCGGGCTGGTGCGGCCGGGCGCGCAGTAGCCGTCCTTCCCCTGCACAGCACGGTGCCCTCCCCCGGATGTCCGGGGGAGGGCACATTCGCGTGGGGGGCGGGTCAGCCCTTCGCGGACTTGCTGATCTCCCAGAAACGGAAGACGGTCGAGGCGTCGAGGGTCCACTGGAGACCGGAGACGCGCTCGCCTGCCACGGCGTACTGCTTGCCCTGCCAGAGCGGGAGCAGCGGCACGTCCTGGGCGACGGTGTTCTGCACCTTGGCGAAGTCGCCGATGGTGGAGGGCCGGCTGCCGTTGGCCGCGGTGGCCAGGATGCGGCTGCTGATCTCCTTGGACTCGTAGTTGTTGGAGACCACGTTGTCCTCGCCGAAGAAGGGCGCGGTGAAGTTGTCCGGGTCCGGGTAGTCGGGGACCCAGCCCTTCACGTAGACGCCGTACTTGCCGGCGGCGATGCCCTGCTCGTACTCCTCCAGCGGGACGGACTTCACGTCCGCCTCGAAGAGGCCGCTCTTGTTGAGCTGCTTGGCGATCTCCTGGAACTCCGGGACGGTGCCGGGGCCGTAGCGGACCGGGGTGGCCCACAGGGTGAGCTTGACCTTGTCCTTGATGCCGGCGGAGCTCAGGGCGGCGGCGGCCTTGTCCTGCTGCGGCCGGTCGCCGTAGGTGTCGTAGAACGAGGTCTTGTGACCGGTGATGCCGCTGGGGACGATCGAGTACAGCGGCTCGGCGGTGCGCTTGTAGACGTCGCGGACGAGGGCGCTGCGGTCGATCAGGTAGGCGATGGCCTTGCGGACGCCGACCTTGCCGACGACCGGGTCCTTGGTGTTGAACACCAGGTGCTGGACCTCGGCGCTGGTGCCCTCGACGACCTTGAGGTTGTGCTTGCCGGCCGAGGCGTCGAGGTCGGCGATGTCCTTCATGGCGAGACCACGGTAGGCGAGGTCGATGTCGCCCTTCTGGACGGCGTCCTTCAGAGCGGTCTGCTCGCCGTGGAAGAGCTTCATCGTGACGCCGCGGTTCTGGACGACCGCACCGCCCTTGTAGTCCTTGTTGACCGAGAACTTGGCCTGCTTCTCGTCGTACGAGTCCAGCTTGTAGACACCGGAGCCGATGGCCTTGCCGTCGGTGCGGAGCTTGTCCGCGGGGTACTCCTGGTGGTCCACGATCGAGCCGGCGCCCGAGGCGATCTTCTGCGGGAAGGTGGCGTCGGAGCGCTTGAGCTCGAAGACGACGTTCAGCTTGTCCGGCGTCCTGATGTTCTTGATCGAGGACAGCAGGGCCGAGGCGGGACCCTTCTTGTCGTTGATCTTCAGGGTGCGGTTGAAGGAGTAGGCGACGTCCTCGGAGGTGAGGTCGTGGCCGTTGCTGAACTTGAGCCCCTCCTTGAGGGTGCACTGGTAGACGGTGCTGCTCTCGTCCTTGAAGCTGCACTTGTCGGCGGCGTCGGGCTGCGGGATGGTGCTCCCCTTGGGGAAGCTCATCAGCGACTGGAAGACGTTGTTGAACACGATCCAGGAGCCCGGGTCGTAACCGGATGCCGGGTCGATGGACACGACCTCGTCGGACATCCCCATGACCACCGACTCACCGGTGCCGCCGGCATTGCCGTCTTCCGAACCGCACCCGGTGAGCAGGGCGGCGGCGAGCCCCGCACCGAGCGGGGCGGCAAGCCACTGGTCACGTTTCCTCACGTGCACGTTCCTCACAGTTTCCTTGTTCGTCTCTGAACAAATCGTGAACAGGTCGTCGGCAGAACCGGTCTGACGGCTGGGTGCCTCATACGCCGCGGGCGAGTTCCCACGGCTGCATCTCGGAGGCGGAGTTGAGCGCCCACTCGGCACCGGTGACGTTCTCCCGGGCCGCCACGTACTGCTTGCCCTGCCACAGCGGCAGCACCGGCACCTCCTCGGCGACGATGTCCTGAGCCTGCTGGAAGTACTTGGCCGCCGACTCGCGCTGCGAGGCCTCGCGGGAGTCCGGGATCAGCTCGTTGCTGATCCTGTTGTTCCGGTAGGGCGAGCGGAGGAAGTTGTCCTTGCCGATGAACGGGGCGACGAAGTTGTCGGCGTCCGGGAAGTCGGGGAACCAGCCCATGCCGTAGACGGCGTACTTGCCGGCGGCGGCCTCGGGCCGGAACTCGGACCACTCCTTGCCCTGGATCTTGACGCTGAACAGACCGCTGTCGTTCAGCTGCTTCTGCAGGGTCTTGAAGGACTTCTCGGTGGCCTCACCGTAGTGGTCGGTGGTGTAGGTGAGGGTGAGCGGTACGGGGGTGCTGACGTTGCCGGCGCGCAGGATGCCACGGGCCTTCTCCGCGCTGGGGTCACCGTACTTGTTGGAGAACGAGTTCTGGTGACCGGTGATGCCCATGGGCACGAGCGAGTACAGCGGGTCGTTGGTGCGGTCGTAGGAGTCGCGGGCCAGCGCCGCGCGGTCGACGACCTGGGCCATGGCCTGGCGGACGGCCTTGTTCTTCACCGCCGGGTCATCGGTGTTGAAGGCGAGGTAGCTGATCTCCTGGCCGGGGGCCTCGAGCAGCTTGACGTCCTTGCTCGCCGCCCCGCGCAGGCGGCTGACCTGGTCCGGGGAGAGGGTGCGGTTCATGATGTCGATGTCGCCCGACTTGAGGGCCTTCTCCATCGACCGGGAGTCGTCGTAGAAGCGCATCTCGACCTTGTCGTTCTGCGGCTCGACGGAGCCCTGGTAGTCCTTGTTGCGGTTGAGCACGGCCTTGACGACGCGGCCGTCCTTCTCCTCGGTCTGCAGCGTGTACGGGCCGGAGCCGACGACCTTGAAGCCGTTGTCGAGCTTGTTCTTGTCGTAGGACTCGGCGTCGACGATGGCGGCGGCCGGGGTGGCGATCTTCTGCGGGAAGGTCGCGTCGGGCGTCTTCAGCTGGAAGACGACCTCCAGCTCGCCCGGCGTCTCCACCCGGTCGATGTTGCTGAGCAGCGAGACCGGGCCGTTCTCGAAGTTGATGGTGCGGGCGCGGTCGATGGAGAACTTGACGTCCTCGGCGGTGAGCGCGTGCCCGTTGGAGAACTTCAGGCCGCTGCGCAGGGTGCAGCGGAACTGCTCGTTCTTGCGGTCGCCCCAGGAACACCTGGACGCGGCGTCGGGGACCGGGGTGGTACCGGAGCGGGGCAGCCGCAGCAGGGTCTGGAAGGTGCTGTGGAGAACGTTCCAGACGCCGATGTCGTACGCGGCGGCCGGGTCGAACGGCGCGGGGGCGTCGGTGGTCTCCTCGAACCGGTCGGTGGTGCCGACGACGATGGCGCCGCCGCCCTTGCCGGCTCCGCCGCTCCCGCCGCAGGCGACGAGCACGGGGGCCAGCAGGGCTGCCACGGTCGGCAGCACCAACGTCTTGCGGTTCATTGTGTGGGGTTCTCCCTGTGGTGCGTTCGGTTCCCGGGACCCTACCGGGGACCGGTGCGCGGGCCCACGGGCAAGCCGTGAAGTTCTCGCGAAAAGATTAGTGCCGGGGGCCGGTGCCACCTGAACACGGAGAAGTTGACGCGATATCACGCGGCGATAACAGCGGCGGGTTTCACCGATATCCGGACGCCGGAACGATTCGCGCACTCGATCACTAATCGGGACACAAGGGTGCGCTTCAACCCCATGGAGAGCGCCACCGGGTGATCGTTTCCGTACACACCGCCGCCGTTCGCGGTGACGAAGGTCACTCTGGCGACTTTCCCGCGGCTGCAGGAATTAGGTCACCGCATTCGTCACGGAAAACACTCGTTCCGGCGCCCAGAGTTCCTTGAACTTTCCCCGGGGCACGCTCAGTGCACGGGCCGGTGCATTCCCGTGATCAGACCCCGGAGAAAACCGAGATCCACTTCCTCGAGGGAGCCGACGACGGTCCGCCCGGCGGCGGACGGGATGGGCGCCACGGACGGCACCGCCACCACCCGGCAGCCGGCCGCCTCCGCGGCCGTCACCCCGGTCAGGGTGTCCTCCACGACCGCGCAGCGGCCGGGCTCTGCCCCGAGCCGGGCGGCCGCCAGCAGATACGGGTCGGGGTGCGGCTTGGTGCGCTCGATCTCGTCGCCCGCGACGGTCAGCGCGAAGTTCTCCGGGCCCAGGGAGAGCAGCACGCGGTCGATGATCTCCCGGTGCGAGGCCGAGACCAGGGCGGTGGGGATCTTGTGCGCGGCGAGCTCGGCGAGCAGCCGCCGGGCGCCCGGCATCAGCGGCACCCCGCGCCCGATCATCTCGGAGAAGCGCGTGTTCAGCAGGACGGTGAGCTCCGTCAGGGCGATCTTCGCGCCCGTGGCCCGGATGAGGAAGGAGGCGCTGCGCGCCATCGGGCCGCCGACGACGACCTCGCGGTACTCCTCCAGCAGCTGGTGGCCCAGCTCGGCGAAGACGGCGACCTCCACCTCCCACCAGAAGCCCTCCGTGTCGACGAGGGTGCCGTCCATGTCGAGCAGGACCGCCTGCAGGGCGGAGCCCGCGGCCGCACGGGGCGGGGCAACGGGGATGCTGCTGGTCATCCGGGCACACCTCCTGGGGGACGAGAAGGCCGGTTCGCGCAGCCCCCGGCGGGGCTGTGCGAACCGGC
>NZ_JBMMMZ010000022.1:0-25353 GCF_049725035.1 Streptomyces sp. XH2 | reverse complement strand
TTCATCGGGCAACACCTCGGGGGGGACCTGAGGGCGGGGGCGCCCCCCCCCGGGGGGGGGGGGCCCACCCGCCCTTCACCGGACCGACAAGTGTACGGCGGACGGTTGCGGACGTCTCTTCAATATCGGGGATTCGTCACATCGGGGCCCCTCGGACCGGCTCCCGCCTCAGGCCTCGTCCTCGGGGCCCTCGGTCGTCTCCTCCTCGGGCGCCGTCCCCTCGTCCTTCGGCGACCGCTGCGGGCGCGTGCGCCCGCTGGTGGTGTCGCGCAGGTACGAGCCGTCGCCCGGCTGCGGGTCGCGGCGGCGCAGGTAGCGCTCGAACTCGCGGGCGATGGCCTCTCCGGAGGCCTCCGGCAGGTCGGCCGTGTCGCGCGCCTCCTCCAGGGACTGCACGTACTCGGCGACCTCGCTGTCCTCGGCCGCCAGCTGGTCGACGCCCAGCTGCCAGGCCCGCGCGTCCTCCGGCAGCTCGCCGAGCGGGATGCGCAGGTCGATCAGGTCCTCCAGGCGGTTCAGGAGCGCCAGGGTGGCCTTCGGGTTCGGCGGCTGCGAGACGTAGTGCGGCACGGCGGCCCACAGGCTCACCGCCGGGACGCCGGCGTGGGTGCAGGCCTCCTGGAGGATGCCGACGATCCCGGTCGGGCCCTCGTAGCGGGACTCCTCCAGATCCATGGTCCGCGCGAGGTCGGGGTCGGAGGTGACGCCGCTGACCGGCACGGGCCGGGTGTGCGGGGTGTCCCCGAGCAGCGAACCCAGGACGACCACCAGCTCCACCCCGAGCTCGTGGGCGAAGCCCAGGATCTCGTTGCAGAACGAGCGCCAGCGCATGCTGGGCTCGATGCCGCGCACCAGCACGAGGTCGCGCGGTGCCCCCTTGCCGTCGCCGCCGGTGCGCACGACGGACAGCCTGGTCGTCGGCCACGTGACCTTGCGGACCCCGCCTTCGAGCCAGACCGTGGGGCGGTTGACCTGGAAGTCGTAGTAGTCCTCGGCGTCGAGCGCGCCGAACACCTCGCCCTTCCACTCCCGGTCCAGGTGCGCGACCGCGCTGGAAGCAGCGTCCCCCGCGTCGTTCCAGCCCTCGAAGGCACAGATCATGACCGGGTCGATCAGCTCGGGTACCCCCTCAAGCTCGATCACCCAGCGCCTCCTTCCGACCGGGCCCCCGCACGGCGGCTCCGGTTGCTGTTCCTTGCGGATTCTTCTGCTGCTCTGTTGTGCGACCCCAAGACTACGACTTCCCTGCTGCCCGGTCGCAGCCCCTGTACGGGCTCTTCCTCAGCCCCTTGCGCCCCACCCGTTCCGGTAGGCACGCCAGTCGTCCTCGGTGGCGGCGAAGTCCACGTAGAGCGCCAGCCCGAAGTGCGTGCGGCCGCGGTCCTCCCGGGACAGGCCGAGCCGTGCGCCGCGGACGGCGGCCGCGGCCGTCTCGGCGTGACCGTGGTGGCCGAGATCGTCCGTGTGGTAGAAGGGCAGGCCCATCAGCAGGTCGGTGCCGGCGGGCGTGACCTGCAGGGCGAGCTCCGTCTGCCGGGCGACGTAGCCGCCGTAGAGGCTCTCGACGGGCAGGGCCGTGTCGTACGACATGACCGCGATCTGGTCGGTGCGGCGCGCGACGTGGGCGAAGTAGCGCTGCGTCCACCACTTGGGGCTGCCGGCCAGGCGGGCGGCGGCGTGCATCGCGGGCACCGGGTCGATCTGCTGGGCGGCCACCGACAGCACTCCCCCGGCGTCCCGCACCGCCGGGTGCAGGGCGTCGAGCAGGGCGAGAAAGCCGCGGTCGCCGGTGCGGACGGGTTCGACGTCGAGGTGGACGCCCTCGAAGCCGGCCCGCATGACCTGCCGCGCGCTCTCGACGACGGCGGCGCGGGCCCGCGGGTCGTCCAGGCGCAGGCCGCCCGAGCCCTCGCCGGGGCGCACCAGCTTGTCGCCCAGCCAGGCCTGGATGCGGATGCCGGGCAGTTCGCGGTGCAGGACGCCGGTCATCCGGCGGGCGTCCGGGTAGGCGGTGGCGGGCAGGGTGCCGTCGTGCTCCAGCGGGCCCGCGTGGATGTACAGGTCGCGCATGCCGGTGCCGGCGAGGTTGCGCTTGAGCGCGGCGATGTCCGCGGGCCCGCGCCGCCCGTCGAGCCACGCGTGGCCGAGCCACACGGCGTCCCGGCCGCGGGTGACGGCGTCGGCGGCGGGCGTTCCGGCGTACGAGGCCCGCAGGACGCTGCCCGCCGCGACGACGGGTGCCAGCACCACCAGGACGAGGGCCAGTACGACCCGTATCGCCGTCTTCCTGCGCGGGCGCCACGCGCGCAGCCTGGCTGCCGGGGACCGACCGGCCTGCTTCTTCATCCCGTCCCCCTCGTTTTCTCTTAGGGACGACGAAAAGGGCAGGTCAGTTGCCCTGTGGCGGAAAAAGGGACGGCCCGGGGCCGGGACACGCAGGGTGTCCCGGCCCCGGGGCCGCGGCAGGTGCCGGCGGATCAGCCCTTGTCGGCCAGCATGTCCTTGACGCGGGCGCGGACGTTCTCGTCGTCCAGGCCGCGGATGGTCAGGGTCGTGCGGCGGCGCAGGACGTCGTCGACGGTCTCGGCCCACTCGTGGTCGCGGGCGTAGGCGACCTGGGCCCAGATCTCCGGGCCGTCGGGGTGGATGCGCTCGCCGAGCTCGGGGTTCTCGTTGGCCAGGCGCGCGATGTCGAAGGACAGCGAGCCGTAGTGGGTGGCGAGGTGGCGGGCGGTCAGCGGGTCCATGCGGGCGCCGGGCTCGCGGTCGACGAGCAGGCGGTGGGCGACCGCGTTGGGGTTCGCGACGCCGGGCAGCGGGGTGCGGCGGACGAGGCTGGAGATGGGCTCCATGTCCTCGGTCAGCGGGCTGCCGGGCACCTGGGCGAGCTTCTTCATGACCGTGCGGCCGATGTGACGGTAGGTCGTCCACTTGCCGCCGGCGACGGAGAGCATGCCGCCCTTGCCCTCGGAGACGACCGTCTCGCGCTTGGCCTGGGCGACGTCGCCCGGACCGCCGGGCAGCACGCGCAGACCCGCGAAGGCGTACGTCATGAGGTCGCGGTCGAGGTCCGCGTCCTGGATGGAGAACGCCGCCTCGTCGAGGATCTGCTGGATGTCCGCCTCGGTGGCGCGCACGTCCGCCGGGTCGCCCTCGTACTGGGTGTCCGTGGTGCCCAGCAGCAGCTGGTCCTCCCACGGCAGGGCGAAGGTGATGCGGTACTTGTCGATCGGGGTGGCCATGGCGGCCTTCCACGGCGACTTGCGCTTCATCACGATGTGCGCGCCCTTGGAGAGGCGGATCGACGGCGCGGCGCCCTTGTCTTCCAGCTTCCGCAGGTGGTCCACCCACGGGCCGGTGGCGTTGAGGACGACGCGCGCGTCGATGCCGAACTCGGTGCCGTCCAGGCGGTCCTTGAGCTCGGCGCCGGTGACCTTGCCGTGCGTGAAGCGCAGGCCGGTCACCTCGGCGTGGTTGAGCACCACGGCACCGGACTCGACCGCCGCGCGGACCGTCATGACGGCCACGCGGGAGTCGTTCATCTGGTGGTCGTAGTAGACCGCGACGGCCTTCAGGTTGTCCGTGCGCAGACCGGGGTTGTCGGCCTTGGCCTTGGCCGGGGAGATCACCTTGCCGACGCCGTCGCCGAAGGCGGACAGCGCCGAGTAGGCGAAGACACCGGCGCCGAGCTTGGCCGCGCCGACCGGGCCGCCCTTGTACACGGGCAGGTAGAAGGTGAGCGGGTTGACCAGGTGCGGGGCCACGTCCTTGGCCAGCACCCGCCGCTCGTGGTGGTTCTCCGCGACCAGCTTGACCGCGCCGGTCTGCAGGTAGCGCAGACCGCCGTGGACGAGCTTGGAGGAGGCGGAGGAGGTGGCGCCGGCGAAGTCGCCGGCGTCCACCATCGCGACCCGCAGGCCGGACTGCGCGGCGTGCCAGGCCACCGAGGTGCCCAGGATGCCGCCACCGATCACCAGGAGGTCGTACGTCGCCTTGGACAGCCGTTCCCGGGTCTCGGCTCGGCCCGGGTTGGCGCCGGCAGCCGGGTGCGTTCCCAGGGTCGGAACGCTCTGCGGGGTTGTCATGATTACTCCTCGTCCTCGATCCAGCCCATGGTCCGCTCGACGGCCTTGAGCCAGTTCTTGTACTCGCGGTCACGCGTGTCCGCGTCCATGCGGGGGGTCCACTCGGCGGCCCGGCGCCAGTTGGCGCGCAGCGCGTCGGTGTCCGGCCAGAAGCCGACGGCCAGGCCGGCGGCGTAGGCAGCGCCGAGGCAGGTCGTCTCGGCGACCATCGGGCGCACGACCGGTGCGTCCAGGAAGTCCGAGAGGGTCTGCATCAGCAAGTTGTTGGAGGTCATGCCGCCGTCGACCTTGAGTGCGGTCAGCTCGACGCCGGAGTCCTTGGTCATGGCGTCGGTGATCTCGCGGGTCTGCCAGGCGGTGGCCTCGAGCACGGCGCGGGCGATGTGCGCCTTGGTGACGTAGCGGGTCAGGCCCGCGATCACGCCGCGCGCGTCGGAGCGCCAGTAGGGGGCGAACAGGCCGGAGAAGGCCGGCACGAAGTAGGCGCCGCCGTTGTCCTCGACGGAGCTGGCGAGCGTCTCGATCTCGGCGGCGCTCTTGATCAGGCCCATCTGGTCGCGCATCCACTGCACGAGGGAGCCGGTGACGGCGATGGAGCCCTCGAGGGCGTAGACGGGCTTCTGGTCGCCGATGCGGTAGCCGACGGTGGTCAGCAGGCCGTTGTAGGAGTTGACGGGCTCGTCGCCGGTGTTCATCAGCATGAACGTGCCGGTGCCGTAGGTCGACTTGGCCTCGCCCTCGGAGAAGCAGGTCTGGCCGAAGAGGGCCGCCTGCTGGTCGCCGAGCGCGGAGGCGACGGGCACACCGGCGAGGGCGCCGCCCTTGGCGGTGCCGTAGACCTCGGCGGAGGAGCGGATCTCCGGCAGCACGGCGGCCGGGACCTCCATCGACTCCAGGATGCGCTCGTCCCAGTCGAGGCTGCGGAGGTTCATCAGCATCGTGCGGGAGGCGTTGGTGACGTCGGTCACGTGGACACCGCCGTCGGTGCCACCGGTGAGGTTCCAGATGACCCAGGAGTCCATGGTGCCGAAGAGGATGTCGCCGGCCTCGGCGCGCTCGCGCAGGCCCTCGACGTTGTCCAGCAGCCAGCGGACCTTCGGGCCGGAGAAGTAGGAGGCCAGCGGCAGGCCCGTCTCACGGCGGAAGCGGTCCTGGCCGACGTTGCGGCCGAGCTCCTTGCAGAGCGCGTCGGTGCGGGTGTCCTGCCAGACGATGGCGTTGTAGACCGGCTCGCCCGTGTTCTTGTCCCACAGCAGCGTGGTCTCGCGCTGGTTGGTGATGCCGATGGCCTTGACGTCGGCGGCGGTGATGCCCGCCTTCTCGACGGCGCCGGCGACGACTTCCTGGACGTTGGTCCAGATCTCCTTGGCGTCGTGCTCGACCCAGCCCGGCTTCGGGAAGATCTGCTCGTGCTCCTTCTGGTCGACGGAGACGATGCGGCCGTCGCGGTCGAAGACGATGCAGCGGGAGGAGGTGGTGCCCTGGTCGATCGCCGCGATGAACGGACCCTGGTTGTGCGCGTCGGTCATGGTGTGTCTGCTCCTGAGGTCGTGAAGGTCTCGGCGGGTGATCAGAACGCGATCTTGTGGATGCCTGCGGCCAGGGCGGCGCCGACGAGCGGGCCGACCACCGGGATCCAGGAGTATCCCCAGTCGGAGCCGCCCTTGTTCGGCAGCGGCAGCAGCGCGTGCACGATGCGCGGGCCCAGGTCACGGGCGGGGTTGATGGCGTAACCGGTCGGGCCGCCGAGCGAGAGGCCGATGCCGACGACGACGAAGGCGACCATGAGGGTGCCCGTGCCGCTGGTGGCCAGGCCCTTGGTCAGACCCATGGTGAGGATGAACAGCACCAGGGCGGCGGTGCCGATGATCTCGGTGACGAGGTTCTGCACCACGTTGCGGATCTCGGGGCCGGTGGAGAAGATGCCCAGCACCGGGCCGGCCTGCGGGGTCGCGGTCTGGTCGACCATGCCCTCGGCGGGGTTCAGGGTCGACACCAGCTCCGGGTCCGTCAGGTGGGCCTTGAACTGGCCGTAGTAGGCGAGCCACACCAGCGCGGCACCGATCATCGCGCCCAGCAGCTGGGAGCCGATGTAGAGCGGCACGTCGCTCCACTTGACGGCGCCGTCGATGGCCAGGCCGAGGGTGACGGCGGGGTTGAGGTGCGCACCGGACTTGGCGCCGATGTAGGCACCGGTCAGCACGGCGAAGCCCCAGCCGAACGTGATCGCGAGCCAGCCCGCGTTCTGCGCCTTCGAACGCTTCAGGGTGACGGCGGCACAGACGCCGCCGCCGAGCAGGATCAACACTGCGGTACCGATGAGCTCACCGGTGAAGATGTCGGAGCTGGACACCCGCGACTCCTTTGTCCTTCGTCCAGGGGAAGGCGGACCCCGGGTCCCTCCGGTGGTCCGCAGCTCTCCGATGGAGAGCTTCGATCGGCCCGCGGCAGTGTCCACCATAGCGAATATTGTCGTTAGGTGTTCGACAATGCCGACCGATGCACGGCAGTTTTCTGCACTGTAAGAACCGCGTCAAGAGTCCTGTGACCGAAAACTCTTGGCAGGAGTGGCTGAAAACCGCCGTACCGGACACGAGCGGTTACCGACCAGTAGTACCCGGTAGTCACCACCGGGCACAACAAAGTCCCCGGGGTCAGAAGCGGCCGGCGCCCAGGTCGCGGGAGACGGCTCGCGCGCAGTCCCGGACGGCCGCGACCAGCTGCGCCCGCAGCTCGCCGCCCTCGCAGAACCGCTCCACCGCGCCCGTGATGCCGACGGCCCCCACGGGCATCCGGTGCCGGTCGTGGATGGGGGCGGCCACCGAGGCCACGCCGTCCCAGGTCTCCTCGACGTCCGCGGACCAGCCGCGGGCGCGGGTCAGGTCCAGCACGCCCTCCAGGTCGGGCAGCGCGGTGACCGTCCGCCCGGTGAACGCCTCGCGCTCGGCCTCCAGCAGCTGGCTGTGCGCCACCGGGTCATAGGCGCACAGCACCTTGCCGAGGGCCGTGCTGTGCAGCGGCTGCATGGCGCCCACCTCCAGCACCTGGCGGCTGTCGTCCGGCCGGAAGACGTGGTGGACGATGAGCACCCCCTGCTGGTGCAGGACGCCCAGGTAGACGCTCTCGCCACTGGAACGGGCCAGGTCGTCCGCCCACAGCAGGGCGCGGGCGCGCAGTTCGTGTACGTCCAGGTAGCTGTTGCCCAGGCGCAGCAGCTCGGCGCCGAGCTGGTAGCGCCCCGAGGCGGGGTCCTGCTCGACGAAGCCCTCCTGCTGCAGGGTGCGCAGGATGCCGTGGGCGGTGCCCTTGGCCAGCCCGAGTGCGGAGGCCACATCGGACAGTCCCAGCCGTCGTTCGCCCCCCGCGAGCAGCCGTAGCATCGCTGCCGCCCGTTCGAGCGACTGGATGGTCCGTGCCATCGCTCAACCTCCTCCGAAATGCCCGTTCGGCATTGCTGAACACTATCGGCCGATGCCGACCAGGAGATAGCTGACCGGCGGCGGAACCATGATCGCCGAGACGCTCCGGGCACCGCGCACGGCCCCGTCCGCCGCGTATCCGTCCCGTATCCGAGGCGTGGGACACCCGCCCGAATTCCGGTTCCGGCGGTTACGCTGACGGCGTGCGCCTTCTTCCGGAGGGCGCAAAGCCGACAGCCGTCGCAACCCCGGGAGCACTTCCATGGCCTCGTTCACGCCATCGACCGCAAGCACCGCCCGAGCCTCCGAACTGCGGGAGGCACTCGCCTCCCGGGTCGTCGTGGCCGACGGGGCCATGGGCACGATGCTTCAGGCGCAGGACCCGAGCATGGAGGACTTCGAGCAGCTCGAGGGCTGCAACGAGATCCTGAACGTCACCCGCCCCGACATCGTCCGCTCCGTCCACGAGGCGTACTTCGCCGTGGGCGTGGACTGCGTGGAGACCAACACCTTCGGCGCCAACCTCGCCGCCCTCGGCGAGTACGACGTCGCGCACCGCATCTTCGAGCTCTCCGAGGCCGGCGCCCGCGTCGCCCGCGAGACCGCCGACGACTTCACCGCCCGCGACGGGCGGACCCGCTGGGTGCTGGGCTCGGTGGGGCCGGGCACCAAGCTGCCGACGCTCGGCCACGCCCCGTACACCAGCCTGCGCGACGCCTACCAGCAGAACGTCGAGGGCCTGGTCACCGGCGGCGTCGACGCGGTCCTGGTGGAGACCACCCAGGACCTGCTGCAGACCAAGGCCTCGGTCATCGGCGCCCGGCGCGCCATGGAGTCCCTGGGCGCGGACCTTCCGCTGCTCGTCCAGGTGACCGTCGAGACCACCGGCACGATGCTCCTGGGCTCCGAGATCGGCGCGGCGCTGACCGCCCTGGAGCCGCTGGGCATCGACATGATCGGCCTCAACTGCGCCACCGGACCGGCCGAGATGAGCGAACACCTGCGCTACCTCTCGCGGCACGCCCGCACCCGTGTGTCGGCCATGCCCAACGCCGGTCTGCCGGTCCTGGGCAAGGACGGCGCGCACTACCCGCTCAGCCCGGCCGAGCTCGCGGACGCCCACGAGACCTTCGTCCGGGAGTACGGGCTGTCCCTGGTCGGCGGCTGCTGCGGCACGACCCCGGAGCACCTGCGCCAGGTGGTCGAGCGCGTCCGCGGGCTGCGGCCCACCGAGCGGGAGCCGCGCCCCGAGCCGGGCGCCGCCTCGCTCTACCAGACCGTCCCCTTCCGGCAGGACACCTCGTACCTCGCCATCGGCGAGCGGACGAACGCCAACGGCTCGAAGAAGTTCCGCGAGGCCATGCTGGACGGCCGCTGGGACGACTGCGTGGAGATGGCCCGCGACCAGATCCGCGAGGGCGCCCACCTGCTCGACCTGTGCGTGGACTACGTGGGCCGGGACGGCGTGGCGGACATGGCCGAGATCGCCGGCCGCTTCGCCACCGCCTCGACGCTGCCCATCGTGCTGGACTCCACCGAGCCGGCCGTCATCCAGGCGGGCCTGGAGAAGCTGGGCGGCCGGGCCGTCATCAACTCCGTCAACTACGAGGACGGCGACGGCCCCGAGTCGCGGTTCGCGCGGATCACCCGGCTGGCGGTCGAGCACGGCGCCGCGCTGATCGCGCTCACCATCGACGAGGAGGGCCAGGCCCGCACCGTCGAGAAGAAGGTCGAGATCGCGGAGCGGCTGATCGACGACCTCACGGGCAACTGGGGGGTGCAGGAGTCGGACATCCTCATCGACTGCCTCACCTTCACCATCTGCACCGGGCAGGAGGAGTCCCGCAAGGACGGCATCGCCACCATCGAGGCGATCCGCGAGCTCAAGCGCCGCCACCCCGACGTGCAGACGACGCTCGGCCTGTCCAACATCTCCTTCGGCCTCAACCCGGCCGCCCGGATGGTCCTCAACTCCGTCTTCCTCGACGAGTGCGTCAAGGCCGGCCTGGACTCGGCCATCGTCCACGCCTCGAAGATCCTCCCCATCGCGCGCCTGGACGAGGAGCAGGTGAAGGTCGCCGGCGACCTGATCTACGACCGCCGCAGCGAGGGCTACGACCCGCTGCAGCGGCTGCTGGAGCTCTTCGAGGGCGTGGACACCAAGTCCATGAAGGCGGGCAAGGCCGAGGAGCTGGCGGCGCTGCCGCTGGAGGAGCGGCTGCGGCGCCGGATCATCGACGGCGAGAAGAACGGCCTGGACGCCGACCTCGACGCGGCGCTCGCCGAGCGCCCCGCGCTGGACATCGTCAACGACACGCTGCTGGAGGGCATGAAGGTCGTCGGCGAGCTGTTCGGCTCGGGCCAGATGCAGCTGCCGTTCGTGCTGCAGTCGGCCGAGGTGATGAAGACGGCGGTGGCCTATCTGGAGCCGCACATGGAGAAGTCGGAGGCGGAGGGCAAGGGCACGATCGTGCTGGCCACGGTCCGCGGCGACGTCCACGACATCGGCAAGAACCTGGTCGACATCATCCTGTCCAACAACGGCTACAACGTCGTCAACCTGGGCATCAAGCAGCCGGTCTCGGCGATCCTGGAGGCCGCCGAGGAGCACCGGGCGGACGTCATCGGCATGTCCGGGCTCCTGGTGAAGTCCACCGTGATCATGAAGGAGAACCTGGAGGAGCTCAACCAGCGCAAGCTGGCCGCCACCTACCCGGTGATCCTCGGCGGTGCGGCGCTCACCCGGGCGTACGTCGAGCAGGACCTGCACGAGATCTACGACGGCGAGGTGCGCTACGCCCGCGACGCCTTCGAGGGCCTGCGGCTGATGGACGCGCTGATCGCCGTCAAGCGGGGCGTGCCCGGCGCGTCCCTGCCGGAGCTCAAGCAGCGCCGGGTGGCGAAGAAGGCGGCGACCGCCGTCCTGGAGGTGGAGGAGCCCGAGGGCTCCGTCCGCTCCGACGTCGCCGTCGACAACCGCGTGCCGGAGCCGCCGTTCTGGGGCACGCGCGTCGTCAAGGGCATCCCGCTGAAGGACTACGCCTCCTGGCTGGACGAGGGCGCGCTGTTCAAGGGCCAGTGGGGCCTGAAGCAGGCCCGCGCCGGCGGCCCCACCTACGAGGAGCTGGTGGAGACCGAGGGCCGTCCGCGGCTGCGCGGCTGGCTGGACAAGCTCCACACCGGGAACCTGCTCGAAGCGGCCGTCGTCTACGGCTACTTCCCCTGCTACTCCAAGGGCGACGACCTCATCCTCCTGGGCGAGGACGGCACCGAGCGCACGCGCTTCACCTTCCCCCGGCAGCGGCGCGGGCGCCGGCTGTGCCTCGCGGACTACTTCCGCCCGGAGGAGTCCGGCGAGAAGGACGTGGTGGGCCTGCAGGTGGTCACGGTCGGCTCCCGGATCGGGGAGGCCACGGCCGAGCTGTTCGCCTCCGACGCGTACCGCGACTACCTCGAACTCCACGGCCTGTCCGTCCAGCTGGCCGAGGCCATGGCCGAGTACTGGCACGCCCGCGTGCGCGCCGAGCTCGGCTTCGCCGGCGAGGACCCGGCGGACGTCGAGGACATGTTCGCCCTGAAGTACCGCGGCGCGCGCTTCTCCCTGGGCTACGGCGCCTGCCCGAACCTGGAGGACCGCGCCAAGATCGCGGACCTGCTGCGGCCGGAGCGGATCGGGGTCCACCTCTCCGAGGAGTTCCAGCTGCACCCGGAGCAGTCCACCGACGCGATCGTCATCCACCACCCGGAGGCGAAGTACTTCAACGCGCGCTGAGCAGAGCGCCCGGGGGCCGGGTGCGCACCGCAAGGGGTGCGCACCCGGCCCTTTTGCTTGCCCGGACCATCTCTTGCTCACGCGAGCAAGGCTCGGCTATTTTTTGCTCATGGAAGCAACTTCTAGCTCGACCAAGCAAAAACCGTCGGCCGCGAAGAAGCCGTCCGGCAGGACGTTCACCGAGGCCGCCCGTCGCGCGCAGATCGTGGACGCCGCGATCGAGGTCATCGCCGACGCCGGCTACGCCAAGGCCTCGTTCGCGAGGATCGCCCGCGCGGCCGGGCTGAGCAGCACGGGGATGATCTCGTACCACTTCGCCGGCAAGGACGACCTCATGCGGGAGGTCGTCGCCGAGGTCTCCCGGGTCGCCGATGCGTACGTGCGGCCCCGGATGGAGGAGCAGAGCGGAGCCCGGGCCCGGCTGCGGGCCTTCATCGAGGCGAGCGTCGGGCTCGCCGACGCGTATCCCCGGCACGTGCCCGCCATGGTCGACGTGCTGGCCCACCTCCGGGACGACGACCCCTCCCGGTGCGAGGCCCTCGGCACACTGGAGTCCGCGACGGACATTCAGGTCGAGCGCATGCGCGAAGCCCAGCGGAGCGGAGAATTCCGGGAGTTCGACCCGCGGGTGATGGCCATCGCGATCCGGGCGGCCATCGACGCGACGGTGACGCGCGCCGTCCGGGAGCCGGACTTCGACGCGGCGGCCGCCGGCCGCGAACTCGCCGACCTCTTCGACCACGCGACCCGCAGGACGGAGCGGTGACCGCCCCCGTACAGGTGCCGCCGGCTGACAGGACGGAGCGTCAGAAGAGCGCCTCCGTGCGGGGGTTCCTGCTCCTTCAGCTCCTCTTCGACGTCGTCCTGCCCCTGGGCAGCTACTACGCGCTCCGCGCCCTGGGACTGAGCCAGTGGTGGTGCCTGACGCTCGGCACCGTGCTGGGCCTGCCGTGGATCGTCCACGGCATCGTCAAGCGCCGCAAGGCCGACGTCATGGGGCTGTTCACACTGAGCATCATGGCCGTCGCCACCCTGCTGTCCCTGGTGACCGGAGACCCGCGGACGCTGCTCATCAGGGACAGCTGGCTCACCGCCGTGATCGGCCTGTGGGTGCTCGGCACCGTGCCGACCCGCCGCCCCTTCATGCTCGCCGCGATGCGCAACGTCTTCCTGGCGAAGGGCGGAGAAGAGGCGGCGGCCGGGTGGGACTCGCAATGGGAGACCTCCCCCGGCTTCCGCCACAAGCTCCGGTTCCTGACCGGCGTGTGGGGAGCGGTGTTCACCCTGGACGCGGGCGTCCGCGTGGCCTGCGCGGCCACGCTGCCCGTCGACACGGTCCCCACCGTGAACACGGTGCAGTGGCTGGTGGTCCTGGCGGGCTTGCTGGTCTTCCACAAGCAGTACATCACGCGGAAGGGCCTGAAGGCCTGACACGGGGCGCCGGACGGATTGCGGGGGTGCCCGTCCGGCGCCCGGATCTCCGTACATGAGAGGGGGGGCGGCCGGGCGGGGGCGGCCCCAGGGGGGTCGGGCGGTTCAGCGCGTCACAGCGCCACGCCGAGCAGGGCGTCGGCGGCCCGGGAGACGAGGCCGGGCGCGCCCTCGTCCGTGCCGCCGCCGGCGGCCTGGGACGCCGCCCAGCGGTCGATCGCCGCGAGGGCGCGGGGCGAGTCGAGGTCGTCCGCGAGGGCCTCGCGGATCTCCTCCACCAGCGCGTCGGCGGACGGGCCGTCGGGGCGCGAGACGGCGGCGCGCCAGCGGCCGAGGCGCTCGACGGCCTCGTGCAGGACGGCGTCGGTCCACTCCCAGTCGGCGCGGTAGTGGTGCGCGAGGAGCGCGAGCCGGATCGCGGCGGGGTCGACGCCGTCGCGGCGCAGGGCCGAGACGAAGACGAGGTTGCCCTTGGATTTGGACATCTTCTCGCCGTGGAGCGCGACCATGCCGGCGTGGACGTAGGTCTTGGCGTAGGGGTGCTCGCCGGTGAGGACCTGGGCGTGCGAGGCGCCCATCTCGTGGTGCGGGAAGACGAGGTCGGAGCCGCCGCCCTGGACGTCGAAGCCCATGCCGAAGTGCTCCAGGGCGATGGCGACGCACTCGATGTGCCAGCCGGGGCGGCCGGGGCCGAGCGAGGCGCCGTCCCAGCTGGGCTCGCCCGGGCGGGCGGCCATCCACAGCATGGGGTCCAGCGGGTTCTTCTTGCCCGGGCGGTCCGGGTCGCCGCCGCGCTCCGCGGAGAGCAGGCGCATGGCCTCGGCGTCGAGGCCGGAGACCTCGCCGAAGCGGGTGTCGGACTCGACGGAGAAGTAGACGTCGCCGTCGAGCTCGTAGGCGGCGCCGGCGTCGCGCAGGCGCTCCACCAGGGGGACGATCTTCGGTATCGATTCGACGGCGCCGATGTAGTGCCGGGGCGGGAGCATCCGCAGTGCGGTCATGTCCTCGCGGAAGAGGGCGGTCTCCCGCTCGGCGAGCTCGGTCCAGTCGTCGCCGTTGGCGACGGCCCGCTCCAGCAGCGGGTCGTCGATGTCGGTGACGTTCTGGACGTAGTGAACCTGCCGCTTGGTGTCGAGCCACACGCGCTGAACGAGGTCGAACGCGTTGTAGGTCGCCGCGTGTCCCATGTGGGTGGCGTCGTACGGCGTGATGCCGCAGACGTAGATACGGGCGACGGGGCCGGGGACGAGGGTCACCCGTCCGCCGGTCGCGGTGTCGTGGATCCGGAGGTCGCGGCCACTGCCGGGCAGGGCGGGAACCTCAGAAGCGGGCCAGGCATGCATGTCACGAGCGTAACCGGACGCATGTTCCGGATACGAACCGGATCCGGCTCTTGGCCGAACAGGCACTCTTGTGAAACTTCCCGGCGTGTGCACGGGCATAAATCGACGGCGTCCGGCGTTCGCGGGCGGCGCCCGCCAGGGCCGGTACCGGTGAGCTCCGCCTACACCGGCGGCCACGGAATCGCGGGCCAGGTGCCGGACGGCTCCCGGTGCCGCCCCGTGCGGAGCAGCTCCGCCACCCGGCCCCGCAGCGCCTCGATCTCCCCGGCCGTGATCAGCTCGGCGAGCCGCCCCGCCAAGGGGCTCCCGTCGGCCAGATTGGCCGAAAGCCGCCGCAGTGCCTCCATGGCCTCGTCCGTGAGGGGCTCGCCCGCCCAGCCCCACAGCAGCGTGCGCAGCTTGTCGTCGGCGTTGAAGGTCACTCCGTGATCGATCGCGTAGAGCCGGCCGTCCGCGGCCGGGAGCAGGTGGCCGCCCTTGCGGTCCCCGTTGTTGATCACGGCGTCCAGCACGGCCAGCCGGCGCAGCCGCTCGTCGTCGGCGTGCACGAGCAGCGCCGTGCGCTCCTCCCCCACGTCCGCGAGGCCCACGGCCTTCCAGCCCGGTTCCGGCTCCTCGCCGTCGACGAGGGCGAGCAGCGCGGAGTCCTCGGCCGAGGCCTCGATCCACAGCTGGCACATGCCCTCGCCGTAGGGGCCGTCGCGCAGCACCGTGGGCGGGACCAGGCCCCACCCCATGGCCTCGGAGAGCTCGTAGGCGGCGACCTCGCGCTGGGCGAGGGTGCCGTCGGGGAAGTCCCACAGGGGCCGCTCCCCCGCGACGGGCTTGTAGACGCAGGCGGCGCTCACGCCCTCGTGCTCGACCGTGCAGTACAGCACCGCGTTGGACGCCCCGGAGATCCGGCCGCGGACCGTCAGCTCACCCTTGGCCAGCAGTTCCTGCGGGCTCACGCGCCGCGGCGGTATCCGTTCTGGCGCGGACATACGTGTCCTTCCGGGTCGAGCGGCAGACTGCACAGCGGGCACGGCGGGCGGCCGGCGTTCACGACCTCCAGGGCGCGCTTGGCGAAGGCGCGCGCCATGGTGCCGGTGATGCGGACGCGCAGCATCGGCGGGCCGTTCGTCTCGTCCTGCAGGAGGCGCTCCTCGGCCTCGGCGAGGTCCTCGTCGGTCGCGGCGTCCAGCTCGACGAGGGCCTGCGCCTCGACGATCATGCGCTGGTGCTCGCCGTCCCAGGCCAGGGCCATGGTGCCGACCCGGAACTCCTCCTCGATGGGGGTCTGGAGCGGAGCCGTGTCGGCGAGCTCGGACGGGGCGACCGCGGGCACGGGGGCGCTGCCGCCGGTGCGCCGGACGACCTCGTCCAGCAGCTCGTCGATGCGCTCGGCGAGCGCCTCGACCTGGGCCTTCTCCAGGGCGACGGTGGTGGTGCGGCCGGCCGCGGTGGCCTGCAGGAAGAAGGTGCGGCGGCCAGGCAGCCCGACCGTACCGGCGATGAAACGGTCCGGCGGGTCGTAGAGGAACACCTGACGGGACAACGTCCTGCTCCATTTGGTTCGGGCGATCGTGGTGCGGGCGATCGTGCTCGGTGGGTCCGGCGCCGGTCACGGGGTGACGGGCGGACTCTGCCGCGTCACCACCCTACTGCGCGGCACGATCACGGTGCCCCCGCCCCGCCTCCCACGACGCCGTCCTCCTCCGGGCGCCGCGCCTGCCCGGGGGTCTCCTCGTGCGGCGCGAGGCCGCGCAGGTCGCCGGTGTCGCCGAGGCGCACCAGGAAGGGGCGCAGCCGGGTGTAGCGGATGGCGGTGACCGAGCAGGGGTCGACGGCGATGCGCTGGAAGAGGTCGAGGTGCAGGCCCAGGGCGTCGGCGACGAGGGCCTTGATGATGTCGCCGTGCGTGCACACCAGGTACCCGGCGTCGTGGCCGTGCGCGGCCTCCATGCGGGCGTTCCAGTCCCGTACGGCGTCGACGGCGCGGGCCTGCATGGCCCGTACGGACTCGCCGCCCGGGAAGGCGGCGGAGGACGGGTGGCGCTGGACGACCTCCCAGAGCGGCTCGGCCGCGAGCTCGGCGATCTCGCGGCCGGACCAGTCCCCGTAGTCGCACTCGCCGACGCGCTCGTCGGTGTGCAGGGGCAGCCCGGGGCGGGCGGCGAGGAGGGGTGCCAGGGTCTCGCGGCAGCGCTGGAGGGGGCTCGTGACGGCGGCCGCGAGCGGCACCTGCGCGAGCCGGGCCGGGAGGGCGGCCGCCTGGGCGGTGCCGCGCCCGTCCAGGGCGATGCCGGGGGTCCGTCCCGCGAGCACCCCGCCGGTGTTGGCGGTGGACCGGCCGTGCCGGACCAGGATCAGCGTGGGCATGGCGGTCAGCCTAGTCCCGGGCGGATCCGGGCCGCCGTGGGCATTTTCCGTGCCGTTGGTGCCCGGTGCCGTGTGTGCGCGGCCGATCGGCGGCAAAATGCCCTGCGTGATCGTGGACTGCGCCATCTACCGCAACGGCCGCCGCACCGAGGGCCCCGCCGACTTCTCCGACGCCCTGGACGAGGCGCGGGCGGCGGGGGACTCCTTCCTGTGGGTCGGCCTGCACGAGCCGACGGAGGAGGAGTTCGCCCTCATCACGAGCGAGTTCGCCCTGCACCCGCTGGCCGTGGAGGACGCGCTGAAGGCGCATCAGCGGCCGAAGCTGGAGCTCTACAACGGCTCGCTGTTCGTCGTGCTCAAGCCGGTCACGTACGACGACGACGCGGACACGGTCACGACGGGCGAGCTGATGCTGTTCGTCGGCGACTCGTTCGTCGTGACCGTGCGGCACGGCGAGGGCAGCCCGCTCGCGCAGGTGCGGCAGCGGCTGGAGCACGAGCCGGAGGTGCTGCGGCACGGGCCTGCGTCGGTGCTGTACGCGGTGTGCGACGCGGTCGTGGACCACTACACCGAGGTGGCGACGGAGCTGCAGCTGGACCTGGAGGAGCTGGAGGCGGAGGTGTTCGCCCCGCTGGGCGGCGGCGACAACCGGACCATCGCGTCGCGGATCTACTCCTTCAAGCGCCAGGTGCTGGAGTTCCGGCGGGCCTCGGCGCCGCTGGCCGAGCCGATGGGGCGGCTGGCGGGGGCGGGCGTGCCGTTCGTGCCGGAGCGGTCGCAGCCGTTCTTCCGGGACGTCGGCGACCACCTGACGCGTGCGAACGAGTCCGTCGAGGGCCTGGACCGGCTGCTGTCGGACATACTCTCCGCCCACCTCGCGCAGATGGGCGTCCAGCAGAACGACGACATGCGCAAGATCTCGGCGTGGGCGGCGATGGCGGCCGTCCCGACGATGATCGCCGGGATCTACGGGATGAACTTCGACCACATGTGGGAGCTGCGGCAGCCGTGGGGCTATCCGGCGGTCGTGCTGGTGATGGCGGGGCTGGTCTTCTGGCTGCACCGGCTGTTCAAGCGGCGCGGGTGGCTGTGAGGCCCGGCGGGCGCCGGGAGGCCCTCGGGCGGGCTGCGGGGCCGTTCGGCCCGCCCGTCAGGCGAACTCGGGCTCGGAGGCCGGGGTGCCGCCCAGTGCGTCGCGGCGCTCCGGCATGCGCAGGGCGACCATCCGCCGCCAGCCGACCAGCCGCTCGTAGCCGTACAGGGCCCGGATGCCGAGGGACAGCGCCAGCGCCTTCGGCCGGGGCCAGCGCAGGATCTCCCCCATGCGCTCCATGACGGCCAGGCTCACGTCCCGGTAGACGCGGATCTCCGCGCGGGCGCTCTCCCGCAGGGCGGCGCGGATGGTCCGGCCGTGGCCCTCGCGCGCCAGGCGCAGCAGTTCCTCGTGGCAGTACGAGAGGTGGTTGGCCTCGTCGTGGGCGATCATCCGGATCGCCCTGCCGACCTCGGGGTGGTCGCCGAAGTGCGTGGTGAGCATCTCCATCTGGTCGGCGGCGCGCTGCTCGGTGACGCGGCTGTGCGCGAGGTAGGTGACGACGTCCTGCTCGGTCAGCGGCTTCTCGCCGTGCAGGAGCGTGTGGGGCAGGCCGATGCCGCGGCGTTCGAGGAGCATCGTGTAGTCGGTGGCGGGCGGCACCGGGGCGGGGTCGAGGCCGCGCCTGCGCAGCAGGGCCCGGAAGATGCGGCCGTGCTTGTCCTCGTCGGCGCCGTGCCGGGCGATCTTCGGGGCGAGGGCGCGCTGTTCCTCCGGGACGAGGGCGGCGATCCGGCCGTTCTCCCAGCCGCCCTGCTCCTCGCCGCTGGCGGCGATGGAGCAGAAGAGCCGGTACGCCTCGTCGTGGTCGAGGATCTCCTGGAACAGGCTTCTGGCCGAGAGCATGCCGGACACACCTCCGTTCACGGGGCATTGCGCGTAATGTCCCGTGAAACCCGAGTCAAGTCCCCTGCGCGCGCAGCGGCAATCGGGGGCGGTGCCCGCTCGGCCGAATGCGCGACGCCGGAGGCGGTGCCGGGCGCGTAACCCGGCGCCGGTACGGGCGTTGTCTTCTGTACCGGCCGTGGCGGGGAAGGCCCCCGAGCCCCCACCACGGCCGTCGGCCTTCCCTTCTCCCCGGCTCTCCGCCGCCTCTTCCGCGTTACGCCAGGCCGGCGCGCTCCAGGGCCTCGACGCCCGCCCGCAGGCTCGCGATCCGCTCGTCCAGCGTGAAGCCGGCCGGGGCGAGGGACAGCGTGGTCACCCCGGCCGCGGCGTAGGCCTGCATACGGTCGGCGATGCGGTCCACGGAGCCGATGAGCGTGGTCGAGTCGATCAGGTCGCGGGGGACGGCCGCGGCGGCGCCCGCCTTGTCCCCGGCCAGGTACTTCTCCTGGATCTCGGCGGCGGCCTTCCCGTAGCCCATGCGCTGCGCCAGCTTGTTGTAGAAGTTCTGCTTGGCGCTGCCCATGCCGCCGACGTAGAGGGCGGTGTACGGGCGGAAGAGGTCGGCCAGGCCGTCGACGTCGTCGCCGACGGCCATGGGGACGGTCGGGACGACGTCGAAGCCGCCGAGGTCCTTGCCGGCCTTCGCGCGGCCGGCGCGGAGCGCGCCGAGCGTGGTCTCCTCGGCGTGCTCGGGGGCGAAGAAGACCAGCAGCGCGCCGTCGGCGATCTCGCCGGTCTGCTCCAGGTTCTTCGGGCCGATGGCGGCGATGTACAGCGGGATGTGCTCGCGGACGGGGTGGACGGTGAGCTTGATGGGCTTGCCGGGGCCGTCGGGGAGCGGCAGGGTCCAGTGCGCGCCCTCGTGCGTGAGGCGCTCGCGGGACATGGCCTTGCGAATGATCTCCACGTACTCGCGGGTGCGGGCGAGGGGCTTGTCGAACCGCACGCCGTACCAGCCCTCGGACACCTGCGGACCGGACACGCCGAGGCCGAGCCGGAAGCGGCCGCCGGAGAGCGAGTCGAGGGTGGCCGCGGTCATCGCCGTCATGCTGGGCGTGCGGGCGGGGATCTGGAAGATGCCCGAGCCGACGTCGATGCGCTCGGTCTGCGCCGCGACCCAGGACAGGACGGTGGCGGCGTCGGAGCCGTAGGCCTCGGCGGCCCAGCAGACCGAGTAGCCCAGCCGGTCGGCCTCGCGGGCGACGGCGAGGTTGTCGGCGTCCATCCCCGCGCCCCAGTAGCCGAGGTTGATGCCGAGCTTCATACGACTCATGCGGGCTCCCCTTACTGATCAGTAACGTCGTTGTTGCGGGGACTGTAGCGCGCCGGCGCGGGGTACGTCACCGGTCGGCCGGCGGGGCCGTTGTCCACAGGCGGCCACGGCGCGGGCCGCGGCCAGTAATCTCAGCGCTCATGGAACTGAGGCATCTCGGCCGTACGGGCCTGCGAGTGTCCCGGATCGGGCTCGGCACGCTCACCTGGGGCCGGGACACCGACGAGGGCGACGCCGCGGAGCAGCTGAAGACGTTCTGGGAGGCCGGCGGCACCCTGGTCGACACCGCGGATGTCTACGCGGACGGCTCCGCCGAGTACCTGCTCGGGCAGCTGATAGAGGATCTGGTGCCGCGTCGCGACCTGGTCATCGCGACCAAGTCCGGCAGCGTCCCCGACCCCGACCGGCGCTTCGACGGCTCGCGCGGCCACCTGCTCGGCGCGCTCGACGCCTCCCTGGAGCGCCTCGGCACGGACCACGTGGACCTCTGGCAGATCCACGCCTTCGATCCGCACACGCCCGTCGAGGAGACCCTCCAGGCCGTGGACATCGCCGTCACCAGCGGCCGCGCCCGCTACGCCGGCGTCTCCAACTTCTGCGGCTGGCAGCTCGCCCGCGCCGCCACCTGGCAGCTCGCCGCGCCCGGCGTCCGCACCCGGCTCGCCAGCACCCAGATGGAGTACTCCCTGCTGCAGCGCGGCATCGAGCGCGAGGTGCTGCCGGCCGCGCTCGACCTCGGCATCGGGGTGCTGCCCTCCTCCCCGCTCGGCCGCGGCGTCCTCACCGGCAAGTACCGCCACACCACGCCCGCCGACTCCCGCGGCGCCTCCGAGCACCTGGCGCCCTTCGTCGCCCCGTATCTGGACGAGACGGCGGGCCGCGTGGTCGACGCCGTCGCCACCGCGGCGGACGGGCTCGCCACGACGGCCCTGAAGGTCGCCCTCGCCTGGGTCCGCGACCGCCCCGGCGTCGTCGCCCCGATCGTCGGCGCGCGCACGGCGCAGCAGCTCAGGGCCGCGTTGTCAGTGGAGAGCCTTACGCTTCCCGACGAGATCTGCCGGGCGCTGGACGATGTATCGGCGCCCGTGCACCGCTATCCCGATCAGGACTGGAGCACCCTGTGAACACCGATCGCCTCCCCGGCGACCCCGCCCCCACGGACGGCGATCCGGAGCCGGGCTCCGACTCCGTGCAGGAGCCGGGTTCCCCCGCGCGCGACGGTGCCCCGGCGACCGCCTCCGACCACGCCGCCCCCGGGACTCCTGACGGCGGGCCCGCCTCCCCCTCCCAGGGCAGCGCCGAGCCTGCCGCCGAACCGCAGGCCGCGCCGGGCGCGCCCGCGGACAGCACCGCGCGGACCGGGCACACCGGCACCGCCTCCGGGACGGAGCCGGCCTCCGCCGACGGCGCCCGCACCCCTGACGGCGAGCCCGCCGCCACCCCGCGCGGCAGCGCCGGGGAGCCCGGCGAGGCGCAGGCCGCGCGGGCCGTGCCGGGCAGTGCGCAGACCCCCGACGGCGAGCCCGCCCCTCTCCCGCACGGCGGCGCCGAGCACTCCGGCGAGGCGCAGGCCGCGCCGGGCGCCCCGGACGCGGGCCGCGCCGAGGCGCCGCAGGCAGCCGCCGGGCCCAAGAGCGCCGTCGCCGAAGCGCTCGCCGCGGCCGTCCGGGCCGTGGAGAGCGGGGAGCGCTCCGCGGCGTCGTTCTTCAACGAGGCCCCGCGGCCCGCGCCCGCGCGCAAGGCCGCGCCCGCACGGCCGCCCCGCCGGGCGGCCCCCGCGCCCGTCCCCGCCGCGGCCCCCCGCATCGATGCCGAGGGCCTCGCCGGCGTGCGGCAGGTCCTCGCCGCGGGCGGCGCGCCCGAGCAGCTCGCGGTCCCCGTCGCCGAGGCCCTGGGGGAGCAGGCCGCCGAGGCCCTCCAGGAGGACCCGTGGCGGCTGCTGGCCGTCCCGGGCGTGCGTCCCGAGCAGGCGGACGGCTTCGCGCGGGCCCTGCTGGGCGCGGAGGCCGGCCCCGGGGACGAGCGCCGGGCCCAGGCCCTGACCGGCTGGCTGCTGGAGCGCGCCGCGCTCGAAGGCCACACGGTCCTGGAGGCGCCGGCCGTGAGCGCGGCCCTCGCCGGGCACGCCGTCCCGGATCCGGACGGGGCCCTGCAGTCCGCCATCGCCGAGGGCACGGTCCTGGTGTTCCAGGAGGCCGTGGAGCCGGCGCCCGGCTCCGCCGCGCCCCGGGGCGAGGACGAGGAGGTCCCGGTGCGCCTGCTCCTGGGCCTCGACCGCTACGCCATGGCCGAGGAGAGCCTCGCCGACGGCCTGGCCCGGCTGATCAGCACGTTCACGGCCGGCGACGGCGAGTGGGAGGGGGCGGCGGCCGCCGCGCCCACGCCCTCCGCCGCGGAGCTGATCCGCGCCGCGGCGGGCGCGGGCCTCGTCACGCACAGCGGCGGCGAGGCGGCCCGCGCCGAACCTGCCGCCCTGGTCACCGCGGCCCGCTCCCTGGGCCTGCGCGCCTGCACCGCCGCGCACACCGAGGACGGCCGCCGGCGCCTGGCGGCGGCGGGCGACCCGGAAGCCGTGACGGTGGCGGGCCTGCTGTCCGGCGCCGAGGGCCCGGGCCGGGACGAGGACGGCGCCCTCGCCCTCGACCTGCTGGCCGTCCTGGACGCCCCGCAGCTCGACGTCGAGACGGCGGCCGTGCTGGTGGAGTCGCTCGCCGACGGCACCCGTCTGGTGCTCAGCGGCGACCCGGCCGTGCTGTGGTCCGCCGGACCGGGCCGCGTGTTCGCGGACGTGGTGGCGGCCCGCGCCTGCCCGGCGGTCGTCTCCCGTACGCCCGACGAGGGCCCGGTCGGCGAGCTGGTGTCGGGGATCGGCGTCGGCGAGCTGACGCAGCCGGCGGCCCCCGGCAAGGAGGTCGTGATCGTCCCGGTGCGGGATCCGGGCGAGGCCGTGCACCGGACGGTGCAGCTGGTCGCGGATTCCATCCCGCGGGCGATCGGCGTGCCCGCCGGGCAGATCCAGGTGATCACCCCGGGCCACGGCGGCCCCGCCGGCACCCGCGCGCTCAACGCGGCCCTGAAGGAGCGGCTGAACCCCGGCCCCGGCCGCTTCGGCGGCTTCGACCCGGGCGACCGGGTGGCGTACGTGCCGGCGCCGGGCCGCATGCTCCCCGGCACCGTGGCCGCCGCGGAGCCCGAGGGGCTCCGGCTGGACTGCGGCGGCTCCTCCGTGCTCGTCCCGCGGGAGCGCGTGGCCGAGACGGTCCGCCACGGCTGGGCCGTCACCGCCCACCAGGCGGCCGGCAGCCGCTGGCCGGCGGCCGTGGTCGTCCTGCCGGGCGACGCGGCCCGCACGCTCACGCGCTCGTGGGTCTACACGGCCTTCGGCCGGGCCGAGCGGCACCTCTCCGTCGTGCACGGCGTGGACCAGGCGCTGCCCCGCGCGGTCGCGGAGGTCCCGGCGAAGGAGCGGACGACCCGGCTGCGGGCCCTGCTGCGGGCCCAGGCGCACCAGGCCGGGTGAGCTGAGTCCGGGCCCGGGCGGGTGCCCGGGCCCGGGGCGGGTCAGCGGCCGGGCGACGAGGTCGGCGCGCCGCCGCTCCCTCTCTCCCGGGCGGCGTCCGCGTCGTCCTCGGCATCGATGTCCAGGACGTCGTCCCCCTCGTCGACGTCGTCCCCCTCGTCATCGCCGTCGTCGTCCAGGTCCTGCTCCTCGTCGAAGACCGCGCTGACGTCGAAACGGCAGATCACCCGCTGCGGGTCGGCCTGGTCGAAGGGGGCCGACAGCCACTCCCCCGGCTCGGCGGGGTCCTCCGCCGCGGTGACCCAGAGCGTGGAGTCGCCTTCCTCCAGGCCGAACTCCTTGTGCCGCGAGGCGATCTCGTCCGGCTCGTACTCGCCGAAGATCACCCCGAGCGCGGCGTGCACGCTGCCACCCACGTTGCCCACGGCGGCGCCGGCCGTCCCGGGCGGCGTGTCGAGGTCGGGGTCGAGGTCGGCGACACGCTGGGCCTGGGCCAGCAGCCGCTGCGGCTCGACCACGGCGTAGTCCCTGCGGATCAGGACGCTGAGCGCGCTCGGCTCCTCCGGCCCGGCATAGGCGGGCAGGGTGTCGTCGCCGGGGATCTCGAAGGGCGTGACCTCGTCGTAGGTGTCGTAGAGCAGCTCGTCGTAGGCCTCGGCTGTCGCGGCCAGCTCGTTGAACGCGGCGTAGACGGCCGGGTCGTCCTCGCCCGACCGGCGTTCGACGGCGTCGAGGTGGCGGTCCAGAGCGGCTTTGACCGCCTCGGCGGCGGCGCGTACCTCGGCAGCGGATGGCTGCGCAGCATCAGACATAGTGCAGACGCTATCCGCACCGGGCCCGTTCCCGCACAATAGATGCGATGCCGGAATACGAATTCTGTGATGTGTATGTGCCGCGGGGGGTCTCCCGAGGTGCCGCCACACGCCTGCTGACCGATCACGCCGAGTACGGACACTGGGAGTTGGACCGACTTCGCCTCTACCCCGACGGCAGTCGCAGAGTGCGGCTGCGCCGCAGGATCATCCGTCAGGTGCGCGCCACCTGGTGAGCGTGCGGACGGAGCGGGCCCCGCGTGGCGGGACCCGCTCCGTGCCGTCAGGCGCTGCCGCGAGCGGCCGGGTCAGTTCTGCCCGGCACGGGCGCGGCGGTAGATGACCGCGCCGCCGAGCAGCAGACCGGCGCTGGCGGCACCGGCCATGCCCAGCTGGCCCGCGCCGGTGTGCGCGAGCTCAACGGCCTTGGCGGCCGGAGAGGCCGCGACCTTGGCCGGGGCCGCCATGGGGGCGCCCTTGTGGGCGTCCTTCACCGCGGGGGCGGGGATGTGGGCGGCGGCCGTCTGCGCGGGCTTCTGCCCGGCAGGGGCGTGGTCGCCCGGCTTGTCCTGGCCCGGGGTGTGGCCGCCCGGCTTGTGGTCGGCCGGCTTGTCGTGGTCCTTGGCCGGCGGCTTGTGGTCGCAGTCGTGCCCGCCGGGGTGGCCCGGACGCGACGGCGGCTTGTGGGCCCCGTCGTGGTCACCGGGCTTGTGCGGGGGCTTGTGACCGGGGTGGCCGGGCCACTCGTGCCCGCCCTCGCTCACGTTGGCGCAGCCGTTGCCGGTGGTGTGGTTGCCCACGCCGACGACGTTGACGCTGTTGCCGCAGGCGTTGACCGGCACGTCGACCGGCACCTGGACGGTGTTGCCCGAGGCCACGCCGGGCGAGTCGGCGGCGACGCCGTGGGCGCCGGATCCGCCCTGGCCGTGGTTGCCACCGCCGTGCCCGCCGCCGTGGTGACCGCCGCCGTTGGCACACTGGTTGCCCGATGCGGGGTTGAGCGCCCCGATCACGTTCACCGTGTTGCCGCAGGCGTTGACCGGCACGTGCACCGGGACCTGAACGGTGTTGCCGGAGGCCACACCGGGCGAGTTGACCGAGTGGCCCGAGGCGCCCGAGGACGCCTGGGCGTAGCTGCCGGTCACGGCCGCGAGCACACCGCTCGCCGCCGCTGCAGTGATCAGGCCCTTCTTGGTGACCTGTCGCATTGAGTCCTGCCTCTCTGCTTGCGCTATACGGATATGCGCTAGCAATAGGGACAAAGTGCCCACTGCTCGCGCATCGAAAGCCCGGGCGGCTCCCGAGTGCGCCCCAGTAACTACGGAGCCCCCCCAGTCAGCCCCATACCGGTTGAGG
>NZ_JBMMMZ010000021.1:1857-105696 GCF_049725035.1 Streptomyces sp. XH2 | reverse complement strand
CCGCCTGACCCCCCCCCGGCAGCCCGCGGCCCCCCCCCCCCCCCGCACCACTGTCCCCGCTCTCCCCACGGGAAGGACCACCCCGCCATGACGACGGGCACGACGAGCGAGATCAGCACGTTCAAGGGCCAGGAGAGACGCCTGCGCGCCGACCGCATAGGGCTCCCCGGCCTGCTCCTGTCCGTGGTCGCCGCCAGCGCGCCCCTCATGGTGACGGCCGGGGTCATGCCCACCACGTACGGCACGATGGCCATCGTCGGGCAGCCCCTGCTCTTCGTCATCCTCGGCGTCGTGCTGACGCTCTTCAGCTTCGGCTACGCCGAGATGAGCCGCCACGTCCACAACGCCGGCGCCTTCTACGCCTACATCGCCCGCGGCCTCGGCGGCACCGCCGGCGCGGCCGCCTCCGTCGTCGCCCTCGTCGCCTACAGCCCCATGCAGTTCGGCATCTACGGCATCTTCGGCTACGAACTCTCCGGCCTGCTCGGCAAACACCTCGGCATCGCCGTCGCCTGGTGGGTCCCCGCCCTGGCCGCCGTCCTCGTCGTCGGCGTCCTCGGCTGGCTGAAGATAGACCTCAGCGCCAAGGTCCTCGGCGTGCTGCTGCTCATCGAGTGCGTGATGGTCGTCGCGTTCGACGTCGCGGGCGTCGCGAGCCCCGGCCCGGAGGGCGTCTCCCTCCACGCCTTCGACCCCGCCACCCTCGGCGGCGGCGGGCTCGGCACCGCCCTCTGCTTCACCATCGCCGCCTTCGTCGGCTTCGAGCAGGCCGCCGTCTACGCCGAGGAGACCAGCCGCCCGAACGTCGTCGTCGCCCGCGTCACCTTCCTCGCCGTCGGCTTCGTCGCCCTCTTCTTCGCCCTCAGCTCGTGGGCCCTCAGCGTCGCCGCCGGGCCCGGGCACATCGTCGGCCTCGCCCAGGAACAGGGACCGGACCTCCTCTTCGGCCTCACCGAGGACCGGCTCGGCGGCACCTTCACCGACGTCATGCACCTCTTCTACGTGACCGGCATGTTCGCCGCCATGCTCAGCTTCCACAACGTCGTCGCCCGCTACGCCTTCGCCATGGGCCGCGAGGGCCTGCTGCCCGCCGCCGTCGGCCGCACCTCCCGGGCGAGCGGCGCCCCGGCCCACGGATCCCTGCTGCAGAGCGGCGTGTCGCTCCTCGCCGTGCTCCTCTTCGCGCTGACCGACGGCCGCCCGCACGGCGACCCCACCGCGCCCGTCCTGCGCCTGTTCACCTGGAGCGGCAACGTCGGCGCCCTCGGCGTCATCGTGCTGATGGCCGCCGCGTCCGCCGCCGTCATCGCCTTCTTCGTACGGCGCGGCGCCGCGCGGACCCAGGCGCCCCGCCTCATCGCCTCCGGCGTCGCCGGCGCCGCCCTCCTCGTCATCGCCGCGTACGCGGTCAAGGACTTCGACGTCCTCCTCGGCGCCGACCCGGGGTCGCCCCTGCGCTGGATCCTGCCCGGCACCATCGGCGCGGCCGTCGTCGCCGGCATCGGCTACGGCATCGTCCTCAAATACGTGCGGCCCGGGGTGCACGGCAGCATCGGCCTGGGGAACGAGGCGTTCCAGCTGGAGAAGGCGGCCGCGGCGGCCGAGCGCGGCTAGCGGGGCGGCGGGGAAGGACGCGGATTACCCCTCCACGGCCTTCCCCACCCGCCGGGACACCGTGAACGCGTAGAGGTCCAGCACCCCCGGCGGCTCCGCCAGCCCGGGCCCGCCGGCCCGGACCCAGGCGGCTATGTCCGCGAGCGCGTCGTCGTCGTTGACCAGCCCCAGCCACACGGGCCTGCCCCCGGCCGCCCGACCGGCGGCCGACGGCTGGACGACCACCACGTTCGCCTGGTCGCACACGTCCAGGCACTCGGACGCCCGCACCTGCGCGGCATCGCCCAACGCGGCCCGCAGCCGCGGGATCTGCCCCGCGTGATCGACCCCCGGCACCTTCCGGGCGTCCCCGCAGCAGCAGCCGCGGCAGACGGTGATCCGGCAGGGGGCGGAGGAGACCGCCGGCGCCGTGCGCCGGGACTGGTTCGTGATCATCCGCCAGATGATACGCACGGGCCGCCCGGGCCCGGCCGTCGTCGGGCACGGGAAAGCACGCGCACGGGAAAACGCACGTGCACGGAAAAACGAAGGAGCCCCAGCAATCGCTGGGGCTCCTCGCCGGTGTCCGAGGGGGGACTTGAACTCTCCACTCGGGCACCAGCATATTAGCTAGCTGACCTGTGGGAACGTAGGCGACACGCCGCAGAGTTGACGGCTGTCGTTGGTCATGCATTCCCCCTGTTTCGGGCTGTTTCGGACTGCTGTTGGTCATGCGTTGGTCACGTGGCCAACGCCTGCCGCCCGGAGATCTCCAACCGCCTCAGCGGCGCGGGCGTACCGTAGCTCTAGGCGCTCACTCTCCCGACAGGCAGGGCCATGGCGACAACACTTGGGGAACGGCTGGTCGAGCTGCGCATGCGGCGTGGCCTGACTCAGGAGCAGCTTGCCGAGAAGGCGCTTCTCAGCGTGGACACGGTGCGGAAGCTGGAGCAGAACCAGCGGATGACCGCGCGCATGACCACACTCAACAAGTTCGCGCGGGCACTGGACGTGGAGACCTCCGTGCTCCTCGGGGCGCCCCGGGTGCTGGAGCCAAGCAATGGAGCAGAGCCGCCGAGCCTCCTGACGCTGCGACAAGCGGTTACGCCTCTCTCAGGATTCCCCGGGCTAGGCGACCCGGAGGGCGCGCCAGCTCCGACGATCCCTCAACTGCGCGACAGCATCCGCAGTACCGAACGCATCCGCCGTCAGGGCGAGTTAACAAAGATCACTGCCCTACTGCCAACCTTGCTGGCGGATGCCCGTGCTGCCGTCCATGAGTACACGGGTGCCGACCGCACGGCGGCCTACGCAGTGCTCGCTGAGGCGTATCAGGTAGCGGCTACGACGCTCACCGCGTTCGGCAAGGAGGATGCGGCCTACACGGCTCTGGAGCGGTCCATGGCTGCGGCGCAGCAGTCCGACGATCCGCGCTTGGAGATCATCGGCGTCTCCTCGCTCTCTTGGATCTTCTCCAAGCAAGGTCGAGTGGCGGACGCCGAAGAGGTCGCGGTTCGGATGGCGGAGCGCATCGAGCCTGGTTTCAGGTCGGCCCCCATCGATTTGTCTCTGTGGGGGATTCTCTTGCTTCGTGGCGCCACTGCCGCAGTCCGGGCGGAACGCACTGACAGCGCCGAAGAGTTGCTCTCGCTGGCCACAGCAGCGGCCGCGCGCATCGGTGTTGACCGACTCGACTACGCAACACCCTTCGGCCCGACGAATGCCGGAGTCGCTGCGGTGAACGCGTACGTGGACATGGGGAAACCGGACAAGGCCCTGCGCCACGCTAAGCGCATTACCAACGCGGCCAGCCTGCCTCCCACTTGGCTTGCCCGGCATCATCTGGACCGGGCCCTGGCATACGCGGAGATGAACCGCGACACCGAAGCGACAAGGGCCCTGCTCGCCGCTGAACAGACAGCCCCTGAGTGGATGCGCTACCACTCCACGTCCCGGCACCTCGTAGCGGAGTTGCGGGAACGCGAACGTCGCCGTAGTTCCCCCATCAGGGATCTAGCAGTTCGCTTGGAGATCGAGAGGTAACTAGGACGCTACGTCCTACCTGATTTGAGCACTCGCACACCCTGTCCCTGGGCTGAGATAGCGTCCGGTTGCACCGTATCCGCAAGAGATGAAGCGGACCGGAGGCATTGAGGATGACGAACTCACCTAGGCCCAGGACGGCCCCCGTAGCGGACTGGAAACGGGGCGCGGCGGTGTTCGATCGGGGAAGCCAGTTGGTGGGCGTGGTCCACGCGCAGCACGGCACGAAGTTGACCCTCACGCGTCCTTCAGGGCTTCGCTGGCACACCCGCACCGTGGCCGTCCGTGCCGCCAATGACCGGGAGTTGATTCAGCTCAGAGCCCTGGTCAAGCACAACCGTCATGTGCGCAGCCTCGCCTCGCTCGGTGTCAGTCGGTGAGCCGATTACGGGGCTGGAAGGTCAGCCGCGACGGGTCGTTCTGGGGCGGAATCCTGGCCCTGCTGACGTGGGGAACAGCCGTGGCGCTATTGGTCATGGCGGCTGCCGGGAAGCTCGCCTCAGCGCATCCATGAGTTCCCGTTCCCCACTGGTCAGTGAGGCTCCCCAGTGGGGAGCGGGGCACAACGCCCGACCGGTCGCACGCCACCGTGAAGCGGAGTCGACCGGTCGGGTCAGCAAGTGCAGTGCACCACTCCACAGCAGGAGGAGACGCACGATGAGCACAGCAGTTCAGACGCGGACCCGTGATCCGCGCATCATCCTCAACGCGGTACAGGAACGCGTGCCGCATCTGGTCGCAGACGTGGACGTGGCCGACCTGTGGGAGCGAGAAGTCGCGCTTCTGCTGCGTGACAGCGTGGCCGTTCGCAGCCTGGCCGAGCGCATCCTCGGCCAGGGCATCGCGTACCTGATCACCGCCATGGAATGCCCCGGCGTGGACATGGGCGTCGGCAAGACCGTGGATGTAGGCGTCCATCAGCTCATCCTCGACACGCCGCTCTACTTCGCGCTGTGCGAGGAGTACAACGGCGGGCGGTACAAGCACCACGCCCCGCTGATCGAGCGCCGCCGGGACGGCACCGTGATGCGCACGGCCGAACTGCTGCGCAAGAACGGATTCACCGTCGATGACGAGCTGTGGGAGGTGGACGCGTCCGACTGCTCGCCGTGTGACAACAAGGTCCCCGACAGCCACTGACGCGGGACTAGAGTGCCCTCGCCCCCAACTCCGCACGAGGGGCGGGGGCACCCTCTTGCCCGCCCCGACACAGAGGAAGCCCCGTTGCCCGCACGACACGACATCGACAGCGAACGCGAACTCTGGGACACCTTCGCGGAGAGCACCAAGGACAAGGTGTTCGAATCCGATCCCGTCTTCTGCTGGACGCAGTACAGCGGGCATGGGCCGGGCCCCGAACTGCTGGGAGATCCGGCAACCGCACTGGAAATCGGATGCGGCACGGGGCGAGCGCTCGCCTACCTCGCGCAGAAGGGCGTGAAGACAACCGGTGTGGACCTCTCGCCCGTCATGGTCGCGAACACCACCGAACGGTGGGGCCCGTTGGGAGCGCGGTTCGTCTGCGCTGAGGTGCTGGACCACTTGAGCAGCACGACAGAGACGTACGACGCCGTGTACTCGATCTTCGGGGCCGTGTGGTTCACCGATCCGGCCAAGCTGCTTCCTTTGATTGCTGAGCGGTTGAACCCTGGCGGTGTGCTCACGTTCTCCCACCCCCCGGCCATCCCCGGCGCCTACGGCCCGCAGGGCATGTACAAGGGCGGTTTCGCGGGCAAGGCCATGTACACGTACCGCTACAGCTACACGCCCCGGAAGTGGGAAACCCTCCTGCTCAAAGCCGGATTCAAGGAAGCGGAAGCGCGGGTGCTCGACGCTCCCGAGCCCGACCACATCGGAACTTTGATCGCTCGCGCTGTGGTGAGCTGAGCCAAAGCAAAGCAAGAACGCCCCGGCCTATTTGAGCCGGGGCGTTCCGTTGGTTGATTAGAGCAGGGCAAGGAAGGGATTGGAGTCGGCGAGCGGTTCCGACCGCTTCACCGGCTGCGGCTTCGGGGCCTGCTTGGGCGCCGGGCGGTAGGCGTCTATCTGCACAACCGTGGCCCGGTTCTGCTCACGCTCTGGAGCGGCCGGCATCGGCTGAGGAGTCGGACCTGGCTGCTCTCCGTGAACGGGAGTGTCACCGCGCAGCGTGAATACGGTGGCGGGACGGCCAGTCTTCCCGGAGCGGTCTACGGTCACCACCACATCAGGCAGCGCCTTGACCTCTGCGGCCGTTGCCCCCACGTACGGGAGCACCTGAGACGACGTGGCCCGACCGCCGTGCAGTTCAATCCGGGCGCGGACCTTGTCCGCGAGGCTGAGTGGCTGCCGCTTCACGTAAGCGGCGGCGCCGCCATTTACGCGCTGACCTGCTGTGATGCTCACGGCGTCCTGAACGGAGCGGCGTACCAGGGTGAAGGCGGCCGACAAGATCTCTTCCGTGATGGTCTCGGAGCACTCGGAGGCCGCGAGGCAGGCGGCCACCCTGAGCGTCTGCTCTGCGGTCCGCTCGATGAACACGGCCTGCGCCTCCGGCAAGCTCTCGCCCAGGATGCGGGCGTACCGGCGAACGGTCCGCCAAAGCGGCCGGGCGTCCCCGGAGAGAGTGATCACGCGGGGGCGGGCGGTGGCCCACCCGTAAGCGTCGGACAGTTCGGAGCCGTCCACCTTCGGCAGGCTCACGCGGTCGTCATCGAGCATGGGCACGGAGCCGAGCAGAAAGGGCAGGATGCGGTTGTACGAGCCGCCTGCCGCTTCGGACTGGCCTACGTACTTGGACCAGTCGGAGGGCGTCACGTGAGCGTGGAGGACCATGCCGGGGTCGCGGACTTCCTGCGCCTCTTCCTTGGTGGTGTTCCTCAAAGTCGCGCCGTCCCAGGCTGCGCGGAGTTTGGTCGTGAAGGAAGCGTCACGCTTGACCCTGCGGAGCACTTCCGACCATTCCTCTTCGACCACCAACGTGCGCACGTCACGGCCGTGTTCGGTCTCGACCGTGGCTTCCTGTTGCTCCCACAGGTGGTTGACCATGCTCGCCCCGGAGGTGATGCCGGAGGTGGTGTGGGTAGCCAGGAAGCGGCCTAGGGAAGCGTCCAGGACGTGAAGCGCGGCGCGCAGCGCGGTTCCCTTCCCCCTGCCTGTGCCAGCGACCAACGCACTCCACAGGAGCACGGGCCGGGCGGAGCCACGGGAGGAGACCTTGACGGTTCCGCCGATGGCGGCTGACCACATCGACAGGGCGGCTACGTACACCCCCAGGGCGTCCGCTTCCAGGAACGGGGAGATCTTGCGGACCGCGCGGCCGATGGGACCGTACAGAACGGGGGTGTTCATGCTGCCTCTATCTCGAAAAGGGTTGCTTGGGTGGCCTCTGGCCGGAGAGGCCGGGCGCACTCAGCGCCCGGCACGGTGGGGGCGGTGCTCAGGCCGCTGCCGCTTTTCCCTCGGATGCGTCCCGGTGGGCCAGTTCGTACGCGTGGCGTACCTGCATCGGGACACGCCCCTGCACGGGGAGGCTGGGCCAACCGTTCTCGCGGGCCCATGCCCGGATCACACGGTTACGCTCCCGATCGCTCATCCCTGAGCGGTCCACCTTGGCAGGCTCGGGAAGCGGGTCGCCACCAACGAACTCACCAGAGAGAACAGCCGACTTGAACCGTCCCGGCTTCCGCACATCCATGCACGGAATGCCTTGCTCCCGAGCGTCCCCCAGCTTGTGGCCGTTGCGCTCGCCGCCCTCACCCAGGATGAGCAACACGGTGGAGTCGTCCGCCCGGCCCACCACCGCGTAGCCAGCGTTCCGCACAGCATCACGCGCCGACTCCCAGTCGTACCCCGGCACTTCCCCCGCCAACATCACGGAAGGCATGGGCTCAGACTTCGCCGCTTCCTCGCTCACGCCCTCCGCATCGCGCTCCGCCACGACGGGCGACGGCTCAGCCACGGGCACGGGCTCAACGACTGCCACGGGCTCAGGCTCGGGGGTCGTGGAGGCAGGCTCGCCGGAAGCGTCCTCCGGTGTCCCAAGAGCGTCCACGAGGTAGCGGCCGAAGGTGACGTTGTGCTCAAGACAGAGGTGCCATGTGGAGTCCCCGAGAGCCAGTGTCTTGGTCGCCTCCACCTCTGAGCCGTCACGAGCAATATGAGCATCGCAGTACGTGTACTCGACAGGCACGAGAACGGTCTTTCGCATGGCACGGAATCCTTAGATGAGAGCGGAGCGAGTAAGTCTCAGAAGTGGCCGGAGCGAGTCTCTGACGGCCGCCGCATTCAATCTTGCGGAACTGATTCCATCCTGCACCACGAGCACCCGGAAACAAGCCCTATTGCGCGTGACCTATATCACAAGCGCGCATTTCCATTTCAATTCAAGAGTGGGGGTAATGCTTTGGGTTAATCGAATAGGACCCACCAGGGGTGCCATCCTTCCATCGAATGCTTGCCAATCAATTTTCAGCACTCGAAGCACGATTCCGGATCGTGGCGGCGGCCGTCGCTCCACGGCTCATCGGCCCCGCCTGTGGCCAGCCAGGCGACGTGAAGGCACCAGGTCAACCAGCACTCTGAGCAGGCGTGACGACACTCAACGCCCGCCCTGTGCTCCTGCTGCCCAGTAGGCTCAGGCGGTGCACTGACATTCAACTGGGCCCGACGCCGAGCGAGCTTCTTACTCATCTCCCATCACCCACCCAAGGGCGCGCATTCCTTCCGGAGTGAGCCCAAGACCCTTGGTCAGATGCCGGTATTCCATGTGCTGTGTGTTCGACGCCGTACCGGCGAGAATGGCGGACCAATAGACGACCGCGGCGGCAACAATTCCGACCGTCGAGTCATCCCATTGTGAAGCCTGCGAGGTCTCCCACAGCTCTTTCCAGTACGCCCGCTCATGATCCGACCAGTCCCGGCCCTCCGGCAGGTCAGGAACGGGCAAATCATGTTCGAGCGGCAGGGCGGTAATCTTCTGCGCTTCCCGATAGCGGGAGTGCGGGGAATTGGGGTTACGCATCTTGGGCATAGAGGTGCCCTCCGGTTTATATCGGCGGAGAGTGACCGAGCAGCGCGCCGGCTGCTCGACGGAGTGTGAACAGAAGCGGGCCCCCACCTATCGGCAGGGGCCCGAACTAATCCAGGGTTAGGTGAGCTTGATGCCGACCGAGCGCCGCTCGTCCAGGATGGTCGAGCCTACGTAGGCGTCCATGATGGAGCGCTGGTTCAGGCTGTCGTCGTTGAAGGTCATCAGCCAGCGCATCGAGTAGCCCTGATGTCCAGCCGTAGCGGAGAACTCACTTCGCACCAAGGGCGGGGAGCAGACGGCCATGGCGAACGCCGAGCCGATGTAGGCAACGGCGGTCTTGTCGGCCAGGTAGGGCGAGTAGACGACGGTGAAGCCGTACGCCTCGCCGATGATGCCGCCGCGCAGCGTCTCATCCGTTCCGGCCTGGGCCACCTGAGAGAAGTTGTCGTCCTTCAGCAGAACGTTCTTCACGTCCGGGGAGACGGCCAGCCAACGGCGGCCCGCTGTACGGCTCTTGTCCAGGACCGTGCCCGCGTCGATGATCGCGTGCCGGGGCTGAGTGGCCTTCATGGTGATCAGGCCCGACGCGTCCTCGGTGGTCCGCTGATTCATCGTGTTGGCGATGTTCTGTTCCAGGTAGTCACCGACTCCCGCGGACTGGGGAAGCGTGATCTGCTGCTCGAAGGTGTAGAGGTCGAAGCGCATTTCCTTGTCGGTGATCTCCACCGCCGACAGGGCATGGTCGGTGATCTCCAGCTCGATGGTGGTCTCCTTGACCGGCTGGACCATTGAATTTACCGAGCCGTTGAAGTTGGCGGCCTTCAGTACCTCGGGGCGGCGGATACGGACCTTGGTGCCGACACCGCCCCGGAAATCCTCCTCCGCGTCTCGATGGACGGTGTGGGCCAGGCCCTTGAACCCCACCAGCATGTCAAGGGCTGTTGACGCAACGATCTGCGAGATGGCAAAGCTGTTCTCGGACTTAACGGCTTCCTGGACACTCATAGGCTTCTGGTCGGTCATGGTTGTTCTCCTCAGCAAGGGGTCACGTGACATGAGGAGAGGGGCTCGCCGCGCTGGCCGCAGCCGCGCTCTGACGCGAGGAATTTCCCTCCCTCACCCCCGGCCCGGGAGGGAAATACGCAGCGGCGGAGCAAGGCTGAGGCAAGACCACCACATCGACGGCCCCGGCCGGAGATCCGAATACCGCCGACAGGCGGAGAGTTCAGCGTCTGGATATGGCCAAGCGGGCCCCCTGAGAGGGCCCGCCTGTTCCAGAACACTGTGACTCCCGAGGCTCAACCCGCCTCGGGGATGGTCTACTTCAAACTAAGCAAGCCGCCCCCATAAAAGGGGCGGCCTGTCTGAGTGGATATCATTCCGGGGCTCCTTCAACCCGCCCCGGCCTCAACCTCCTATTTAAGAAGAGGCGTAGGGATCGCCCTTGGTATCAAGCGGCCGAGGCCGTCAGTTCGTTAACGCTCCCCTCGGCCCGGAACCTGACGCCCTGCGCCCACTCGCCCGAGGGGAACGCGGCGCCACCCTTGGCGATGTTGTCGCACTCGGTTTCCCAGCGCCTCGCCTGCTCCGGCGTCGCAAACATCCAGTCTCCGTGGACGCCATCCCAAGGGATGTTGTGCCCATGCGTCGCGCACTCCTCCCGCTTCTTCTTCGAGGGGGCGTCCATCGCGGCCACCGTGGACGGGATCAGCAAGCAACGCGCCGAGGCAGACGGCGCGAGCAATCCCGCGTTAATCAGGTTGCATCGGGCTTGCCGATAGCGGCTCGGGTAGTAGGTCTCTCCGTTCTCCTTGGTCAGGATCAGCTCCAACTCACCGGAACCCAGCGGCGAGTGTCCGCCGCGCTGCATCCGATCCAGCGCGAGCAACCACATACGTGTTTCCAGATGGAGACCGGCGCTGCCGATTGCAGGGTTGGAGTGTTCCGGCCGATAGACCTTGGCGAAGCGGTAGCTCACCTAACCTCCTGTGCATCCAGCCAGCGGTTAAGGTCGTTCGGGCGACACCGAAGCGACTTCCCTACCTTCTTGAAGGGGATGCCCTCCCGCTTGTGGTTGTTGTAGACCCACGACTTGGGGACATCCAGGTATTCGGCAACGTCGTTAACGGTCATCAGCTTCGGCAAGAGCGAGACTCCTCAGATACCTTCGGGTATGGAAAAGGCCGGGGCGGCAGGTACCCCGGCCTTCGATGCGCGATGAGTTCAGCGAGATTCGATGTCCCGCATCAGGGCAGTAGCGGCCTCACGGTCAGGGGCGTACTTGGCGACAATGCGTACACCCTCCCGGTCAAAGCACAGCTCCCCATCAATGAACTGAGCGTGCTGGGCAAGAGTGATCTGATCGTCTGCCGGGATCACGTGGCCTACGAGGGCGGCGATCTCCCGCTGAATCTGCTTGATGCTCATGCTCTGAACTCCTTCTGGGAAAAGAAAACCCCCGATGGCCTCGGGGGCGTGGTGATATGGGTACGCAGGAACGGGGCTACTGGGGCTCCCCCATGTCCGGCATGGAGTCGAGTACGGCCGTGGCCTTGTCGGTCAGCTCCCCGCCGGCCTTGCCCGCGAGCGAACTCAAGTACCCGTCCCTGCGAGCCTTCTTGAGGTGGTCCCGGACGGTCTCTGGTCGTCGCTCAATCAACTGCGCCAGCCAATCGACGGGACGACGCGCGCCGATGCTCGCCATCTGGACGTACACGGCCGACAGCATGACCAGATAGGGAGCTGAGACCCCTTCGAGGGCGAGCAGCCGCCCGGCCGTCTTCCCTGCTTCCTCAATCGTCTCCGTGATCTCCCGAGCCTTGCCTTCAAGGTTGGGGGCGGCGTCGTGTGCCGTTTTGACCGCGCCCGCGAGGTCGAGTCTGCGGAGCACGGTAGTGGAGATCCCGCGCGCCACGTCGCGCGCTGGCGCTTCCTCGGCCTTCTCGATGGTGATGCGCTGCGGGCCGCCCGTCACCGGCCCGCTCGGCCACCACATGCGGATGTCCCACGCGCCCTGGTGCTGGGTGATCTCGAACCCGCTCTCATCTGCTTCCATGCCAGAACCGTACCACGGATGGTGGACCACCATCAGTTGACTAAAGGTGGTGGATCGTGATCAAACTGAGGGCGCCGGAGCGACGCACCGGCCCGGTATGGCACGCGCCGACCGGCGGACCCGACAGAGAGAGCACCACTACCCGTGGCAAAGCGTGGAAACGGACTCGGCGGCACCCCCGTGGAGATCAAGCGGACGGGGCGGCCGAACACCTGGGGCGTGCGCACACCCCTCCACTTCAACAAGGCAACCGGAAAGCAGGAGCGCTATTGGATCGGCAGGGACTACAAGACCAAGACCGCAGCGGAGAAGGCGCTTCGCGACTGGCACACCGACTATGAGGCGGGGAAGGTCGCACCTCGCTCGGACATGACGCTGGGGGCATGGCTCGACCGCTGGCACAGCAATCTAAGGAAGGAGGGGACGACCGTGGCCGGGTACGAAACCAAGATCCGGCTGCACGTCAAACCGCACATCGGCGGCATGAAGCTGACCGAGGTCACCGACGACACGTTGGACGACCTGTACCGGATGCTGGAAACCGCACCCTGCCCCACCAACAAGGGCAAGCCGCTCGGCGCCAAGAGCGTCCGGCACGTGCACAACATCCTCTCCGGCGCCCTCGGCGCAGCCGTGCCCAAGCTGATACCGACCAACCCGGCCGCCACGGCCAACCCGCCCACAGGCCGGGAAATCCGAGCACAGGAACGCGACTTCCCCACCCTGGACGACGACGGAACCGCCCGGTTCCTGTCCTCGGTGTGGGAGCCCTGCGGTAACCGGGCCTGCGACGGCGGCCTGACCCATCACTGCCTGAGGGATGCTCCGCTGTGGACCGTCTACGCCGCCACCGGAGTGCGGCGCAGTGAAGCCCTGGGGATGAAGTGGTCCCTCATCAACTGGGCAGAGGGCTCCATCGAACTGGGCTGGGTCGTGGTCGAGGAGGGCAACACGTACCGGCTCCGCAAGCTCACCAAAGACGGCAACGCCAACGCCCAGATCCATGTCGATCAGTCCGTCATGAACGTCCTCAAGTGGCAGAAGGAGCGCCAAGAGGCGGAGCGCGAACGCCTCGGCTCCGCGTGGACGGACCATGACCTGGTGTTCGCACGCGACGGCTTCAAGCTCTACCGAGGCGAAGCCGGAGGACCGCAGGACCCCGAGAAGGTCTCGGCGCGGTGGCGCACCCTGCGCACCCGGTTGAAGCTCCCCGAAGAGTTCCGCATTCACGACTGGAGGCACAGCAAGGTCACGAACGATCTGGAGGCCGGGGAGAACCCCGTAGAGGTCTCCGCCAACGTCCGGCACCACTCGCCGGGCTACACGATGGCCCGCTATGGCCACAGCAGGAAGAACGGAGCCCGGAAGCTCGCCGCCTCCGGAGCCAACAGGCTCGGCCTCTCATCCCTGGTCTGACCAGGCAACTCTCTGGGCCGTTGGTCACGTGGTTGGTCACGCCGCGCCCCAGAAAAGCAGAAAACCCCACGTGAAGTGGGGTCTCAGCTGGTGTCCGAGGGGGGACTTGAACCCCCACGCCCGATAAAGGGCACTAGCACCTCAAGCTAGCGCGTCTGCCATTCCGCCACCCGGACCAGGTGTTTTGCCTTCCGGGCCGCTGCCCTTCCGACGAGGAAAACAATACCAAAGATCCGGGGGTGCTCGATCACGTGCCCGGTGGGGGCGGCCCGGGGGAGTGTGAAGGGCGCATGTCGGGCGCATTGCGGCCTTGGGCCGGGGCGGGCGGAGAGAGAGGATGGCCGAGGACCCACGCCGCGGACCGCCCCAGCCGGGCGGGCCGCGGCAGCGAACCAGGAGGAGGCAGCGTGAGCGAGTCGAAGCCGGCCGGGGCGGGCAGCGGCGGCAGGGGCGGCGAGGACGAGGTCGTCGACCTCTGCCGCGATCTGATCCGGATCGACACCAGCAACTACGGCGACCACTCCGGGCCCGGCGAGCGCGCCGCCGCCGAGTACGTGGCGGAGAAGCTCGCCGAGGTCGGGCTCGAACCGCAGATCTTCGAGTCCCACAAGGGCCGCGCGTCGACCGTGGCGCGGATCGAGGGCGAGGACCCCTCCCGGCCGGCCCTGCTCATCCACGGCCACACCGACGTCGTGCCGGCCAACGCCGCCGACTGGACCCACCACCCCTTCGCGGGCGAGATCGCGGACGGGTGCCTGTGGGGCCGCGGCGCCGTGGACATGAAGGACATGGACGCGATGACCCTCGCGGTCGTCCGCGACCGCATGCGCACGGGCCGCAAGCCCCCGCGGGACGTGGTGCTCGCCTTCCTGGCCGACGAGGAGGCCGGCGGCGTCTACGGCGCGCGGCACCTGGTCGACGAGCACCCCGGGCTCTTCGAGGGCGTGACGGAGGCGATCGGCGAGGTCGGCGGCTTCTCCTTCACGGTCAACGAGAACCTGCGCCTCTATCTGATCGAGACCGCCCAGAAGGGCATGCACTGGATGCGGCTCACGGTCGAGGGCACCGCGGGCCACGGTTCGATGACGAACAAGGACAACGCGATCACCGAGCTGTGCGAGGCGGTCGGCCGGCTCGGGCGGCACGAGTTCCCGGTCCGGATGACCAAGACCGTGCGGTCCTTCCTCGACGAGCTCTCCGACGCGCTCGGCACCCCGCTCGACCCCGAGGACATGGAGACGACGCTCGCCAAGCTCGGCGGCATCGCCAAGATGATCGGCACCACGCTGCGCAACACCGCGGCCCCGACGATGCTCGGCGCCGGGTACAAGGTCAACGTGATCCCCGGGCAGGCCACGGCGCACGTGGACGGAAGGTTCCTGCCGGGGTACGAGGAGGAGTTCCTCGCCGACCTCGACCGCATCCTCGGGCCGCGGGTCAAGCGCGAGGACGTGCACGCGGACAAGGCGCTGGAGACGAGCTTCGACGGCAAGCTGGTCGACGCGATGCAGTCGGCGCTGAAGGCGGAGGACCCGATCGCGCGCGCCGTGCCGTACATGCTCTCGGGCGGTACGGACGCGAAGTCGTTCGACGACCTGGGCATCCGGTGCTTCGGTTTCGCGCCGCTGCAGCTGCCGCCGGAGCTGGACTTCGCGGGCATGTTCCACGGCGTTGACGAACGAGTGCCCCTGGAGGGGCTGAAGTTCGGCGCACGGGTTCTCGATCGCTTCCTCGATCAGTGCTGAACCGGGGGCTAAACTCCGTAAATTTGTGCCGAGTTAACCGTAACGAGTGAATGATTCTAGGGTTGCGTAGCCCGATTACCTCCTCGTCGTTACAGGTGTGCGGTCCGCGGCTGGGACCGCATTGCCAACAAGGAGGAATCCATGATCAAGAAGGTCGTCGCTTCCGCGGCCGTTACCGGTGGTCTCGTGCTCGCGGGTGCTGGCCTTGCCGCTGCGGACGGTCAGGCCCAGGGGGCTGCCGTCAACTCGCCCGGCGTGGTCTCCGGCAACGTCATCCAGGTCCCGGTCCACGTGCCGGTCAACGTCTGCGGCAACTCGATCAACGTCGTGGGCCTGCTGAACCCCACGTTCGGCAACACCTGCGTCAACGACTGACGTCGTGCCTCAACCCGTAAGGGGCTGACATGGGCGGCTCCGGAGTGACATGTGCGCACTCCGGGGCCGCCCGGGGGGGGGGGTGGCCGGTAGGTCGGGACTGGCCGTACCGCCCACACGCACAACAACAGCCTTACGAAGCCGGGTCGCCCGTCGAAACCGTCAGCACGAACTGGTCCGACGGCGACTTCGGGTCGAACGGGTCACCCGCGGCCGGCACCTGGTTGAGCACCGTGCCCTTGCCCCACGTGTTCTCCGACGACACGTCGATCCGGTACTTCCAGCCGGCGGCCTGGAGGCACGACTTCACGGAGTCGATGTACATGTAGCGGAAGTCGGGGGCCGACTTCTTCGACTTGTCGCTGTAGTACTCGTAGGCCTTGGTGCACTTCGCCGGGTCGATGGTCTTGGACTTGTCGCCCTCTTTGTGCTTGCTCTGCGTGCCGCCGGTGCTGCCGCCCGCCGTCGTGCCGCCACCGCTCGTGGTGGTGCCGCCGGACGTCGTGCCGCCGCCGGGGGCCGGGGCGCCGGTGGCCGGGGCCTGGCTCTGCCCGCCGGTGGTGCCGCCGCTGCCCGCCTCGTTGTCCTTGTCGCCGCCGGTCAGCGTGATCGCGGCGATGACGCCGATGACCGCGAGGACGGCCACGACCGCCGAGCCGATGATGACGCCCTTGTTGCTCTTGCCGCCGCCCGAGGGCGAACCGACCGAGGTGGACGCGCCGGTCGAGTACGGCGGGGGCGTGCTGGGGCCGCCCGGGCCGGCCTGGAAGGACTGCACCGGCGTCGGGTACCCCCCAGCGGCCTGCTGAGCGCCCGAGGAGGGCCCGTAGCCGCCGTTGTAGGGCCCGGGGGCCGCCGGGGGCTGGTAGGGCGTCTGGACGCCCCCAGGGCCCGGCGCGGGGGCCTGCTGGTCGACGGGCGGGAAGACCGCCGAGCCGACGCCCGCGCCGCTGCGCGCCGGCGGACCGCCCGCGATGATGATCGGCGAGGGCGCGGCCTGTGCCGTGCCCGCGACCCGCGCGCACTCGTCGCGCATGGACTCGGCGCTCGGGAAGCGCTCGTTCGGGTTCTTCTTCAGAGCCCGGGCGACGAGCGCGTCGACCGCCGGCGGGATCGAGCGGTTGATCGAGGAGGGAGCGACCGGCTCCTCCTGGACGTGCGCGTAGGCGATGGCCAGCGGTGAGTCCGCGTCGAACGGCAGCCGCCCGGTCAGCAGCTCGAAGAGCATGATGCCGACCGAGTACAGGTCCGAGCGGGCGTCCACGCCGCGCCCGAGGGCCTGTTCGGGGGAGAGGTACTGCGGGGTGCCGACGACCATGCCGGTCTGCGTCATCGACGTGACGCCGGACTGCATGGCGCGGGCGATGCCGAAGTCCATCACCTTGACCACGCCGCGCTTGGTCATCATGACGTTGCCGGGCTTGATGTCGCGGTGGACCAGGCCCATCTCGTGGCTGACCTCGAGCGCCGCCAGCACGTCGGCGGTGATCTTCAGCGCCTTGTCGGTCGGCATCGCGCCGAACTGCGCCACGTCCGCGTCGAGGACGGAGCGCAGCGGCTGGCCCTCGATGTACTCCATGACGATGTACGGCATGGTCGACCCGTCCAGGTCGTCCTCGCCCGTATCGAACACCGAGACGATGTTGGTGTGTGTGAGCTTGGCGACGGCCTGGGCCTCGCGCCGGAACCGCTCGCGGAAGGACGCTTCCCGGCCGAGCTCCGTGTGGAGCGTCTTGATTGCGACCTGACGGTCCAGGACGGAGTCGTAGGCGAGGTGGACGGAGGCCATCCCGCCCTCGCCCAGCAGGTCCCGGAGCTGGTAGCGGCCGCCACCGACAGAGCGGCCCGCGTAGCGGCCCTGTGCGCCGTCCTGGCTCATCGTTCTACTTCCCCCTTGGGCGCACTGCCCGGCTACGAGGTGCCACCGCGCCGGCAGTGGCATACGTTTCGACTCTGTCGATATATCTCGGCCAAGTCTGCCCCAGGCCGCGGGCACGTCAAGCCGCGTGCCCGTTCCGTGACGGGATGCGCGACAAGCCGTCACGAGATTTGCCTTGCCGAGGGCCGTACGGGTTTGATAGCGCGTCCATCCCGGACCGGCGCGCGCCGCGGAACCTGTAGCGTGCCTTAGCGGAAGACCGTTTTCCCACCGCAGCGCCTTCCGCGCGACGCGGCCAGACACGACGGCGAGGACTGATGGCACAGACGCAGAGCGCCCAGGGTCCGTCCGACCCTGACGCCAACGAGGGCGGAATGCCCGATGTGCCGGAAATGTGGGGTAATGGCGGGCTGGTAGGTGACGGCCGCTACCGTCTCACGCACAGGCTGGGCCGCGGCGGCATGGCCGAGGTCTTCGCCGCCGAGGACGTGCGCCTCGGCCGTACGGTCGCGGTGAAGCTGCTCCGCGCCGACCTCGCCGAGGACCCGGTCTCCAAGGCCCGCTTCACCCGCGAGGCACAGTCGGTCGCCGGCCTCAACCACCACGCGGTCGTCGCCGTTTACGACTCCGGCGAGGACACCGTCGGCCGCAACGTCGTGCCGTACATCGTCATGGAGCTGGTTGAAGGCCGCACCATTCGCGACCTGTTGCTCAACGCCGAGGCCCCGCCGCCCGAGCAGGCGCTCATCATCGTCTCGGGCGTGCTGGAAGCGCTGGCCTACAGCCACCAGCACGGCATCGTCCACCGTGACATCAAGCCCGCCAACGTGATCATCACGAACAGCGGCGCCGTGAAGGTCATGGACTTCGGCATCGCCCGCGCCCTGCACGGCGCGGCGTCCACCATGACCCAGACCGGCATGGTCATGGGCACGCCGCAGTACCTCTCCCCGGAGCAGGCCCTCGGCAAGACCGTCGACGCCCGGTCGGACCTCTACGCCACCGGCTGCCTCCTCTACGAACTGCTGGCGCTGCGTCCGCCGTTCACCGGCGAGACCCCGCTCTCGGTCGTCTACCAGCACGTCCAGGACATGCCGGTGGCGCCGTCGCAGGTCCTCAGCAGCGTGCCGCCGGAGCTCGACGGGCTCGTCATGCGCTCCCTCGCGAAGGACCCGGACGACCGGTTCCAGAGCGCCGAGGAGATGCGCGGGCTGGTGCAGTACGCGCTGCAGATGCTGCACGACGCGGGCGCCCACACCGGCGCCTGGGACACCGGCCCCATCGACCACCTCGCCGGTGGCGCCACGCAGGTGATGGGTGCCGTCGGCGGCCAGCACACCACCGCCATGCAGCACGCGCCGCACGGCAACACCTCGCAGCAGCCGATCCTGCCGCCGCGCCACGGCGACGACGGCGGGTTCGACGGCTACGGCGGCAACGGCGGCCGCGGCCAGGGCGGCGGCAAGGGCAAGATGCTGCTCATCGCCGCCGTGGTGGCGATCGTGCTGGTGGCGGGCGTCGTCTACGCGCTGCAGTCGTTCCAGAAGAGCGGCGGCCAGGGCGGCAAGACGACGAAGGACAAGACGTCCACCGGCCCGTCCACCCCCGGCCCCTCCGGCTCCGAGAGCCCCGACGCCCAGAAGTCCCCCTCCCCGGGCCGCAACGGCACCACGGGCGACACGGGCCGTCAGCGCGGCTCGGACAGCGAGGACGACACCACGGACACGGACGAGGGCACCGGGCGGCACCGCCAGTCGCGTCCGCCGTCCGCCCCGCCGTCCGGCGACGCGTCGACCAAGCCCGACCCGTCGACGAAGCCCGACCCGTCGACGAAGCCGTCCACCGGCGGCGACGACAAGCCCGGTACCACCGCCGGTCAGTCGGGCAGCACCGGCACCACCGCGGGCAGCACGACCGGTCAGACCGGTGCTACCGGCACCACCACCGGTCAGAGCGGTCCCGGCCCGGTCACGGGCGGCTGATCCGGCTCACGGGCCGGAAGCAACCGGTAGCACGCACGCATTTGAGGGCACCCGATTCCGCATCGGGTGCCCTCAGGCTTTCCGGGACCGGATCAGTCGGATCAGTCGGATCAGTCCGTGAACGCGTCCCGCACCGCCTCGTACGACCGCGTCCACCACACCGTCAGAGCCGCCGACGCCGGGAAGCCGGGGTCCGCGCGGTGGTCGCCCCGCTGGTAGCGCCAGCGCAGCATCCAGAAGTCGTTCAGCCGTTCCCACCACACGCGGTGGACGGCGGCGCCGAGTTCGGCGGGGCCGGCGCCGCTCGCCCGCCGGTACGCCCGCGCGTAGGGGCGTATCTTCGCGAGGTCGAGCGTGCCGTCGGGCCGGAGGAAGAAGATGACGGCGGCGCGGACGGCCTCCTCGGCGCGGGGCCGCACGCCGAGCCGGTCCCAGTCGACGATCGCGGCGGGTTCGCCGCCGCGGTAGAGCAGGTTGAGCGGGTGGAAGTCGCCGTGCACCCAGCCGGGCGCGGTGCCGTCGGCGGGGCGGCGGTGGGCGTGGCGCTCCAGCAGGGCGCGGCGCTCGATCAGGCGGTGCTCGGCGAGTTCGTCGAAGGAGTCGCGCGGGCGGCTGCCCCCGCCCCGGCGGACGAGCCCGAGAAGCTCCTCGATGAGGGCGTACGTGTCCTGGGGGTCGGCGGACGCGTCTTCGGGCCTCCCGGGCCCTCCCGGGCCCTCAGAGGCCCCTTCAGGGCCTTCTGCGGGGGCGAGGGGCGTGAGCGGGCCGTCGGGGGTCTCCTCCCGGCAGACCTTCGCCAGGCACGTGTGGACGTGGCCGAGCAGCGCGCCGAGCTTGCGGGACTGTGCGAGGGTCAGCTCTCCCCCGTCGCGGTGGCGGCCGTCGACCCAGGGGTGCAGGGCGTAGCAGCGGCCGCCGAGGACGGTGACGGTGGTGCCGTCGGCGCGGGCCACGGGCGGGGCGACGGGCAGGCCGAGGGCGGCCAGGCGCAGGGTGACGCCGTGCTGGCGGGCGATGGCGGCCTGGTCGCCGTCGAGGTGGTGCTTGAGGAAGAAGGCGCCGCGGGTGGTGGTGAGGCGGTAGCCGCGGTTGAGCAGGCCCTGGGTCAGGGGGACGCACGAGACGGGCTCGCCGGCCCGGTCGTAGCGGCGCAGCAGTGTGTGCAGGGTGCCGGTGTCGGGGCCGATGTCGGGTCCGGTGTCGGGCGGGGCATCGGTGACAAGTGAGCGTGGCACGTCCCAAATGTTAAATCACGCTGAGTGCGCGGCCTGTCGCGCGGGGACCCCTTCGAGGTGATGCACGGTGGTGAACTGCGGTTCGATGCACAGGTATTCGGGACGGAAGGGGGCCGTGTCCGCCGTGCGGGGCGGCCGCCCGAAGCGCTCCAGGTCCTCCCCGGAGGGGAGGAAGAGGCGTGCCGTGCCGACGAATTGGACGGTCCACACGTCCTCGTCGCCCTCGCGGCGGTCGTTGAGGTTGTCCGCGCCGTACGCGACGACGTTGCCGTCGCAGGCCTGTGCGTACCCGAAGTCGCCGTGGAGGCGGAGCAGGACGCTCCGACCGGAGACGATGTGGCGGGCGACGGTGACGAAGGGGAGTGCGCGCATGCTGACTGAGAGACGGCCGTAGGGGGTGCGGTCGAGCAGTTCGAGGGCTCGGTGTCGGTCGGGATGCGCGGAGAGCATGGCACCACTGTGCACGCCTGTCCCACCCGTCCATAGGGGCACCCGCCCCTATGGCGCAGGACATTGGTCCCGAATCACCGGTTTACCGTAGATTCACCGCTTCTCGGCCTGCAGCCGCGCCACGTACGCCGCCGCCTGGGAGCGCCGCTCCATGCCCAGCTTGGAGAGGAGGCTGGAGACGTAGTTCTTGATCGTCTTCTCGGCCAGGTGCAGCCGCTCGCCGATCACGCGGTTGGTCAGGCCCTCGCCGATCAGGTCCAGGATCCGGCGCTCCTGGTCGGTCAGGCTCGCCAGCCGGTCGTCGCCCTTGGGCGCCCTGCCGTCGCGCAGCCGCTCCAGCACCCGCGCCGTCGCCACCGGGTCGAGCAGGGATTTCCCGGCCGCCACGTCCCGTACGGCGGCGAGCAACTCATTGCCACGAATTGCTTTCAGTACGTAGCCGGAGGCGCCCGCCATGATCGCGTCGAAGAGTGCCTCGTCATCGGCGAAGGAGGTGAGCATCAGGCATTTGATCTGCTCGTCCTGTGAACGGATTTCCCGGCAGACTTCTACGCCGCTGCCATCCGGAAGGCGAACGTCCAGAACAGCCACGTCAGGCCGCGTGGCGGGAATGCGCACCAGGGCGTCCGCGGCCGTCCCGGCCTCCCCGACGACCTCGATGTCGGCCTCTCCGGCCAGCATCTCGTGCACCCCGCGCCGGACGACCTCGTGGTCGTCGAGCAGAAATACCGTGATTTTTCCTTGTTCGGGCACAGTGCCAGTCTCACACACCGAGTCTTCCCCTGCTCTTGTCCTCCGGGATAACGTGCCGTCGTTCCGGCAGCCCGCACGGGCTGTGCTCACAAGGTCGTGACCAGGAGCGTCGCCCCGCTTTCTCGATTTACTTGGAAATCCAAGCAAAATTGCAGGTCAGGCGGGGTTTCGCAGGAATGCGGCCTTCTGGGTAACGTGCTTATTGCAGGCCTTTCGCCGGGGCGCCTGTCACGCCCGGTTCCGGCCTCGGCACACCCACCCCGTGTGCCGTCGGGGATCGAGCGAGCATTCCCCTGCCTCACGGCGGAGGAACCCCCTCTGGCCGCCGGCGACCCCGGGGGCCGGACTGACGGAGGAGCACACGTGACTGTGGACAGCACTGCCGCGCGCAAGCCGCGCCGCGGCGGCAGCAAGCGCGCCGGCGCCAAGACCGCCAAGGCGGCGGGCGAGCCCGAGCTCGTACAGCTGCTGACGCCGGAGGGCGAGCGGGTCGAGCACCCCGACTACTCCATCGACCTCTCCGCCGAGGAACTGCGCGGCCTGTACCGGGACATGGTGCTGACCCGCCGGTTCGACGCGGAGGCCACCACCCTGCAGCGCCAGGGCGAGCTGGGTCTGTGGGCCTCCCTGCTGGGCCAGGAGGCCGCCCAGATCGGCTCCGGCCGGGCGACGCGCCCGGACGACTACGTCTTCCCGACCTACCGCGAGCACGGCGTGGCCTGGTGCCGCGGGGTCGACCCCACCAACCTGCTGGGCATGTTCCGGGGTGTGAACAACGGCGGCTGGGACCCCAACGAGAACAACTTCCACCTCTACACCATCGTCATCGGCTCGCAGGCCCTGCACGCGACCGGTTACGCCATGGGGATCACCAAGGACGGCGCCGACTCCGCCGTCATCGCCTACTTCGGCGACGGCGCCTCCAGCCAGGGCGACGTGGCCGAGGCGTTCACCTTCGCGGCCGTCTACAACGCCCCGGTCGTCTTCTTCTGCCAGAACAACCAGTGGGCCATCTCCGAGCCCACCGAGAAGCAGACCCGCGTCCCGCTCTACCAGCGCGCGCAGGGCTACGGCTTCCCCGGCGTCCGCGTCGACGGCAACGACGTCCTCGCCTGCCTCGCCGTCACCAAGGCCGCCCTCGACCGGGCCCGCACCGGCCAGGGCCCGATGCTGATCGAGGCCTTCACGTACCGCATGGGCGCCCACACCACCTCCGACGACCCGACGCGCTACCGCCGCGACGAGGAGCGCGAGCTGTGGGAGGCCAAGGACCCGATCGCGCGCCTGCGCGCCTACCTGGAGCGCGAGGGCCACGCCGACGAGGCCTTCTTCGCCGCCCTGGAGACCGAGGCCGACGAGCTCGCCAAGCACGTGCGCGACCGCGTCCGCACCATGCCGGACCCCGAGGACATGGCGATCTTCGACAACATCTACGCCGACGGCCACGCCCTCGTCGACGAGGAGCGCGCCCAGTTCGCCGCCTACCAGGCTTCGTTCGCCGAGGAGAGCCACTGATGACCGCCCAGAAGCTCTCCATCGTCAAGGCGATCAACGCCTCGCTGCGCACCGCGCTGGAGAACGACCCCAAGGTCCTCGTCATGGGCGAGGACGTCGGCAAGCTCGGCGGCGTCTTCCGCGTCACCGACGGCCTGCAGAAGGACTTCGGCGAGGAGCGGGTCATCGACACCCCGCTCGCCGAGTCCGGCATCGTTGGCACCGCGATCGGCCTGGCCCTGCGCGGCTACCGCCCCGTCGTCGAGATCCAGTTCGACGGCTTCGTCTTCCCCGCGTACGACCAGATCGTCACCCAGCTCGCCAAGATGCACGCCCGCGCGCTCGGCAAGATCAAGCTGCCGGTCGTCATCCGCATCCCCTACGGCGGTGCCATCGGCGCCGTCGAGCACCACAGCGAGTCGCCCGAGACGCTGTTCGCGCACGTCGCGGGCCTGAAGGTGGTCTCCCCGTCGAACGCCTCGGACGCCTACTGGATGCTCCAGCAGGCCATCCAGAGCGACGACCCGGTCATCTACTTCGAGCCCAAGCGCCGCTACCACGACAAGTCCGAGCTCGACACGGAGGCCATCCCCGGCCCGCTGCACGCCGCGCGCGTGGCCCGCCCGGGCACGGACCTCACCCTCGCCGCGTACGGCCCGATGGTGAAGACCTGTCTGGAGGCCGCCGCGGCGGCCGAGGAGGAGGGCAAGTCCCTGGAGGTCCTCGACCTCCGCTCGATGTCGCCCATCGACTTCGACGGCATCCAGGCGTCCGTCGAGCGCACCCGCCGGCTGGTCGTCGTCCACGAGGCCCCGGTCTTCCTGGGCACCGGTGCGGAGATCGCCGCCCGGATCACCGAGCGCTGCTTCTACCACCTGGAGGCCCCGGTCCTGCGGGTCGGCGGATATCACGCGCCCTACCCGCCGTCCCGGCTGGAGGACGAGTACCTTCCGGGTCTGGACCGGGTGCTCGACGCCGTCGACCGCGCGCTGGCGTACTGAGGGGTTTGAGGAGAGTCGTGACCATGACTGCAAGGACCGCGAACGACCAGCGCTTCCGCGAGTTCAAGATGCCCGACGTGGGCGAGGGGCTCACCGAGGCGGAGATCCTCAAGTGGTACGTGGCCGCCGGCGACACCGTCACCGACGGCCAGGTGGTGTGCGAGGTCGAGACGGCCAAGGCGGCGGTGGAGCTGCCGATCCCCTTCGACGGGGTCGTGCACGAGCTGCGGTTCCCCGAGGGGACGACGGTCGACGTCGGCCAGGTGATCATCTCTGTCGACACGGACCCCGGAGCCGGTCCCGCGGCGCCGGCGGAGAGCGCGCAGACGGCCGCTCCCGAGGAGGAGGAGCCGCAGGGGCGGCAGGCCGTGCTGGTGGGTTACGGGGCGGCGCCGTCTTCCACGAAGCGGCGCGCGCGCAAGCAGCCCGCGCAGCAGGCGGCCGCCCCGGTGTCCGCCGCCATACAGGCGGAGCTCAACGGGAGTGCGGTTGCGGCGCCGGCCGCCGCTCCGGCCGAGAAGGCCGCGCCGGCCGCTCCGGCCCCGGCGGCCTCCGTTGGTGCTCGTCCGCTCGCCAAACCTCCCGTCCGCAAGCTCGCCAAGGATCTCGGCGTCGATCTCGCCTCCGTCATCCCGTCCGGTGCCGACGGCATCGTGACGCGCGAGGACGTCCACGCCGCCGCCTCGGCCGCGACTGCCCCGGTCGCGGAGGAGCCGGTGGCCGTCGCGGGCGCTCCCGCGGCCGGTGCGGACCTGGCCGCGCGCGAGACCCGGATTCCGGTCAAGGGGGTCCGCAAGGCCACCGCCCAGGCGATGGTCGCGAGCGCCTTCACCGCGCCGCACGTCACGGAGTTCGTCACCGTCGACGTGACCCGCACGATGAAGCTCGTCCAGAAGCTCAAGGACGACCCCGGCATGGCGGGCCTGCGCGTCAACCCGCTCCTGCTCGTGATGAAGGCCTTCCTCGTCGCGATCAAGCGGAACCCGGACGTCAACGCGTCGTGGGACGAGGAGAACCAGGAGATCGTCCGCAAGGGCTACGTGAACCTGGGCATCGCCGCGGCCACGCCGCGCGGGCTGATCGTGCCGAACATCAAGGACGCCGGTGCCAAGACGCTCCCCGAGCTGTCCACGGCGCTGTCCGAGCTGGTGGCGACCGCCCGCGAGGGGAAGACCAGCCCGGCGGACATGTCCGGCGGCACGGTGACCATCACCAACGTGGGCGTCTTCGGCGTCGACACCGGCACGCCCATCCTCAACCCGGGCGAGTCGGCGATCCTGGCCTTCGGCGCGGTCAAGCTGCAGCCGTGGGTCCACAAGGGCAAGGTCAAGCCGCGGCACGTGACGACGCTGGCGCTGTCCTTCGACCACCGCCTGGTCGACGGCGAGCTGGGTTCGAAGGTGCTGGCCGACACGGCGGCCGTGCTGGAGGACCCGCAGCGGCTGATCACCTGGCAATGAAACCAGTGCCGTAACCAATAGTTGAACTAGAAACGACAAAAGGCCCGGACGCTTCCCTCCTCACCCCCCTCCAGCGAGGAGAGAGCATGGCGTCCGGGCCCCCGTCGTGATGCGGAGCGGCCTCGGGAATCCCTGCCGGGTCAGCTGCAGGAATAGCCCGTGCGGGGCAATTTACTTAAGATTGACCGACACTTGCACTGTCGGAATTGGAGGACGCGTGGACGGCGCCGACCACGTGGATGGGGAATCCATCAGCCGCCTTCTCCGCGCCTGGCGGGCCCGCGTCGACGCACGCGCCGTCCCCGAGCTGCGCGGCGTCTTCCCCCGCCCCGGACGCCGTCTCTCCCAGGCCCACGTGGCCCGGATGACCGGGGTCAGCGAGGGCTGGTACCGCGCGCTGGAAGCCGGCCGCCGGCAGGACTTCTCCGAGCAATTCCTCCTCCGCGTCGCCCGCGCACTGCGGCTGAGCGACGCCGAGACGCTCACGCTCTTTCTCGCGGTGAGCGGCCGCCGCCCGCCCGGTGAACTGTCCCGGGAAGCCGGCGCCGGACGGGGCGATCTCCCGAACGGCGTCAAAGCCCTGCTCGAACAGCAGACGTCCTATCCCGCCTATCTCTCCGATGTGGCCTGGAATATCGTCGCGGCGAATTCCCTCATGGCCGAGTGGTTTCCCTGGGTGCGGCGGCCCGGCGCCAATCTGATGCGCTGGGCGCTGCTCGACCCCGAGGCCCGCGAGCAGATGCTCGACTGGGAGGACGCCTGCGCCCGCACGTACCTCGCCATGCTGCGCGTCGCCGCCAACAGCGACCCCGCCCACACCGAACTGCGCGCGCTCGTCCGCGACATCCTCGACGCGGACGCCGACTGCCGGCGCATCTGGGCCGAGGAGCACGATGTGGTCGAGCACCGCGACGGCGACGTGTTCCGGCTGCAACTGCCCTTCCACGGTGGGCGGGAGATACGGGTGACGAGTCATGTGCTGTTGCCCATACAGCGTCCTGACCTGCGGTTCGTCTTCATCACGCCCGCGGACGGCTGGACGGCGCCTTAAGTCCTGCCGGGTGGGCGGCTGGACGGGGCCGTAACCCGGGACGCCCGTTGTCCGGATCGCGGACCCCCTCTTTCTGCGTATATATCTTGTATCTAAGCTGCGTTCATGCCAATCGCCCCGCCCGTGCCGCTCCAGCGGACCAAGCAGCCTCCCGCCACCGAGCGTGTCTACACGCACATCAAGGAAGCCGTCCTGCACCGCCGTTACGAAGGCGGCACGCTGCTCACCGAGGGGGATCTGGCCGAGGCCGTCGGGGTGTCCCGCACCCCCGTGCGCGAGGCCCTGCTCCGGCTGGAGGCCGAAGGGCTGATCAAGCTCTATCCGAAGAAGGGCGCCCTCGTCCTGCCCGTCTCCGCACAGGAGATCGCCGACGTCGTCGAGACCCGGCTGCTCGTCGAGAAGTACGCGGCGGCCAAGGCCGTACCCGCCTCCCCGCTGCTCATCGCCCGCCTGGAAGAGCTGCTCGACGACATGGGACGCCAGGCCGTCGCCGGCGACCTGGCGGCGGTTTCGGTCAGCGACCGCGCCTTTCACGCCGAGATCGTGCGCAGCGCCGGCAACGAGATCCTCTCCCGGCTCTACGACCAGCTGCGCGACCGCCAGCTGCGGATGGGGGTGGCCGTGATGCACGCCCACCCCGACCGCATCGCCAAGAACCACAGCGAGCACACCGAGATCCTCGAAGCGCTGCGCGCCGGTGACGCCGAGGCCGCCGTCGCCGTCATCGACCAGCACGTGAGCTGGGTGCGCAACCTCGCCCAGGGCGAGATCCGATGAGCGTCCGAGGCGGGACCCGATGAGCGTCCGAGGCGGGACCCGATGAACGAGCGGGATCAACGAGTGGGGGAGCACCGATGAGCCAGGGGGCCGCAGCGCTGCCCGGCGACCCACCCGGCGGACGGCGCGCGGTCGCCGTCTGGGGGCTGGGCGTCGGGGTCTACTTCGTCGCCATCATCTTCCGTACGAGCCTCGGCGTCGCCGGCATCGACGCCGCCGAGCGCTTCCACATCAACGCGTCCGCGCTGTCGACGTTCTCCATACTCCAGCTGCTCGTCTACGCGGGCATGCAGATACCCGTCGGCCTGATGGTCGACCGGCTGGGCACGAAGAAGGTGCTGGCGCTCGGCGCCGTCCTGTTCACCGCCGGGCAGCTCGCCTTCGCCCTCTCCCACACGTACGGCACGGCCCTCGCCAGCCGCGCCCTCCTCGGCTGCGGCGACGCGATGACGTTCATCAGCGTGCTGCGGCTCGGCGCGCGCTGGTTCCCCGCCCGCCGCGGCCCGATGATCGCGCAAGTGGCGGCGCTGTTCGGGATGGCGGGCAACCTCGTCTCCACGACGGTCCTCGCCCGGCTGCTGCACGGCGCCGGCTGGACCGCCACGTTCGGCGGCAGCGCGGCGGCGGGCGTCCTCGTCCTGCTCCTGACGCTGCTGTTCCTGAAGGACCACCCGGCGGGCCACGAACCGCCGCCGGCCGCGCACGCAGGCGGCAGGGGCTCCGTCCGGCAGCAGATCACGCGGGCGTGGCGCGAACCCGGCACCCGGCTCGGCATGTGGGTGCACTTCACGACCCAGTTCCCGGCCATGGTCTTCCTGCTGCTGTGGGGCATGCCGTTCCTGGTCGAGGCGGAGGACCTCGCACGGGAGACCGCGGGCCTGCTGCTCACCGTGATCGTGCTCTCCAACATGGCCGTCGGGCTCGTCTACGGGCAGATCATCGCCCGCCACCACGCGGCCCGGCTGCCGCTCGCGCTCGGCACGGTCGGCGCGACCGCGCTGCTGTGGGCCGCCGTGGCCGGCTGGCCCGGCGCCCACGCCCCCATGTGGCTGCTCGTGACCGAATGCGTCGTGCTCGGCGCGTGCGGCCCCGCCTCGATGATCGGCTTCGACTTCGCCCGCCCCGCGAACCCGCCCGAGCGCCAGGGCACCGCCTCCGGCATCGTCAACATGGGCGGCTTCGTCGCCTCCATCACCACGCTGCTGGCCGTGGGCGTCCTGCTCGACGCCACCGGGGACGACTACCGCCTCGCCTTCTGCTCCGTCTTCGTCCTGGAAGCGCTCGGCCTGTCCCAGATCCTGCGGCTGCGGACGCGCGCGCAGCGGCGGGAGCAGGAGCGGGTGGTGGCCTCGCGGGTGGAGACGGTGCACGTGCCGGCGGTTTCGCCGGGGTCCACGGCGTGATCGCCGGCCCACTCGTACTGCGGTGTGAGCTCGGGCTCTACGGCGTGATCGCGAACTCCCGGAGGATCGCCTCCGCCAGGCCCGGCTCCCCCTCCACCTTGATCCGCCCCAGCGCCGCCTCCGGCTGCACCCGGCCGCACGCCAGCCGGGCGTACGTCTCCCAGTCCATCCCCAGCGTGACCGTCGGGCCCAGCGTCACGCTGCTGTCGATCGTCCCCCGCCCCTGCTGGTCGACGCGCACGGTCCGCAGGAACTCCAGCGGCCCGTGCACGTCGAAGACGACCGCCGACCCCGGCGGCGCGCCCGCGTCCCTGGCCACGACCTTCGGCAGCGCGCCGAGCAGGAAGTCCCGGCAGATGACCGCGGCGGGCGAGTCCAGGTTGCCGGGCATGCCGAGCGCGCGGCGCAGGTCCTGCTCGTGCGTCCACACGTCGAAGGCGCGTACCACCAGGGCGCGTTCGAGCGGCTGCTCGTTGCCGGAGCCGAGCGGCCAGCGGACCGCCGTCTGCGGGCCGCGCGTCTCGTTGCGCAGCTGGCGGGAGCGGCGGATGACGACGAGCTCCAGCTCCGACGTCATCTCCAGTGCGGTGTGGCAGCGCCGCACGTCCACCTGCACCTCGTTGTAGCGGGAGAACTCGTCGGTGACGTGGAAGAGGTCGCGCGGCAGCGTGTGGATCGGCCGCGGCTCACCCAGCATTTCGGTCTCCACGCCGATGACGTGCGAGACGACGTCGCGCACCGACCACCCGGGACACTCGGTGGCCCGGTTCCAGTCGCTCTCGGCGAGCGGTTTCACCAAGTCGTTGATCGCTTCGATGGAGTGGGTCCAGGCGTCGATGGCCGGCTGAAGATTCGGGTGGACGGTCACGTGATCCCTCGGGCGGTGCGGCGGGTGCGTGGGCGTTCCTGATGTGAGTGCGTTGCGGGTGCGTTGGGGCGTGGGCGTTCCTGATGCGGGTGCGTTAGTTAAGTTACGCTGCGCGCGGGCGACCCGGCAGAGGTTTCGTGTGCTGAGAGTGGTGGGTACTGTGCGTGCTTCCCTGATTCAGATAAACGTCGATCCGGCCGAGCCGGTCGCCGAGCGGCGGGACCGCGCGGCGGCGCTGGTGCGCGAGCAGGCCGGCAGCGATCTGGTCGTCCTGCCCGAGCTGTGGCACGTCGGTGCTTTCGCCTTCGAATCGTTCGCAGTCGAGGCGGAACCGCTGGACGGTCCCACGGTCCGCGCGATGTCTGCCGCCGCGCTCGACGCGGGCGTCTGGCTGCACGCCGGATCGATCGTCGAGCGGGACGCCGACGGGGCCGACGAGGCCGAGGGGACAGGCGGGGTAAGCGGGGTGGGCAGGGCAGGCGGGGCCTTGTACAACACCTCCCTGGTGTTCTCCCCCGGTGGCGAACTCGTGCGCACGTACCGGAAGATCCACCGCTTCGGCTTCGACAAGGGCGAGGCCGTGACCATGGCCGCGGGCACGGAGCCGGTCACGGTGGCCCTGCCGGGCGCCGTGGCGGGCCTCGCCACCTGCTACGACCTGCGGTTCCCCGAGCTCTTCCGCGACCTCGTCGACCGCGGCGCCCGGATGTTCGTCGTACCGGCCGGATGGCCCGAGCGGCGGCGCGCCCACTGGTCGCTGCTCGCCCGCGCGCGAGCCGTCGAGAACCAGGCGTACGTGCTGGCCTGCGGTACGGCCGGCACGCACGCGGGGGTGGAGCAGGCCGGGCACAGCGTCGTGGTCGACCCCTGGGGGGACGTGGTCGGGGAGGCCGGGGGCGGGGAGGAGGTTCTCTCGGTGGAGCTCGACCTCGCTCGGGTCGACCGGATCCGCGAGGACTTCCCCGCGCTCAAGGACCGGGTCCTCGGCGTCCGCGGAGATTAACGCCGTGTGTCATTCCCCGGACGGGGGAATGCCCGCTGTGGCGGATGTTGTTTGATGGCTGTATGGCCCCACGAGTACGCGTCCGCGCCCCCGAACTCATCGGCAAGGGCGGCTGGCTGAACACCGGCAATGTCGACCTTTCCCTCGCTGACCTGCGAGGACGCATCGTCATCCTCGACTTCTGGACGTTCTGCTGTGTGAACTGCCTGCACGTCCTCGACGAGCTGCGCGAGCTGGAGGAGAAGCACCGCGACACCGTGGTGATCATCGGTGTGCACTCGCCGAAGTTCGTCCACGAAGCCGAGCACCAGGCCGTCGTCGACGCCGTCGAGCGGTACGGCGTGCACCATCCCGTGCTCGACGACCCCGAGCTCGCCACGTGGAAGCAGTACGCCGTGCGGGCCTGGCCCACGCTCGTGGTGATCGACCCCGAGGGATACGTCGTCGCCCAGCACTCCGGCGAGGGCCACGCCCACGCCCTGGAGGCCCTCGTCGCCGAGCTGGAGGCCGAGCACGGCGCGAAGGGGACGCTGCGGCGCGGGGACGGGCCGTACGTGGCGCCCGAGCCCGTGGCCACGGACCTCCGGTTCCCGGGGAAGGCGCTCGTGCTGCCCGGCGGCGGGTTCCTCGTCTCCGACTCCACGCGGCACCAGCTGGTGGAGATGGCGGCCGACGGCGAGACGGTGGTGCGGCGGATCGGCAGCGGCGAGCGGGGCTTCGGAGCGGACTCGTTCAACGAGCCGCAGGGGCTCGCCCTGCTGCCCGACGGCAAGGTCGTCGTCGCCGACACCGTCAACCACGCGCTGCGGGCCTACGACCCGGCGAGCGGTGAGGTGACCACCATCGCCGGTACCGGCCGGCAGTGGATGCAGGGTCAGCCCACGTCCGGGCCCGCCCTTGAGATCTCGCTGTCCTCCCCCTGGGACGTCGCCTGGTTCGACGGGCGGCTGTGGATCGCCATGGCCGGAGTGCACCAGCTGTGGACGTACGACCCCGGGAGCGGGACCGTCGAAGCCACCGCCGGTACGACCAACGAGGGCATCGTCGACGGGCCGCTGCGCGAGGCCTGGTTCGCCCAGCCCTCCGGGCTCGCCGCGTCGGCCGACGGAGAGCGGCTGTGGGTCGCCGACTCCGAGGGATCCGCCGTGCGGTGGGTCGACCGTGACGGGTTCGTGCACACGGCCGTCGGCAAGGGCCTGTTCGACTTCGGGCACCGGGACGGCGACGCGTCGCAGGCGCTGCTCCAGCACCCCCTCGGCGTCACCGCCCTCCCCGACGGGTCCGTCGCCGTCGCCGACACGTACAACCACGCGCTGCGGCGCTACGACCCCGCGAGCGGCGAGGTGACGACGCTCGCCACGGACCTGCGGGAGCCGTCCGACGCGGTGCTCGCCGGGGACGACGTCGTCGTGGTCGAGTCCGCCCGGCACCGGCTCACGCGGCTGCGGCTGCCGGAGTCCGCGGTACGGGTGGAGGCCGTCGCCCACCGGACCCAGCGGGCCGCGACGGACGTGGCGCCCGGCCGGCTGCGGGTCGACGTCGTCTTCTCCGCGCCGGCGGGGCAGAAGCTCGACACGCGGTACGGGCCGTCGACGCGGCTGATCGTCAGCTCCACGCCGCCGGAGCTCCTGGCGGAGGGCGCGGGGACGGGTACGGACCTCGGGCGCGATCTGGTGCTGGCGGAGGGCGTGACCGAGGGCATCCTGCACGTCTCGGCGATGGCGGCGTCGTGCGACGACGATCCGGCCAACGAGTACCCCGCGTGTCACATGCACCAGAACGACTGGGGGGTGCCGGTGCGGGTCGTGGCCGGCGGTGCGGAGCGGTTGCCGCTGGTCCTTGCGGGGCTGGACGGCTGACGCGGCCGGGCGGGCCGGGCCGGCGGCAGCCCCCCGGCCCTCCTGCCCTTCGGCGGCCGCGGCCCGTGAGGACTCAGCGGATGAAGCGGTGGTCCTCCTCCACCACCGGCGCTGCCGGCGGCGGGGGCTGCGTCCTGCGGCGCTTGTAGATGCTGACGTACGCGGCGGTGCCGATGAAGCCGACCGCCATCAGGATCAGTCCCACCAGCGGGACGTTCATGCCGTCGACGTGCCAGTCGACCGCGAAGGTGAGGATCGCCCCGATCCCGATCAGACCGATGCACCATCCCATGCCCATGGCTGAAGCCTCCGTATCCGATTGGCTGTTCCGGTGCCGGCACGCATCGCGTACCCCGGACCGGAACGGCCAATCGGAGGGAAGACGTCAGCCCTTGAGCGCGGCGGCCTCGTCCGGCAGCCAGTACGTGGCCTTCGCCTGGTCGTCCACGTGGAGCGTGCCGGTGGGGAGGGCCGGCGTCGACGGGTCGCCCTGCAAGGGGTCGCCGTTCGGGCTCTGGAAGGTCAGGGACAGCTTGTGCGCGTCGCGGCCCGGGCCGCCCGAACCGTCGGGTGCCGTCGGTGTGACGGCCGCATAGGCGGATTTGCCCGGCGCCACCTTGACCGGCGCCTTCGGCTTGGTCTCCTCGCCCGCGGCCGCCGTCGCCTGGTCCTGGTCGAAGCGGACGTACGGGAAGCCGTAGGCCGTGCACGGCTTCTTGCTGGTATTCGTCGCCACGAGCAGGACCTTGCCGGACCGCGACCCGGCCTCGACCTTCATGTCCGACGGTGCGCAGGCGTCGCCCTTGTCCTGCGGCTTGTCGTCCGCCTCCTCCTCACCTGGTTCCCCCTCGTCGGCCGAGGGGGCCACGGCCGACGGCTCGTCCTTCGCGCCGGCCTTGTCGTCGTTCTTGCTTCCGCACGCGGTCAGCGTGAGGGCCGCCGTGACGGCCAGGGCCGCCGCGGCCCAGATGCGGTGCTTCACCGTGCTCAACGTGCTCAGCCTTCCAGGAACGCCGTGAGCGCCGCCGCCAGCAGGTACGGGTCGTCCGCCCCGCACAGCTCCCGCGCCGAGTGCATCGACAGGCAGGCCACGCCGATGTCGACCGTGGCGATGCCGTGCCGCGCCGCCGTGATCGGGCCGATCGTCGTCCCGCAGGGCATGGAGTTGTTGGACACGAAGTGCTGCCACGGCACGCCCGCCCGCTCGCACGCCGCGGCGAACACGGCCCGGCCGCTGCCGTCCGTGGCGTAGCGCTGGTTGACGTTGACCTTGAGGATGGGGCCGCCGTTCGGCAGCGGGTGGTGGCCCGGCTCGTGGCGCTCCGTGTAGTTGGGGTGGACCGCGTGGCCCGTGTCCGAGGACAGGCAGATCGTGCCGGCGAAGGCGCGGGCCTTGTCCTCGTAGGTGCCGCCGCGGGCGAAGACGGATCGTTCCAGCACGGTGCCCAGGAGGGGGCCCTCCGCGCCCGTGTCGGACTGGCTGCCGTTCTCCTCGTGGTCGAACGCGGCGAGGACCGGGATGTACGGGAGGCCCTCGGAGGAGGTGGCGGCGATCAGGGCGGCCACGCCGGCGTGGACGGACAGCAGGTTGTCCATGCGGGGGCCGGCGAGGAGCTCCTGGTCGCGGCCCAGGTAGGCGGGCGGCTCCACGCTGTGGACCATCAGGTCCCAGCCGGCGATCTCCTCCGCGGGGACCTCGATCTCCTCCGCCACGAAGCGGATCAGGTCGCCCTCGTCCGGCTTGCCCAGGCCCCAGATCGGGGTCATGTGCTTCTGCTTGTCGAGCTTGAGGCCGTCCTGGTTGACGCCTCTGTCGAGGTGGATCGCCAGCTGGGGGACGCGCAGCAGCGGGCGGTCGACGTTGACGAGGCGGTGGCTGCCGTCCCGGAGGGTGACCCGGCCGGAGAGGCCGAGGTCGCGGTCCAGCCAGGTGTTCAGGAGCGTGCCGCCGTACAGCTCCACGGCGACCTGGCGCCAGCCCGCGGAACCGGTGTCCGGCAGCGGCTTGACCCGCAGGTTGGGGGAGTCGGTGTGCGCGCCGACGATCCGGAAGGGGCTGGCGGGCGTCGCGCCCTCCGGCACGTACCAGGCGATGATCGCGCCGCCGCGCGTCACGTACTTGCCGCCGGTCGTGGCGTCCCACGCGTCGGTCTCCGCGACCTGGCGGAAGCCCGCCTTCTCCAGCCGCTCGGCGGTGTTGGCCACCGCGTGGTAGGGCGAGGGGCTGGCGGCGAGGAACGTCATCAGGTCGTCGGTGTGGCCGCGGTCGAAGCGGTGCGCAGAGCTCATGCGCTCAGGATAAGGATCAGGGCAAGAGCCGGGCGGGGGTTTACGCCCGGGCTCTTGCCCCGTGTGTCACACGAACCTCAACAGCCTTAGAAGGCGGCCTCGTCCAGCTCCATGAGGGAGTTGTCGACGGCCTCGGCGAGCGCGCGCTCGACGGAGACGCGCGGCAGGACGTCGGAGGTGAAGAACTTCGCCGCCGCGATCTTGCCGGTGTAGAACGCCTTGTCCTTGGCGGAGGCGCCGTCCAGCTTCTCGGCGGCCACGGCCGCACCCTTGAGGAGCAGGTAGGAGATGACGACGTCGCCGGAGGCGAGCAGCAGGCGGGTGGTGTTCAGGCCGACCTTGTAGATGTTCTTGACGTCCTCGCCGGTCGCGGTGAGGTCGGTGATCATCTTGCCGACGATCGCCTCCAGGTCCACGGCGGCCTTGGCGAGCGCGCCGCGGGCGGCGGCCAGGTCCTCGCCGCCGGCCTCGGAGGCCAGGAACTTCTTGATCTCCTCGGAGAGGGTGTTCAGGGCCTGGCCCTGGTCACGGACGATCTTCCGGAAGAAGAAGTCCTGGCCCTGGATCGCCGTGGTGCCCTCGTAGAGGGTGTCGATCTTCGAGTCGCGGATGTACTGCTCGATCGGGTACTCCTGCAGGTAGCCGGAGCCGCCGAAGGTCTGCAGGGACTGGGCGAGCTGCTCGTAGGACTTCTCGGAGCCGTAGCCCTTGACGATCGGCAGGAGCAGGTCGTTGAGGCCGTGCAGCGCCTTGGCGTCCTCGCCGGCGGCCTCCTTGACCATGATCTCGTCCTGGACGGAGGCGGTGTAGAGGACGAGGGCGCGCATGCCCTCGGCGTACGCCTTCTGCGTCATCAGCGAGCGGCGCACGTCGGGGTGGTGGGTGATGGTGACCTTGGGCGCGGTCTTGTCCATGAAGTTGGCCAGGTCCGGGCCCTGCACGCGCTCCTTGGCGTACTCCAGCGCGTTGAGGTAGCCGGTGGAGAGGGTGGCGATGGCCTTCGTGCCGACCATCATCCGGGCGAACTCGATGATCATGAACATCTGGCGGATGCCGTCGTGCTTCTCGCCGATGAGCCAGCCCTTGGCGGGGTGCTTGTCGCCGAAGGTCATCTCGCAGGTGTTGGAGGCCTTGAGGCCCATCTTGTGCTCGACGTTGGTCGCGTAGACGCCGTTGCGCTCGCCCAGCTCGCCGGTCTCGAAGTCGAACTCGTACTTCGGCACGAGGAAGAGGGAGAGGCCCTTGGTGCCGGGGCCGGCACCCTCGGGGCGGGCGAGGACGTAGTGGAGGATGTTCTCCGCCATGTCGTGCTCACCGGAGGTGATGAAGCGCTTCACGCCCTCGATGTGCCAGGAGCCGTCCTCCTGCTGCACGGCCTTGGTGCGGCCGGCGCCCACGTCCGAGCCGGCGTCCGGCTCGGTCAGGACCATGGTGGAGCCCCACTGCTTCTCCACCGCGATCTTCGCGATGTGCTTCTGCTGCTCGGTGCCCTCCTCGAAGAGGATGCCGGCGAACGCCGGGCCCGAGGAGTACATCCAGATGGCCGGGTTGGAGCCCAGGATCGACTCGGCGTAGGCCCAGATCAGCGAGCGGGGCGCGGTGGTGCCGCCGATCTCCTCCGGGATGCCGAGACGCCACCACTCGGCGTCCATGTAGGCCTGGTAGCTCTTCTTGAAGGTGTCCGGAACCGGGGCGGTGTTGGTGTCCGGGTCGAAGACCGGCGGGTTGCGGTCCGTGTCGGCGAAGGAGTCGGCCAGCTCGTTCTCCGAGAGGCGCGTGATCTCCGACAGGATGTCCTTGGCGGTCTCGACGTCCATCTCCGCGAACGGGCCGGTGCCGTACAGCTTGTCGCGGCCGAGGACCTCGAAGAGGTTGAACTCGATGTCGCGGAGATTCGACTTGTAGTGGCCCATGACAACGGCTCCGTAGGACTGGGAGGATGAACCCTCAAATACGTACCGGGCAGTAATCTGCATGATGCTACCCACCGGTAATAAGACGCAACCCCTGTTCGGCCCACTGTGACCCTTTACGCTTTGGCGCATGTACGGCTACGACCAGAACGCGGGCACGCAGGGTTACGCGCCGCCGCCACCGCCGCCTCAGCAGCACGGCGGCCCCGGTGTCTACGGCGAACAGCCGCTCTACCCGGAGCCGTCCCCTCCGTCGCTTGCGGACGCGGTGCGGGCCTTCACCACGGGCTCGATGTCCGCGGAGGACTTCCAGACGGTGTTCTCCACGTCGAAGGTCTACTGCCCCCGCGGCGACAACCCCGGCTTCCTCGCGCTGCACAACACCCAGCAGCCGGTGATCCCCATGTTCACGTCGCTGAAGGAGCTGCGGCGGTACGCGGGCAAGGAGTCGAAGTACTTCGTCATCACGGGCGCGGAGGTGATCGACCTCCTGCCGACGGGGTACGGCTTCGTGCTCGACATCGAGGGGGACCACCGCATGGTGTTCGACGCCAAGGCCGTCGAGCAGATGGTGGACTTCACGATGCGGCGGCTGTACGGCTGACCCCGGCCGGCGCGTGCGGGCGGTCAGCCCGCCGTCGTCGCGCGCCGGTAGAGGGCCTCGGCCTCCTCGCCGAAGTACGAGCTGTACGACGTCTCCTCGTCGCCGCCCTCGTCATGGCCGCCCACGACCCCGTTGACCGTGCCCAGGCCGGTCGCGGGGTCGACGTCCGTCAGGAACGGGCCGCCGCTCGTGCCGTTGGGGAGGTTGGCGCAGTCGAACCGCAGCTGGGTGGGGCTGAAGGACTTCGTGGCGTTCTGGCAGGAGACCGGGCGCTCCTCGGTCACCGGATAGCCCGTCACCCGCGCCTGCCGCCCCACCGGCGGCCGGAAGCGGATCCGCTCCGCGCCGGTGACCTGCTCGATCGCCCTCGTGTCCGCGCCCGGGCGGCGCACCCGCAGGAACGCCACGTCGTGGTCCGGGTCGCGGTCGGCCGCCCACTCCGGGTCGATGTCCACCGACGCCGGCACCCACACCCCGTACGGCGCGACGCCGTCGTGATAGCCCGGGACGAACGCGATGTCCGTGCGGAAGCCGTCCTGATACACGCAGTGCGCCGCGGTGACGATCAGATCGCCCTTCGGGCTGTGCACGACGCTCGCGCTGCAGCCGTGCCCCGGCGCGCCCTGGCCCGTGTAGAACAGCGGTCCGACGGCCGGCGAGGGCGCGGATTCGGTGGCGCGCAGGGGCTCCGAGGTGGGGAGCGGGTCGGTCCTGCCGCTGCTCGCGGGCTTGAGGGGCGCCGTGCCGTTCTCGCTGCGGACGGCCGCGCGCATCGCCTCCGCCGTCTCGTCCCCCTGCGCCTTCGGCTGCGCGTAGTGCCCCGAGGCGTCGCCGTCGGCCACGGGGGAGTCCGTGGCCAGGCCCTGGTGCGCCACGACCAGACCGGCGGCGGCCAGCGCCAGGACCGCGGCGACGAGGGCGGTGACGGCGGCCGGGCGGGGCCCGCTGGCGTTCTGGCGCATTGATCCAGTGTCCATGATCCGGGTCGCGGTTCCGGTGCCGGGGAATGCGGGGTCCTTGCGGGTTGTTCATCCTTCAACTAAATTGAAACGTGAACGAACCGAGGAGGTCGTCATGCCAGCAGTGACCGTCGAGAACCCGTTGACCCTGCCGCGCGTCACCGCCGCGGCGGGTGCCCCGCAGCGGCCGGTGCTGTACGTCGGCACGGCCCCGTCCGGGTTCGAGGGCGAGGGATTCCCCGTGCGCAGGGCCTTCGCGGGGATCAATTACAAGTACCTGGACCCGTTCATCATGATGGACCAGATGGGCGAGGTGGACTACGCGGCCGGCGAGCCCAAGGGGACCCCCTGGCACCCGCACCGCGGGTTCGAGACGGTGACCTACATCATCGACGGCACGTTCGTGCACCGCGACTCGCACGGCGGCGGCGGTGTCATCACCGACGGCGACACGCAGTGGATGACGGCCGGCTCCGGCCTGCTGCACATCGAGACCCCGCCGGAGGAGCTCGTCATGAGCGGCGGCCTCTTCCACGGCCTGCAGCTGTGGGTGAACCTGCCGGCCGAGGACAAGATGATCGCGCCGAAGTACCAGGACATCCGCGGCGGCAGCGTGAAGCTGCTGGCGTCGCAGGACGGCGGCGCGCTGCTGCGGCTCATCGCGGGCGACGTGGCGGGCCACGCCGGGCCCGGCGCGACGCACACCCCGATCACGATGATCCACGCCTCCGTGAGCCCGGGGGCGGAGGTCACGCTGCCGTGGCGGTCCGACTTCAACGCGCTGGCGTACGGGCTCGCCGGGTACGGCGCGGCCGGTGCGGAGGGGCGTCCCTTCGGTACCGGGCAGACGGTCGTCTTCGGCGACGGGGACTCCCTGACGATCCGGGCCGCGGCCGCGGAGAAGCAGGACTCGCGCAGCGAGCGGTTCGAGGTCGTGCTGCTGGGCGGGCGGCCGATCCGTGAGCCCATGCAGCACTACGGGCCGTTCGTCATGAACACCCACGCCGAACTGGCCCAGGCGTTCGACGACTACCAGGCGGGGCGGCTGGGAGTCATCCCGACCGCGTAGGCCCCTGCGTAGCCCCTGCGGGGGGGGCGGGCCGGGGTTCATGGGGGCCCGCCCCCCATGAATCCGCCGCGGCGGTGCTCAGCCCCTCGCGGGGGTTTCGGCGGTGCCGTACGCACCGGTCGTGCCCGGGCTCATGGGTGCCGCGCACCCATGAATCCGCCGCGGTGGCGCTCAGCCCCCGCGGCGGTTTCCGGCGGTGCCGTACGCGCCTCAGGCCGGCTCGGCACCGCCGGTCACCTCGCCTGTGGTTGCCCGCCGTTGCGGCGGAAGGAGGCTGCCGGGCCCCGAGAGGGGATCCGCGGCGGAAGTGGGCTGCCGGGCCCCGGAAGGGGATCCGCGGCGGAAGCAGGTTGCCGCCCCTCGAGAGGGGCCCGCGGCGTCGCAGCTAGCGGACCGCAGGTCCCCCGTCCTTCTCGTACAGCTCGAACCAGATGTTCTTGCCCTCGCCCCGCGGGTCCACCCCCCACGCCCCGGCCAGGATCTCCATCAGGACGAGCCCCCGCCCCGAGGAGGCCATCTCGCCGGGATGCCGCCGGTGCGGCAGTTCGTCGCTGCTGTCCGAGACGTCGACGCGGACGCACCGATCCCCCGGCTCGCCGCTGATGCGGGCGATCAGCACCGCGTCCCCGTCCGTGTGGACGAGGACGTTGGTGACCATTTCGGAGACCATCAGGGCGGCGGAGTCGGTCTGGTCGGCGTCGGGCCAGTCGTGCATCAGGTCGCGCACTTGCTGCCGCGCTTCGGCGATCCGTTCCGGTTCGGCCTGGGCGATGCTGAGGACGGTGCGCCGTACGGGACGCGGCACGGCCGCCGGCCCCGCGCCCGCCGCGCCGTCCTCGCGGGCGAGCAGCAGGACGGCGATGTCGTCCTCGCGCCGGTCCAGCAGCGGCCCGGTCGTGTAGTGGGAGGAGGGGCCGTGGACGGCCCGGACGAGGGCGTCCGCGAGCGCTTCCAGGTCGCTGCCGTCGGGCCCGCCGCAGCTCCCGCCGAGGTCGAGCGGCTGTCCCTCGATCACTTCGCGCAGCCGGTTCCAGCCGCTGTCGAGGTCGTGTCCGCCGGTCTCGATCAGCCCGTCCGTGCAGACGAGCATCGTCTCGCCGGGTTCGAGGACGAGCCGCGTGGTGGGGTAGTCGGTGTCGGGGTCGATGCCGAGCGGCAGGCCGCCGGCGGTGTTGCGGACGAGCATGGTGCCGTCGCTCAGCCGGATCGCCGGGTTCGGGTGGCCGGCCCGGGCGATGACGAGCCGCCCGCTCTCCGGGTCGACCTCGATGTACAGGCACGTCGCGAAGCGCGGTTCGCCCTCCTCGCCCTCGGTCTCGGAGGCGTTGATGCCGGCGAGGAAGTGGGAGGCGCGGGAGAGGACGGCGTCGGGGTGGTGGCCTTCGGAGGCGTACGCGCGCAGGGCGATCCGCAGCTGGCCCATGAGCCCGGCGGCCCGTACGTCGTGGCCCTGCACGTCGCCGATGACGAGGGCGATCCGGCCGAGGGGGAGGGGGATCATGTCGTACCAGTCGCCGCCGACCTCCAGCCCGCCGCCGGTCGGCACGTAGCGCGCGGCGACGGCCATGCCGGGGATGTCCTGCTGCAGCGTGGGCATCATGGAGCGCTGCAGGCCCACGGTGAGTTCCCGCTCGGACTCGTGCACGCTGGCCCGGCCCAGGGCCTGCGCGAGCATGCGGGCCACCGTCGTGAGCACGGACCGTTCGTCGGGCGTGAAGGACACCGGCACGCTGAATCCGGCCATCCACGCCCCGATGACCTGCCCCGCGTTGATCAGCGGCAGGAACGCCCACGACTGCCGCCCGAAGTGGGCGACGTCCTGCCAGGCGGCGGGGAAGCGGCGCTCGTAGTCGGCGGGCGACGGCAGGTAGATGCCCCGGCCGGTGCGGATGACCTCGGCCGCCGGGTAGGCCGCGTCCATGGGCAGGTCGAGGAACGGGTCCGCGCTTCCGGGGGTGTAGCCGTGGTGCCCGATCACGCGCACCCGGCCGCCCTCGGAGCTGAAGACCGCGAGCCCGGACGGCTCGAAGCCGGGCATCGACAGCCCGGCCGCCACCCGCAGCACCTCGGCCGTGGAGCGGGCCTCCGCGAGCGCCCGCCCCGCATCCAGCAGAAACGCTTCCCTGTTGCGCCGCCAGTCGCCCGTGACCATCGGCGCACGGGCCGTGGACGTGCCCGGCTGCGGCTCCGGCACCTCCTGCAGCGTGCCGACGAGCACGAAGTCCACCCGGCCCTTGGCCGCGGCCCGCAGCTGCGGCCGCATCCGGCAGCGCACCGTCCGCAGTGCCCGGCCCTTCTCGTCGACGACCCGCAGCCGCGCCTCGGTGAGCGTGCCCTCGGCCACGGCCAGGCTGATCACCCCCTGGACCTCCACCCAGTCCACGGCGTGGAAGCGCGCCCTCGTCGCGGATTCGGTCAGCTCCGTACGGGTGGCGGGGAGGCCCAGCAGCCGGGAGGCCTCGGCGTCGAAGGTGGCGATGCGCGTGGCGTTGTCCCAGTGCCACAGGCCGGTCGCCGTGGCGGCCAGTACGTCCTCGGTGCGCATTGCCCTACTTTATGCAGGTCTGCGCAAGGGGTACCACCGAAGGTACGGTGGGCGGATCTTCACAAGCGCGCAGTACGCTTGCTCCCGTGTTGTATGCACGCTAGCCCTGTGCCGCGGTACGAGCCCTGTGCCGCAGGCGGGCTGGCCCACGCCCTCGATCACGACTTGGATGAACGATGCATCGGTACCGGTCCCACACCTGCGGCGAGCTCCGTGCGGCTGACGTCGACACCGACGTGCGACTGAGCGGCTGGCTGCACAATCGGCGTGACCTGGGCGGCATCCTCTTCATCGACCTCCGCGACCACCACGGCCTGGTGCAGCTCGTGGCCCGTCCCGGCACCCCCGCGAACGAGGCCCTGAGCCACCTCACCAAGGAGACCGTCGTCCGCGTCGACGGCAAGGTCGTCAGCCGCGGCGCCGACAACATCAACCCCGAGCTCCCCACCGGTGAGATCGAGGTCGAGGTCAACGCGGTCGAGGTGCTGGGCGCCGCCGAGCCGCTGCCCTTCACCATCAACACCGAGGACGGGGTGAACGAGGAGCGCCGCCTGGAGTACCGCTTCCTCGACCTGCGCCGCGAGCGCATGCACAGCAACATCATGCTGCGCTCCGCCGTCATCGCCTCCATGCGCGAGAAGATGACCGCCCTCGGCTTCAACGAGATGGCCACCCCGATCCTGTCCGCCACCTCCCCCGAGGGCGCGCGCGACTTCCTGGTGCCGTCCCGTCTGCACGCCGGCAAGTTCTACGCCCTGCCGCAGGCCCCGCAGCAGTTCAAGCAGCTGCTGATGATCGCGGGCTTCGACCGCTACTTCCAGATCGCGCCCTGCTTCCGCGACGAGGACGCCCGCGCCGACCGCTCGCCGGGCGAGTTCTACCAGCTCGACGTGGAGATGTCCTTCGTCGAGCAGGAGGACGTCTTCCAGGTCATCGAGAAGGTCATGACCGACCTCTTCGAGGAGTTCGGCAACGGCCGCCACGTCACCTCGCCGTTCCTGCGGATCCCCTTCCGCGAGGCCATGCTCAAGTACGGCTCCGACAAGCCGGACCTGCGCGCCGAGCTGGAGCTCGTCGACGTCTCCGACGTCTTCGAGGGCTCGGAGTTCAAGGCCTTCGCCGGCAAGCACGTCCGCGCGCTGGCCGTCCCGGACACCGGTGACCAGCCGCGCAAGTTCTTCGACGGCCTCGGCGACTACGCGGTCGAGCAGGGCGCGAAGGGCCTTGCCTGGGTGCGTGTCGGCGAGGAGAACGCGCTGACCGGCCCGATCGCCAAGTTCCTCACCGAGGAGAACGTCAAGGCGCTCGTGGAGCGCCTCGGCCTGGAGCCCGGCCACGCGATCTTCTTCGGCGCGGGCGAGTTCGACGAGGTCTCCAAGATCATGGGCGCCGTGCGCGTCGAGGCCGCCAAGCGCGCCGGCCAGTTCGTCGAGGACGTCTTCCGCTTCTGCTGGATCGTCGACTTCCCGATGTTCGAGAAGAACGAGGACACCGGCCAGATCGAGTTCTCGCACAACCCGTTCTCCATGCCGCAGGGCGGCCTGGAGGCGCTGAACACGATGGACCCGCTGGACATCCTGGCCTGGCAGTACGACATCGTCTGCAACGGCATCGAGCTGTCCTCCGGCGCCATCCGCAACCACGAGCCCGAGGTCATGTACCGCGCGTTCGAGATCGCGGGCTACTCCAACGAGGACGTGGAGCGCGAGTTCGGCGGCATGCTGCGCGCCTTCAAGTTCGGCGCCCCGCCGCACGGTGGCATCGCCCCGGGCGTCGACCGCATCGTGATGCTCCTGGCCGACGAGCCGAACATCCGCGAGACGATCGCCTTCCCGCTCAACGGCAACGCGCAGGACCTGCTGATGGGCGCCCCGAGCGAGGTCGACGAGGCCCGCCTGAAGGAGCTCCACCTGTCGATCCGCAAGCCGGTCGTCAAGTAGTACGCGCCTTTACGCACCTTTACGTGCTGAGCCCCCGCGCCGTTCTCGGCGCGGGGGCTCACGTGTGCGTGCCGGCCGAAGTGCCAGGTGCCCGGCTTCAACGCGGCGTGGCCGTGCCGCCCACGTTGCTGATCATCCGCTGGAGGACGGAGAGCGCGGCCGCGTACTCCTCGTCCGTGATGCCCTCGTGGATCTCCGCGCGCAGCCGCGTGACGAGCTTCTTGATCCTGGCCTTGGCGTCCCGCCCGGTGCCGGTGAGGGTCAGGCGTCCGGCGTCGCCGGCGACGAGCCATCCGCGGTGCAGGAGGCTGTCGACGGCGTGGCCCATCGAGCCGGGCGTCACGCCGTTGAGGTAGGGCTCCAGCCGCTCGCAGACCTCGGCGCGGGTGAGTCCGTTCTCCGCGCCGTCGACGTGGTTGAGCGTCCACCACTGCTGCTGGGTGATGTCCTCGCGGGCCATCGCGCCGCGGATGTGGTCGAGCAGCGCCTGCGTGGCGGCCCAGGTCCAGTAGGCGACGGGCTGGGCCGCCAGCGCGGGAACGTCGAGCGGGGTGTCGGTGGCGGGGGCGGTGTCGGGGCCGTCGAGGGTTTCGCGTTCCGTCGTCATGACGAAAACGCTAAGAGCTCGACCTGACTTGAGGTCAAGATCAGGTCCGGTGAAGGGCTTCAGTAGCCCGTCGCGCCGTCCGTCCGCTCCCGCAGCAGGTCAGCATGGCCGTTGTGCCGCGCGTACTCCTCGATCATGTGCAGGAAGATCCACCGCAGGGACACCTCCTGTCCCTTCACCTTTCCCACGGCGTCCAGCGACAGGGGCGCGCACGTGGCGCGGGCCCGCGCGATCTCCTCCTGCCACACGGCCACCGCCTCCGCGAGATTCGCGTCCGGCGCGACGGACAGGCCCGCGTTGGCGTCGCCCAGATCCTCGGCGGATCTCGCCTCGCTGCCCGCGCCCGGCCCGTACAGCGGCGGCGCCGTCTCGTTCCGGAGCACTCTGCGGAACCACTGCCGCTCCACCTCGCCCATGTGCTGCACGAGGCCCAGCAGGCTCAGCGTGGACGGGGGTGCTGCCGCGTCCCTCGCTTGTTCGTCGGTCAGGCCGGCGACCTTGCGCGCGAGGGTGGCGCGCTGGAAGTCCAGCCAACTCTCCAGTGTGGTGCGCTCATCGGCCGTCAGGGGTGGGATGGCACGCTCTGTCGTCACCATGACGGCAGTGTCACATGAGCGCGGTCAGCATGGGCAGCTTTGGGCAGCATCCCGCCGCGCTGTGCACGGCCCGCGACAGCTGCCGCCGCGTGATCGCGGGGCGCCACAGCACGGACCGCACGCCGTACTCGGCCACGGCCATGAGCTCGCTCTCCCCGAGCTCGTCCGCGACCAGCACCACCGATGCCCCCGTGCGCGTCAGCCGCCGCATCGTGGCCGCAGCGGCCGGGTCGTCGGCCCCCATGAGGACGAAGCCGACGTCCCCCTCCTCGTCCCGCCGGACCACCCGCACCTCGGGCAGCATCGCCCGTACCTCGCGGGCGAACCGGGCCCGCCCCAGCTCGTCGGTGGCGTGCACGCTGATGGTGATCGGCTTCTTGAACACTGCTCTTCCTCGTCTCCGTGCTTCCCCCGTACGTCTGCGATGCTCAGCCTGCTCGGCCGGCCTCAACGGACGATTACCGATCCATCAACGGGTACGGGCGAGGGCCCGGAACCGTACGGTTCCGGGCCCTCTGCGGCTGCTGTGGCGGGGAGACTAGGCCGCCGTCTCCTCGCCGCCGCCGAAGCGCTCGCGGTAGGCCGCCAGGTCGTCCTCGGTGATCTTCGCGAAGAGCACCGGCGGGACGCTGAACGGCGTACCGGCCGGGAGGAAGGACAGCGAGCGGGCCTCGTCGGCCGTGACCCACGTCTTCGTGTCGTCGCCGAGCTCGAAGGCGAGGCGCATGGCCGCCGCCGACGCCGGGATGAACGGCTCCGACACGACGGAGTAGAGGTGGATGAGGTTCATGGCCGTACGGAGCGTCAGCGCGGCCGCCTCCGGGTCGGTCTTGATCTCCAGCCAGGGGGCCTTGGTCTCCAGGTACGAGTTGCCCGCGCTCCACAGCGCGCGCAGGGCCTGGGCGGCCTTGCGGAACTGCATGGCCTCCATGTGCTCCTCGTACTCCTGGAGCAGCTGGGCGATCTCGCGGCCCAGGGCGGCCTCGGCCTCGCCCGCCTCGGCGCCGGCCGGGACCTCGTCGCCGAAGCGCTTCTTGGAGAACGACAGGACGCGGTTCACGAAGTTGCCCAGGACGTCGGCGAGGTCCTTGTTCACGGTGGCCGAGAACAGCTCCCAGGTGAACGACGTGTCGTCCGACTCGGGGGCGTTCGCCATCATGAAGTAGCGCCAGTAGTCGGCGGGCAGCAGCTCCAGGGCGTCGTGCGTGAACACACCGCGCTTCTGGGACGTGGAGAACTTGCCGCCGTAGTAGTTGAGCCAGTTGAAGGCCTTGACGTAGTCGACCTTCTTCCACGGCTCGCGGACGCCGAGCTGGGTGGCCGGGAACATCACCGTGTGGAACGGGACGTTGTCCTTGCCCATGAACTGGGTGTAGCGGACGTCCGTCGCCTCGTACCACCAGGACTTCCAGTCCCGGTTCTCCGGGTCCTGGGCCGCCCACTCCTTGGTGGCGCCGATGTACTCGATCGGGGCGTCGAACCAGACGTAGAAGACCTTGCCCTCGGCCGCCAGCTCCGGCCACGTGTCCGCCGGGACCGGCACGCCCCAGTCCAGGTCACGGGTGATCGCGCGGTCGTTCAGCCCCTCGGTCAGCCACTTGCGGGCGATCGAGGACGCCAGGACCGGCCAGTCCTTGCCGTGCTCGTCGATCCACGCCTCGACCTCGCCCTGGAGCTTCGACTGGAGGAGGAAGAGGTGCTTGGTCTCGCGGACCTCCAGCTCGCTGCTGCCGCTGATCGCCGAACGGGCGTCGATCAGGTCCGTCGGGTCCAGGACGCGCGTGCAGTTCTCGCACTGGTCGCCGCGGGCCTTGTCGTAGCCGCAGTGCGGGCAGGTGCCGACGATGTAGCGGTCGGGCAGGAAGCGGCCGTCGGCGAGGCTGTAGACCTGGCGGATCGAGCGCTCCTCGATGAACCCGTTCTTCTGCAGCTGCCGCGCGAAGTGCTGGGTGATCTCCCGGTTCTCCGGGGAGGAGCTGCGGCCGAAGTAGTCGAAGGACAGGCCGAAGCCGTCGTAGATCGCCTTCTGCGCGTCGTGCTGCTTCGTGCAGAACTCGTCCACGGGCAGACCGAGCTCCTTGGCGCCCAGCTCGGCCGGGGTCCCGTGCTCGTCGGTGGCGCAGATGTAGAGCGTCTCGCGACCGGTCTGGCGGAGGTACCTGGCGTACACGTCCGCCGGGAGCATGGACCCCACCATGTTGCCCAGGTGCTTGATCCCGTTGATATACGGAAGGGCGCTGGTGATGAGGTGTCGAGCCATTGCGGCTGCTCCCTGGTCGCGGGTGTATATGGAGACCTTTAGCGTATCCGAGCGACCAGGGGTGACCGCGCGCCGTTTCTTCGGGCCATTCCTCAGGCCATTCCTCAGGCCATCCAGGCCCGCCAGGGCCGGGTGATCACCTCCCGGTAGGTGTGGTGGGAGGGGTGCCGGCCGGCGTGCCGGAACGTCCACGCCTGCGCGTCCGCGGGATCCTCCAGTGCGTCCGATCGGTCCTCGCACACGGCGCACTGCATGGCGTACGTGACGGGCTCGGCGTCGGGCTCGCGGTCCGGGGCGAGGGTCCAGGTGCCGTAGCGGTAGACGGCGCGGGGGGTGTGTGCGGTCACTGCAGCCCCCACCTGCTCAGCGCGTTGAGCCGCGCGACGCGGGCGCGGAGCGCTTCCGCTTCGGACGCGGGGCGGGTGTGTTCGGGAGGGCAGTCCCACTCCACTCCGCCTTGCGGGGGGCGCAGGTGTACGCGCCCGGCGTGGAGGTCCTGGTCCATGACCTGGCCGAGGCGGTTGGTGCGGGTGTCTACTGCGTAGCTGAGAGGGAGGGGAGGGGGATTTTCTCTGCTCACGCCATATTGATGCCCACAGATGGCTAGCCTGATCGGTCACGAGATGGATACGGCCAGTGATGTGCGGAATCTTTGGCCAGAGGGTATGCCATCTGTAGCAGGGGAGGGTGCGGGTCCATGGGTGAGGTTTTCCTTCCGGGCAACCATCGGTATCTGGGAAACCAGTTCATGATGTGGCGGCAGGAGGCGGGGATGACGCGGGAGGAGGTGGCTGAGGCGGTCGGCTATTCCGCGGAAATGGTGCGGTCTGTGGAACAGGGGAGGCGGGCGTGCCCGCCGAGGATGGCGGAGATCGCGGATGAGTTGTTCGGAGCGCGGGGGAAGCTGAAGGCGGGGCTTTCGTATCTCACGCGGGAGAAGTTTCCGGAGCGGTCGAAGGAGTTCATCGCGACCGAGAAGGAAGCGTTCACGCTGTGGAGCTATCAGCCGCTTCTCATCCCGGGGCTGCTCCAGACGGAGGCGTACGCGCGGGCGCTGATGTGCAGCAACCATCCGCCTTTGGAGGACGAGGTGGTCGACGAGCGCGTAGCGGCCCGCATGGCGCGTCAGGCGCTGCTCACGCGCAAGCCTTCGCCACAGTGCAGCTTCGTGATCTATGAGGCGGCCCTTCGGTGCCCGATGGGTGGCACGGAGGCCTACAAGGAACAGCTGCTGAACCTGCTTGAGGTGGGAAAGCTGCGTAACGTCAGCATTCAGGTGCTGCCCTTCAGCCGGGGCTTCTCGGACGCCCTCAGCGGGCCGATTGTCTTCCTGGAGACCCTCAATCATCAGCAGTTCATGCTCGCCGAGGGGCAATCGATCAGCTTCTTCACCGGAGAGCCGGACAATGTTGCGATTGCGATGCAACGGCACGGCATGATCCGGATGTAGGCCCTCAGCGTCGAAGAATCCGAGCGTTTCATCGAGCAGATGGTGAGTGACCTATGACCGACGGCCTCATATGGTTCAAATCCAGTTACAGCGATGGTGAGGGAAGTGACTGCGTTGAGGTGGGAATAGCGTGGCGTAAATCCAGCCGCAGCGACGCGGAGGGCAGTGAGTGCGTTGAGGTGGCGTTGCCATGGCACAAGTCCAGCTACAGCGACGAAGATGGAGACGCGTGCGTTGATATAGCCGTCGAACCCCCTGCCGTGCACATACGCGACTCCAAGAGAAGGTCCGGCTGCCAGCTCGCCGTAGGCGCCCCCGCCTGGGCTGGGTTCCTCACCTACATCGCCGCGGCATAAAAGGCCCCCACTGGGCCGAGTTCCGTGGATCGGGTGCTGGTCAGAACAGGCTGGCAGCGGGGGGAGGGGTGGGGGCTCAGCCCCGTCGGGTGTCCGACGCCCGGTGGGCGGCCGGCCGCCGTACTCCCGCCGTCACGGATGCGGGCGCGCAAGGAGACCTCCCCATCAGCCCGGGGCTGATGGGGAGCGGGCTGCTGCCGCACGGTGGCTGGGGCCGTCATGGGCGCATTCGCTCGGCTCGCCACCGTCGTGGCCGGGCGGCCGGGCCGGAAGTCGCCAGGCGCGGCGTTCAAGTGCCCTGCGGGCGCCGGTCGCGCGGAAATCCACCGGCGGGGCGGCGCCGCACGGCGCACCCGTGCGCTTACTGGATCAGGTCGGTGTGCGGGTGGTCCGGGGACTCCGGGCAGACGTAGAGCTGCAGATGGTTGGTCCTGGAGATATGGACCCTGGGCGGGTTCGACACGCCGCCGTTGCCGGACTCGGCGAGGTCCCGATCCTCGTACGGGACCCAACTCTTGGTGCCGCTGTCCCATTCGTTCGAGGGTATGGTCAGCAGCGGGACCATGCCGGCGCCGCAATCGGCGCAGAACCGGGCGACGGGATCGGTGAGGCCCCACGGGGCCCAGCCGCCGACCTTCCAGCCCGGGGCTTCGGCCAGCTCGCTCCCGTAGAACGCCTGCGGGTAGGGAGCGTAGGAGCTGTCCACAGCGGCGTCGGCTGCCTGCCACCTGTCCCAGTCCTTCAGCTGCTGCTGCAACTCCTTGCTCAGCTCCAAGTAGTCCGGGTACTCGGTGATCCGCTCCGGCGCGAGCACGCACGGCACCGGCAAGTAGCCTTCGTATTCCCCCTCGACCGACTCGGGCGGCGCGGCGCGGATGTCGGTGACCTCGGCGGCGGATCGCCAGACCAGTGCGGTCGGAGGCTTGTCGTCCGGCTCGTGCTCCCAGGGGCACCACAGCACCTGGAGCAGATTGGCCCCTGCGGGCGGTCGCAGCAGGGGTGCGTCGCGCACGTACAGCTGGGCCACGGGCACCATGGGGTTCGGGCCCTCGTACTCCTCGTCGGTCGCACTGTCGTACAACCCGTGCACCTCGTCGCAGTACGGCCACGGCTCGTCGGCGGGCCACAGGAGCGGACCGCCGACCGAGCTGTCGTGCGGCGACGGGGACCCGGGGCGGGGATGCAACCGGATCGCCGGGCGTGCCAGCGGGCCCAGGTCAGGGAAGACCGCGACGACGTCGAGCGGCCGGGGCGGGGTGGTGCGGGTGGCGTTCATGGCGGCGATGCTGCCAGCAGCCTCTGACATTCCGTCCCGGAGCTCGGGGTTCGGGACCAAGGAGGGGCGGTCGGGGGCCGCCTGACTGACCGTATGGCCGCCACGCCGAGCTTCGGGATTCGGGGGCCGGGATCCGAGCGATCCATACACGGAATGGGTGGGAGGATTCTTCCCACCCTCCCACCCAAGCCTCGCGCGGACGCGCGCAAGCACGCGCGTAAGCACACCCGTATGACTTTCCGCAACCGAGTCGCCACGCCGCGCGCTCGCCGTGTAGCGTGCGCCACAACAAAGCGACCCCGGTCCGGTGTTAGAGCACCGAGCCGGGGTCTGACCAACAAGATCAAGGCGTTGATCTCGTGGCTGTTGCCAACCTTACCGCTGCCCCCATGGCCGCGCCCGGGTACGGGAAGCGTTCCGCTCCCGAGCAAGCCCCCCGCGGCCGGGACGACTTCGCGCATCTGCCCACCCGCGAGGCGTACATCGCGGCCCACATCGACCGGCTTCCCGACGGTGCGGCCGTCGACATCAAGACCCTGGCCAAGGAGCTGCCGAACTACGGGCAGCAGGCCGTCGCGAAGGCGCTGCTCGCCCTCACCGACGCCGGTCACCTGCGCCGCATCAGGCGCGTGGTCGGCGAGGGCCGTACGCAGTGGGTGTCGCGCTGGTTCTTCTCCCGTACCGCCCGCGACAACGCCTGGTGGGACGCGTTCCTGGAGCGCACCGAGGGCCCGCCCGCGGCCCCTGCCGCCCCTGCCGCCCCCGCGCCCCCGGCCGGGGAACCGCCCGAGGGCCGGCCGCAATCCACGTGCTCCCAGGCCTACATCGCCCTGGCCACCCTCGGCTGTTCGGACCCCCGCCTGACGCTGTCGGCAGCGGAGTGCGCCGCCCTCGAACCCCTCGCTGCCGAGTGGTTCGCGCGGGGGATCACGCCCTTGGCCTTCGCGCGGATCCTCACGCACGACCTCCCGGACGTCGTCCAATGCCCGGGTGCTTTCACTCGCAAGAGGCTCATCGACAGGGTGCCTCCCCTGCTTCCGCCCGCCGCGCAGGCGGAACCTGCACCGCCGTCGCAGCCCTCACCGCCCCGCTGGATGATGGAGTGCACCGTCTGCGGCATCCCCGGCCCGCCCGAGGCCCTGCCCGACGGCCTCTGCCGCGCCTGCCGGGGCGTCGAACCGGCCCCGGACCGGCCCGACCCCGCCGACGTCCGCACCCGCGTCACCCGTCTCCGCGCCATCGCCCGTGGCGGCGGCTCTCCCGGGACCTGATCCCCCGCGCGGACGGCGCGAAGTCGGCCAAAGTGCACCCGAGCCGCATTTCGACTGGTGCCCCCGTACCGTCCTTGACACTCTGCCGCGGTGCTGCGTATTCACTTCACGGAAGCCGATCTCCTGAACACCCGTGTCGCGACCGCACCGGACGCCTCCTGGGAACTGGTGCTGAGCCTGCGGCACTTACGAAGACGGGTGGTCCCGCCGCGCTACGCCGCCTGGCGGCGTGACGTCGTCGCCCGGATGCCGCACACGGGCGGCCCGCCGGAGGACTACCGGGAGGTGGCCGTCGCTCCGTACTGGGAGGACATCCGTGCGAGCGTCGACGGCGACCGCGCCCTGCGGATCCGGGCGCTGCTCGACGGCGGGGTGAACGGGCTGCTGCGCAGCTACGCGCCCACCATGCGGTGGCTGCCGCCGACGCTGCACGTCCGCAGTGCCGTGGACCGGGACTACGCCCTCCGCGGCAGGGGGCTGGTGCTCCAGCCGTCGCACTTCTGTCACGGCGTGGGGCACCTGCCCGAGGACCCGGACGCGCCGCCCGTCCTCGTGCACCCGGCCGCCCAGCCGCAGTCCGAGCCGCCCGGCGACAAGGCGCTCGCCCGCCTCATGGGGGCGACGCGCGCCGGGATCCTCATCGCGGCCGGAACGGCCTGCACGGCCGGTGAACTGGCCCGTCGCGTGGGGGTCTCCGCGCCGACGGTGAGCCACCACCTCTCGGCCCTGCGGGACGCGGGCCTGCTGAGGACCGTGCCGCACGGGGCGAGCGTGCTGCACGTGCGGACCCGTACGGGGTCCGCGCTCGTGAATTCGAGCTGCGCGTTTCGATGAGGTTCGAAGGCGCTGTTCTTCGTCCCGGCCGCCGGACAGGATGGCGTCCGAAATCCGGAACGCTTCCTGCAAGAGCCGAACAGCCGAACAGTCGAACCAGCCGAACAGCCGAACCAGTCGAACAGCCGATCAGCCGATACAGGGAGGGCTTTCGTATGCGATTCAAGCGTCTGGCCGTGGCCGGGGCGATCGCGATGGCGACCGCGGGTTCGGGCCTCCTGGCCACCACACCGGCTTCCGCTTCGGCGGACCGGTTCGCGGAGAGCTGCTCGTCCGGCTACGCGTGCCTGTTCTACCACCAGAACTACACGGGCGCGATCTACAAGCAGTACAACAACGACCCGAATTACGGGAACAACCACTTCGTGACGAGCAGTTCGACACGAGGCGGTTCCGGTTCGGGCCTGGTCGTGCGGAACAACGCGGCGTCGGTCGACAACTGGGACTTCAACAACGCCATCACGATCTACTACAGCCCGAACTACCACGGTGTGCACCAGCGCATCGCGGCCGGCGGCGCGGCGAACCTCATTCCCGAGCTGCGGAACAACAACGCGTCCGGCAAGTTCGGGTGATCGAGCCGCCGTCGCGCACCCTGCCCCGCCCGTCGTCACGGGCGGGGCACTCTCGCCGCACGGACGGACAGGAGGGTCTTCGCATGCGATGCAGGCGCCCGGCCGCGGCCGGGGCGATCGTCAACGCGTCCGGCCGGTCCAGGTGATCGGGCTGCGGGCCCGTACGGCCTGCCCCGCCTCTCGCAGACGGCGGGGCGCCCGCACTGCCACCGCCGTGGCCGTCCTGCTGGCCGTCGCCGGCTGTTCCTCGGGCTCCGGTGAGCCGGGACGGTCCGCGTCCGCCCCCGTGCCGGATGTCTCCGCCATCCCCAGGCTCGTCACCGCCGCCAACTCCTCCCTCCCCATCGACCCCTACCTCCTCACCAACGACCAGGCCGACCGGCTCGACGCCGCCCAGCGCACCCTCGTCGAACGCTGCATGAACCGCTTCGGCATCACCTACCGGCCGCCTGACCCGGTCACCCCCTTCCGGCCCAGGACCCGCACGCAGTACCGCTACGGCGTCACCGATCCCGCCGAGGCCGCCCGCTACGGCTTCGCACCGCCCGGCAGCCCGCGGACGCCGCCCCCGCCGCCCGCGCCGCCGCCGTCCCTCTCCGCCGAGGCCGGCGTCGTGCTGACCGGCACGGACGACCCGAAGGCGAAGCCGGGCAGCGGCGCGGCGAAGGGCGGGCAGCGGGTGGGCGGGCGGACCGTGCCCGCCGGGGGCTGTCTGGGCGAGGCGCGGGCCGCGCTCCGTACGGACGGGGCCGAGGCGGGCGGCGACGCGCCGGTCGCCGACCGGATCAACGCCGGCAGCTTCGAGAAGGCCAAGCGCGACCCCCGCGTGGCCGGTGTCCTCGCCCGGTGGGCGGACTGCATGAAGCAGCGCGGTTTCGCCTCGTACGGAGATCCGCTGCAGGCGAGCGGCGACCCCGCGTGGCGTACGCCCCGGCCGTCGGCGAAGGAGCGGGAGGCGGCGACCGCCGATGCGCGGTGCAAGGAGGAGCACAACGTGGTGGGCGCGTGGTTCACGGTGGACGCGGCGTACCAGCGGCGGGAGATCGAGCGGAACGCGAAGGAGCTCGCCGCGGTGAAGGCGGAGCTCGACGCCCGGCAGGAGCGGGCCGTGGCCGCTCTGGGCGCGCTCCCGCCCGAGCCGTAGCCGGGGGATGCTCCGGTCACCCTTGTGACCGGGTGGCGGGGGCTGCCCCTCCCGCCACCCGGTTCCCCCTCCCTCTCAAAGGAGCCCCGGAGGAAGCCTCGGCGGATGCCCCGGAGGAAGCCTTCGAACCGGCGGCCTCGAACCGGCGGTCTTCGACCGGCGGCCTCGGCCGGCCTCAGTGGAAGTACACGACGTCGACCTGGCCGTCCGCCCGGTAGGAGAAGCCGGCTTCGCCGCTGCCCTCGCCCGGGGGGAGGGTGACGAAGTCGACGGCGTCCTGCAGGGAGGCGAACGTGCCCGCGTGGGACGTGCGCACCTCGCCTTCCTCGCTGGGGACGGCCTCGCCGGGAACGGCCATGAGAGGGCTCCTGTATCCGCAGAGTGACTCTGTGATTACCAACAGTAGTTGTTCGATCAGCGGAACGTAACCGCGTGCACGGGGCGCGCGGAGGCTTCCCGGGGGCGCGGGCAGCGCGTAGGAGAGGTTTGCGAAACATGTCCTGGTGTACACCGCATTCTGGGAGGGAGACGCACTGACGCCGGAGGAGACGGCCTTCGGAGGACCGCCTCCGGGAGGAGACGGCCTCCAGAGGAGACAGCCTCCAGAGGAGACGGGTGGAGCCATGCGGGTACTGGTCGCCGAGGACGAAGAGATACTGGCCGAGCTGGTCGCGACGGGCCTGCGCAGGGCCGGGTTCGCCGTGGACACCGTCTACAGCGGCGACGCGGCCATCGCCTACCTCTCCCTCCACGACTACGACGTCGTCGTCCTCGACCGCGACCTGCCGCGCGTGCACGGCGACGACGTCGCCCGGCACCTGGTCGCGGGAGGCTCCCGCACCCGCATCCTGATGCTCACCGCCGCCGGGTCGATGGAGGACAGGGTGGCCGGGCTGGACCTGGGTGCCGACGACTACCTGCCGAAGCCGTTCGAGTTCCCCGAGCTGATCTCGCGGGTGCGCGCCCTGCGGCGGCGCAGCGCCCGCCCGGCCCCGCCGCTGCTGGAGAAGGCGGGCCTGCGGCTCGACACGGTGCGCCGCACCGCCGACCGGGACGGGCGGGACCTCGACCTCTCGCCCAAGGAGTTCGCCATCCTGCAGCTGCTGCTGGAGGCGGACGGGGCGGTCGTCAGCGCGGAGGAGCTCCTGGAGCGCGCCTGGGACGCGCACGCCGACCCGTTCACCGGCGCGGTGCGCGTGGCAATGAGCAAGCTGCGCGGCAAGCTCGGGGAGCCGGCGCTGATCCGTACGGTGCAGGGCGTGGGGTACGCCCTGTGAAACCCGTGTGGGGAAAACCCGTGAGACGGCCGTTCCTCACGGCCCGTACCCGTATCGCCGCGGCCTTCGGCGGGATCTTCCTGGTCCTCGGCGCGGCCCTCCTGCTCACCGTGAACCTGCTCTCGCGCGCCGGCACGCAGGAGCGGGCGACGACGATCGCGCGCAACGCCGTACCCATCGAGCTCGTCCGGCCCGGGGAGAAGGTGAGCGCATGGACGGCGTACCGGATCTCCGGCGACGTCAGCGCCGCCGCCTCCCAGCAGATGATCATGTGGTCGGCCGCGGCGCTGCTCGTGACGGCGCTGCTGGCGGTCGGGGTGGGCTGGTGGACGGCGGGCCGCTGCCTGCGCCCCGTGCAGGGCGCGTTCGAGGGTCAGCGCCGCTTCATCTCCAACGCCTCGCACGAGCTGCGGACGCCGCTCGCCGTGCAGCGCACGGCCATCCAGGTCGGGCTCGACGGGGACCCGTCCCCGGACGAGCTCGCCCACGTACGCACCACCCTCCTGGAGGCCAACCGCCGCTCCGAACGCCTCATAGACGGCCTCCTCCTGCTCGCCCGCAGCGACCGCGGCCTGGAGCGCCTCGACCCGCTCGACCTCGCCGACATCGTCTCCGAGGAGACCGCGGCGATCGCGGGGCGCGCGGAGCGGGCGGGGGTGCGGCTGTCCGTGCGCAGCGAACGGGCGCCGCTGCGGGGCAACCGCGTCCTGCTCGGGCAGCTCACCGGGAACCTGCTGCGGAACGCTGTCGAGTACAACCACCGCGGCGGAGACGTCGACGTGATCGTCGAACCGGGCCGGCTGGTGGTCCGCAACTCCGGCCCGGTCGTGGCCGCGGCGGACATCCCGGCCCTCTTCGAGCCGTTCCGGCGGGGGCGGGGCAAGGAACGGCTGTCCGGCGGCACGGGCCTGGGCCTGTCCATCGTCCAGTCCATCGCCCGGGCCCACGGGGGCCGCACGACCGCCGCGCCGAACCGGGGCGGGGGGCTGCGGGTGACGGTGGAAATTCCCGCGCCGGGGCGGTAGCGATGCCCGCCCCGGCACGGGCCTCCGGGCTCAGCCCTCGACGATGCCCGCCGCCCTGGCCTCCTTCAGCCAGTCCGGGAACTCCACCATCAGCTCCGCGTAGAGCTGCGCGTCCGTGAGGGACTTCGGGTCGCGGCCCGCGTGGAAGAAGCCCGCGTTGTCCACGACGCGCTTCTCCGGGACCGGGAGGTCGTCCAGCTTCCGGAGGAAGTCGAAGCCCTTGCCCTCCGGGTCGCCGAAGGCGACGAACTGCCAGAAGATCGGCAGGTTCGAGCTCTCGCACAGGGCCCGTTCCGCGGCCGGCTTGCTGTACGGGCCGCCGTCCGTCTGGAAGATGACGAACGCCGGGGCGGTCGAGCCGGACTTCTTGTAGTGCTCGATCACCGCCTCCATCGCCCAGTGGTAGTTGGTGCGGCCCATGTGGCCCATGGAGGAGTGGAGTTCCTCGATGCGGCCCTCATAGGTACCGAGGTCGATCTCGGCCACGCCGTCGACGTCCGTCGAGAAGAAGACGACCGGAACCGTGCCGTCGTCGTCCAGGTGGGCGGACAGGCCGAGGGCCTGCTCCGCGAGGTGCTGGACCGTGCCGTTCTTGTAGAACTCGCGCATGGAGCCGGAGCGGTCGAGGACGAGGTAGACCGCCGCGCGCTGGCCGGTCAGGCCCTGCTTCTCCAGGGAGGCGCCGGCCTCCTTGTAGAGGCTGATCAGGCCGGGGGCGCGGGTTTCCAGCTTTTGGAGGCTGATGGCGGGGGCGGGGGCGGTCGCTTCCGCGGGTGCCGGTGCGGTGGCTTCCGCGGCTGCCTGCGCGGCGGCCCGCGCCGGCGCCTCGTCGCGCGGCGGCATCGCGGGGGCCGGTTCCGGCGTCGGGCCCGGCGCGGGCTCCGGCTTGCGGACCGGCTCCGGGCCGGGGGCGGGCTCGGGCACCGGCTCCGGCTCCACCGGCGGAACGGGGTGGGGCTGCGGAATGGGCTTGGGCGACGGCATCGGCGTCGGCTCCGGCTCGGGCTCCGGGCTCGGCTCCGGCGGCATGGGCCCGGGGCCGGGACGCGGGCCGGGGGTCGGCCCCGGCTGCGGCGTCGGATCCAGCGGTCCCGGGTCGGGGATGCGGTCGTCGTCCGGATCGTCGGTGGCCGGGCCGCCGGTCACCGGCTCGGCAACCGGCTCCGCCACGCGCGCGGAGCCCCCGCCCCCCTGCTGCGGCGGCACCGGGGCGCGGACGGGTTCGGCAGCGGTCTCCTCCGCGGAAGTGCGGGGCCGGGCCACGACCGGCTCGGTGCGCTGTTCGGTGCGCTGCTCGATGAGTGGCTCGGTACGCGATTCGGTACGCGATTCGGCGCGCGGCTCCGGGTCCGGCTCCTGGGCAGGCGCGGGCACGGACGGCGGCGCGCTCTGCACGCGCGGGCTCGCTTCGTCTCGCTCGGCCGTCGCTGTCCTGGACCGGCCGAACGCGTTCCGCAGCAGACTCCGAATGCCCATGTGGAGTAGTCCTTCACGTGTCTCGGGAGCTATGAAATGTCCGTGTTGCGGGTATCTATCCCCCTGGGGGACGGTGACGTAAGGCTAGCCGCCCCCCTATTCCCCGCATGCTCAGACCCTCGCGAGGCACTCCCGGCCGCCCCACGCACGGGGGACGGCCCCTACGCCCACTTGGGGCCACGGAATTTCACGTCGTGTCAGGGGGAGGTGCGTACGGCGGTGAATTCCGGCCATGTGCCGGGCCGTAGGCCGGGCGGTATGCCGCCTGTTAGTCGTGGCCGCGAGGCGGTATGCCGCGTGTTAGTCGTGGCCGCGAGGCCGTACGCCGCCTGCTAGTCGTGGCCGCCGGGCGGTATGCCGTCCGTTAGCCGTGCCCGCCGGGCCGTGCGCCGCCCCGCTGGGCCGTACGTCGCCCGTTAGCCGTGCCCGCCGGGCCGTACGTCGCCCGCCAGCCGTGGCCGCCAGGCCGCCCGTCGCCCGCCGCAGGCCCGCGATCAGCGCCGCAGCGGCCGTACGAACACCTCCAGGGCGTCCCCGACGTCCCCCGCCGCGGGCAGCCGCAGCCGGCCGGCCGGCTGCCAGCCCCAGGACCGGCGGGCCGCCTCCGCCGCCGCGGCGTGCGCGTCCGCGGGGGAGAGGAGCAGCACCGCGAGCGCCGCGCCGCTGCCGGACAGCAGCCGGTCGTGCAGCCGCTGCCCGATGCCCCGGCGGCGCTCTTGGGGCGTGACCACCAGTTCGGCGACGGCGAAGACCCGGCCCGCCGCGGTCAGCTCCGCCAGCTGTCCGGGGACGGGCCCGGCGAAGCCGTGCCACCGGGCGCTGTCGCGCGGCAGGGGATAGCCGTACGCGCAGCCGACCGGCCGCCCGCCGGAGTCCGCGATGACCAGGTCGAAGCCCGGCCGCGCGGAGTGCTCGGCGAGCCGTTCCCGGAAACGGCTGCGGCTGTGGAAGGGCTCGACGTACGGTTCCTCGTGCCCGGGACGGCCGCGGCCGTGCGGCTCCGCGGGCGCCGCGGCGTCGCGCGCCGTAACGCCGTGCGCCGCGCGGTCGTACGCCGCGACGTGCAGGTCCGCGAGCTGGTCGCGGTACTGGTCGGCCTGCCAGCGGCTCAGCCTGCGAAGGAAGACGTCACCCATGCGCCCTTCTTGCCCAGCGGAACCCTCACCCACCCGCCGAGGGGGCCGGTTTCCGGCGCGATAACGGCGGGGGGCCGGCAGGACACGCGCAGGCCAAGAGCAGGGTAAGAAATCGGTGCAGGGCAACCCTGTCCGCCCATTCCGGCCTCTTCATCGGTGAGTATCGCTTTACCGAACATGAGTGCCCACCGCGGGGGCAGGGAGTTGAGGGGCGCATGGGCCTGACCAGCAGGTCGCTCTTGTACACGGTGATCTTCGTCGCCGTGGTGTGTGTCGGTCTCACCCTCTGGCTCTGGCCGCGGCTTTCCGGGCGCGGCGTGCTGCCCCTGCTCGGCCGGCTCGGCGCGATCGTCGTCACCCAGCTGACGATCATGTCCTCGGTGCTGCTCGCGGTGAATTCCGCCAACAGTTTCTACGGCTCGTGGGGCGAACTGATCGGCAAGTACGACCGCTCGCCGGGCGAGGTCACCCAGGTCACCGACGACGGCGCTACGGGCACCACGCCGGTCGACGCGGGCAAGGGCGGGCTCGTGCGGCACACGGGCACGGAGGGCATCGACAAGACCGACATCCCGCAGGGGCCGAAGGACAAGGTCGGCACGGTCGAGTCGGTGCGCCTGGTCGCCCGCCGGGCCGGGGTCATGGAGCCCGCGTTCGTCTACCTCCCGCCGCAGTACTTCCAGGAGCAGTACAAGCGCCAGCGCTTCCCGGTCATCATCGCCGTCAGCGGCTACCCCGGCGGGATCACCAACCTCTCCCACTTCCTGAAGGTGCCGAAGACGGCGAGCGACCTGATCGGCGAGCGCAGGATGCAGCCGACCGTGATCGTGATGGTGCGGCCGACGATAGCCCCGCCGCGCGACACGGAATGCGTGGACGTTCCCGGCGGGCCGCAGTCGGAGACGTACTTCACCAAGGACCTGCCCGAGGCGCTCAAGAGCGCCTACCGGGTCGGCCACGAGCCCAGCGCCTGGGGCGTCATGGGGTACTCCTCGGGCGGCACGTGCGCGCTCGAACTCGCGATGCGGCAGCCGGGCACGTTTCCGGTGGCGGGCGCCCTCTCCGCCGACTACAAGATCAAGAATGATCTGACCACGGGAAACCTCTTCGGTGACGGCGAGGAGGGCGAGAAGAACAAGCGCGAGCACGATCTGATCTGGCGGCTGCAGAACCTGCCCGCGCCGCGCGTCTCGGTCCTCGTCACCAGCAGCAAGGAAGGCGAGAAGAACTTCAAGGAGACGGAGAAATTCCTCAAGGCCGTCAAGGAGCCGATGACGGCGGCGAAGATCATTCTGCCGTCGGGGAGCCACAACTTCACGACGTGGCGGCGTGAGGTCGGGCCGACGCTGGAGTGGATGAGCAAGCAGATGACGTTCCCGCAGGACGTCAACAACTGACGTCGACAACGACTGACGTCGATGACAACTGACGTCGGCGATCAGGGGGCTTCGGCCGGGGCACCGGCGCCCTCGGCCTCCCCGCCCGGAGCCTCGCCGCCGCCCGGAGCCTCGGCGTCCGCGGGCTGGTCGCCCGGCGACCGGACGCCCGGCGGCGGACCGCTCGGCACCTGCCCGCCCGGACCCGCCAGCTCCTCGCTGAGCCAGGCGAACGCGGCCGGGTACATCGAGATCCACGTGTGGTAGTTGTGGCCGCCGGCCGGCGCGAGCATCGTCCGCAGCCGGACGCCGCTGCCGGCCGCGGCCTGCTCGAACTGTTCGATGAGGGACGGCGGGCTGGACCGGTCCTGCCGCGACGTCGCCAGGAACAGCCCCACGCCCTCACCGGCCCCCGCCGGCTTCGCGTGGGCCACCAGCCACGTGGGGCTGTTGTGCTCCCGCAGGACCGGATCGGTCAGGGCGCCCTGCTCGCCGTTGAGCGGGTCGGGGTCGAGGGCCGCGCCCGCGCCGAAGACCCGCGGGTACTGCAGGGGCAGCTTCGCCGCGCAGTAGCCGCCGGTCGAGATGCCCAGCAGCCCCCACGACCGGGGGCCCTTCCCCGTACGGAAGTGCTGCCGGACCACCTCCGGGACGTCGGTGGAGAGCCAGGTGGCGATCTTGTGGCCGGGGATGTCGGCGCAGTCCGTGTCCAGCCCGCCGGGGTTGATCACCGGCACGGCCAGGATGAACGGGTGGGTCGCCCCCGCGCGCAGCAGCTTCGCGAAGGCCGCCGGCATGTGGCCCTGGTCCAGCCACGACTGCGCCGAACCGGGGATGCCGTGCAGCAGGATCACCACGGGAAACGGCGTGTGGCGGAAGCGCGGCTCGTCGTACTGCGGCGGCGTCCACACCATCACCTGACCGGACAGCGCCGAACGGGGGCCCCGTACGTACGTCTGCTGCATGCCCGCGTCCCCGCGCAGGAAGCGGGCGCGGTCGGGCGGCGGCCCCGGCATCGCCACCGGCCCGCTGCCGCCGGCCCGGCCCAGCAGGTCGTCCCACGAGGCGTACAGCCCGTAACTCGTGTTGATCCACGCCGCCACCACGCAGATGGCCGTCACCTGGCACAGCCCGATCAGCAGCACGCGCGCGAGCCAGCGGGCGGGGGCCGGGCCGGGAATCCTCGACCAGAGGAGGAGGGTGGCCAGCACAGCGCCCGCCGTCGCCGCGGCCAGCGCGGCGAAGAACGCGGTTCCGGTGAGACTCATCGCTCCCATAGATATCCCATAGATACACGTTGGCTGGTTCGCTCTCCTCCCTTGACGCGGTTGTGCTGCATACGCTCGACGCCGCGGGCGCGCCCGGTACCGGCTGCGGCCGCTGGATGCCCAGCCCTCCACCGCGCGGAGGCGGTGAGCGGGGCCCATCGATTCGGAGGCGTGCCGTGGCCAAGCAGGACCGTGCGATCAGGACTCGACAGACCATCCTGGAAGCGGCCGCGGTGGTGTTCGACGAACGGGGCTACGACGCCGCCACGATCAACGAGATCCTCGCCCGGGCCGAGGTCACCAAGGGCGCGTTGTACTTCCACTTCCCCTCGAAAGAGGACCTCGCACTCGCCGTCATCGACGCCCAGGCCGAGGCGACGTCCACGCTGCTGGACCTGCCCGGGGGGTGCCGGATGCAGCGGCTCGTCGACCTCGGCATGGTCTTCGCCCACCAACTGCTCGTCGACCCCGTGCTGCGGGGGAGCGTGCGGCTGACCATGGAGCACGGCTCCGCGGCGCTCCTCCACCGGAGTGGGCCCTTCACCGGGTGGATCGAGCTCCACACGCGGCTGCTGGCCGAAGGCAAGGAACGGGGCGAAGTCTTACCGGACGTCGTGCCGGCGGAGGTCGCGGAGCTGATCGTAGGGGCGTTCGGGGGGATCAACGCGCTGTCGCAGTCGGTCTCCGACCGCGCCGACCTCGAACGCCGCGCGATCGTTCTCTACGAGCACCTCATGCCGTCCATTGCCGTCCCCGCCGTCCTGGCCCGCCTGGACATGGCCCCGGGCCGTGGGGCGCGGGCGCTGGCGCTGGCGACGCTGGAACCGGTCGGCGCGTAGCGCCTCCGGCGGGGGTGGGGGGTGTCGCCTGTGCCCAGCGAGGGTTTCGGCGCCGGCCGCCCCCTCCGCCGCGGCGGTGTTGTGCTGCGACGACGCCGTGCGGCCTGGGCGGCCGGCTGGGTGATGCCGTACGGCCTGGGGCCGTTTCGGCACCGCCGGTGGCGTGGGTGGGGGTTGCCCGCCGTGGCGGCGGCGGTGTTCGGTCGGGCGGCGGTGGGACGGTGGCGCGCCGGCTGCCTCTCTTCCGCCGCAGCGGTGATGTGCCATGACGGTGGCCTTCGGCGGTGCCGTGCGGCCTAAGGCTTGTTCGGCACCGCCGGTGGCGTGGGTGGGGGTTGTTCGCCGTCGCGGCGGGAGGGGGCCCCGGCGGTGTCGTGCGGACCGGGGCGTGGCAGGTGCCGCGTCCGGCAAGGGCCCGGCACCGCCGGGTGAGTCTCAGGCCGGGTCCGGGGACATCGTCGGGGTCTGCGCGCCGGACAGCGTGGTCAGGGCCACGTCCAGGAGCGCCGCCCGCCGCTGCTCCGCCGTGCCGACCGTCGCCGCGCACGGCGTGAACGCCCCGAAGTGCACGGTGAGCACCGCGCTGGCGACCCGCATGCGACAGTCGAACTCCAGGTCACCCGCGTGCATGAGCCGCGAGATCGCGGTCACCCGGTCGCTGAGCTCGCGGCCGACGGCCAGGTCCCGCAGCGTCGCCTGGTTCTCCTGCAGGATGTGGTAGATCGGCATGGCCGAGGCGAGCGCGGCGCTGTACCGCCGCAGCAGCTCCCGCTTCGTCTCCATCGTGGGCGGTTGTTCCTCCGCCCAGGCGATGAGTTCGTCGACCGGCCTCCCCAGGTCGCTGGAGATCGCGCCGAGGATGTCCTCCTTCGTCTTGAAGTGGTAGTACAGCGCCGCCTTCGTGACGCCGAGCTCCTCGGCGATCTCCCGTAGCGACGTCTTCTCGTAACCACGCGAGACGAAGAGGTCCAGGGCCGTTTTCTGGATGCGCTCCCGGGTGTCGCTCCTGCGCGCCTGAGGGGTGCTGCCCATGGGTCTCTCCTGCCGTTGTCGTGAACCTGTCGCCCCCCAGGCAACCTACTTGACGCCCGGTCAGCTGGCAGTCCGCCTTCCCGCTGTCCCAACTGGCCGCGCCGGCAAGCAAGTGGGCGTGCCGGGCCGCCGCCGCACATGCCAGGGAGAGTGGAGATCATGCCGCAGAAAAGGCCCCCGGCGGGCTCGCAGCGGCCGACCGCGACATCACCGACACGCAATACATACATTGTCGTGGTCAGAATGGTCGCGTGGTGGCCAAGTGGCCATAGGGGCAGCGGACATGGGGCGTGGAACGGACCCGAACCCGTCACCTCGTGAGGCGTGCATCGGCACCCATTCCTTGACATTCCCGCTTGACGGTCCACAGGCCATGTCCTACGTTCCGTCCTGGCTAGCCAACCGACCGGCAAGTAAGCGGTGGCCGGCGAGCGCGGAGGGGGGATCCGGGTGGTCAAGGCGGACATGGTGCTGGACGTCATCTGCGTCCACTCCTACATCGGGTTCACCCGCCTCGTGCGCGCCGCGGACCGCCTCCGCGCCCGCGGCACCGCGGTCGGCATCACCTTCCGCCCGTACGAGATCGCCCCGGCCGCCTCCGACAGCCCCCAGCTCCTGATGCCCGTGCTGGAACGGGCGCTCGGCTCGTACGCCGCGACCCAGACCGAGCTGTTCACCTGGCAGGCCGCCCGCGACGGACTCGGACTCCGCTACGACCTGGCCGTCGCCACCGGCACCTTCCGCGCCCACCTGCTCATCGCACTCGCCGCCGGACAGGGCCGCGCCGAGGCCGTGGTCGAACGGCTGTTCCGCGCGCACTTCACCGAGGGCGAGCACATCGCCGCCGAGGACGTGCTGCGGGACGTGGCGGAGGAGTGCGGGGTGGACCTCGCGCCGTACGGACCGGGCGTGCTGGCCCGCACCTCCCCCGCGGCGGAGGAGCTCCGCGGCGAGTTGCACCGGCTGCGGCACCACGGCGTCACGGGCGCGCCCCTCTTCCGGATCGCCGACGGCCCGGTCCTGCTGGGAGTGCAGAGCGAGCACGTCCTGTACGAGGCGCTGGCGCAGGCGGCCGCGCCCGCACCGACGGCACCCCGCCGCTGATATCCATATCACTGCCCTCCCTATTTACATTTGTCGGCCAGTCCTACGTGCCGCTATCCCACTGGCTCGAATGAGTGAAAGCCCGGAACCTCCGTATAGGGGCGGAGTTATTCAGAACGCTTTCCCAGTGGGGGCGCTACACGATCGAAAGGCTTAGGACGTGCTCAACAAGGTAATTGCCACGGCAGCCCTGACGGCGTCCGCCGTCGGCACCATGGCCGGCCCCGCGATGGCCATCGGGAACGACCAGGATGTCGCCAACGGCAACGCCGCGAAGACCGGTTACGGCAACACGCACACCGGCGGCATCCAAAGCCCGCAGATGAGCCTGATCCAGGGCACGCTGAACAAGCCGTGTCTGGGCATCGGCAAGATCGGCATCCAGTCCGTGCTGGCGCTGCTCAACATCGGCATCCAGGACATCCCGATCCTCACGTCGCAGCAGCAGCAGCAGTGCACCGACAACTCCACGATCAGCGACGGGGACGACCCGCTGTCGCACATCCTCTCGGAGATCCCGATCATCTCGGGCAACGGTTCCGGCAACAAGACCGAGGGCGGCCACGGCCACCACGGCTTCGGCGGACACCCGGGCTTCGGCGGTCACTGAGCATCGCGGTAGTCGGACGGAATTCCCCCTGCGGCGGGTGTGCGGGCCCCGCGGCAGGGGGATTCCCCTTTTCCGGACCTGGGCCGAATGAGTGAAGGGCCGTAGCCGGTAATAACCTCCGGCAAATTCCCTAGTTAGGCAGAGAGCTCAGACAGCTCAGAGATCCCGTAATCGTCGAGCCAGAACGAGGAACCAAGCGTGATCAAGAAAGTAGTGGCCACGACCGCACTCGTGGCTTCCGCGGCCGGCGTGTCGGCGACCCCCGCGATGGCCGTCGGCGACGGCCAGGACGTTGCGAACGCCAACGGCGCCGGGCAGATGTACGGAAACACCTGGACGGGCGGCTACATGAGCCCGCAGATGGGCCTGATCAACGGCTCGCTGAACAAGCCGTGCATCGGCATCGGCAAGCTCGGCGCCCAGTCCCTGCTGGCGCTCATCAACATCGGCCTCCAGGACATTCCGATCCTCTCCTCGCAGCAGCAGCAGTCCTGCACGGAGAACTCCACGATCAGCGACGGGGACGACCCGCTGTCGCACATCCTGGACGAGATCCCGATCATCTCGGGCAACGGCTCCTGGAACGACCGGGACGAGCACCACCACGGCCACCACCATCACCACCACGGCGGCTTCGGCCACCACGACCGTGACGACGACGACCACCGCGGCGGACACGGCGGTCACGACGATCACGACGACTGGCACCACGGGCACGGCCACTGACGGCAGGACCCCCCACACCACGGACGCCCCCGGTTTCCCCGGGGGCGTCCGTGCGGGTGGAGGCGCCGGCGATCAGCGGACCCCCGCGTGCAGCCACGCCACCTTGTCGTACAGCTCGTCCGCCGTCAGGGAGCACAGCATCAGGTTGCGGGCCCGGGCCGCCTCACCCACCGGGTGGTACAGCTGCCTGCCCATCTCGCGCGCCACCAGCTGCGTCCGCGCCGTGCGCTCGCTGCGCGCCGCGTTGTACTTCTCCAGCCGCCGCTCCAGAGCCGGCTCGCCCGGCTCCGCGCCGCGCAGCAGCTCGCCCAGCAGCACCGCGTCCTCCAGCGCCATGCACGCGCCCTGCGCCGCGTACTGCAGCATGGGGTGCGCGGCGTCGCCCAGCAGCGTCACCCGGCCGTCCGTCCAGCCCGCCACCGGGTCGCGGTCGCACAGCACCCACGCCCGCCAGCCCTTGCCGAGCTCCAGCAGCCGCCGCGCGGCGTGCCCCAGCTCCGGGAACTCGGCGACGACCGCCCCGGCGGGCACCGGCACCCCCGTCACCACCTCGGAAGCGGCGTCGTCGCGGGTCGCCGCCAGGTTCAGGCACTTGCCGCCCGCGATGGGGTAGTGCACGAAGTGCCACTTGGGACCGGCCCACAGCGTGACGCTGTTCCAGCGCAGCTCCTGCGGCACCTGGTCCATGGGGATCACCGAACGGTAGATGGTGTGCCCCGACACGCGCGGGTCGCCGTCGCCCACGAGCTGACGGCGCACGGCCGAGCGGATGCCGTCCGCGCCGACCAGCACGTCGCCGTGGAAGGCGCGTCCGGTGCACGTGATGGCGGTGACGCCGCCCGTGCCGTCCCCCTTCTTGTCGGCCTGCTCGTAGCGCACCACGTAGTGACCGCCGAGGAGAGCGACGGCGGGGTGGGCGCGGCAGGCGTCGAGCAGCGCCTGGTAGAGGTCGCCGCGGTGCACGACGGCGTACGGATTGCCGAAGCGCTCCCGGTAGGCGCCGGTCAGCGGCATGCGGGCGATCCGCTCGCCCGTCGTGCCGTCCATGAACTGCAGTTCGTCGATCAGCACGGCCCGCGCGCGGACCGCGGCACCCACGCCGAGGCTGTCGAGGGCATGGAAGGCGTTCGGGCCGAGCTGGATGCCGGCCCCGACCTCGCCGAAGACGTCGCTGCGCTCCAGCACGGTCGCCCGGTGACCCTGCCGGGCGACGGACAGGGCGGCGGCGAGGCCGCCGATCCCGCCGCCGGCGATAAGGATGTTGGCCATGTCGTCTCTCGCAGTCCTCTCGGTGACGCGGGGGCTTCGTGATGCGGGTGACGCAGGTGACGCGGGGGGCTTCGGGAGGGAGGAGTCAGGCGGCGGTCTTGCGGTCCAGGACCAGGTCGTGGCCGACGACGTAGGACGCCTCGTCGGAGGCCAGCCACAGCACGGTGTCGGCGATCTCCTCGACCTTCGCGCCGCGGCCCAGCGGGCACGGGCTGATGGCGTTGATGCGGATGCCCTTGCCGATGTACTCGCGCGCGGCGGTCTGGGTGAGCGTGCTCACGGCCGCCTTCGACGCGGCGTACGCACCGAGTCCCGGCAGCATGCCCTGGCTGCCGATGTTGCTGGCGGTGTTCACGATCACGCCGCCGCCGTTGCGCTCCATGTGGGCGATCTCGTGCTTCATGGAAAGCCAGACCCCGGTCAGGTTGGCGGCCAGGGTCTCGCCCCACACGCTCTCGCAGATCTCCGCCACGGGCTGGTTGGGGCCGAGTTCGGTGACATTGTTGAAAGCGACGTCGATGCGGCCGTGCCGCTCGACGACGGCGGCCACGATGGCTTCGGCATCGGAGGCCCCGCCGTTCTCGCCGTGCTGGGTCACGTCGGCAATTCCGCAACTGGCGCTGCCGCCCAGTGCCTTGATCTCCTCAACGGTGTCGTGCAGCATTTCCGGGTGCCGGCCGGCGACCACGACCTCGGCCCCCTCGCGTGCGAAGGCGAAGGCGGCGGCGCGGCCGATCCCTTCCCCGCCCCCGGTGACCAGGACAACCTTGCCTGCGAATCGCTTGGACATCGCGTCTCCCCTGTTTCCGTCGCGGCACCGCGGCCGAGTCAACTGCCTTCAGCATCAGGGGAATCGGCGCCGTACGGGTGCATATGCCTTTGACTTCGTCAGGTGCCGCCATCTGACGAAGTAGCGGGAAGAGCTTCGACCGGGCCGGGAAATGCGGCGAAGACTTCGAGTGCCGACCGGTTCCTGGTTCTCGGTTGCCGGTCCCGGTTTCCGGTTCCCGGTCCCGGCTTCCGGCCCGGCTTCCGGTTCCCGGCCCGGCTTCCGGCCCCGGTTCCTCCGGTAATTCCGCCGCTGCCCGCAGGAGAACGCATGATCACGCTTTCGTGGACCCGTAAGGTCGATGACGCCGCCGACGCGCCCTGCACCACACGCGAACGGCTGTGGCGCGTCCTGCTGCACAAGGCGGAGAATCCCGTCGGCTACGTGCCGGCGATCACCGAGTGCCGGATCCTCGAACGCTACGAGGACGGGTTCCTGCGCGAGGCCCGGCGCGGCGCGCGGCTGCTCGTCCAGCGCGTCACACCGGACGAGGCGGCCGGGCGCATCACCTTCCGGCACGCGGACTCCTCCGACATCGCGGTGATCACCAACCAGATGGGCGAGGACGAGCACGGCAACCTCACGCTCACCCTCAGCATCAGCCTCACCGAGGCGCCCTCGTCGGCCGTGCTCCGCGAGAACGCGTACCTCCACGAGCTGGACGCCGACTTCGCCGCGACCCTCGACGCCATGACGACGGTGCTGCGGCAGCACGCGCTGCGGGGACTCGGAGATGAGTGACGGCGGGGCGCGGCGGCGGTACTCGCGGCGGCAGGTCGTCGCGGGGGCGGCGGCCGTGGGCGCGGGCGCGGCCTTGGCGGGTCCGCCGGGCCCGGCGCGGGCCGTGGCCGCCGACGGGGGCGGGGGCGCAGGTGCGGGCGGGGGCGCGCCTGGCGCCTTCGGGCCGCTCACCGTCCGGCCCTCCGACCGGCGCTACGCCGACCTCGCCCGGGGCGCCAACCGCCGCTGGACCGGCACGCCCGACGCCGTACGCCTGGTGGGTTCGTCCGACCAGGTGCTCGCGGCCGTCCAGGAGGCGGTCGACACCGGCCGCAAGCCGGCCGTGCGCAGCGGGGGCCACTGCTACGAGGACTTCGTGACCTCGGACGACGTGCGCCTCGTCATCGACACGAGCTTTCTGGCCGGGGTCGGCTACGACCCGGCCCGGTGCGCCTTCTTCATCGAGCCCGGCGCCCGGCTGGGGGACGTCTACCGCGCCCTGTACAAGGGCTGGGGCGTCACCGTGCCCGGCGGAACGTGCCCCACGGTGGGCGCGGGCGGTCACATCGTGGGCGGCGGCTACGGCGCGCTGTCGCGGCTGCACGGGCTCGTCGTGGACCACCTGTACGGGGTCGAGGCCGTCGTCGTCGACGCGAACGGCACCGCCAGGAAGGTGCTCGCCACGCGGGAGGAGAACGACCCGCTGCGCGAGCTGCTGTGGGCGCACACGGGGGCGGGCGGCGGATCGCTCGGGGTCGTGACGCGGTACTGGATGCGCGCGCCGGGCGCGAGCGGCACCGATCCGGCGGGGCTGCTTCCGCAGCCGCCGTCCGAACTGCTGGTCTCCACGGTCTCGTGGCCGTGGGAGGGCATGAGCGAGGCGGCGTTCTGCACGATCCTGCGGAACTACGGGCGGTGGTGCGAGCGCAACAGCGCGCCCGGATCCCCGTACGCGAGCCTGTTCAGCCAGCTGAAGCCGGCGCACCGGTCGGCCGGGGCGTTCTCCATGACGACGCAGATCGACGCGTCGGTGCCGGACGCGGCCGGGCTGCTCGACGCCTTCCTGGCCGAGGTCGGGCGGGGCGCGGGCATCGCCCACCGCGTGGACGACCGGCGGACGATCCCCTGGCTGCACGCCACCACGTCCTGGCCGGGCTTCACCGCGCCCGACACCACGATGCGGTTCAAGGCCAAGTCCGCGTACATGCGGAAGGGCTTTCCGGAGGACCAGCTCAAGGCCTTCCACCGGCACCTGACCCGGGACGACTTCTCCGGGCCGATGTCGCTGGTGATGATCAGCGCGTACGGGGGGCGGGTGAACGCGGTGTCCGCGGGGGACACCGCCGTGCCGCAGCGGGACTCCGTGATGAAGCTGCACTACGTGACCTTCTGGCAGGACGCGGCCGACGACGCGCGGCACCTGGCCTGGATCCGCGAGTTCTACCAGGACGTCTACGCGGCGTCCGGGGGCGTGCCGAGGCCGGGGGACGTGACGGACGGGTGCTTCGTCAACTACGCGGACGCGGACCTCAACGAGGCGCGGTGGAACGGGTCCGGAGTGCCGTGGCACGAGCTGTATTTCAAGGGGAACTACCGCCGGCTGCAGGCGGCGAAGGCGCGGTGGGACCCGAGGGACGTGTTCCGGCACGGGCAGTCGGTACGGCTTCCGGGCCGGACCTGAGGAGAGTAGGCAAAGATGTCATCCGGTTTCACACCGGCTCCGGGGGACGCGTCCGTGACCGCGGTCGCCCGCACCGGACGCGGTTTCGCCCTGCTGGGCGCCGTGCAGGTCGTCCTGATCCTGGCCATCACGATGCTGTCGCCGGCGCTGCCGGCGATCCAGAGCGACCTCGGGCTGTCCGGTGCGCAGCTGACGCTGGTCAGCGCGGCGTACGGGCTGTCGTTCAGCGGCCTGCTGATGCTGGGCGGGCGGCTCGCGGACCTGCTCGGGCGGCGCCGGGCGCTGGTGGCGGGGGCCGCGGTCTTCGGCCTCGCGTCGGCGGTGGCGGGGCTCGGGCCCGGGTTCGCGTTCCTGCTCGGGGGCCGCTTCCTGCAGGGCGTCGGGGCGGCACTGGCGGCGCCCGCGGCGATGTCCCTCGTCCGCTCCCTCTACCCCGACGAGGCGCGGCACGCACGGGCCCTTGCGGTGTGGGGCGGGCTGGCCGGGTTCGGGGCGACGGCGGGGATGCTGCTGTCCGGCACGGTCTCGACGTGGGTGTCGTGGCGGTGGGCGTTCGCGGTTCCGGTGGCGGTGTCGCTGGCCGCCGTGGTCGCGGCGCGGCGGCTGCTGCCGGCGGGGCCCGCGCCGGTGCGGGTGAAGCTGGACGTGCCCGGTGCGGTGCTGGTCACCGCCGGGCTGACCGTCATGAGCTACGGGCTCGTGCAGGCCGGCGAGCGGCCCTGGGGCGCGGGCGTCGTGTGGGGGCCGGTCGTGGCCGGGGTGCTGCTGCTGGCCGCGTTCGCGGTGGTGGAGCTGAAGGTGGCCGACCCGCTGGTGCCGCTGGGGTTCCTGGCGCGGCGGCACCGGGCCACGGCGCTGTGGGCCGTCTTCATCGGCTCCGCCGGAATGTCCACGATCTTCTTCCTGCTGTCGCTGTACTTCCAGGACGTGCGGGACGCGTCTCCGCTGCTCACATCGGCGGCCTTCCTGCCGTTCAGCGCGGCCCAGGTCGTGACCGGCATGCTCGCCGGGCGGCTGATCGGGCGGTTCGGCGGGCGGGCGGTCATGGTGGGCGGGCTGGTGGTCGCGGCCGGCGGGCTGGTGCTGATCGGGCAGCTGGGGGCTTCCAGCCCGTACGCGGGGGCCATGCTGGCCGGCCTGATCGTCTTCCCCGTCGGGATCGCGTGCGTGTTCTCCGGGTCGACCGTCGTCGCCCTGGAGGACGTCGAGGACTCGCGGGCGGGGCTCGCCGGCGGCGTCGTCAACACCGCGATGGAAGTCGGCCCGACCGTCGGCCTCGCCATCCTCGTCTCCCTCGCCACGGCCCACGCGACGGGCTTGCGTTCCGCCGGCGAGACGGCCGGCTCCGCCACGTCCGGCGGCTACGCCTTCGCTCTCCTCCTCGCGGCGGGCGCCTTCGCGGCGAGCGCGGTGGGGGCGGGGGTGGCGTTGCGGGGCCGGCGGAAACGCGTCCCGGGTGCGTCGGCGCCTCATCCGCCGGCGGGGGTGGCGCGCGGCGCGGAGGGGGCGGGCACGCGGGTCGGAGGGTGAAGGGGCGCTCCCCTTCGCCCCGCGGCAACGCGCTGGCGGCTGAAGGGGGCCGCCCCCTTCTTTCCGCCGCGATGGCGATCAGTCACCGCGGCGGTATTCGGCGGTGCCGTGCCGGCCTTGGCGGTGTATGGCACCGCCGGTTTCCGTCGTAGGGGTGGGGCGCCGTTGCGGCGGGGGGTTTGTTGCGTGGCAACGGGCTGGTGGTTGAAGGCTGAGGGGGCCTGCCTTGAGCGGGCTGGCTTGCGGGCGGTGGGCTGGAAGGGGGCGGGCCCCCCTTTCTTTCCGCCGTGGTGACGATCGGCCATTGCGGCGGTATTCGGCGGTGCCGTGCCGGCCTTGGCGGTGTATGGCACCGCCGGTTTCCGTCGTCGTGGTGGCGTGCGGTTGCGGCGAGGGTTCGTCGCTCCGTACGGCGCAGCCGTCCGGCCCCGCACGGCGCAGCCGCCCCGCCCCGACCCGTACGTCGGCGAGCGCCGTCGCGCGGCAGGGACTGCCCGGCGACGGCGCTCGAATCCGTAGACGTGCCGTCAGACACCCAGCGCCGCACCCCCGTCCACCGTCAGGTCATGCATCGTGATGTGGGACGCCGCGTCCGAGAGGAGGAACACCACCGCTTGGGCGACATTCTCCGGACGGGCCAGTTTCCGTAGCGGAATGCCCACGCGGAACGAACTCGCAACCCCTTCGATCGACGCCTTCCGCGCCGCGGCCTCGTCCTTCCACATATCGCTGAGCATCGGTGTCTCCGTGGACCCCGGCGCCACCAGATTGCACCGGATCCCGTATTTGGCGACCTCCAGCCCCAGGCACTTGGTGAACATCGTGGCGGCCGCCTTCGACGCCGAATAGGCCGCCATCTCCACCCGCGCCGTACCGGCCGCGTTGGAGGCAACCGTCACCACGGCGCCACTGCCCCGCGGCACCATGCGGTTGACGACCGCGCGGGAGACGAAGAAGACGCCGCTGGTGTTGACGGCGAAGGTGAACTTCCAGTCCTCGTCGGTCAGTCGGCGCGCCTCGGAGAGCCGTAGCACGCCGGCCGCGTTGACCAGGTAGTCCAGCGGCCCGAGCGCCCGCTCGACCGCGTCGACGAAGGACTCGACCTCCGGACTGGAGGTGACGTCCCCGGGAAACGCCGCCACGGGCAGCCCGTCCGCGGTGAATTTCTCGACGGAGGCCCGTAGCCGGACCGCGTCCTTGTCGACCGCTGCGACGGTGACACCCCTTTCGGCGAGCGTCCGGACGACCGATTCCCCTATTCCGCCTGCCGCCCCGGTGACGAGAGCGACTTTTCCTTCCATCTGTAAACCTCCATACGCGGGAGTTCATGGCACGTCCGTGACCAATTTTCAGCAAAACTGGATGGCAGGTGAAGCGGGGTTTTCTCACTCCGTCAGGTGAGCGAATAGGAAAACCAAGTGGCCCACGATTCCGGTCGAAAAGTGGACCATGGGACCGGACACCTCGCCCCCTAGATTGATCAACATGAACAGCGCCCAGCACCCCGCCGCCCCCGCCGTCCCCCTCCTCGTCCGCTCCGCCGAGGCCACCGTCCTCAGCGACGCCCCCGGCTCGCTGATCACCCTCCTCGCGGACTCGGACACCACCGGCGGCGCGTTCACGACCAACCGCGCCACGCTCGCCGAGGGCGCGGCCGGCGCCCCGGCGCACTTCCACACCCGTGCCACCGAGTTCTTCCTCGTCCTCGACGGCGCGCTGGAGGTGCTGGTCGGGGAGGACGTCCTCACCCTGCGCAAGAACGACTTCCTCGCCGTACCGCCGGGCACCCCGCACGCGTTCGCCTCCGCGGCCGGTCACTCCGCCGACGCCCTGGTCGTCTTCACGCCGGGCATGGCCCGCTTCGACTACTACCGCCTGCTGGACCGCGTGGCGCGGGGCGAGGCGAGCGTCGAGGAGATCAAGGAGTCGTCGGAGCGGTTCGACAACCACTACGTGGACAGCCCGGCCTGGCGCGCGGCCCGCGCGGCCGTCGCGTAACGCCCTTAGCGGGAGAGCATCCGCGTAACGCCCTTCGTGGGAGACCGTCCGCGTAACACCTTTGCTGCACCCGTCCCCGCCCCCCGCCTCGAACGCCCGGCCTGTCGCACAGAGGTGTTAACGTCGCAGCGATCTGAAGAGATCACATCAAGCAAGGGACGGGGGTCCACGGCGTGGCAGGCGCGCGCGAAGTGGGACGCAAGCACGAGAGCGGCGGACCCAAGGGCGAGATCGCCCTGGCCAAGGGCGCGGGCGTGCTCATCGCCGTCGTCCTCAGCTGGCACCTGGCTGTCTGGGCCACGGCCGACCACATGGCCCTCGGGAACGTCCTGGCCACGGCCGGCGCGCTCGCGAAGCACGAGCCCCTCGCCGGTCTCGGCGACGGCATCGAGCCGGCGTCCGCCCCCGTCACCGTGTCCGCCTGGCTCGGCATCCTGCTCGGCCCGATCGTGATCGTCGTGCTGGCCGTTCGGGCCCGGCACCGCCGTACGCGCGGCGCGGGCGGCGAGGGCCTCGCCTCCGCGACCGAGGCCCGCGACATGCTCGGCGAGAAGCGCGCCCGCGCGGCCGCCAAGATGACGCGCGGGACGTCGTTCACCGGCAAGGACGGCCGCTACGACCCCAAGGCCGCCGCGCGCGCGGAGCTCCGCGAGGTCGGCTGGCTGCTCGGCACGCAGGTCGGCAGCGGGCAGCCGCTGGTGGCCACGCCGGAGGACTCGGTCGCGGTCATCGCCCCGTCCGGCGGCGGCAAGTCCCGCAACGTCGTCATCCCCGCCTGCCTCGACGCCCCCGGTCCGCTCGTCGTCACCTCCACCCGCGCCGACGTCCTCGACGTCATCGCCGAACCGCGCTCGCGCCTCGGCCGGGTGTGGGTCTTCGACCCGCTCGACACGGTCGGCTGGCCGCACAAGATGGTGTGGGACCCGGTGGCCGGCTGTCAGGAGGGCGAGACCGCGACGTCGCGCGCCCTGTCGTTCTCCGTCGGGATGGGCGCGGACGACAGCTCCTCCAGCAACGGCAGCTTCTTCCAGCAGACGGCGTCGTCCGCGCTGACGCGGCTCCTCCACGCCGCGGCGCTGGAGGGCAAGACCATCGAGCACGTCATGCGCTGGGCCACCAACCTGGAGAAGGCCAGCGAACCGCGGGCCATCCTCACCGACCACCCCAACGCCGAGCCCGGCTGGGACGTCCTGCTGCGGTCCGTGTCGACCGGCGCCGATGAGACCGTCGCCTCGACCCGGCAGACCCTCGCCGCCCAGATCGAGCCGCTCGCCCTGCGCAAGGTGCTGCGCTGCGTCACCCCGCAGGAGGGCGTGCCCACCTTCAGCCCGGACGCGTTCGTCGCCTCCCGCGACACCCTCGTCCTCATCAGCGACTCCAACGCGTCGACGAACGTCTCGCCGCTGACGACGATGCTGCTCGGCGAGGTCGTCGACGCGGCGAAGCGGCGCGCCCCGCGCCTGCCGTCCGGCCGGCTGGACCCGTTCCTGCGCCTCGTCCTCGACGAGGTCGCGAACGTCGCCCCGCTGCCGAAGCTGCCGTCGCTGGCCTCCGACGCGCGTGGCTACGGCATCCACATCGTCTACGCCCTGCAGTCCCTGGCCCAGGCCGTGCTCCGGTGGGGCCAGCACGAGGCCGACACGCTGCTCGACAACGCGGCCGCGACGCTCGTCATGGGCGGCCTGAAGGACGTCGAGGCGCTGCGCCGCTTCTCCGAACTCGTCGGCGAGGCCGAGATCATGGAGATCTCGAAGTCCCGCGACAGCCAGCGCCTCTTCGGCTACGGCACCAACGAGGTCGAGCGCGAACGCCGCATCCTCCGCCCCGAGGAGATCCGCCAGCTGCCGCACGGCCGGGCGCTCCTGCTGTTCCGCGGCGCGCCGGGCGTCATCGCCGAGCTGCTGCCGTGGGACCAGCGGCGGGACGGGGCGGCGCTGAAGGCGGCCGAGCACGCGACGCGGGCGTCGCGGATCGGACCGCCGCCGGTGGAGATCCCGGGCGCGTAGGCAGCAGGCGCAGGCAGCAGGCAGCAGGGGGAAGCCATGGAAGACGAACTCCAGCAGGAACTGAAGTCCCTCCGGGAGGAGATCGAAACCCTCCGGGAGTGGCGCACCCAGTTCGAGACGGCGGTCAAGAACTTCGCCTCGGGGACGAAGGCGAACCAGGCCGAGGTCACGGAGGTCGTGTCGGAGGTCATCGACCGGCTGCACGCGGTGGAGGCGGCGACGGCCGGGCCCTCCGCGTCCGGTGCCGGCGACGGCGACGACCACCAGCCGTGGTCCCTCCGTGCCACGGAGGACGACTGGCGCAAGCTCGCGGACTGGCTGGACTGGCTGGGCAAGCACTACGCGCCGCAGCTCCACCTGCGCATCTGGCCGTGCTGGCCGCTGCACGGCGGCGTCACCGAGGAACTGGCCGCCCTGCACGCCTCCTGGCGCGCGGCCACGGCAGCGGACGCGGACCCGTCGCGCGAGGGCAGCGACCTCGCGTACTGGCACCAGATGTGGCTGTGGCCGACGATCGAGCGCATCCGCCAGCACTACATGTTCAGCGAGTGCGAGGACGACCACTCGCCCGACCGCCCGGGCCGCCCGACGGACACGGCGGCGCTGAAGCAGCGCATGGCCGAGGCGGAGGCCGAGCGGCGCCGCCTGGAGCACGCCAGGTACGACTACTTCGTCAAGACGTCACCGAACGGCTATCCGGTGGAGCGCCCGTCGAGCCTGTGGCGCTGCGCCGCCGGGCGCGACGAGGAGTGGGAGTTCCTGTCGCTGCTCGACTGGCAGTGGCACAGGGCGGAGGACACAGACGTCCAGCTGCCGCCTCCGCGTGCCGCCCTGCACGAGGTGACGGCCGACCGGGCCGAGGACCTGCAGGCGGACCGGCAGGGCTGGGTCCGCTACTGGGCCCGGTACGTGGACGAGCAGGACTGGCGGGCGGGCGAGCCCCCGGTGTCGGTCGTCCGCCGGCGCCGCAGCCCCGAGCGCGTCTACGACGAGGCGTTCAAGACCTGGAACGAATGGGGTCCGACACAGGCCGTCCACGACTTCTTCGACGCCCGCCCGTCGAACCCGCCGCACCTGGTGGAGATCGACCCGGCGGAGGCGGAGCGACTGCTGGACGAACTCCACGGCGCGAAGGGGGCGACGGAACTGTGACGACGAAGAAGCCGGTCACGGCCTGGAAGGACGACTCTTCGGGCCCGGGCCGCCGCGTAGAGCTGACAGCGGACCAGAACCAGGCGGTGACGGACCGCTGGGAGGCGGCGCGAGCGGCCCACAAGGGCCTGGACGCGGCGGTGGAAGCCGTCGAGGAGACGCTGCGCGACACGCACGGCGCGAAGCTGGAAGGCAAACAGCACCGCTTGATGGGCCTGAAGGCCTTCCGCCGCAAGGTCGCCCTGCAACTGGACGACCGCGTCCCCCTGGAAAAGATCCTCAGCACCGTCCGCGACCTGAACCGCTACACCCTGACCTTCGCCCCGAACGCCTACACCGAAGGCGTCCGCCATACGTACGCCCTGCTGCACGAACGCGGCTACGCCATCGTTCCCGGCTCGGAGCAGAACACGTGGGAGGACCCGGTGTACAAGGGGTTCCGGGCGGTGTGGCAGCGGCCGGACGGCGCGGTGCGCTTCGAAATCGCCTTCCATACGCCCGACAGTTATCGGGTGAAGACGGAGAACCGCCTTCTCTACGATCTGTACCGCTCGAACCGTCTTCTCCCGCTGGGTGAGGAGACGGATCGGATGGCCGAGGGCCACGAGGACGCCGCGAAGGTCATCCAGAACCAGCGGTACGGCGAGATTCCTGCGAAGGGAAGCAATTGATGAGTGAGCAGTACGAATACTTCGTGAAGGCGGAAGCGCCTTATACGGAAGAGCGGCCGTCAGGCCTTTGGCGCCGGCTGGGCGAGGAGTGGGATTACCTCTCGCTGCTCGACTGGGAGTGGCACAGACTCGGTGAGACCACCGTACGGACACTTCCGGCGATGGACACGCTGTATCCGGTGACGGCGGAGCGGGCGGCAGGCCTGGCGGCCGACCGGCTGGCATTCGTGCGCTATTGGGCGCTTTACGTCGACGAGGAGGACTGGAAGGAGGGCGAGCCGCCCACCACCCTGGTCCGGCGCCGGCGCAGCCCCGAGCGCCTTCTGGACGAATCGTTCCAGGATGGCGACGTCTGGGGTCCGACGAACGCGATCGAAGAGTCCCGGGACCTTCGCACGTCCAACCCGCCTTACCTGAAGGAGCTGAGTGCCGATGAGGCCGAGGCGCTCGCGCAGGAACTGTTCGGTCTGACGGGGGTCACCGAGCTGTGAGCGGTCAAACGGGGGGCTGGAAGGGCGAGGGCTATGAGCTCAGCCCGGAGCAGAATCGTGTCGTCACCCAGCGCTGGGAGCAGGCTGCTGCCGCGCGGGACCGCATGGACGCCATGCTGAAGGACGTCCAGCAGGAGACGGCACAGTCGCACGGCGGCAAGCTGGAGGGCCTGGAGTACTCCCTCAAGGACGTGGATTCGTTCCGGCGCAAGGCCGCAGCGGCCGTCAAGGACAAGAAGGTCCCCGTCGAGAAGACGGCGCGCAAGGTCAACGACCTCAACCGCTACACCCTGACCTTCGAGCCGGACTCCTACACGGAGGGCGTGGAGCGGACGTACGAGCGTCTCCGTGAGCAGGGTTACGAGCCCACGGCGGAGAAGAACACGTGGCAGGACCCGGTGTACAAGGGGGTCAACACCACGTGGCAGCACACGCAGTCCGAGGAAAAATTCGAGCTGCAGTTCCACACTCCGGACGGCTTCAAGGCCAAGATGGAGAACCATGAGCTCTACGAGATATCCCGCAGCAACGATATCGACGAGCTCGCCGAGGGCGATGAGGAGCTGGCGCGGTCCTACCGCAACGCCGCCAATCATCTGCAGAACGAGCGGTACAAGAACGTCAAGATTCCGCCCGGTCAAGAACGCATCGGCGAGCAGCTGATCCGGGATGAGCTCAAGCCCGTGCCCGCGGAGCACGTGGAGCTGATCCGGCAGAAGGAAGCGGAGAAGCTGGCGGAGAACGAGGCCAAGGCCCAAGCCAAAGCCGAAGCCAAAAGGCAGGCGGAGCAGGCATCCCTCACGCTCGACGGACCCGCACAGTCCACCTCCCAAGGCCTACGCGACCACTTGGCCGCCGCGCCCGCCGCGCAAGCGCCCCGGAAGAGGCCCGACGCGCCCAGCATCGACCCCGTTCCGCAGCGGTCCCGCAGCCGGGGCCCGTCGCTGACATAGCGCGGCGACTCCTGAAGCAAGGAAAGCAAATGATGAGTGAGCAGCAGTACGCATACTTCGCCGAGGTGCCGCAGGGCTACACGGTGGACCGGCCCGACGGCCTGTGGCGTCGTCGCGGTGACGCGTGGGAGTACCTGTCCCTCCTGGACTGGCAGTGGCACGACGTGACGGCGACGAACGTGCAGACCCCGCCCGCCCCCGAGGTGCTGCACGCCGTCTCCGAGGAGCACGCGGCCGCGCTGGCGGCCGACCGGCAGGGCTGGGTCCAGTACTGGGCTCACTACTCGAGCCGGCGCGCCTGGGACGACGGGCGTGCGCCGACCACCGTGGTCAGGCGCCGCCGCAGTCCGGAGAACATCCGTGACGAGTCGTTCACCAGCGAGTCGGAATGGGGCCCGACCATGGCGGCCTTCAACGCGTTCGACGGCCGGTCGTCCTCGTCCCCGCACCTTGTCGAGCTCACGGCCGATGAGGCCGAGCAGCTTCTGCAGGAGATCTTCGGCGTCACGGGGGCCACGGAACTGTGAGCGGTGAAGTGGGGGCCTGGCGGGGGAGCAAGGCGGCGGAGGAAGACCATCTGACGCTGACCGAGGACGAGAACCGGATCATCACGAACCGGTGGGAGCAGGCCAGGGCGGCGCGCGGTCATCTCGACGGTGTGGTGAAGGGGATCCAGCAGAGGACCGCCGAGAGCCACGGCAGTCAGGTGGTCGGGCTGGACCACTCTCTGAAGGGGCTCGACTCCTTCCGCCGCAAGGCCGCTGTGGCGCGCAAGGCCGACAACGTGAGTGCCGAGGAAACGGCCGAATACGTCGACGACCTGAATCGCTACACCCTGACCTTCGAGACGGAGAAATACGCCGAAGGCGTGAAGGAGTCGTACGCCCAACTGCGCGAGCAGGGCTACGAGCCGGTCTACGAAGTGAACACCTGGGATGACCCGGTCTACAAGGGGCTGAACACTTCCTGGCGGCACTCGGAGACGAAGGAGCACTTCGAGCTGCAGTTTCATACTCCGGAGAGCTATCAGGCGAAGTCGGAGAACCATGAGCTGTACGAGCTGACGCGTTCCGGGAAGTTCAAGGAGCTCGCCGGGAAGGACGAAGGCCTGGCGAAGCAGTACAAGCAGGCCGCGGATCTGCTCCAGAGCGAGCGCAACAAAATCATCCGCATCCCGCCCGGCCAGGAGCAGTTCGGCGAGCGCGTTATCCGGGCCGAGCTCAATCCGGACGTCAGCCGGGAAGCCGTCGAGGTCGTCCAGGGGAAGGAAGCCGGACTCAAAGCGAAGCATGCGGCTGAAGCCGCGGCTCGCGCGCAATCACAGGCGCAAGCGACTCGGTCCGCCCTCGACATGGACGGCCCGGCACAGGACGAACGCCGGGAGCTCCGCAACAAGTTGGCTACAAAAACGGTTCCGCAGCAGGGCCGGCAGGAGTCCGCGGCTGTGCGCACCGAGCCCCTGCCCGCGCAATCCCGTGGCCGTGGCCCGTCGCTGACGTGAGCCAAGCCACGCAACCGCCGAGGGGGTGCGCGGAAGCGTCCGCCTTGTCGGGAAATTAAGGGCGTCGCATCGATCAAGATCGTTCATATCCGAACGGAAACTGTTCGTCCGAAGTAATTTGACGATCAGTAATGGTCGACGTACTGTCCTGCCACTCAGGCCTAGCACGGGGGAAGGGTCACCAGGGTTGAGCACGTTCAAGACGGTCATGCGGCGGATTCTGAATCTGCCGGAGCCGCAGGGGGACAAGAACGCGGCGAATCCGCCGGCGGGTGCACCGGCCGGTCAGCCCGCCGTACCCGGTCAGCAGCAATCCGCAGCGGCGCCGTCCCCCGTACCCGCCCAGGCCGCCCCGCCGGCCCCCGCCGGACTCCAGCAGTGGACCGATGCCGCCGCCCGCCTGCAGGCGCAGGCTCCGGGCGCGCCACAGCCCGCTCCTGACCAGGCCGCCCCGACGGGCCGGGGTCAGGGCAAGGGCCGTGACGTCCCCTGGCAGCTGGAGGACGAGAAGAGCGGTACCAAGTTCCTGGTCAAGGTCGGCCGCGGCGCGCTCTGGGGCGTCGTCGCGCTGGCCGCGATCACGGGCATCCGCTCCTGGTTCTGGGCCCCGGCGCCGCCGAAGTCCGAGCCGGTCCAGGTCAACAACGGGCCGACCTATCCCGTGCAGGAGGCCCAGGCCGTCGCCGCCCGCTTCGCGCGCGCCTATCTGACGTGGGACGAGAACGACCCCAAGCCGCGCACCGAGGCCCTGGCCCGTGACCTGGCCAAGGGGACGGACCCTGCCGCGGGTTGGAACACCCGCGGTCAGCAGGAGGTCCTCGTGGCCCAGCCCGGTCCGGTCTCCGAGGAGAAGGACAAGCGGGCCCGGGTGCGGGTGGACGTCCTGGTGAAGGGGCCCGCTTCCGACGACAAGGGCAAGTCGTCCGACAAGCCCAAGGACGACAAGCCGAAGGACGACAAGTCCAAGGACGACAAGTCCAAGGACAAGAAGGACGACGCGAAGAAGGACGACGCGTCCAAGGGGAACGACTCCAGGACGGTCACCGGCCCCCGGTGGATCGGTCTGGAGATCCCGGTCGTCTACACCTCCGGCCGGATCGTCGTCACGGGCCAGCCCGGCCTGGTGGGCGTCCCGCAGAACGCCCCGTCCGCCCCCGCGTTCACCGCGAAGACCGCTGACAACGACTTCAGTGACAAGACCCGCAGCGTCGTCGAGGAGTTCTTCGGCAAGTACGCCACGGGCGAGGCCGAGTCCGTCGCCGCTCCCGGTGCCTCCGTCGCGGCCCTGCCGCCCGGAGTGTCCCTCGGCTCGCTCCGCAACTGGTCGGTCGACGAAGGAAGCGGAAGCGACCGTACTGGCGCCGCGACCGTCACGTGGCTGATGGGCGGAGCCGAACTCGAGCAGACGTACCGGGTCAAGCTGACCCGGGTCGCCTCGGCCAAGGCCGAACGCTGGCAGGTCTCGGAGGTCCACGGAGGCCTGTCCTCCTGACCGGAGCGCCGGGGACTGCCTCCGCATACCGGATCTGTCCGCTCTTATCTCAAGCAAAGGGAATAACGATGGAAATCGCGCTGTCCAATGGTGACGAGCTCAAGACCTGGGTGATTGCCGTCGCCGGCAACATCTTCCTGATCGTCCTGGCCGTCAGGGCCATCGGCCACTACGCCAAGCGCGAATGGGGCGAGCTGCTCGCCCACTTCATCGCGGGCGTCGTCGTGGCCGGCTTCGTCTACGCGTCGGACAGCGCCAAGGGCATGCTCACCGCGATCTGGACCAAAGTGGCGGGGGCATGAGGGTAGGGCATACCTTCACCCGCCATTTCGATCTGGAGACACGCCAGCACGAGCTGCTCGGCATGGACCTCGGCGAGGGCCCGTCGCGACGGGTCCTCACCACCGGCGCCGTCGTCTACGCGGTGTGGATGGGCGCGCTCTTCCTGATCTTCGGGTGGCCCTCGCAGGTCTTCTTCACCCTCTACTTCGCGCCGCCGGCCCTCATCACCTTCTACGGATCACAGCGGTCCCGGCGCAATGAGCGGCGCTGGAACCTCACGCAGTGGGCCCTCACCATCCGCTATCTGACGGTGGGCCACCGGCCGGTCATCAACGGCGGCCGCCGGGCGGCGGCCCGCTCCGAGTGGCTCCCGCTGCGGGCGCGCCTCGGTGAGAAGGCCGACGACGTCATGTCCCTCCCCGGCATGGGCGCGTTCGAAGGGTTCCTGGGCAACGAGGAGCCGCAGCGCACGTCCGGCCGGGCCATCACGCTCGAGGCCCGGCCCCGGCTGTACGGGCCGGACCACGTCTACCGGGCGAGGTCGCGCAACCACTCGTCCCAGAAGGCACAGAAGGCGCAGAACGCGGCGCACAACGCGCCGCAGAACGCGGTGCAGAACGCGGTGCACACCGCACAGAAGGCGCCGGGCGGCGGCCGTAAGGGCCGGAAAGGTACGTAAAGGTACGCGATGAAGATCATGAAGGGCATCGCCCGCTTTCTCGGCGTCGACGGTGACCGCTCGGCCCCGCCGCCCCGCTACGTGGGCCTGGCGGACGGGCTGGTCATCACGGAGACCCACGCCGAGGCGTGGTACCTGCTGGGAAGCTCCAACACCGACCTGATGTCGGAGGCGGCCCGGGACGCCGAGCAGGACCAGGCGAGCAGTGCCCTGGCCCGTACCCTCGCCGGCTACGACTGCCATCTCAAGATCCTTTGGTCTCCACTGAACGCCGAGGACTACCGGACCGAGGCGGAGACCCTGTTCTCGGCGGGCGACTACGCCGCGTGGGCCGACCTGCGCGTCGGGCGTCTGGAGGAGCTGGAGCTCCCCACCCGGATGCTCCTGCTCGGCGTGCGGATATCCGAGCGCGCCAACCAGGCGAAGGCGCGCGGCAGCCGGGGCGTCCAGGACGCCCTGGGCATCGGCTCGACCTCGGTGTCGCAGAAGGAGATCGCCCGGCTCGACGCCCTCGCACGGCGCCTCGGGCGCCAGCTGGAGACCACCCCGTGGAAGGCGCAGCCGGCCACGGTGGAGCTGCTGGCCTGGATGATCGCGCGCGAGCAGCGCCGCGGCACGCCGCTGCCCTCCCCGGACGACAAGGGAATGATCACCGGCGCCAAGCTCGCCCAGCTCACGCGCGGGCGCGTCCTGCCCTACCCCGATCACGTCCGGGTCCTCGACCAGCGTGGCGAAACGGTCGGCTGGAGCGCGATCCTCACGATGGACGGCTTCCCGGAGGAGATGGAGTCGCCGGGTCCGGGCGAATGGCTGAGATCCGTCGCGGAGATCACGTACGTCCCCGAGCTCATGGACGACGATGACGCCGGTGACATCACGGCCCTGCCGGTCAACCCCGAACCGTCCGTCCGTTTCAAGGTCCTCCACAAGCGCGACGCCCTCAAGCAGATCGACGAGGTCCGGCGCCTGGCGAAGGAGCAGCGGCAGAGCGCGGCCAAGCACTCCGCCGGTGAGACCGCCCAGGAGATCGAGGAGACCGAGGAGACGATGACGTCCCTCTCGCGCGACATGAAGCGCGAGGACGTCACGCTGCTGGAGGACCACCCGCGCCTGATCATCAGCAGTGACATCTCCCTGGACGACCTGCGCAGCCGCTGCGACGCCGTGATCGGCTTCTACGGCGGCATCGGCATCGAGGTCAGCGTCGCCGCCGAGGAGCAGCGCGAGCTGTGGCTGGAGGCCCAGCCCGGTGACATGCTGCGCGTGCCGGACCTGGTGCACACCCGTACGGTCGGCGCCTTCGCCGGCTCGTGGTTCTGGGGCGGCGCCTCGGTCGGTGACGACACCGGCCCGGTCATCGGCTACCTGACCGGTTCGACCCCCGGCGTCGTCCGCAACGACCTCACCGGTGGCTCCGAGCGCGGTGACGCCACGACCACGGCCTTCATCGGCCGAAGCGGCCGCGGCAAGACGACCGCGATGATGCTGTCCCTGCTGGACTCCGGCTTCCGCGGCTCGTTCGTGCTCGCGCTGGACTTCAAGGGCGACATGGGCGGCCTGGTCTCGGCCGGCCAGCGGTACGGGCTCAACGCCCACCTGATCGAGACGGGCTCGCAGTTCGCGGGCGTCGCCGACCTCTTCTTCCTGCTCAGCGGCGAGAGCGCCGAGCGCGCCCAGACCGAGGTGCCGGCGCAGCTGGGCATCTCGCTGCCGCAGCACCTGCGGATGCGGGGTGCGGAGACGCCGATCCAGAGCGCGGTCAACGAGATCATCGCCGAGGGCGACCCGGCGACGTGGAAGGTCATCGAGCGGCTCCGGCAGTCGCCCGACGAGCTGTCGCGCGAGACGGGCGACGCGCTGTACGAGCTGTCGCTGACCGGCCTGGGCGCGCCGTTCATGGGCAAGCCGTCCGGCTCGTCCCTGATCACGCCCACGCCGGGCATCTGGGTCGTCCAGGTCCCGGGCATCACCCTGCCGTCGCCCGACGACTCCCGCGACGACTGGTCCGTCCACCAGCGGCTCTCGGTGGCACTGGTCCACTCGCTGCTCGCCTACGGCATCAGCATGGCCGGCCGGAAGGACCTGCGCGGCCTGCGCAAGGTCGTGGCGGTGCCCGAGGTGCACGTCCTCACGGCCACGCGCGAGGGCAGCTCGTTCCTCCAGTACATCGCGCGTGTCGGCCGAGCGCTGCACACCGCGCTCGTCGTGGACACCCAGGACCCGGAGTCGCTGGCCAGCCTGACCGGCCTCGTCGAGCAGATGACGACGGTCTTCGGCTTCCAGCTGACGACGCCCGAGCAGCAGGACGCGATGGCGGCCCTGCTCGACCTGCCGAAGGGTGCCCACACGCGCCAGCTGATCCAGGCCATCGGCGTCGATGTGACGCAGGAGATCCGGCACGGCCACTGCATCATGCGCGACCGCCGCTTCAGCAGCGCGACGGTCCAGTTCGACGTGCCCTCGCTGGAGATGCTGCAGCTGCTGAACACGACGCCGAAGGCGGAGAACAGCGGTGGGGCGGGCGGGGGCCCGCTGTCCATGAGCAAGCCGGCTTACGAGGAGGCGAACGCGTGAAGAGGCGGATCGCGGGGGTGACCGCGGCGGCGGCCACGGCGGTGCTGGTGGTCGCGGGGTGCTCGTCGTCCTCGGGCGGGGGCAAGGACGGCGACAAGCCCGGCGCGAAGAAGACGGAGTCGGCGGCGGACCGGCAGGCCCGGGAGTACCGCGAGGCGGCTAAGAAGGACCGGCAGGCGATGCTCGACGCCGCGGTCAAGTTCCGCAAGGCGGAGATCGCCTACGACGGTCAGACCGCTTGCGGCATGAAGACGGAGGAAGGCCGTTACGGCGACTCCCCGGAGAAGTGCCTCAGCTTCTACCAGCCCAGGGCGGACGACAAGACGGGCGACGCGGCGCTGGCAGTGGCCACGGTGACCGTCACCGGGGATCCCGTCGAGGTGGCCCCGGTCGGGAATCACCCCGCCGGGACCGGCGTCATGGTGACTGCGCAGACCACCGGTGAAGGCGGCCGTGTCACCGTCACGCGCGACGCGCTCCGCATGGTCAAGCTCAAGGGTCAGTGGCTCGTGGACCAGAACAAGGAGGTCCTCGACTCGGAGATGAAGAATTCGAGCCCGGTGACGAGCGCACTGATGAGGTCGCATTGAGGATCCCACGGCTCCGCAATCTGGCCGTCCCGGTCGTGGGCGCCCTCACCACGCTGATGGTGACGGCGTCCGCCGCCGCGGCGGACGACAAGCACGCGAAATACCGGCCGGCCGGCATCGGCGGCCTCCTCCCGGCACCGCACACCTCGTATTCCGGTCCGGGCACGCTGTACGAGCAGTACGGCGACCCCATGCTCTACAACCTGGACGTCCAGCTGGGCTGGGACGAGTTCGGTGACTGGGCGCTGCAGTTCGTCGCCCAGATCTTCATGGGGCTGACCGTCGTCCTGGCCCTGGCCGCCATCGTCGTCGTGCAGTGGACGTTCAAGTTCACGTCCATCGACAAGCTCGAGGACTCCATGGCGACCGCCATCTCCGGGGCGGCGGGCACGGTCTCGACGACCTTGCTTCCGTCGGCGATGGCCGTGGGCGCGCTGATCGCGTACGCGAACCATCGAAGAAACGGCACGTCCATCAGCCAATTGGGATGGGTGGCCGCGGCAGGGATCCTGTCCATCTCGCTGCTGACCACTCCGAAGGTGTGGATCGACGGGCTCGACTCGGTCCGGACCATCGGCAGCAACACGGCCATGAAGGCCGCGTCCGCCGGCATGGGCAACGAGTCCAAGGAACCCATCGACATCGGTGCGTCGCCCACGTACGGCAAAAACGACCAGGACAACATGCTCCGCAAGTCCGCGGACGCGATCTGGCGGTCCTACGTCGTCACACCGTGGTGCGTCGCCGAGTTCGGAAACCTGAACACGTGCAAGGACTACGGAAAGGGCCTGCTGGACCAGGGTTCGGACACCGGCAAGCGCGAGGACTGGCTGAAGCCGAACGTCAGCACGGACCATGTCGGCGAGGCGGCGGTCAAGTACCGCCAGGGCCACGTGGGCCACGCCCGAGTCATGGTCACCATGGCCTCCGCGGTCTGTGTGGCGCTCTTCGCCGTCCTCGCGGTGGCCCTGGCCTTCGCCTCCCTCGCCTCGTTGATCGGCGCGCTGATGCTGCTGCTCGCGGGCGTCGTCTTCGCCTGTCTGTGGGTGATCCCCGGCAGGCCGCGTCAGTGGGGCGTCCGGTGGTTCGACACCCTGCTCGGCTTCGCCCTGCAGTCGTTCGTCAGCACGATGGTGCTGGGGTGCGTGCTCGTGCTGAACACGGCGAGCGTGTCCATGGTCGGCAGCTACGGCTGGTTCGCGTCGGCGGGCATCAGCATCACCTCCGCGATCGTCGCGTTCAAGTTCCGCGGGATCATGGAGAGCATCGTCGGTGTGACCGGCGCGACCAACTCGTCCTTCAACGCCGGTGCGATGAAGCTCGCGCAGGGAGCCGGGGCCCTCATGGCCCGGAAGACCGGCGGTGCCGCCCTGGCGGCCGGCAAGTTCGGCGGCAAGGGCGCTTGGGGGGGAGCGAAAAAGACGGCCGCGGGTGCCGGCCGGGCGGGCAAGAGGATCGCTGCAGCTGCCGACGAACGCTTGATCCAGCGGCCCTTCCGGATGGCGCAAGCCGTCAAGCAGCTCAGTGACAGAAACGCCGACATGGACGCCGCCGGCGTGGCCAAGGGCTCCCCGAAGCGGGCGGCATACGTCAGCGGTGGCGGCGGTATGGATTCGCCCAGGACGTCCGCTCAGGTGAGTGCGGCCAGCCGCGCGGCGAAGACAGGCAGCGCCGGGCCCCTGCGGGTCAGCAGTTCGGGCCGTCCGGGCGAGTTGAACAGCCGCGCGCTCCGTGTGGGCCAGTTGCAGAGCGTTTCGGCAGCGGCCCAGGCCCGACTGGACCGGGACGAACGCCGGCCCGACGACAAGAGAGGCACCCCTGCCCGGGCAGCACGCCCCGCGACGTCTGCCGCACGCGGTCAGTCCGGAGGCGGCGACGGGTTCCGGAACGCCCCGAAGCCGGGCAGCGGTGGAGCCCAGCGCCGCGTGGCGGAAGCCCGCAAGGCGGCGGTCCGCAGTGGGGCCTCCGCCGCCGGCCAGGGTGCCTCCCGGCCGAAGAGGCGCACCGCCGTGCGGCCTCCCGCGCCCCGTGGCCGCCGGTAAGGAAGAGGACAGGTGAGCAAGAACCAGAACCAGCGCCCGTCCTCCGAGTGGCGGGAGATGCTCAAGGCGGAGTACGACTACCCCGAGGAGATCGAGAAGGTCGGCAAGCGCCGCGTCCGCAGGAAGGCCCGCAAGGCCTACCGGCAGGAGCAGCGCGAGGAGTACAAGCGCCGGCTGGCCGAGGAGCGCCGCCGTGAGCCGATCACGGCGGGCGGGGCGATCCTCGTCATGGTCGTCATCCTCGCCATCGGCGCCGCCGCGGCACACTGGTGGCCGGACCGCACGGGGGCACCGTCGACGGTGGGCCACGCCGGGGACACGGCCAAGAACCGGACCCTGGACGAGCCCGACACCAAGCAGTCCTCGGCGCCCGTACCTCCGGCGCCCCAGCCCTCCCCGTCCGCGAAGGCCGATCGCAGCAAGCCGGAGAAGACGGCCGAGGGCTGGGCCCGCGCCTACCTCACGCGCAACCCCCCGGTGGACAAGACGCACACCGCGTCCGTCGACCGGGCCGCGCCGTGGATGACCGACGCGCTGGTGACGAACCTGAAGCAGTTCGACGACAAGGCGTGGGCCGAGCTCGTCTCCAACGGCGGCGTCTCGAAGGTGGACAAGGTGACGGTCGGCCCCGCCGACGACGACCGCGTGCGGAAGCAGGCGGACACGGAGGCACGGGTCTGGCGCAAGACCAGCATCGACATCACGGTCAAGGGCTACCGGACGTACACCGAGACGAGGGTCTACCTGACGGAGATCATGCTGACCTCCGACGGCTGGCGCGTGGGCCGGGTCCTGGGGGTCTGAGCGAGTGGTTTCACGTCAGGCCCTCGCCCTGGCCTCGGGCGGGCTGCGCAAGGGGCTCGCGTTCAAGCTCGGCATACCCGGGATCGGCCTCCTCATGGGGCTCCTGCTGATCGTGGGCATGCTGGCCGGGATCGGCGGCGGCCCTTCGGCCGTCGCCGCCGGCTGCTCCCAGCCCGGCTCGCCCGGGAACGACGGGCCGTCCGGAAACGGGCAGACCGGGGACACCACGGGCGGCGCGAGCAAGAAGCTCCGCGAGGAACAGGTCGAGAACGCCAAGATCATCGACCAGGTGGCCAAGGACGGGAAGCTGCCCGGCCGGGCCACGCTCATCGCCCTGATGACGGGTCTCGCCGAGTCGCAGCTGTCGAACATCAACTACGGCGACCGCGACTCCCTCGGCATCTTCCAGCAGCGCCCGTCTTCGGGGTGGGGCACCAAGGAACAGATCACGGACCCCAAGTACGCCGCCCACATGTTCCTCTTCGGCGGTGACAGCGGCGACCCGCCGGGGCTGGAGGACGTCGCCTGGGAGAACATGTCGCTCAACGACGCCGCCCAGAAGGTGCAGCGCTCCGGCTTTCCCGACGCCTACGGGCCCAAGGAGGCCCAGGCGCGGAGCATCGCCAAGGAAGCGGGCATCGACCTGGACCGGCCGGGCGAGAACCACCCCGACCAGCCGGGCAAGAAGAAGGACGACAAGTCCAGCAAGAAGCCCGACGACAAGCCCAACAACAACCCCGACAAGGAGAAGGCGGATCGCTGCAACACGTCGGGCAGCAACAATCCCGGCACGCCCGGTGAGCCCTTCCACGACAGCCAGGCCAGCTGGCCGGACATCGTGAAGAACCCCCGCGACACCGCGGGAGCGATCGCCTACGCCAAGCAGCAGGCCGAGAGCCACAACGGCGAGTGGTACCAGCGGTGCCTGGCCTTCACGGCGATCGCCTACGGCCGGGGATCTTCGGGCACCAACTACGCCATCGACCACTACACGGACGTGATGCCCCAGAACATGCGTCACGACAAGGACCGCAACCCGCCGCCGGGCGCCCTGATGTTCTGGGACACCCACCACCGGGCCGGTCACGTCGCCATCTACGTCGGTGACGGCAAGGTCGCCTCCAACGACATCGTGACCCCCGGTGAGATCTCGATCGTTCCGGCCACGGACATCGAGTCCAAGTGGGGCGCGGAGTATCTGGGCTGGTCGCCCCCCTACTACCCCAACGGTGGGTGATCCGGGTCATCATTACCCCCGGGGCCGCGGCACGTGCGTTGCCGTGGCCCCGTTGGCCTGCTGGCGGCGCCGGTACGTAAGGATTGACCATGCCTGTTGTGACGGACCTCGACTCGGTCCCCCTGACTCCCGTCTACACCATCGTGATCAGCGCAGCGGGTGAAGCGACGATCGAGGGGGAGCCCGTAGAGCCGCTGCCCGGGCAGGACGGGCGGACGTCCGCGCTGGCGGACATACGGGTGCGGGCGGCCCGGCGCGGCCATCCCATACGCATCATCGCCAAGGAGCCCGACGGGTCGGCCTGGCCGCTGATCGTCGACCACGACGGGGCGGTGACGCCGCTGTCGGCGCCGCATCCGACGCCGCCGCCCGCGCCGGCGCCTGTGGCGCCCGTGTTTCCTGCGGCTCCCATTGCTCCCGTTGCTCCTGTGGCACCGCAGCCGGCTCCGGCGGCGGTGCCGCCTGCGCTCGTAGCGCCTGAACCCGTAGCGCCTACGCCCGTGCCGGCGCCCGTAGTGCCCGCTCCCGCCCCCGTACCGGCCCCGCCCGCCCCCGCTCCCGACTGGAGCAGCCCCCTCCCCCCGCACCACGCCGAACGCTTCGGCCGTATCGTCGCCGCCGAGCTGCGCGGGGATCTCGCCGGAGCGGCCCTCGCTGCGCGTGAGCTGGAAGGGGCGCTCGACCGGGAGTACGGGGCGCTGCATCCGCACACCGTCGGTGTGCTCGGCACGCGCGCCTGGCTGGCGCTGCTGCTGCAGGAGGACTGGGCCGCGATCATGCGGCTGCACCTGCGGACCGCCGAGCGGCGGCACAACGCGCAGGCGCCCGTCGACGAGACCCGGCGCGTGCTGCGCAACGCCCGGGCCGTGTGGTGGCGCCTCGCCGCCGTCGACCGGGCCGAGGCGGACGAGATCCAGCCGGAGCTGCAGCGCGTATCCGACCTGGTCGAAGGCGTCCTTCCGGAATAATCGCGATCATGCTGCCGCCCACACCGCCGCCCGGCCCGTACGAGGGAAGTCCGTACGAAGGCGGTCCGTACGAGGGAAGTCCGTACGAGAGCGGCCCGCACGGACTGCACCGGCGTCTGCTTCCGGACGTGATGGCGGCCGGGGCGGCGTATCCGCTCGTCCTCAGCGGTCCGTACGCCCTTGAGGCGCACGGCCTCCTCGCCCCCGGCGCCGCCCGCCGGGACACCGGCCTGGAGGTGGTCACCGAGGCCCCGGACCCCATGGCCGACGTCGTCGCCGCCCTCTGCGGCGGTCTGCGGGAGCGCGGCTGGCAGGTGGAGCCGTCGGAGGCCCGGCTCGTCGTCACCGACGCCGCGACCGGCGAGCACTGCGCCGTCGGCATCCGCAAGGAAACCCTGCGGCGGCCCCCGGAGCTCGGTCCGTACGGACCCGTGCCCGCCGTCGAGGACGTCGTCGGCATGGCCGTGCGCGACCTCGCGGATCTCGGGCTCGCCCGCGACCTCGTCGACGTGCGGGCCGCGTCCGGCAGCTGGTCGCACGTCGAGCTGGAGGAGCTCGGCCGGCGGCACGCCGGCGACACCGGATTCGACCTCACCGACCTCCAGGCCCGGTTGGCCGGTGCCGAGTGGATCGCCGACTCCGAGTTCGCCGCCTACGGGCTCGACGAGACCGACCGCGCAGAGCTCCTGCGCTGGGCCGAGGCCTGGGTCGACGACATCGCCGAGCGGCTGATGGAGGAGGCCCCTTACGAGGATGCGGACGAAGACGAAGACGAAGATGGTGACTGATCGTCCGGCTTGACCTCAGGTTTGCTTGAGGTTCCATCCTTGGGTCATCGCCTCAGCAGGCCTCGGCCAAGAGATGGACGGACGGAACGACGATGACGGACACAGCTGACCCGGGCACGCCGGTGATCGACCGGCGCCGCATGAGACTCGTCATGGCCGGGCTGATGCTCGGCCTGTTCATGTCGGCGCTCGACCAGACCATCATCTCCGCGGCGCTCCGCACCATCGCCGACGACCTCAACGGCCTCTCGCAGCAGGCCTGGGCCAACACCGCGTACATGATCACATCGGTGGTCACCACGGCCCTCTACGGCAAGCTCTCCGACATCTACGGACGCCGCCCGCTCTACGTCACGGCCGTGGCCTTCTTCGTCGCCGGTTCGGTGCTGTGCGGGCTCGCCTCGTCCATGGTGACGCTGGCCGTCTTCCGGGGAGTCCAGGGACTCGGCGCCGGCGGTCTGATGAGCCTCGCGTTCGCCATCCTGGCCGATCTGCTGCCGCCCGCCGAACGCAGCCGCTACCAGGCCTGGTTCGGCGCGGTCTTCGGCGTCGCGGCCGTCGTCGGGCCGGTCGTCGGCGGGTTCTTCGCCGGGCTGGACAGCTTCGCCGGCGCGGCCGGCTGGCGCTGGGCCTTCTTCATCAACGTGCCGGTCGGCATCGCCACCGTCCTGATCGTCCTCAGCCAGGTGCGCGTCCAGAACGACCGCTCCTCCGACAAGCCCGACATCGCCGGCGTCATCACGCTCGTCCTCTTCCTCGTGCCCGTGCTCTTCGCCGTCGAGGAAGGGTCCACGTGGGGCTGGGGCTCGGCCGGCACGCTGGGGCTGTTCGCCGTGGGGGCTGTCGGACTCGTGCTCTTCCTGATGGCACAGCGGCGGGCCGGCGGCGCCGCGCTGCTCCCCACCCCGATGTTCCGCAACCCCGTCTTCTCGATCTACAACGGCGTCAACACGATCGTCGGCGCCGCCGTCTTCGGGTCCCTCGCCGTCCTCCCCCTCTACCTCCAGATCGTCAAGGGGCTCTCGCCGACCGAGGCGGGCCTGATGCTGCTGCCGCAGACCCTCGGCATCATCGGCGGCGGCCGCCTGTGCAGCGCCCACGTCACCCGCACCGGCAACTTCAAGGGCTTCATGCTCCTCGGCATCGTGCTGATGATGGCCGGCACGTTCTGGTTCGCGACGTTCGGCGCCGACACGGCCCTGTGGCAGGCCGGGGTGGCCGCGGCCGTCATGGGCATCGGCATCGGGATGTGCTGGCAGGTCATGCTGGTCGCCATCCAGCGGGGCCTGGAACCGCGGTACATGGGCGCCGGCATCGGGTCCTTCGCCTTCTTCCGGTCCATCGGCGGCACCGTGGGCATCAGCGCCTTCTTCTCGGTCTTCTTCGGCACGGTCGGCGGCCGCATCGCCGACGCCTACGCCTCCGCCGCGTCCGATCCCAACTTCAAGGCCGCCCTCGCCGACCCGGCCGTCACCTCCCAGCCGGCCAACCAAACGCTCCTCGCCGGCCGGAACGGTGCCGTCTCCCTGGACGACAGCTCCTTCCTGACCCACGCCGACGCCCGCCTCGCCCATCCCTTCCTGGAGGGCATGGCCCACGCCATGCAGACGGTCTTCCTGGCGAGCGGCGTCCTCCTGGCCGTGGGGCTCGTCCTGGCCCTCATCCCCAGGGACCGGCGCCCGGAGCCCGGCCCCGGAACGGCTTCCTCGGCGCCGTCGCCGAAGGGCGCGACCGTGCCGAGCCGCGGCTGAGGTGCCGCGTACGGCAGTGAGTGCGGTGAGTGCGGGGCCCGGGTCATCGACCCGGGCCCTCACCCGTCTTCCTGAAGACTCAGATCTCGCGCGCGATCGTGAATCGCGACAGGCTGTCCGGGGCCAGCCGGTGGCCCTCGATGACGAGGTACTGGTCGGTGCCGTCCAGCTGCAGGGTGCGTGCCTCCTTCGGCAGGCAGAAGAAGTCCGGGTTGTCGCCGCGGAGGGTCGTGCGGACGTACGCCCGCGCCTCGTCGAGCGTCATCGGCTCGGACGTGCGTATGTCGGCGCCGTACTTGTTCTTCGCAAGGCCGAGTTCGGCCACGACGACGTACTTGCTGTCGCTCATGTCTGTTTCTCCTGTGTTGTGTGCCATCACCGCTCACCGACTACCGGTTACCTGCCGCGCCTTCGCCCTCGTTCGAGGCCATGAGGTTCTGCCGGTTGTTTCCGGAGCGCAGTCTGATCCATGTGTCATCGGCCTCGGAGTCCGAATCGAAGTCGTCGCCGGCGTCCTCCCCCCAGTCCGTTCGCCCTTGGGCGTCGGGCCTGTCAGGTGACCGACGGCCGCCTCCGCTCTGTTCCGGGTCTTCCGCTGCTGGAGCGTCGTCCTCCGGGGCCGTTGACGGGGCCTCTGAATCAGCGGTCGGATCGGGGGCTTCCTCCGGGTCGGCCCGGGAATCGGTGGCCGAGGGCGCCTCGGGCTTTGAACCCACGGGCGCTTCAGGGGCCGGCTCCTGTCGGTGTTCCGGTGCACGCCTCGCGTCGGCGTCCTGGGCCTCGGCCGGTTCGGGGGCTTCCTCCGGGTCGTCCGCGGTCTCAGTGCGGGAGGGTGTCTCGGCTGCTTCCGCGGCCGCCGGCTTCGGTGCGTCGTCGTCTGAGCTGACGTCCGTGGCGCCGGCCGGTTCCGGAGCGTCTTCCGAGGAGCCGAGTGTGTGCCGTGGACCTTCCGGTGAGTCCGCCGGTCCAGCCGGTTCGGCTGGTTCGGCTGGTTCGGCCGGATCCGCTGGTTCGGGCGGGTCGGGCGCCTCGTCCGCGTCGAGCGCGTCCGGAGGCTCCGGGGCGTCTTCGGAGGACTCGTCGGTGCCGTCGGTGTCTTCCGTACGCTCGGAGTCCTCCGGTCCTTCCAGTTCTTCCGGTTCTTCGGCGTCCTCCGGTTCTTCCGTGTCCTCGGCTTCCTCGGCTTCCTCGGCCTCTTCCGGTTCTTCGGCGTCCTCCGGCTCTTCCGTGTCCGCGGGCTCTTCCGCGTCCTCCGTCTCCTCCGTCTCCTCGGGTTCCTCGGGTTCCTCGGCCTCCTCGGTATCCTCCGGCTCCTCCTGTTCTTCCGTGTTCTCGAGTTCTTCCGTGTCCTCGGGTTCCTCGGCCTCTTCCGGTTCCTCGGAGTCCTCCGGCTCTTCCGCCTCCCCGGCCTCTTCGGCTTCGTCCGGGTCCTCCGCCTCCGCCGGCTCCGGCGCAGCGTCGGACGCCTCATCCCCGTCGGAATGCTCGCCGTCATCGGAGGATTCAGCTTCGTCGGAGGACTCGCCCCCGTCGGAGGTCTCACCCTTCTCGGAGGACTCGCCCCCGTCCTCGGCCTCAGCGGAGGCTTCCGGCCGGTCGGGCGCGTCTTCCGCCTCGGTCGGCTCGGGCGCGTCCTGCGTCTTCTCGGTGTCTTCTGCCTCGGCCGGCTCGGGTGCCTCCTCCGTCTCCCCGGCGTCTTCCGCCTCCGCCGGCTCAGGCGCGTCCTCGGCGTCCTCCGGCTGCGGTGCGTCGTCGGACGCCTCACCCCCGTCGGAGGCGCTCCCGTCGGAGGCGCCGTCATCGGCCTCGGAGGCCTCCGAACCCGACGGTTCAGGCGCCTCCTCCGCCCCTTCCGCCTCCTCCGCCTCTTCCGCCTCCTGCGCCCCCTCCGCGTCCTGGGCCTCCGCAGGATCCGGCGCCTCCTCCGCCCCGGATTCCGGGGCGGACGACGGCTGCTCGGGAGGCCGTTCCTCCTCGCTGGAGCGGTCGCTCATGAATCAGGCCCCGTACCGGTCTTGGCGTTGCTGCGGTACAGCCGTACCCACGGCAGCGTCTTCCTCTTCCACGCCGTCTGCGCAAGGTGGATGAAGACGCAGGCGCGGTAGTCGTCGACGGCTTCCGCCGCCGCGCCCGGAGGGGCGACGGCGTCGGCGATGTCCGCGACCCATTCCGCGGTGCGGGACCACCACTCGGCCTGGGCGGCCGACGTCTTCGGATAGTCGGCGACGCGTTTCTTCAGCTCGGCCCCGTGCTCCGGCCACACCGCGGTCGACGCCCGCGAGCGGAACGCGCACCGGTGCCGGCAGCCCTCGCAGTCGGCGAAGGGGGCGAGCGCCGCGTCGACGGCCGGGGTCGCCGCCGCGAAGGCGCGGAAGCGGTCGGCCAGTTCCGCGTTGCCGGCGAGCGGCGCCCGTGCGACCCCGCTCTCCGCGGCCGCCTCGGCCCGTACGTTCGGCACCTTGATCAGGGCGGGCCGGTCGATGCCGTCGTGGTGGGCGAAGGCCTGGAAGGGTTCCAGGGACGACGCGTAGCGCTCCTGGTCGGGGGAGAACCGCATCGTGCCGCCGATGAGCTCCCGGTCCGTGGCGGACGGCAGCCGGTGCATGACCTTGAGGTTGGTGTTCTTGTACGCGTCCTCGATGAGCTTCTCGGGGACCTGTTCGACGATCACCAGGCCTTCCCCGTACTTGCGGTTCTCGGCGAGCGTGTTGGCGAAGGCCTGGGCCGCGCGGGCCTGCGCGTTGCCTTCCTTGCCGTCTCCACCGGAGGCGACGGGCCGTCCGAGCAGCCGGTGGGCCTCCTCGATGACGGTGACGTGGGAGAGGCCGTCTCCCCGCCGGGTCGCCTTGTAGTGCTCCGTCATGGTCTGCAGGATCAGCGCGGTGACGAGGGACTGCTCCTTCTCGTTGTCGCCGACGCCGGCCAGCTCGATGACGACGGGGCGGTTGAGGAGCTCCTCGACGGGGTACGAGCGCGCGCAGTCCAGCGTGCTGCCGCAGGCGCCCTCCGCGAGGGACTCGGCCCGCAGCCTGGACGCGGCGATGATGTTGTCCTTGACCTCGCCGGAGTATCCGAGCTGGTCGCACTCCTTGCGCATCTCGGCGATGAAGTCGCGCAGGGTGGGCCACGCCCCGTCGTGGGCGGGCGTGGAGACGTCGGTGGGGACGATGCCCTTCCGCGCGTACGTGTTGCGCAGCGCCTTGTTGTAGATGGCCGGCAGGGGGTCCCAGAGGCCGAACGCCGCGTCGAAGCACGCGAGCAGTCCGGCGGTGTGGGTGCTGATCCGGACCCCGTGCGGCACCTCGAAGGGGTTGAGCCGGAACGGCGCCGTGGTCTCGTCGCCGACGGTGAGGACGAGGAGGTCCTCGAAGCCGGGGCGGGTGGCGAGCCAGCGGTAGTCGTCGAGCTCGGAGTTCACCGGTTCCAGCACGAGGAACGGCACCTTGTGGTCCCGCCAGAGCTGCTGGCAGAAGGCCAGCGTCGTGTTGGTCTTGCCCGAGCCGGTCGTTCCGACGAACAGCGCGTGCCGGGAGAGGGACCCCAGCTCCACGCCGAGCGGTCCGGCCGGCGCGCCGTGCACCAGCTGCCGGCCGAGTTCGACGGCGGGCCCTTGCGGCCGGTAGTCGGTCTCCGTGGCCATGTCGGGCCTGCGCACCGGGAAGCCCGTCATGTGCCCGTGCACGGCGAGGGGAAGCCGCAGCGCGGCGCCCGCCTCCCGCGCGTCGACCAGCTCGGGCAGCAGGCGCAGCGGCGGCGACAGCGGTTCGGGCAGCTGCCAGCGCTGGTCGCCGCCCCAGCGGGCGTGCTCCAGCGTCGTGATCCCCGTCCATGCCGCCGCCATTTCCGGCGGGGCCGGCCGTACGGTGACGTGGGCCGGGCCGGTGAAGGTCTCGGTCAGCGCGCTGCCCTGACCGGGCCGTTCCTGCGGGGAGACCGTGGCGCCGACCAGCTCGGCGAGGGACTCGGGGAGCGGGTTCGGGGAGGCGAGCGCGATGCGGATGCGGAAGGCGCGGTCGGTGTAGCGGCGCGCGGCGTCCGCGTACACCTTCGCGGCGTCCACGGCGAAGGCGTCCGGGGCGAGCTGGGACGGCGGGCCCCACAGGCCCTCCGGCAGCTGTCCTGGCGTCCCCAGCCGCCCGTAGTGCGTGGCGATCCGGTGCAGCATCGGCCCGAGGTCGTCGGGCACCCGGTACGGTTCGAGGCCGACCGTCAGCATGAGCGGGTACGGGTGTGCCGCGAGCGCCTGCCACAGCGCGTCCCACGGCGGCGCCGCGGCGGTGAACGGCTGCGGGGAGAGGTAGTACTGCACGCCCGCGTCGGGCCGGTTGGGCAGCCCCGTCCGGTAGCGCTTGCGGATCTCGGCCAGGCCGGCCGGGTCGGGGGTGAACGGCGTGAGCCACCGCGCCACTTCGGCCGCGTCCTCGACCGGAGCGGCGTGGACGTGGTGGGGCAGCTGGGCCAGCCGGTCGCGGAGTGCGAGGGCCGCCGCGACCGCGGACCGCGCTGCCGCGGCCGGATCGTGCGGGCTGTCGCCGCGCACCCGGGCCAGCAGGGCGCACGAGATCCTGCGCGTGGCCGGGTCCGTCAGGTAGCGCAGTTCGATGCGGGCGTCGTGGTGGGTGTCCCACTGGCCCGCCAGCCAGGCCGCCTCCGCGGCGACCGCCTTGGTCCGGCGCTCGTCCTCGGGGAGGTCGGCGTACTCCCTGATCTCGGTGAGGTCGGCGGCGGCCTCGATGCGTACGGCCGCCCAGGCCCACACCGAGGTCCCGTCGCCGACGGTCAGGACGCCCGGCGGGGGCGTCCTGTCGGTCTGCTGGTCCATGCCGCTCAGCTGGTCCACGGGGAGGCCGGGCCGTGGCCGCCGGGTGCCGCGGGGGGCGCGGGCTGTCCTGCGGGCCCGCCCGGCATGGGCGGAACCGGCGGAGCGGCCTGCGGCACGGGCTGGGCCGGCGGCGCGACGGGCATGACGGGCGGTGCGGGCGGAGCCGGCGGGCCGGCCGGGCCCTGCCCGGGTGCGGTCATGATGGGCAGGTCCTGCCCGAAGGTCGAGGCGATGGGCACCTCGATGCCCTGGACCGCGATCTCCACGCCTTCCCGGACCGCCGAGTGCACGGCCTCGCGCATGGCGCGCGGCCGCTCGGTGCGGAGCATCTGGTTGACGTCACCGGTGCGGCCCTTGAACCCGCCGATGAGGTCCTTGAAGTACGTGCCGATGATCACCCAGCCCGGGCGGATGCGCCACATCGTCCAGCCCAGGTAGAGGCTGGTGCCGTACTCGAAGACGGACACGTAGGCCACGTACCGGCCGCTGCTGATGACGAGGCGGTTGCTGACCACCTCCGGCTGGAAGACGTCGCTGCGGATCCGGGACGGCACGGCCGTCACCGGGATGCGGCGGCTGGACAGCGCGCCGTAGATCGCCGCGTAGGCGGACGGAGACGCCTGCGCCTTGTCCTCCAGCAGCGTCCGCCACTCCGAGACGGGCTCGGTGAAGCACGAGAAGAGCAGGATCAGCCAGAAGACGATGAACCCCAGGATCGCGCCCACGCTGAGGGCGCCTTCGGCCGCGTCGATGTCCCAGTCGTTCGTCAGCAGGCCGAACAGCGTGATGAGCAGCCAGATGCCGATCGAGGCGGTGGCCGCGGTCGCCCAGTGGCTGATGATCGTCCGGAGGCCGACCGACTCGTCGAGGCTCAGCTCGATCTTCTGGTACTTCAGGGTCTGGTTCCGGTAGGAGCCGTTGGGGCCCGAGGCGCCCGAGGCCGCCCAGCCGCCCGGCCCGGGGCTGCCGCCGCCCGGATAAGTGCTCATGTCGTACTCCGCATCGAGCTCTGATGTAGATCGTTTGGAGCGGCAACTTATCGGACTTTCATCCGGGCGGGCGGTCCGTCAGCAGCAGTCCGTTAGCGGCGGTCGGTCAGCAGCGGGCCGTCAGCAGCGATCGGTCAGCAGCGGGCCGGCTGCCCGGTCTGGCGGATGATCGTGTCGGCGGACAGCCAGCCGGCGCTCTTCGTGCCGTCGATGCGGACGTAGAGCCACTTGTGGCCGTAGGCGTTCTCGACGGAGCAGTGGAACCAGACCTTCGTACCGGACTTGGCCGCGGCGACGGAGCCGCAGACCTGGTAGGGCCCGTTCAGTACGTGGCGGTCGCCGGTCACGTAGCCGTACGTGCCCGGCTTCGGGTCCTGGTGGCTCCAGCCGCTGCAGGTCGTCGGCACGTTGAGCTTGGTCGCCGGGGCGGAACCGCTCGGCGTGGCACCGGGCTTGGCCGAGGCGGAGGCCGGGGCCGAGGGCGAGGCCGAGCCGGACGGCTTGCCGGAGCCGGTGGGGGACGACGGGCTCGGGGAGTGCGCTCCGGCGGTCGCTTCGCCTCCGCCCGGCTGGGCGCCGTCCGCCGGGGAGCTGACCGCGGGCCGCGCCGCCTGTGCCTCGTCGCCCTTCGTGCCGCTGCTGTGATTGCCCGTCAGGGCGTATGTGACGCCGCCTCCCGCGAGCACGACGGCTGCGGCCGCCGCTGCGACGACGGTACGGCTGCGGCGCCGCTTGCGGTCGGTGCCGGCCGTGGAGCGGCCGGGGGTGGGGCTGGGGACGGGGGCGGCGGCCGGTGCACCGGACCGCGGGGGCGTGTGTGACGGGCCGGGCTGCGGGTAACCGACGTGAGGTTGTGGCTGCAGTTGTGGCTGCGGCTGCTGGGGCGGCGAAGGCTGGTGGAACGCGGGCGGCGCCGCGCCGAACCCGGGCTGCGGTCCCGGAGTGACGGCCTGCGTCGGCGTCGGCTCATGCATGGGCATAGGCGCAGGCGTAGACGCAGACCCAGGCATGGGCGTAGACCCAGGCATAGGCGTGGATGCAGGCGCAGGCAGGGGCGTGACGGCCGGCCCCGGGCCCGGCATGGGCGCGTACGGCGCCGCCGTCCCGCCCGCCGCCACCCGCTCCAGCAACTCGCGCGCCTCGCCGGCGGACGGCCGGTGCTCCGGCTCCTTCGCCATCAGCGCCTGCAGCACCGGCGCGAGCGCCCCCGCCCGCCGCGGCGCCGGCAGCGGCTCGGTGACGATGGCCGACAACGTGGACCACACGGACGTCCGGCGGAACGGCGACGTGCCCTCCACCGCCGCGTACAGCGTCATGCCGAGCGACCAGATGTCCGACGGCGGGCCCGGCTCCTTGCCCTGCGCGCGCTCCGGCGGCAGATAGTCGAGGGAGCCGATGATCTGGCCGCTCTGGGTCAGCTTCGCCATGGCGTCGTCGCCGGCGGCCTCCATGCTGGCGATGCCGAAGTCGGTGAGCACGACCCTCCCCCAGCCTCCGGCCGGGGGGACCCCCATCTCGCTTTGCTCGCCGTGCTCCAGCAGCACGTTCGCCGGCTTGACGTCGCGGTGCAGCACGCCGGCCCGGTGCGCGGCGTCGAGCGCGTCCATCAGCTTGGCGCCGATCGCCGCGGCCTCGTGCGGCTCCAGCGCGCCGTGCTGCTCCAGCACGTCGTCGAGCGAGGGCCCGTCGACGAGTTCCATGACGATGACCGGCAGGCCCTGCTCCTCGGTCACGTCGTGCACGGTGACCACGCCGCCGTGCCGGATGCGGGCGGCGGCCTGCGCCTCCCGCTGCATCCGGATCCGCAGGTCGGCCAGTTCGGCGGCGGAGGCGTCGGTGAAGGCCCGCAGCACCTTGACGGCGACCTCGCGGTTCAGCAGCTCGTCCACCGCGCGGGCGACGACTCCCATGCCACCGCGCCCGATCGTCGCGGTCACGCGGTAGCGGCCTCCGAGGAGTTTGCCTATCAGCTCGTCGCCGTTCGCTTCCCCCGCTGTCACCGCACGCTCCGTCCGTCCGTCCCGGCACTGTTCGTTCGTGGTTCGCACCCTGGCGGCCCCCAGGGTAGAGGCAGGTGTGGTGAGGACCGCGGGCCCCCGGCGGGACCGGGGCAACAAACAAGGCCCAGGTCGGTGACCTGGGCCTTCCTTGGTGTCTTATGGAGCGGGTGACGAGAATCGAACTCGCGCTCTGAGCTTGGGAAGCTCATGTTCTACCATTAAACTACACCCGCGAGGGCGCCCGTTTTCTGAGCGCCTCATCGTCGCACACTCTACCCCATCGAAGGCCCCCGGTGCACTCACCGTACGGGCCTTCCTGTCGTGTGAGGAGAGTGTGGGGCAGGTGGGGATGCGTGCGTGGGGGCCGGGAGTTGGGGCGTACCGTGGGGCCCCGGAAGCCCGGTGGGGGACTGCCGGGAGTGCCGCGTAGGAGCGAGTCCTATACATCCCCTAATGTGGCTTTTGTCTTTCACGTGAATGGGGAAAGGGAGCTCTATGGAGCGCACCGTCGTTCGTTGTGCCGAGGGGCACGTCTTCAGCACCGCTTCGTTCCCGATGCAGCACCTCGGACCCGACCGGATCGGCCCCGGGCGGCTCCTGCGCTGCCCGCGCTGCGCCCGGCTGCGGCATTCCGTTCCGGTCGCGCTCCAGAAGCGCTGACCGAGCGGCCGACCGAGCGGTTGACCGAGCGCCGGCCGAGCAGCCGACTCAGGCGGCCGGCCGCGCGCTGATCAAGCGCTGACCGCGCGCTGATCAGCCGCAGATCAGGAGTCGATCAAGCGGCGCGGCCCGGTCCGCTCGGACCGGGCCCGCGTTGTCCGTCTTCTCCGCGTATCCTCGACCCGTGCTTCTCTCAGACAAGGACATCCGGACCGAGATCGACGCAGGCCGCGTGCGGATCGACCCGTTCGACGAATCGATGGTGCAGCCGTCGAGCATCGACGTGCGGCTCGACCGCTACTTCCGGGTGTTCGAGAACCACCGGTACCCCCACATCGACCCCGCGGTCGAGCAGGCCGACCTCACCCGTGAGGTGGTGCCGGAGGGCGACGAGGCGTTCATCCTGCACCCCGGTGAGTTCGTGCTCGCCTCGACGTACGAGGTCATCACGCTCCCCGGCGACATCGCCTCGCGACTGGAGGGCAAGTCCAGCCTGGGCCGGCTCGGCCTGCTGACGCACTCGACCGCCGGCTTCATCGACCCCGGTTTCTCCGGGCACGTGACGCTGGAGCTGTCGAACATGGCCACGCTGCCGATCAAGCTGTGGCCGGGGATGAAGATCGGGCAGCTGTGCATGTTCCGCCTGACCTCGCCCGTCGAGCACCCCTACGGGTCCGCGAAGCACGGTTCCCGCTACCAGGGGCAGCGTGGGCCCACGCCCTCGCGGTCCTTCCAGAATTTCCACCGCACCCAGGTCTGAGCAGAGCAAAAGGCGAAGAGCAACAGTGAGTGAGATCCGCGAGAACCTGACCTACCCGATCTTCGGGGAGGCCATCCGTGAGCTGGCGCAGACCATCGCGGACGACGGCTACGAGCCCGACATCATCCTGTCCATCGCGCGCGGCGGCGTCTTCGTCGCGGGCGGTCTGGCGTACGCCCTGGACTGCAAGAACATCCACCTCGTGAACGTGGAGTTCTACTCGGGCGTCGGCGAGACCATGGAGATGCCGGTCATGCTCGCCCCCGTCCCCGACAAGATCGACTTCACCGACAAGAAGGTCCTGATCGCCGACGACGTGGCGGACACCGGCAAGACCCTCAAGCTGGTGCACGACTTCTGCAAGGACCACGTCGCCGAGGTCCGCTCCGCGGTGATCTACGAGAAGTCCCACTCCCTCGTGAAGTGCGAGTACGTCTGGAAGCGCACCGAGGACTGGATCAACTTCCCGTGGTCGGTGGAGCCGCCGGTCGTGCGTCGTGAGGGCCAGGTCCTCGACGCGTAGCCCGCGCACCCGCACAGAGGACACCCGCACAGAGGAGAGGGCCCCCGCCGCGTTCACCGCGGCGGGG
>NZ_JBMMMZ010000021.1:0-1847 GCF_049725035.1 Streptomyces sp. XH2 | reverse complement strand
AACCCCGGACCCCCGCCCCGGGCTGGGGGCCCCCCCCCCGTCCCCGGGGGCGGGGCCCCTCTCCTCTGCGTGCGCGCCGCTACAGCGTGCCCAGCTTGACGATCGAGAGCAGGGCGATCAGCTGGATGGCGGAGGCGCCCAGCGCCCTCGGCCACGGGATGTCGTGCGACTTGCTGACCATGGACGTGAACAGGTAGCCGGCCAGCAGCCAGGTCGCCCAACCCAGCACCTGCACCAGCAGGTTGTCCCCGCCGAGGAACATGGCGAAGAGCAGCCGGGGCGCGTCCGTGATCGACATGATCAGCATCGACAGCCCGACCGTCGGCTGCCACAGGCCGTCGCCGCCGAGCTGCCGGGCGAGCGTGTGGGTGACCGCGCCCAGGAGCAGCCCGGCGAGGATCATGACCACGCCGGTGATCAGCACCGACGGGAAGCTGTTGGCGAGCGAGGCGTTCAGCACGTCCTCGCGGGCCTTGTCGAAGCCGAAGACGGCGAGCAGGCCGTAGACGAAGGTGACGATCAGCGCCGGTGCCCACACGGCGTGGTCACGCATCTGCCAGAAGGTCGCGGAGGGGCGCGTCACTATGCCCGTCAGCAACTGCTTCCACGGCAGGCGCGGGCCCGGGGGCGGTGCGGGGGCGTTGTGGTACGGGTCCTGGCCGTAGTCGTCCCGGCCGTACGGGTCGCCCTGGCCGTAGGGATCTCCGCCGTACGCGTCCGGGGCCTCGCCGAGGCTGAACTGCTGGGTCTGGCCGGGGTGACCGCCGCCGGGCTGTCCCTGGCCGGGCTGACCGTGGCCGTAGTACGGGTCCTGACCGCCGCCCTGCCCGTACGGCTGCTGCCGGCCGTACCCCTGCTGCGGCTGCCCGCCCCCGCCGAAGTACTCCGGCTCGCCGTACGGCGGAGACTGCTGCCACTGTCCGCCGCCCTGGCCGCCATGCGGGGCCTGGTACGGCCCCGGGCGCTGTCCTTGCTGCGCGGGCCCGGGGTCGTTCGAGCCCTGTCCGCGTCCCATCCTGAATCCAGCCACGTATCGAACGTACCCGCTCCGTGACGACGCCGAGTCGGCGCGGTGAGAACGGGCCCGCCATTGCGGCCGAGCTGTGACATCCCCTAAGGGAAATATCGGGGGTTGAGGTTCGGGGAGGCCGCGTCAGGAGGGGTACGTACGGAACTCGGAGGTGTCGACGGTCCAGGGGCCTACGGAGACCTTGTCGCCGAAGACGCCGTCGTGGCGTGTCCGGTAGCAGGGGCGCCCGTCCGGACCAGGTCCGGGGTCGGACATCACCGCTACCGACCCCTTGCGGGGATCGATCAGGAGATAGAGCGGGATGCCCATGGCCGGGTACTCGTCCATCTTGTCCGTGTAGTCGTTGCTGTGGTTGGAGGGGGAGACGATTTCGGCGACCAGAGACAGGTCGCGTGGGTTGAACGGTTCGTTCTCTTCGCCGAAGACCTCGTCCGACACGACGATCAGGTCGGGGCGGCGAAGCTTGCCGAGCGATGCGTCTTCGATGTCGCCGCCGGGGAAGGCCACGAACCCGTCGGGCAGCTGGCGGTCCAGTTGACGGCTGAGGCGCATAGCGTTGAAGTCGTGGAACCTGGACGGCGACATCATCATGACGATTTCGTTGCCGGCGATCTCGAAGCCCCTGATCGGTTCGGGAGCGTGCTCCATCAGTTCCTCGGCGATGGCGCGCATACGGGCGTAGTCCATGATGTGGCTCCTGCTGGGTACGGGCTGCGAGCGCGAACGTGTTCATCGTCCCACGCCCCTACGACAACGGCCGGGCCCCCCGCCCCCTCGCCGGGGCCCGCCGGGCGTGCGCGACGGAAGCGGCGAAATC
>NZ_JBMMMZ010000020.1:0-128150 GCF_049725035.1 Streptomyces sp. XH2 | reverse complement strand
CGCCGGCGCTGACGGACTTCGTGTTCATGGTCCGCGAGACCTCGCAGATGTTCATCACCGGCCCCGACGTCGTCCGCGCCGTCACCGGCGAGGAGATCACCCAGAACGGCCTCGGCGGCGCCGACGTGCACGCGGAGACCTCGGGCGTGGCGCACTTCGCCTACGACGACGAGGAGACCTGCCTGGAGGAGGTCCGCTACCTCCTCTCCCTCCTGCCGCAGAACAACCGGGAGAACCCGCCGCGCGTCGCGAGCGAGGACCCGGCCGACCGGCTGGGCGAGGCCCTGCTCGACCTGGTGCCCGCCGACGGCAACCGCCCGTACGACATGCGCAAGGTCATCGAGGAGATCGTCGACGACGGCGAGCACCTCGAGGTCCACGAGCGCTGGGCCACCAACATCATCTGCTCCCTCGGCCGCCTGGACGGCCAGGTCGTCGGCATCGTCGCCAACCAGCCGCAGTCGCTGGCCGGCGTGCTCGACATCGAGGCGAGCGAAAAGGCTGCGCGCTTCATCCAGATGTGCGACGCTTTCAATATTCCGATCATCACTCTTCTGGACGTCCCGGGCTTCCTCCCCGGTGTCGACCAGGAGCACGGCGGGATCATCCGCCACGGCGCGAAGCTGCTCTACGCGTACTGCAACGCGACCGTGCCGCGGATCTCGGTCATCCTGCGCAAGGCCTACGGCGGCGCCTACATCGTCATGGACTCCCAGTCGATCGGCGCGGACCTGACCTACGCCTGGCCGACGAACGAGATCGCCGTGATGGGCGCCGAGGGCGCGGCCAACGTGATCTTCCGCAAGCAGATCGCCGAGGCCGACGACCCCGAGGCGATGCGGGCGCGGATGGTCAAGGAGTACAAGGCCGAGCTGATGCACCCGTACTACGCCGCCGAGCGCGGGCTGATCGACGACGTGATCGACCCGGTCGACACCCGTCAGGTGCTGATCCGCGCCCTGGCGATGCTCGCCTCGAAGCACGCAGACCTGCCCTCCCGCAAGCACGGCAACCCGCCCCAGTAAGGGAGAAACGCATGACCGACACGCTCGTCCGCGTGGAGAAGGGCACGGCCGACGCCGAAGAGCTCGCGGCCGTCACCGCCGTCCTCCTCGCCCGCGCCGCCGCCACGAACGACACGGCGCCGCCCCGCCCCCGCCGCACCACGGCCGCCTGGCGCCGCCTGGAGCGCTCGCCGGGCTTCCGGGCGCCGCACAGCTGGCAGGGCTAGAAGAACCCGCCTCCAACGCCGTACGGGCTTGAGACCGCTGCGAGACAGCGGACTCAAGCCCGTACGGCGTTGGTGCTTCTGTGCTTCACATCACGGCACACGCAGAAGGTCCCCGCACACTCCACGAGGAGCGCGGGGACCTTTCTGCGTCGATGGGGCCGGCGTCGGTGCGGCCGGGGCCTCACCGCAGGCGCGCCATCAGGGCGTGCTCGACCAGGGTGATCAGGGCGCTCTTCGCCTCGTTGCGGTGGCGGGCGTCGGTCGTGATGATCGGCGCGTCGGGGCCGATCTGCAGCGCCTCGCGGACCTCGTCCGGCGTGTAGGGCTGGTGACCGTCGAAGCCGTTGAGGGCGATGACGAAGGGCAGGCCGCTGTTCTCGAAGTAGTCGACCGCGGGGAAGCAGTCGGCGAGACGGCGGGTGTCGACCAGGACGACAGCACCGATGGCGCCGCGCACGAGGTCGTCCCACATGAACCAGAAGCGGTCCTGACCGGGGGTACCGAACAGGTACAGGATCAGGTCCTGGTCCAGGGTGATACGGCCGAAGTCCATGGCCACGGTCGTCGTGGTCTTGTCCGGCGCGTGGGTGAGGTCGTCGATGCCCGCCGAGGCGGACGTCATCACGGCTTCGGTCCGCAGCGGGTTGATCTCCGAGACCGCACCGACGAACGTGGTCTTGCCCACGCCGAAACCGCCTGCCACCACGATCTTCGCGGAGGTGGTGGAGCGGGCTGCCTCGCCGCTAGAGGTTCCGAAGTCCACTGAGCACCCTTTCGAGCAGTGTCACGTCAGGCTGGCCGCCGGCGGACTCGTCGCCGCCGGGCTGATGGATGGCGACGAGCCCGGCCTCCGCCAAGTCGGCGACGAGGATTCGGGCGACGCCGAGGGGAATGGTGAGAAGTGCCGAGATCTCGGCGACCGACTTGATCTCCGTGCACAGGTGGCAGATGCGCTGGTGTTCCGGCAACTGCCCGTGAAGCTGGGCCGGCTGGGCCGTGGTGTGCACCAGCGCCTCGATGGCGAGCTGGTACCGCGGCCGGGTCCGGCCACCGGTCATCGCGTAGGGGCGGACCAGCGGATTGTTCCGCTTGCCCCCGGAGGGGGACTGCGACGCCCTGCGATGCTGGGGCGCCTGTGGTACTTGCGGCGGCCGTGATGGCTCCGCCTGCGCACGCGGGCTTGGTGCGGAGGGGAAGTTGAAGCGGTTCAGCGGAGGCTGAGCCTGCTGATCATTGCCATACGGGTAACCGCCGGGGGGCGTTGCCACGTCTCCTCCTCAACGTGCCTGTCTGCTGCTGGTCGCGCCACCGCACCCTATGGCGCGGTGGCGCGAAACGCACTGCCTCTTTGCTAGTTGAGAAGGCTCCCCTGCAGTTCGGCGCGGAGGTCCGGGGTGAGGACGTTGCCCGCGCGGTCGACGAGGAGGGCCATCTCGTAGCCGACGAGGCCGATGTCGCACTCGGGGTGTGCCAGTACGGCCAGCGAGGATCCGTCGGAGATGGACATGATGAAGAGGAAGCCGCGTTCCATTTCGACCACGGTCTGGTTGACGGCGCCGCCTTCGAAGATGCGGGAGGCTCCGGCGGTCAGTGAGGTCAGGCCGGAGGCGACGGCCGCCAGCTGGTCGGCGCGGTCCCTCGGGAACCCTTCGGACATCGCCAGAAGGAGTCCGTCGGCGGAGACCACGACGGTGTGGGACACCCCTGGGGTGTTCTCCACGAAACTGGTGATCAACCAGTTCAGGTTCTGCGCCGCCTGGCTCATCGGGCTCACACTAACGCTCCTGATCGTAGGTGCCGCCGGGGCCGAAGCCCTGGTCGTGTTGCTCATGCTGCTGTGTGGTGGCCGAACCGCTGTCGGCCCCCACGGTGCGCCCCTGCTGGACGCCGCGGCGGAGATTGCTCAGCCGGCCGCGTACGTCCTCAGGGGCACGGGATATCTGGGGCCCGCCCTGCGGCGTCTGCGCCGCCTTGCCCTCGATCAGATTGGCCTTGGGCACTCGGCGGGGCAGTCCGGAAGGGGTCACTCCACCGGCCTTCGGATCCCGGAGCTGCTCGGCACGCTGCCAGCGCTCGTCGTTCTCCGATCGCCAGTCGGGGCTGTCACCCTCGTGAGGCTGCTGTGGGACGTCCTGCTGGGGCTGCTCCGGTTCGCCGGCCCCCGCGGCCTCTTCGACAGACTCGGACTGCTGCCACTGCGTCGCGCGGCGCGGCAGACCGGACCCGGTCAGCGAGTGGGAGCCGCTCGAAGCGGGGCCCGGACGGTCGAACTCTACGCGCTCGGGCTGCGCCGTGTCAGCGGGCGGCAGTGATTCCGAATCCGCACCGTAACCCTGCTGGAGGCCGTCCTGGTACGTACCAGGCTGCTGCCAGACGTCGCTCCGGGTCTGACCGGTGGTCTCCCCGTACGACTGCTGCTGCGGGTAGCCGGAGTCCTGGTAGCCCTGCTCGGCGTACTCCTGCTCCGGGTAACCGGAGTCCTGGTAGCCGTGCTGCGGCTGCTGCTCGTACGACTCCTCGTACGGCTGGTCGCCGATCGCCGGGAACTGCTCGGTGTGCTGGTGACCCTGCTGCTCGTACGGCTGCTGCTCGAACTGCGGCTGCTGCTGCTCGTGCTGCTGGGGCACCTCGTCGCGGAACAGCGGGCGGCTGTCGTGCGCCGCCTCCAGCGCCGCACGCCGCTCCTCGCGGAGCCGCGAACGGTTCACCGGGTCCAGCGCGGCGTTCGGCGTGCCCTGCTGGTCGTAGCGGGAGTCGTCGAAGCCCAGCTCCGCCGCGGTCCGCATGCGGCCCATGGCGGGCGCCTGGCCGCCCTGCGGCTGGTCCGGGACCATCTGCGAGACCGTGAAGCTGTCGGGGGACAGCTCCTCCTCGCCACCGCCACCGTGGGTGATCCGGTCCGGCAGCATGACCAGCGAGGTCGTGCCGGCCTGCTCGCCCGAGGGGCGCAGCTGGACCCGGATGGCGTGCCGCGCCGCCAGGCGGCCGACCACGAAGAGCCCCATGCGCTGGGAGATCGCGGCGTCCACGGTCGGCGGGTTGGCCAGCTTGTGGTTGATGTCCGCGAAGTCCTCGGCGGTCAGGCCGATGCCCTTGTCGTGGATCTCGACCATCACGCGGCCGTCGGGCAGCCGCGTCGCGGTGACGCGCACCTTGGTGTGCGGGGAGGAGAACGTGGTGGCGTTCTCCAGGAGCTCGGCCAGCAGGTGGACGAGGTCGGTCACGGCGAGGCCGTGGATCTCCGCGTCCGGGACGCCCGAGAGCTCGATGCGCTCGTAGGCCTCCACCTCGGAGGAGGCGGCGCGCAGCACGTCCACCAGCGGGACCGGCTGGTCCCAGCTGCGGCCGGGCTCCTCGCCGGCGAGGACCAGGAGGTTCTCGCCGTTGCGGCGCATTCGGGTGGCCAGGTGGTCCAGGCGGAAGAGGTTCTCCAGCTGGTCCGGGTCCGCCTCGTGCTCCTCGAGCTCGGTGATCAGCGTCAGCTGACCCTCGATGAGGCTCTGGTTGCGGCGCGAGAGGTTGGTGAAGATCGCGTTGACGTTGCCCCGCAGCAGGGCCTGCTCGGCGGCGAGCCGGACGGCCTCGCGGTGGACCTGGTCGAAGGCGCGGGCGACCTCGCCGATCTCGTCCCGGGTGGTGATCGGGATCGGCTGGACCCGGGTGTCGACCCGGCCCGGGTCGGTCCGCGACAGCTGGTCGACCAGCGCCGGCAGGCGCTGCTCGGCCACGTCGAAGGCGGCGCGCCGCAGGCGGCGCATGTTGCGGCTCATGGAGCGGGCCATCATGCCGGCCACGAAGAACGCGAGCAGCAGGGCCACGATCATGATCGAGGAGTTGACGATCGCGTCGCGCTGGGCGTCGGAGGAGATCTTCTCGGCCTCGTCCACCGCCTTGTCGGTCAGGTACGTCTCGACCGAGCGGTACGCGTCGAACTTCGCCGTGGAGGCGTCCAGCCAGCCGTCGGCCGTGATGCCCGCGGCCTCCAGCTGCTTGGGCGTCTTGCCGGCCATGATGGCGCCGGCGATCTTCTCCTGCTCCGACGACTTCGCCTTGGTGGCGATGGCGTCGTTGAGCCGGCTGATGTCGTCCTCGGAGCCGCTCGCGTCGTACTCGGCGCGGGCGATGTACTCGAGGAAGTAGTAGGAGGAGAACGACGTCCGCTGGAGCTGCTGCTCCTTCGGGTCGGCGTTGCCCTGGACGAGCAGGTGCGTGCCGATGGAACGCTGCAGCGACTCGGCGGCCTTGGCCAGCGAGACGGCGTAGACCATGCGGCCGTAGGAGACGACGTTGTTGGTGCCCAGACCGGAGCCCAGCTCGTTGGCGAAGGCCATCAGGGGACGCTGGATGGCGCCGTAGCCGTCCTCGGTCTTCACCCCGGGCAGCTTGGACGTGTAGGCGGCCTTGCGCAGGTCGGGCAGGGTCGCCTCGGCCTCGCGGAAGAGCTTCATGCGGCGGCGCAGCGGCGCCGTGTCCGGCATGTCCTTGACGGTCTTGTCGAACTCCGCGCGGGCGGCGTCCGTCGCGTCCTGGGTCTTCTTGACGACCGGGTCGTCGCGGTGGCCCGTCAGGAGCGGCTTGGCCGTCAGGTCGCGCTCGTCGATCACCGCGTGGGCGTAGGTGGCCGCGGCCCGCACCACTCGGGCGGTGTTCGCGGCGTCCTTCGCCTCCTCCCAGGTGTCGACCGACCCCTTCACGTCGAGGCCGCCGAAGACGAGGGCCACGATCACGGGGATGAGCAGGATGACGTTCAGCCGGGTGGGCACCCGCCAGTTGCGGGGTGAGAACCGGCCGCCGGAACCCGCGGCGGGAGCCGGGGTCTCGGGCACGCTGGAAGCAGGGGAAGCCGAAGGCGGCACCGCTGCGCGTGACGGCGGGGTGAAGTTGCCTCGCCCGTCCTGCGTCTGCTGTGCGGCGCCCGTCTTTCTGCGCGTCACTCGACCAAAACCTCTCGGCGTCGGCACCCGGGTTGTGTGCCGTTTTTCGAACTGAGCCGTTACTGCTCAGTTCCTGGAATTCCAGCACGTCGGGGGTGCGCATTCCAAACAGCGGGGGCTCCCGCCAGGCCACTCGATTTGCCCGACATAAAACGGGCATTAAGAGCGAGCGGCGCCAAATGGCGGGCGACATGTGCGCAGAGTGAAGTCGGCCGAACGCGGTCTGTTGCCGCGTCCGGCCGATTCTCTGTCGAAACGTTATGAACTCCGGGCCGGGTCGTGTCCAATGCCACAACCCCGGAACGGCGTCGTACGGGGCAATGTACGTGACGCGTGACGTGCCGGAAGTTTCTGACGAACAGCCACCGAAGAGCTACTTCAGCCGGGCCATCAGAGCGTGCTCGACCAAAGTGATCAGCGTGCTCTTCGCCTCGTTGCGGTGGCGGGCGTCGGTCGTGATGATCGGCGTGTCCGGGCCGATCTGCAGCGCCTCGCGGACCTCCTCGGGAGCGTAGGGCTGCTGTCCGTCGAAGCCGTTGAGGCCGATGACGAAGGGCAGGCCGCTGTTCTCGAAGTAGTCGACCGCGGGGAAGCAGTCGGCGAGACGGCGGGTGTCGACCAGGACCACGGCACCGATGGCGCCGCGCACGAGGTCGTCCCACATGAACCAGAAGCGGTCCTGACCGGGCGTACCGAACAGATAGAGGATCAGGTCGTCATCAAGGGTGATACGGCCGAAATCCATCGCCACGGTCGTCGTGGTCTTGTCCTGAACGTGGCTCAGATCGTCGATCCCCGCCGAGGCGGAGGTCATGACGGCTTCGGTGCGCAGCGGACTGATTTCCGAGACCGCGCCGACGAACGTGGTCTTGCCCACGCCGAAACCGCCGGCCACCACGATCTTCGCGGAGGTGGTGGAACGGCCCGTGCCGCCCCCACCCATGCCCCCGCTAGAGCTTCCGAAGTCCACTGAGAACCCTTTCGAGCAGTGTCACATCCGGCGTCCCGCCGGACTCGCCGCTGCCGCCCGGCTGGTGGATCGCCACCATGCCGGCCTCCGCCAGGTCCGCGACCAGAATGCGCGCCACGCCGAGCGGCATGTTCAGCAGCGCCGAGACCTCGGCGACCGACTTGACCTCGCGGCACAGGTGGCAGATGCGCTGGTGCTCGGGGAGCAGGGTCCCGAGCACGGCCGGGTCGGCCGTGGAGCTGACCAGCGCCTCGATGGCCAGCTGGTAGCGCGGCCGGGTACGGCCGCCCGTCATGGCGTAGGGGCGGATCAGCGGCTCTTCGCCTTCACTCCCGTACGGCGCGTGATGAGAGGCACCGTACGGGCCGGGCGAGGCGGGCGGGGTCATGAATCCTCCGGACGGGACAGCAGGACTGGCAATAATGCCGTCGAGCGCGGGCCGGTGGGGGGTTTTCGGCCGTACGGTCGGACGGGATCAGCAGGAAACATCGGTCAGTTCAGCAGGCTGCCCTGGAGCTCGGCGCGGAGGTCCGGGGTGAGGACGTTGCCCGCGCGGTCGACGAGGAGGGCCATCTCGTAGCCGACGAGGCCGATGTCGCACTCGGGGTGTGCCAGTACGGCCAGCGAGGATCCGTCGGAGATGGACATGATGAAGAGGAAGCCGCGTTCCATTTCGACCACGGTCTGGTTGACGGCGCCGCCTTCGAAGATGCGGGAGGCTCCGGCGGTCAGTGAGGTCAGGCCGGAGGCGACGGCCGCCAGCTGGTCGGCGCGGTCCCTCGGGAACCCTTCGGACATCGCCAGAAGGAGTCCGTCGGCGGAGACCACGACGGTGTGGGACACCCCTGGGGTGTTCTCCACGAAACTGGTGATCAACCAGTTCAGGTTCTGCGCCGCCTGGCTCATCGGACTCAACTAACGCTCCTGCTGGTAGGTGGGGTCCACGGTGTGGTTGCCCGTGGACGAGGTGTTGCCGGCCTGACGCCCCTGCTGGATGCCCCGGCGGAGGTTGGTCAGACGGCCGCGCACGTCGTCGGGCGCACGCGAGACCTGCGGGCCGACCTGCGGGACCGCCTGCGTCTCCGCGGTGCCGTCGACGAGGTTCGCGCGCGGGACGCGGCGCGGCAGCCCGGAGGCGGTGGTGCCGCTCGAGGCGGGCTCGCGGACCTGCTCGGCCCGGCGCCAGCGCTCGTCGTTGGGGGACTGGCGCCAGTTGTCGGCCGCGGCCTGCTGCGCCTGGGGCGCCTGGCGGGTCTGCGGCACGGGGCGGGCCTGCGAGGGGCGGGTCGGCCGGCTCGCCTGCGGGGCACGGGGCACGTCGCCGAGCGGACCGCGCTCCGGGTCCTGGAGGGACTGGCGCGGCTGACGCTTCGGCAGGCTCTCCCCGGAGGGGGCCTCAGCGGCCTGCTCGGGCGCGGCGGCCTGGTCCTCGCCGGCGGCGCCCCGGAACCAGTTGGACTCCAGCTCCTCGAACAGCGGCGAGCTGTGGCCGGCCTCGCGCAGCGCCGGACGGGCGAACTGACCGGTGGTGCTGGTCAGCGGGTCGTCATCGGCTTCCGGCTGGGCGTACTGACCGGACGTGCTGTTCGGCGTGTCGCCCTGCACGGGGCGGGCGAACTGACCCGAGGTGCTGTTCGGCGCTTCGCCGAGGGCGGGGCGCTCGTACTGGCCCGAGGTGCTGCCGGGGGCGTCGCCCTGCGCGGGGCGGGCGAACTGACCGGAAGTGCTGTTGGGTGCCTCGCCGAGGGCGGGGCGCTCGTACTGGCCGGACGTGCTGCCGGGGGCGTCGCCCTGCGCGGGGCGGGCGAACTGACCCGAGGTGCTGTTCGGAGCGTCGACGGGGCGCGGGCGCTCGAACCGGCCCGTGCTGCCGGACGCGTCCGGACCCGCACCGATCGCCGGGAACTCGGCGGTGTCGCCGGGACCGGCGCCCGGGAGGGCCGCACGGGGCGCGGCCTGGGGCCCGGGGAACTGGCCCGTGCTCTCGACGTCCTCGTGACCGCGCGGCGTGTCCTGCGCGGAGCGCGAGGAGGCGTTGCCGGCGACCGGCCAGTCGTCCACGGGGGCGGCGGGCGGCGTCGGGGCCTGGGGCGCCTTGGGCGCACCGGCGGACTTCTCGCTGCCCCAGCTCGGGGCCTGGCGGGCCGGGAGCTCGCCGGCGCCGTTGCCACGACCGGGCTGGCCGGGCTGACCGGACCGGCCCTGCTGGTCCGGCTGGGCGGACTGCTGCTTGCGGCGGCCGGCCTTGCCCGCCTGGGGCGGCGGGGGCGGCACCGCGGCGGGGCCGCCGTTGCCACGGGTCGGCAGCGTGGGTCGGCCACCGGCACCCTGAGGGGGCGTCCGGTCCGCACCGCCGCGCGGGGAGGCATCGAAGAGGCTGCCCGCGGCGGGGTTGGCACCGCCGCCGGGCGCCGGGGCGCGCGTCGGCAGACCGCCGTCGGGCGCACCCTGGCGCGGGGGCAGCGCGGGGCGCTGCTGGCCGGCGGCGGGCGGCACCTGCCGGCGCGGGGCGGAACCCGCGGGGACGGCGTTGCCGCCGGGCGCACCGTTGCCGGCCGGGGGCACGGCACCCGGCATCGGCTTCTTGCCGCCCTGGGCGACGTCGACCGGCAGCATGACGAGCGCGGTCGTACCGCCCGAGTCGGACGGCCGGAGCTGGATGCGGATGCCGTGTCGCAGGGACAGGCGGCCGACCACGAACAGACCCATGCGCCGCGAGACCGAGACGTCCACGGTCGGCGGGCTGGCGAGCCGCTCGTTGATGGAGGCGAGGTCCTCCTGGGAGAGACCGATGCCGGTGTCGTGGATCTCCACCAGCACCCGCCCGTCGGGCAGGGCGTGGCCGGTGACCTTGACCTTGGTCTGCGGGGAGGAGAACGAGGTCGCGTTCTCCAGCAGCTCGGCGAGGAGGTGCACGAGGTCGTTGACGACGCGGCCGGCGACCTCGGTCGGCGGCACGCCGCTCAGCTCGATGCGCTCGTACTGCTCCACCTCGGACGCGGCGGCACGGAGCACGTCGACGAGCGGGACGGGGCGGGTCCACCGGCGGCCCGGCTCCTCACCCGCGAGGACGAGGAGGTTTTCGCCGTTACGGCGCATGCGGGTCGCGAGGTGGTCGAGCTTGAACAGCGAGGACAGCTGGTCCGGGTCGGCCTCGCGGCTCTCGAGCTCGGAGATGAGCGAGAGCTGACGCTGGATGAGGCCCTGGCTCCGGCGCGAGAGGTTGGTGAACATCGCGTTGACGTTGCCCCGCAGAAGGGCCTGCTCGGCGGCGAGGCGGACGGCCTCGCGGTGCACGTCGTCGAAGGCCGCGGCCACCTTGCCGATCTCGTCGAGGCTGTGCACGCCGACGGACTCCACGGACGTGTCGACGTCCTGCGGGTCGGTCTCGGAGAGCTGCTTGACGAGCTCGGGCAGACGGTCCTGGGCGACCCGCTGGGCGGTGTCCTGCAGACGGCGCAGCGAGCGCACCATGGAGCGGGCCACGACGAAGGCGCCGACGAGCGAGATGCCGAGGACGAGGATGATCAGGACACCGTTGAGGATGGCGTCCTGCTGGGCGTCGTCACGCAGCTCGAGGGCCTTCTGCTCCATCTGGGAGAGCAGGGTCTGCTCGATCTTGGACATCTCGCCGAGCTTGACCGAGGCCTGGTCGTACCAGTCCTTGTAGGACTTCGGCTCGTTCTTGATGCCGTTGTCCTTGGTGAAGACCCGGTCGGTGTAGGTCTTGGCCTGGGTGATGTCCGCGTTGCCGCCGTTGATCGCCTGCAGCAGCTGCTGGGAGTCCGCGCCGCGGATGGCGGTGAAGCGGCGGATCGCCTCGTTCTCCGCGTCGTACGCCTCACGACCGTACTGCTGGTCGTTGGGCGAGAGGTACGCGCCCTTCTTGTTGGCGAGGGCGGCGCTGATCACGGCGCGCTGGATCGACGCGTACTCCTTGGCGGCGGAGAACGTCGCCAGGGCACGCGTGCTGGTGATCATGTCGGCGTTGCTGGTCGCCTGGGCCATGTCCTGGGACAGCGACAGCAGGGCGTTGATCAGGCCGTCGTAGTTGTTGACCGAGCGGGCGATGTAGTCGCTCTGCTTCGGGTCGAACGAGTCCTGCCGGACCTGCTTGATCTTGTTCAGCTGCCGGGTGATGTCGACCAGGGTGGTCTGCACGCCGACCATCGTCGGGTCGGTCGGCTTCACGCCCCGGGTGGCCCCGTTGAAGGCGTCGATCGCCTGGTTGGTCTTCTCCTGCGAGGCGACCACGGCGTCGTCGTCGGGCTTGCCGTCGGTCTTCGGACCCGCGGACCGGTCGCGCTCCTCCTGGAGCGCGTTGGCGAGCTGGGTCGCCTTGCCGGTCATGTCCGTGAGGAGCTTCATGTGGTCGAGCTGGTCGACGTTGGTGAGCGCGTCGTTGATGCGCAGGCCACCCAGGGTCGTCGCGGCGACGACGGGGAGGGCCAGCAGGGAGACGAGGCGGGTACTGATTCGCCAGTTGCGCAGGGCTATTCGTGAGCCCGGCCCGCTCGGCAGCTTGGCCTTGTCCGCCTTGGCCTTCGCCTTTGATGTGGCCTTCGGCCGGTCGGCGGATCCTTCGCCGGCCTGCCCTTCGGCGGACGGGCCGCGGTCGGTCGCACCGCGCGGCTCCGGCTCCGCCGCAGCGCTGCCATCCCTCTTGAAACGTCCCTGCACTAGCGTCGCAACCTCTGGACCAGGCGCCCCGCCGGTAGAAGACGGGACGGTGTCGAGTCGTGGGGGGACCGCGGTTGCCCCCTGGCGGTCCGTGGAATTCCAGCACAGTGCCAGATCTCCAACAAGGCCGGTGCACCCCACCGGCTCCGGCATCACGCTCAGTGCCGGAATTCGTCACGGGGCGTAGAGGACGAGGGCCTTTACAAGGGGCGTATACGGACAGACCTCCGGGTCGACGGGGAGGGTCGTCCGGTGTCCCAGATTCCATGATCAGGAGCGGAACGTCAGGTTCAGCCCTGCAATGTCCGATTCGTGAGTGCTGAACGGCCGCCCGGTTTGCGGCATATTTCGGCGCACTCGTGAGCAAACTCACAAGCGACTCAGGACTTCTCCCGCGGACGCGTGGGGATAGGCGCGCCTAGCCTGGTCCTTTACACAGGCCGCGAGAACGACCAGCGCACCACGACACCGCGAGGCAGCAAGTGAAGACCACGACGACGAAGCTGACGTCCCGGAAGGCGACCCCGAAGGCGAACCGGAAGACCGCCAACCCGCGCCGCACCACGCTCGTCCACCTCGACGAGAGCGCCTCCCTGCGGATCGCCGAGGCCGTCGCCCACGCCACCGAACTCCCCCCGGTCACCGCGAACCCGCGCCGCACCGTCCTTATGACGGCCCCGGTCATCGTCATTCCCCAGGACTGATCCCCGGGCTGAACCTCCAGGGATGATCCCCGGGCTGAACTCCCAGGGCTGATCTCCGGGCTGAACCTTCAGGGCTGATCCCGGGGCTGAGCCCCCAGAGCTGAGCCTGGGGCTGAGCCCCCAGAGCTGATCCCCGGACCGAATCCCTGGGGCTGGTCCCCGGACTGATTCCCCGGGACCGCATTCCCCGGGGCCGGTCCCTTCCGGGATTCCCCGGGACTGATCCCTTTCGGAGGCGGGGCGGCCGCTTTACGGGCGGCGGCCCGCCCCCGCGGCCCGCCCCGTAAGGCCCGGCCCGCCCCCGCGGAGCCGCCGCGCACGGGCGGCCCGCGGCCCCCGCGATAGCCTGGGGTGTCAGACTCCGGCCGGATCAGATAGGGGCAAAAGCTTCCCGTGCGCATCGCCAGGTTCTCCATCGACGGCAACGTCGGCTACGGCGTCGTGGAGGGGGACGCCGCCACAGAAGGCGGCCCCGTCCTCGACATCATCAAGGGCATCCCCTACGGCGACTTCGAGCGCTCCGGCACCAAGGTCCCGCTGGACAAGGTCCGGCTGCTCTCGCCCGTCCTGCCCAGCAAGGTCGTGGCCATCGGCCGCAACTACGCGGAGCACGCCGCCGAGCTCGGCAACGAGGTCGGCGACCTCCCCGTGGCCTTCCTCAAGCCCTCCACCTCGGTGATCGGCCCCGGCGGCGCCATCGAGTACCCCTCCTTCTCCAGCGAGCTGCACCACGAGGCCGAGCTGGCCGTCGTCATCGGCCGCATGTGCCGCGAGGTCCCGCGCGAGCGCGTCAAGGACGTCATCCTCGGCTACACCTGCGCCAACGACGTCACCGCGCGCGACGCCCAGCAGCGCGAGAAGCAGTGGGCCCGCGCCAAGGGCTTCGACACCTCCTGCCCGATCGGCCCCTGGATCGAGACCGAGCTCGACCCGAGCGACCTCGGGATCATGTGCACGGTCAACGGCGAACAGCGCCAGCTGGGCCGCACGGGCGACATGGTGCGCTCCATCGAGGACCTGATCGTCCACATCACCGAGGCGATGACGCTGCTCCCCGGCGACGTCGTCCTCACGGGCACCCCGGCCGGAGTCGGACCGCTCAACGTCGGCGACGAGGTCGCCGTCACCATCGAAGGCATCGGCACTCTCACCAACAAGGTGATCAAGCGTGGCTAACGCGAACTCCCCCAAGCTCTCGACTTCGCTCGAGCAGGGGGTACCCCCCCGCGTACGGTTCTGTCCCTCGCCGACCGGCAACCCCCACGTGGGCCTGGTCCGCACCGCCCTCTTCAACTGGGCGTTCGCCCGCCACCACGGCGGCACCCTGGTCTTCCGCATCGAGGACACCGACGCGGCGCGCGACTCGGAGGAGTCGTACCAGCAGCTGCTCGACTCGATGCGCTGGCTGGGCTTCGACTGGGACGAGGGCCCCGAGGTCGGCGGCCCGCACGCGCCGTACCGTCAGTCGCAGCGCATGGACATCTACAAGGACGTCGCGCAGAAGCTCCTGGACGGCGGCTACGCCTACCGCTGCTACTGCACCGCCGAGGAGCTCGACGAGCGCCGCGAGGCCGCCCGCGCCGCCGGCCGCCCCTCCGGCTACGACGGCAAGTGCCGCGTCGTCACGCCCGAGCAGCAGGCGGCGTACGAGGCCGAGGGCCGCGCCTCCATCGTCCGCTTCCGGATGCCCGACGAAGCGATCACCTTCACGGACATCGTCCGCGGCGAGCTGACCTTCACCCCGGAGAACGTGCCGGACTACGGCATCGTCCGGGCCAACGGCGCGCCCCTGTACACGCTCGTCAACCCCGTCGACGACGCCCTGATGGAGATCACCCACGTCCTGCGCGGCGAGGACCTGCTCTCCTCCACCCCGCGGCAGATCGCCCTGTACAAGGCGCTGATCGAGCTGGGCGTCGCCAAGATCGTCCCCGAGTTCGGCCACCTGCCGTACGTGATGGGCGAGGGCAACAAGAAGCTCTCCAAGCGCGACCCGCAGGCCTCCCTCAACCTCTACCGGGAGCGCGGCTTCCTCCCGGCGGGCCTGCTGAACTACCTGTCGCTGCTCGGCTGGTCGCTCTCCGCCGACCAGGACATCTTCTCGATGGACGAGATGGTCGCGGCGTTCGACATCAAGGACGTCAACGCCAACCCGGCCCGCTTCGACCTGAAGAAGGCCGAGGCGATCAACGCCGACCACATCCGCCGGCTGGACGTGAAGGCGTTCGCCGAGGCCTGCGAGCCCTGGCTGCGGGCCCCGCACGCCCCGTGGGCCCCCGAGGCCTTCGACCGGGCCGCGTGGGAGGCGATCGCCCCGCACGCCCAGACCCGCCTCACGGTCCTCTCCGACATCACCGCCAACGTCGACTTCCTCTTCCTGGAGGAGCCGGCCGAGGACGAGGCGTCCTGGACCAAGGCGATGAAGGAGGGCTCGGACGCCCTGCTGCGCACGGCACGCGCCAAGCTCGCCGATGCGGAGTGGACCGCCGACGCCATCAAGGCCGCCGTGGTCGCCGCCGGAGAGGAGCACGGCCTGAAGCTCGGCAAGGCCCAGGCGCCCGTCCGCGTGGCCGTCACCGGCCGTACGGTCGGCCTGCCGCTGTTCGAGTCCCTGGAGGTCCTGGGACGCGAGCGCACGCTGGCCCGCGTCGACGCCGCGCTGGCCAAGCTCACCGCCTGACGCCTCGGGCGCTTCCGGGACGTCCGGCGTGCCCGGCGCAGGGCGCCCCACGGGGCCCGTCAGCCTCACCCGAGGCTGACGGGCCCCGTTGCGTTTGCGCAGGGGCGGCAATCGATTTTGGCGCCCCGTCCTCCTTCGGGTAATGTTCTTCCTGCGCCGCCCGAGAGGGCCGAGAGGCCGGAGCGGAGGGCGCGAGCCGGACAAGACCCCCTGACGGGGGTGGAGTTACGGTGGGGTATGGTGTAATTGGCAGCACGAGTGATTCTGGTTCACTTAGTCTAGGTTCGAGTCCTGGTACCCCAGCAAGAGAAATTCTTCGCCGAAATTCTCTCGCAAAACTACTGATAAAGTAGGAAGCGCGCGAAAGCGCAAAAGCGAAGTGCAAGCCCCCGTTGTGTAGCGGCCTAGCACGCCGCCCTCTCAAGGCGGTAGCGCCGGTTCGAATCCGGTCGGGGGTACTGATTTCCACTCAGGGGGACCTGATGGGAGATCGCTAGGGCCCCCGTTGTGTAGCGGCCTAGCACGCCGCCCTCTCAAGGCGGTAGCGCCGGTTCGAATCCGGTCGGGGGTACTGGTTATAAAACCACCATGGGCTATGGTGTAATTGGCAGCACGAGTGATTCTGGTTCATTTAGTCTAGGTTCGAGTCCTGGTAGCCCAGCGCAGATTGCTTTTTGAGTCTGCAAAGCAAAACAAAAGCAAGCCCCCGTTGTGTAGCGGCCTAGCACGCCGCCCTCTCAAGGCGGTAGCGCCGGTTCGAATCCGGTCGGGGGTACCACAGGAGAGAATGCCTCCCGCATACGCGGGGGGCATTTTTTCATGCGGCCTTCCGCGCACCCCGGCCCCGCCCGATAATCCCCCCATGGCCCATCCCAGCGGCGGCCGGTGCCGGCCCCGCCGCGCCACGAAGCCCTGCCCGCCGCGGAGTTCGGGCGCCGGCGGGGCGCCGGAGCTGCGTCACCACGCCATCCGCCGCCGAGAGCCCGCCGTGCCGGACGCCCCCGCAGCGGCCCATTCCAGGAGCGTCGAAGTGGATCCTCTCGTCCGCACGGCCGAACTGACCGTCGTCGCCACCGTCAGCCCGCCGGGACTGCGGATCGAAGGGGTGGTCGACGCCGGCTCCCACCGCCACCTCAGGGAGGCCCTGCGGTCGGTGGCCTCCGTCCGCGGCGACCTGCGCCTGGAGATGTCCCGCGTGGAGTTCCTGGACCTCGCCGGGCTAAGGCTGCTCATGACCTTCGCCCGGGCCCGCGCCGCCCGCCACTGCACCGTGGAGCTCGCCGGAGTACCGCCCCACCTGCTGCAGGTCATCACCCTCATCGGCTGGGACACCACGCCGGGCCTGCGGCTGGGGGCCGCGCATGGCTGCTGACCGCACCGGCTCGACCGGGTTCGTCCACCACGCCTGCCTGTACGGCTCCGACGCGCAGTTCCTGGCGATGGCGGTGCCCTTCGTACGGGACGGACTCGCGGCCGGGGAACCCGTCCTCGCCGCCACGACGCCCGCCAACATCGAGCTGCTGCGGGAGGCCCTGGGGGAGAGCGCCCACCACCTCGACACCGCCGAGACCGCCCACTTCGGCCGCCGCCCCGTCGACCGGGTCGCCGCCTTCCTGCGCTACCACCAGCGACGCGCCCGCCCCGGCCGGCGCACGCGCATGATCGCCGAACCCGTGTGGGCCGGCCGCTCCGCCCGCCAGACCGCCGAGTGGAAACGCATGGAATCCGGGCTCAACGTGCTCCTCGCCGGACTGCCCGTGTGGATGGTCTGCCCCTACGACACCCGCGTCGTCCCCGGTGGCGTGGCGGAGGCGGCCCTCGCCACCCATCCCGTCCGCCTGGACGGCGAGCGACAGGCCCCGTGCGCGTCCTACACGGACCCCGCGGCCTACGCGGCTGCGATGGAGGGGCCGGCCGCCTCATGCGCGCCACCGTCCGCCGCCAGCACGGGGCCCACGGACGATGCCGCGGCGCTGCGCCGTCTCGCCCGCGAACGGGCCGCCGGTGCGGGCCTGACCGGCGGCCGGCTCGCCCTCGCCGAACTGGCCGCGCATGAGGCCGCCGCCTACCTGCTGGCCCCGGAGGCCGCGCGCGTCACGCTGCGGGCCTGGGAGGAGCCGGGCGCCGTGGTGTACGAGCTGCGGCGCACGGGGCGGGGCGGGCGCACGGGACGGGACGGCGGGCGCACGGATCGATACGGCGGGCGCATGGGGCCGGGCGATGGACGTGGCGCGGTGCCGGACGCCGCCGTCCCGCCCTTCGCGGGCTACCGGCCCCCCGCGCCGCCCGGCGCCGCCCACGGGGCCGAGGACGGTCTGTGGCTCGCCCGCAGCCTCGCCGACTCCCTGGAGGTCCGCGCACGGGGCCCGGAAACGGTCCTCACCCTGCGGGTGGCGGGGGCGGGGGACGCGGAGCGGTTGTGAGGTGCGGGGCGTGGAGTGTGGGGCGCGCGTGGGGTACGGGGGCGGGGGTGCGGTGTGGGGCGTGAGGCGGGCTTACGACCTGAGGCGCGGGGCGTGAGGCGGGCGTACGGCATGAGGCGGGCCTACGGCCTGAGGCCCGCCTGAGGTTTCGCATGAGGCCCTGCGCGAGGCCTGCGTGAGGACTCGGCAGGGGGCCCGCGTGAGGCTCGGCATGGGGTCCGCATGGGGCCCGTCCGGGCTTGGTGTCCGCCGGGAGGCGCTGTCGGAGCCTTTGGGACCGCGGCCTCATGCCCCGTCGGCGTCGGTGAAGCGCCGGGCGGACTCCTCGGAGTGCGCGAGGCGGCGCAGGCTCAGCAGCACCGGCTCGTAGAGGACCGTCAGCGCGACGGCCGCCTCGATCTGCCCGGCCTCCGTGGGCTGCTCCTCGACCAGGTCGAGGTCCGTGACCGCCAGCTGTGCGGCGAGCCGCGCGTAGGGCAGCAGGTGCGCGACGCCGCAGGGGTAGCCGAGACGCCTGAGTGCGGCGACCGCCGCGACGAGCGTGCGGTAGGCGGGGGACAGCTCCCCGAGCTCCTGGTCGTGCCGCCAGCCGATGTGCTCCAGCAGGGCGGTCACCGTGCGGCCCGCCGCGGCGACCTCGGGGTCGTCCTCGTCGGGCTCCGGTCCGGTCGGCAGGGCCCACGTGGCCGCGCCGAGTCTCAGATGGTGGTCCAGGGACTCGTCCTCGGCGGCGGCGATGACCTCGCGCGCGGTGGCCACCGGCACCTTGCCCAGCTGGATCAGGGCCCGCACCAGGCGCAGCCGGCGGACGTGCGTGTCGTCGTACTCGGCCTGCGTGGCGGAGACCCTGCGACCGGGCTGCAGCAGCCCTTCGCGCAAGTAGTACTTGATCGTGGCGGTGGACACGCCACTGCGTTCGCTCAGTTCGGCCAGTCGCATATCCTCTTGCACCCTTCATCGGAGAGTGGCACTATCCAAGCATGGATAGCGACGCTATCCGATGACTTCTGGGGGAGCTCTCATGAGTGCACAGCCGATACCGGGACGGGTCACCGCCGCAGCCGAAGGCGACGTGGTCGTCTTCCTGATCGGGATGCGGATCAACCGCTGGCGGGCGGTGCGCCACTGGATGCCCGCGTTCCTCGCGATGCCGCGCATGCTCAAGGAGCTCTCGCGCGACGAGAACAGCGGCCTGCTGGGCCACCGGCTGCTCAGCGGCGGTCCGAGGGACTTCGGCGTCGTCCAGTACTGGGAATCCCGCGAGAAGCTGCTCGCCTACGCCGCGGACCGGAGCAAGGAGCACCACCCCGCGTGGGCGGCCTTCAACCGCCGCGCGCGGGGCAGCGAGGGGAAGGTCGGCATCTGGCACGAGACGTACGTCGTGCCGGCCGGTTCGTACGAGTCGATCTACTCCGGCATGCCGGAGCATGGGCTCGGCAAGGCCTACGGCGTCGAGCCGGTGGCCAGGCGCGGCGAACGCGCGGCAGAACGCTTGGCGAGCGCCGGAAGCCGGGCGCACGAGGCTGGCGCCTGAGGCGGAGCCGCAGGCCGGATGCATGGGGGCGCCGCATGGGGCGGCCGCCCCATGCGGCGCGTGGGAGCGGCGGCGTCCAGCCGCATGAGGCGTGTGGGAGCGGCGATGTCCGCCCGCACGGGGCACCGGTGCCGGGCCGCATGAGGCGCCGGCATCGGGCCGCATGAGGCGGGCCGTGCCGAGCGGGCCGCATGAGGCCCTCGTGCAGCCGCCTCATGCGCCTGCCCTACGAGCCCCGCTCCCCACGCTCCTTTCCCCGCGCCTTCCGGTCAGCCGTTGCGGCGCAGTGCCTCCGTGAGGCGCATCGCGGCGTCCAGCACCGCCTGGGCGTGCATGCGACCCGGGTGCCGCGTGAGGCGCTCGATCGGCCCGGAGACCGAGACGGCGGCGACCACGCGGTTGGACGGCCCGCGCACGGGGGCGGACACCGAGGCCACACCCGGCTCCCGCTCGCCGATCGACTGCGCCCAGCCCCGGCGCCGCACGCCCGAGAGCGCCGTCGCCGTGAAGCGGGCCCCCTGCAGGCCGCGGTGCAGCCGCTCCGGCTCCTCCCACGCCATCAGCACCTGAGCGGCCGAGCCGGCCTTCATGGGCAGCGTGGAGCCCACCGGCACCGTGTCCCGCAGGCCGGACAGCCGCTCCGCCGCGGCCACGCAGATGCGCATGTCGCCCTGGCGGCGGTAGAGCTGCGCGCTCTCGCCCGTCACGTCCCGCAGGTGGGTGAGCACGGGGCCCGCCGTCGCCAGGAGTCTGTCCTCGCCCGCCGCGGCCGCCAGCTCGCTCAGCCGCGGGCCGAGGATGAACCGGCCCTGCATGTCCCGCGCCACCATCCGGTGGTGCTCCAGCGCCACCGCCAGCCGGTGCGCCGTCGGGCGCGCCAGGCCCGTGGCCGTGACGAGCCCCGCCAGGGTCGCCGGACCGGACTCCAGCGCACTCAGCACCAGAGCCGCCTTGTCGAGTACTCCCACGCCGCTCGAGGCGCCACCAGTGTTGTCCATGCAACGATACTTGCGTCTCACACTGTGAAACGCAAGTTCAAATTTCCCGGAGAAGCCTCAACCTGGTTGGAGAGCACCCACAGCCACAGGAATGTGACCGGCGACGACGCCGGCCGGAGGGACAGCGATGGGACGCACACTCGCAGAGAAGGTTTGGGACGACCATGTCGTCAGGCGCGCCGAGGGCGAGCCCGACCTGCTCTACATCGACCTGCACCTGCTCCACGAGGTCACCAGCCCGCAGGCCTTCGACGGCCTCCGCAAGGCCGGGCGCCCCGTGCGGCGCCTGGACCTCACCATCGCCACCGAGGACCACAACACCCCGACCCTCGACATCGACAAGCCCATCGCGGACCCGGTCTCCCGCACCCAGCTGGAGACGCTGCGCAAGAACTGCGCCGAGTTCGGGGTCCGGCTGCACCCGCTGGGCGACGTCGAACAGGGCGTCGTCCACGTAGTGGGACCGCAGCTGGGGCTGACCCAGCCCGGCACCACCGTCGTCTGCGGCGACAGCCACACCTCCACCCACGGCGCCTTCGGCGCCCTGGCGTTCGGCATCGGCACCAGCCAGGTCGAGCACGTCCTCGCCACCCAGACCCTGCCGCTGGCCCCGTTCCGCACCATGGCGGTCACCGTCGACGGCGAACTGCCCGAGGGCGTCACCGCCAAGGACCTGATCCTCGCCGTCATCGCCCGCATCGGCACCGGCGGCGGCCAGGGCTACGTCATCGAGTACCGCGGCACGGCCATCGAGAAGCTCTCGATGGAGGCGCGGATGACCGTGTGCAACATGTCCATCGAGGCGGGCGCCCGCGCGGGCATGATCGCGCCGGACGAGACCACCTTCGCCTACCTGAAGGGCCGGCCCCACGCGCCCCAGGGCGACGACTGGGACGCCGCCGTCGACTACTGGCGCACCCTGCGCACCGACGACGACGCCGTCTTCGACCACGAGGTCGTCATCGACGCCGCCGAGCTCTCCCCGTTCGTCACCTGGGGCACCAACCCGGGGCAGGGAGCCCCCCTGTCGGCGGCCGTCCCCGACCCCGCCGCCTACCCCGACCCCTCCGACCGCCTGGCGGCCGAAAAGGCCCTGGAATACATGGGGTTGACGGCAGGTCAGCCGCTGCGCGACATCCGCGTCGACACCGTCTTCGTGGGCTCGTGCACCAACGGCCGGATCGAGGACCTGCGCGCCGCCGCGGCCGTCCTGGAGGGGCGCCGGATCGCCGACGGCATCCGGATGCTCGTCGTCCCCGGCTCCGTACGGGTGTCCCTGCAGGCCGTCGACGAGGGGCTGGACAAGGTCTTCACCGCGGCCGGTGCCGAGTGGCGCCACGCGGGCTGTTCGATGTGCCTCGGCATGAACCCCGACCAACTCGCGCCGGGCGAGAGGTCCGCGTCGACCTCCAACCGCAACTTCGAGGGCAGGCAGGGCAAGGGCGGCCGTACGCACCTGGTCTCGCCCCAGGTGGCCGCCGCCACCGCCGTACTGGGCCATCTGGCCTCCCCGGCAGACCTGCCTTCCCCGGCCGCCCCGGCCGGCGCGTCCGACGTCCGCACTCCCCTGGGGGCCTGAACCGTCATGGAAGCTTTCACCACGCACACCGGCCGCGCCGTACCGCTGCGCCGCAGCAACGTCGACACCGACCAGATCATCCCCGCGCACTGGCTCAAGAAGGTCACCCGCGACGGGTTCGAGGACGGTCTGTTCGAGGCCTGGCGCAAGGACCCCGAGTTCGTGCTGAACCGCCCCGAGCGCCGCGGGGCCAGCGTCCTGGTCGCCGGCCCGGACTTCGGCACCGGCTCGTCCCGTGAGCACGCGGTCTGGGCCCTGCAGAACTACGGCTTCAAGGCGGTCGTCTCCGCGCGCTTCGCCGACATCTTCCGTGGCAATTCGCTCAAGAACGGTCTGCTGACCGTCGTCCTGCCGCAGGAGACCGTCGACGCCCTCTGGGAGCTGACCGAGGCCGACCCCGCCGCCGAGGTGACCGTCGACCTCGTCGCCCGCCAGGTCCGGGCCGAGGGCATCACGGCTGATTTCGACCTTGACGAGAACGCCCGGTGGCGTCTGCTGGAGGGGCTGGACGACATCGGCCTGACCCTCCGGCACGAGGCCGACGTCGCCGCGTTCGAGGCCGGAAGGCCCTCTTTCAAGCCCTCCACGGCCCGGATCTGACACGGATTTCGCGCCCCTCCGGCCGTCCGGGAGAGCTCTAGGAGGACCCCGGATTTTCGCTGCTCACCAAGGGTTTGGCATGATGCGCCCCCTGTCTTCGGACAGGGGGCGCATCGCTCTGTTGAGGCCCTGTGAAGCGACAACTCGCCTCAGATGGCACAATCGGTGCATGGAACGCGACAGCCAACTCGAGCTATACCGGCTCGTTGCGGACCGACTCAAGGAAGCGCACTCCCGGGTGCGCACACTGCAAGTCCCGGAGGGCGTACGGATGGCGCTGTCCCGGAAGCTGCTGGCCATCACGGCCGCGGCGAAGCACGATCTCTCAGGCGCCGCAATGCGTCTGGACCGGCTGATGAACGACCTCGACGAGGGCCGTTTCCCCGAAGAGCCCGACCGTGACGGAACTCCGTGATGGTCGAGTTCGTTGCGGCACAAGGGTGATTAGACCGTTTCGTGTTTGATTTGCGGTATATATCTGCCTAACGTGCGAAAAGGCTGGAGCGCATTCGTTCCAGCAATGTCTCCGAAGGGGAAGACGTGAACAAGGCGCAGCTCGTTGAAGCGATTGCCGACAAGCTCGGCGGCCGTCAGCAGGCCGCAGACGCCGTTGACGCGGTGCTCGACGCGATCGTCCGTGCGGTCGTCGCGGGTGACCGGGTCTCGGTCACCGGCTTCGGCTCGTTCGAGAAGGTCGACCGCCCGGCCCGTTACGCCCGCAACCCGCAGACGGGTGAGCGCGTGCGGGTCAAGAAGACCTCGGTGCCGCGCTTCCGCGCGGGTCAGGGCTTCAAGGACCTGGTGAGCGGCTCGAAGAAGCTGCCGAAGGGTGGCGAGGTCTCCGTCAAGAAGGCGCCCAAGGGCAGCCTTTCGGGCGGCAAGGCCACCACCAAGGCCGCGGCGAAGAAGGCCACCGCCAAGAAGACGACGGCGAAGAAGGCCACCACGGCCGTCACCGCCAAGAAGGCTGCCGCGAAGAAGACCACGACGGCCAAGAAGACGACGGCCGCGGCGAAGAAGACCGTCGCCAAGAAGGCCGCTCCGGCCAAGAAGACGACGGCCGCCGCCAAGAAGACCGTCGCCAAGAAGGCCGCTCCGGCGAAGAAGGCCACCACGGCCGCCACCGCTAAGAAGGCTGCCGCGAAGAAGACCGCGCCCGCCAAGAAGGCCACGGCGACCAAGGCCACGACGCGCAAGACCACCGCGCGCAAGACCACCGCCAAGAAGACCGCGGCCACTAAGTAAGGCGGCGACCGGCGTCCCGCGCCGGGCCGGGCTCCCCTCGGGGAGCCCGGCCCGCGGTGTGTGTACGGCACTGCGCCGGTGCGTCCGTAGGCCCGGCCGCACGAGGCCCCACCTGCTGCCCGCATGAGGCCCCGTTCAGTGCCCGCATGAGGCCGCGCCCGGTGCCGGTTCCGGGGCGCCCTTCACAACGCCCGCAGCAACCTCAGAACGTCTGCAGCGTCACCAGCGTCACGCGGCGGCCCTCCTGGGCCCCCTCCGCGCCGGCGGCCGGCCCCGTGCACTCGATGCGCACCCGCTGGCCCGGCCGCAGCAGCCGCAGCCCCCCCGCGTCGAACGCCGCGGCGTCGAACGGCAGCGGGGTGCCGTCGTCCAGGAGCACGCTCCCGGAGCGCGTCTGAGGGTCGAAGGTGTACGCGGTGGCCTGCATGCCAGCAGCCTAGTCGGCGCCCGGGGCGGAGCGTTCCGCTGCCGCCCTGTGCGGCCGCGTACCGCCCGCGGGGCCCTGCCGCACGGGGCGGCCGCCCCATGCGCCGGGCACCCCCGCGGACGCCTCCACCACGGCAGCCGTACGGGGCCCCACGCCCAGCGCCAGGGCGGCCCGCAAATCCTCCTCCGTGTCCACGTCCCGGCGCACGGAATCCACCCCTGCCAGCCCGATCTCACGGGCTCCGGAACCGCGGTGACGGGCGCGCGAATGTCCTTCGAACGCCGGCACCAATTCCATTCCCGGAGCCGCCGCCAGCAGAGTCGTTCCGATTCCCGCCGCGTCCGCGAGAAATGCGCGGGGGAATTCCGTGGCCGAATCGAGCACACGCGCCAGTTCCGCCGGGCGCAGCGCGGGAAGGTCCGCGTTGAGCGTCGCCACCGCGGCGTCCGGCCGCCCGGTCCGTACGCTCCGGGCGCCGTGCGCAAGGGCGGCGTTCAGGCCGCCGGACCCCCCGGGTTCGGCCACGACGCGCGCCCCGAGAGCGGCCAGCTCGGCCCCCGCCAGCGGATCGCCCGTGACGACCACCACATCCCGTACCGCCGCGCAGGCCAGCGCCGCGGCCACCGTGTCCACCGCGAACGCCAGCGCGAGGCCGGCCCGCGCCCCCTCCCCGGCCCCCCTGGCGAGACGGCTCTTGGCCAGGGCCAGCGGCTTCACCGGCACCACCAGCGTCCAGACCACATCCGCCCCCTCTCTTCGCAACAGCCTCATTGTCACCCGCTGCCGCAGCCGCCCGTGGAGCGCGGGGTTACGGTGTTCTCGACAGACCGGGGACCTGGGGCGACACTTGTGCGGCCTCCGGGTTCAGCACAGAGTCCAGGTCCCAAGAGAAGGGTGTCCGAGTGTCCCGCCACAGAATCGGCTTCTGGTACCGCTTTACGGCGGTGTTGGCGAAACCGCCGCTCGTGGTTCTGTTCAAGCGGGACTGGCGAGGAATGGAGCACATTCCGGCCGACGGCGGTTTTATTACCGCCGTCAACCACAACTCGTATCTCGACCCGCTCTCCTACGCCCACTACCAGTACAACACCGGGCGCGTCCCCCGCTTCCTCGCCAAGGCCGCCCTGTTCAAGGGCAGCTTCGTCGGCGCCCTCCTGCGCGGCACGGGCCAGATCCCCGTCTACCGCGAGTCGGCCGACGCCGCGGCCGCCTTCAAGGCCGCCGTCGAGGCCATCAACAAGGGCGAGTGCGTGGCCTTCTACCCCGAGGGCACCCTCACCCGCGACCCCGACATGTGGCCCATGGAGGGCAAGACCGGCGCCGCCCGCGTCGCCCTGCTCACCCGCGCCCCGGTCATCCCCGTCGCCCAGTGGGGAGCCAACGAGGCCATGCCGCCGTACGCCAAGGAGAAGAAGCTCCGGCTCTTCCCCCGCAAGACCCTCACGGTGATGGCCGGCCCGCCGGTGGACCTCTCCGCCTACTACGGCAAGGAGCCCACCGCGGAGGTTCTGCGCGCCGCGACCGACGACATCATGAGCGCCATCACCGCCCTCCTCGCCGAACTGCGCGGCGAGCCGGCCCCCGCCGAGCCGTACAACCCCAAGAAGGCCCGAGCCGCGGCCCGCCGCAAGGCCCAGGAGGACGACAAGTGACGCGCTGCGCCGTCTACGGCACCGGTTCCTGGGGAACCGCCTTCGCCATGATCCTCGCGGACGCCGGCTGCGAGGTCACCATGTGGGGCCGGCGCGCCGCGGTCGTGGAGGCGATCAACACCACCCGCACCAACCCCGACTACCTCCCCGGCACCGAGCTCCCGCCCTCCGTACGGGCCACCACCGACCCCGCCGAGGCCGCACGGGGCGCCGCGTTCACCGTCCTCGCCGTCCCCTCCCAGACCCTGCGCGGCAACCTCACCGAGTGGGCGCCCCTGCTGCCCGCCGACACCGTCCTCGTCTCCCTGATGAAGGGCATCGAGCTCGGCACCGCCAAGCGCATGAGCGAGGTCGTCGAGGAGGTCGCCAAGGTCTCCGCCGACCAGGTGGCCGTCCTGACCGGCCCCAACCTCGCCAAGGAGATCGCCGCCCGGCAGCCCGCCGCCGCCGTCGTCGCCTGCCGCGACGAGTCCGTGGCCAAGCGGCTCCAGGCCGCCTGCCACACGTCCTACTTCCGCCCGTACACCAACACCGACGTGGTCGGCTGCGAACTCGGCGGCGCCGTCAAGAACGTCATCGCCCTCGCCGTCGGCATCGCCGACGGCATGGGGCTCGGCGACAACGCCAAGGCCTCCCTCATCACCCGCGGCCTGGCCGAGACCACCCGCCTGGGCCTCGCCATGGGCGCCGACGCGCACACCTTCGCCGGGCTCGCCGGCATGGGGGACCTCGTCGCCACCTGCGCCTCGCCGCTCTCCCGCAACCGCACCTTCGGCGCGAGCCTCGGCCGTGGCATGACCCTCGCCGAGACCGTGGCCGTCACCAAGCAGACCGCCGAGGGCGTCAAGTCCTGCGAGTCGGTGCTCGATCTGGCGCGCCGCCACGGGGTCGACATGCCGATCACGGAGACCGTCGTGGAGATCGTGCACGAGGGCAAGCCGCCGCTCGTCGCCCTCAAGGAGCTGATGTCGCGCAGCGCCAAGCCCGAGCGGCACTGACGCTGCCCGCACCACGAGGTACTCTCGTCGCGATATGAGCAGCGAGATCACCCCCCAGAGCCCTGGCCGGAAGCCGCGTGTGGCGGTCGTCTTCGGCGGCCGCAGTTCCGAGCACGCCATTTCCGTGGTCACCGCCGGCGCCGTGCTGCGCGCCATCGACCGCACGAAGTACGACGTGCTGCCGATCGGCATCACCACCGACGGTCGTTGGACGCTCACCGCGGACGACCCCGAGCGGATGGCCATCGCCGGCCGCACGCTGCCGAGCGTCGCCGACCTCGCCCCGTCGCCCGACGGCACCGTCGTCCTGCCGGTCGACCCCTCCGACCGCGAGGTCGTCTACACGGAGCCGGGCGCCGTGCCCAAGGCCCTGGGCGAGGTCGACGTGGTCTTCCCCGTGCTGCACGGCCCCTACGGGGAGGACGGCACCCTCCAGGGCCTGCTGGAGCTCTCCGGCATCCCCTACGTGGGCGCCGGTGTGCTCGCCTCGGCCGTCGGCCAGGACAAGGAGTACATGAAGCGCGTCTTCATCTCCTTCGGCCTGCCCGTCGGCCCGTACGAGGTCGTCCGCCCGCGCGAGTGGGACACGGATCCGGCGGCCGCCCGCAAGAAGATCGTCGACTTCGCCGGCGAGCACGGCTGGCCCGTCTTCATCAAGCCCGCCCGCGCCGGCTCCTCCATGGGCATCACCAAGGTCGACGACGCCTCCGGCCTGGACGAGGCCGTCGCCGAGGCCCGCCGCCACGACCCGAAGATCCTCGTCGAGTCGCTGCTGCGCGGCCGGGAGATCGAGTGCGGCGTCCTGGAGTTCGAGGACGGGCCGCGCGCCAGCGTCCCCGCCGAGATCCCCCCGGTCACCGCCCACGACTTCTACGACTTCGAGGCGAAGTACATCGACTCCGCCGCCGGCCTCGTCCCCGCGCCGCTGACGCCGCAGGAGACGGCACGGGTGCAGGAGCTCGCCGTCCAGGCCTTCGACGCCGCCTCGTGCGAGGGCCTCGTGCGCGCCGACTTCTTCCTCACCGAGGACGGCGAGTTCGTCATCAACGAGATCAACACCCTGCCGGGCTTCACGCCCATCTCCATGTACCCGCGCATGTGGCAGGAGAGCGGCGTCGGCTACACCGAGCTGATCGACCGCCTCGTCCAGGCGGCGCTGCGTCGGCCGACCGGCCTGCGCTAGCCCTCGGACCGCGCTAGACGACCCCCACCGGGATCGTCTTCGCGACGGCGCCGGCGAGATCGGTGAGCGCACCGAGATCGCCGGCCCCGCCGACGACCTGCTTCGGCAGCGTCACCTCCACGAACGCCTCCCGCAGGGTGGTCGTGCAGCGGACGCTGCCGTCCGGCTGCCGCTCCGGCAGCCAGTCCACGCCGTCGATCTCCACCGAGTCCGCGGCGGGGTTGTAGTGTTCGGAACCGGGCTTGATGATCTCGGGACGCTCCACCCCGCAGCGCAGGGCGATCGCGGGATCACCCCACACTGCGGTGAAGTCCGAGACGGGATCGGCGGTGCGCCGCTCCTTCCCGTCCACGGTCTTCGGCAGCTCCTTGTGCAGCGCCCGGCAGAGCCCGGCGGCCCGCGCCGACGGCGTGGGCACGGCGGGCCCCTCCGTGCCGCCCGCCGGCGAGCAGCCGGCGGCCGCGCACAGCACGACGACAGCGGGCAGGCCGAAGGGCCGGCGGAGGAAAGACTTCACCGGCCGAGCATACGGGGGACCTAGAGATGGACGACCGGGCAGGTCAGTGTGCGGGTGATGCCCTCCACGGCCTGGATCCTGGCCACCACCATGCGGCCGAGCTCGTCCACGGTCTCGGCCTGGGCGCGCACGATCACGTCGTACGGACCGGTCACGTCCTCGGCCTGGATCACCCCCGAGATCTTCGAGATGACTTCGGCCACGGTCGACGCCTTGCCGACCTCGGTCTGGATCAGGATGTACGCCTGTACCACGGAACCTCCAGGGCGGCTACGAGGATCATGTGGGGAGAAGAGACGCCACGGTACCGCGTCGCCGCACGGCGCGGGGAGACCCGCGCTGCCTGCGCGGCGCGGCGTATGTCACAACCGATACTCCTAGGAGGAGCTCAGTGAAAGGCACCGTGGGCGAGTTGGGGGAGTTCGGGCTCATCAGAGAGCTGACTTCCCGGCTCACCACCACCCCTGCGGTCCGGCTCGGGCCGGGTGACGACGCCGCGGTGGTGGCTGCGCCCGACCGCAGGGTCGTGGCCAGTACGGATGTGCTTCTGGAAGGGCGGCACTTCCGCCGCGACTGGTCGACCGCCTACGACGTCGGGCGCAAGGCCGCCGCGCAGAACCTCGCCGACATCGCGGCCATGGGCGCCGTGCCCACCGCGATCCTGCTCGGCCTGGTCGTCCCCGCCGAACTCCCCGCCACCTGGCCGACCGAGCTCATGGACGGCATCCGCGACGAGTGCCAGGTCGCGGGCGCGGCCGTCGTCGGCGGCGACGTGGTGCGCGGCGACACCATCACCGTCGCCATCACCGCCCTCGGTGACCTCCGCAACCACGAGCCGGTCACCCGCTCCGGCGCCCAGCCCGGCGACGTCGTCGCCGTCACCGGCTGGCTCGGCTGGTCCGCCGCCGGCCTCGCGGTCCTCGCCCGCGGCTTCCGCTCGCCCCGCGCCTTCGTGGAGGCCCACCGCCGCCCCGAGCCCCCGTACCACGCGGGCCCGGCAGCGGCGAGCCTCGGCGCCACCGCGATGACGGACGTCAGCGACGGCCTCGTCGCCGACCTCGGGCACATCGCCGAGGCCAGCAAGGTCCGGATCGACCTGCGCACGGCGGCCATCGACGTGCCCACGCAGATGTCGGATATCGGGCAGGCCGTCGGCGTCGACCCGCTGCAGTGGGTGCTGACCGGGGGAGAGGACCACGCGATCGTGGCGACCTTCCCGCCGGACGTGAAGCTGCCCGCCCGCTGGAAGGTCATCGGCGAGGTCGTCAGCCCCTCGGCCCTGCCCCAGGTGACGGTGGACGGCGCCCCGTGGGACAAGACCGGCGGCTGGGACCACTTCGGGGACCTGGAGCAGGGGGAGTAGCGCGGTAGAGGGACTGCCGTAGCGCCGGGGGAGCGCCTCATGCGCCTGCATGGGGCGGGCTGCCTCATGCGGGCCGCCTCGTGCCCGGCGCGGGCTGCCCCATGCGGCCCGCCTCGTGCCCGCACCTCAGGTGGGCTGCCGCATGAGGCGCGGGACGGCATGAGGCAGGGGACGGCATGAGGCGGGGGCGGCGCTGTAGATTCGGCCCCATGCCGATACCCCCACGCGTGCTGACCGTCGCCGGATCCGACTCCGGCGGCGGCGCGGGCATCCAGGCCGACCTCAAGACCATGCTCGCCCTCGGCGTGCACGGCATGAGCGTGCTCACGGCCGTGACCGCGCAGAACTCCCGCGGCGTGCAAGGGGCCTGGGAACTGCCCTCGGAGGCCGTGCGGGCCCAGTACCGCAGCGTCGTCGACGACATCGGCGTCCAGGCCGTCAAGACCGGCATGCTCGCTTCGGCCGAACTCGTGCTGACCGTCGCCGGACTCCTCGCCGGCACCGCCGCCCCCGTCGTCGTCGACCCGGTGGGCATCTCCAAACACGGCGACGCGCTGCTCGCCGCCTCCGCCCTGGACGCCGTCCGCACGAAGCTGCTGCCGGCCGCCACCGTCGCCACCCCCAACCTCGACGAGGTCGCCTGGCTGACGGGGCTGCGGGTCACCTCGGAGGACGGCATGAGGCGCGCGGCCGACGCGGTGCTCTCCTACGGGCCCCGGTGGGCGCTCATCAAGGGAGGCCACCTGGAAGGCGACGCAGTGGACCTGCTCACCGACGGCGCGGAGGAGCACTGGTTGCGGGCCCCGCGCCACGACAACCGCCACACGCACGGGACGGGCTGCACGCTGGCGAGCGCGATCGCCGCGGGCCTCGCCAAGGGACACACGGTGCCGGAGGCGGTGACAGCCGCCAAGGACTACGTGACGGGCGCCATCGCGGCCGGCTTCCCACTGGGGGGCGGCATAGGGCCGGTCGACCACGGATGGCGCTGGCGCCCGTAGGGCACGCTGTGCGGAAGGGCATGAGGCGCCGCGCCGGGGGACGGGGGGCCGCATGAGGCGGGATCCGGTTCCGGGTACGGCAAAAAGCCGGCCCACCGTGAGGTGGACCGGCTCTCAAGGCAACCGGATGGGCTGCGCCACGACATAACGTCACAGCGAGACCGGCTTCCCCCGCTTGCGCGGGGGACAGCACTCGCTTAGCGCGAGACCTTGTCGGCCTTGATGCACGAGGTGCAGACGTTGAGCCGCTTCGGCGTCCCACCGACCACAGCACGCACCCGCTGGATGTTGGGGTTCCAACGACGGGGGGTACGGCGGTGCGAGTGCGAAATAGCGTTGCCGAAGCCCGGCCCCTTGCCGCAGACGTCGCAGTTGGCAGCCACGGGTTACTCCAAAGACGGGTCACCCCCGCTTACGCGGAGACGACAGGCACGTACGGAAAATCCCTGCGTGCCGAAATCTATAGTGACCGGCATTACCAGGGGGATGGCCTGATTCTCATCAGGCAACCGGAGCAGCATACAACGACCGCTCCCGTTCGACGAAACTACCATGGCTGCCCGGGCTGTGACCTGTCGTCCCGCCCCCCGGCCGCCCGCCTTCCCGCCGGGACCCGCCCCGGGGCTAGTCTGCGATCACCGTTCCACAGCCCCAGGGAGTCCGAGGAGGACACACGTGCCGCACACGCTCGACGCCGCTGCGGTACGCACCTGGTGCGCGCTGGCCCTCGACGCACTGGGGCGGGCCCGCGAGGAGATCGACGCCATCAACGTCTATCCCGTCCCGGACGGCGACACGGGCACGAACCTGTACCTGACCGTCGAGTCCGCCGCCCGGGCCGTCGACGCGGTCTTCGACGGCCATGCCACCACGGGGCCCGCCTCCCGCCCCACGCTCCCCGACGCCGTCCGCGCCATGGCGCACGGCGCCCTCATAGGCGCGCGCGGCAACTCCGGCACGATCCTGGCCCAGCTGCTGCGCGGCATGGCCGAGGTACTGGCGGAGGACACAGGGGACGAGGACACAGGAGGCGAGGGCGCGGGGGACAAGGAAACAGAAGGCGAGGGCGCGGGAGGCGAAGGCGCAGAGGGCACGGACGGCACGGAGCTCGCGGGCGGGCCTCATGCCGCCGGGCCCCGTGCGGGCCGTCCCCATGAGGCCGGGGGCGGCGCCGCAGCCGCGGAGGGCTCCGCCGCCGGGCATGGAGCCGGCCCGCACGAGGCCCGCCTCATGCCCCCCGCCGGCACCGGCACGGGGCACCCCGCCGGCCACGACGCCGAACGCCTGCGCCGCGCCCTGCGGCGGGCCGTGGAGTCCGCCTACGAAGGCGTCGCCCGCCCCGTCGAGGGCACCATCCTCACCGTCGCCGCAGCCGCGGCGGACGCCGCCGCCGGCGCGCAGGGCGACACCGCCGCCGTGGCCCGCGCCGCGGACGAGGCCGCCCGTTCCGCCCTCGCGATGACGCCCGGCCAGCTGGACGCCCTCGGCCGGGCCGGAGTCGTCGACTCCGGCGGCCTGGGCCTCGTCGAGGTGCTCGGCGCCCTCGCCAGGGCCCTGTCCGGCGAGGCGGCCCCGTGGGGCCCGCGCGGCACGCGCGCGTGGTCGCGCCCCACCGCCCCGTACCGGCAGCACACCGAGCACACCCGGCCTCATGCCGAGGCCCCGCATGAGGCCCCGCACGAGGCGGCCCGGCATGAGGCCCCCGCCCACGGCCCCGCGCCCTGCCCCGCCGCCACGCCGGGCAGCGCCGCGCCCGCCTTCGAGGTCATCTACCTCCTCGACGCCGACGACACCGCCATCCCCCGCCTCCGCACCCGGCTCGACGCCCTGGGCGACTCCCTCGTCGTCGTCGGCGGCGACGGCCTGTGGAACGTCCACGTCCACGTGGACGACGCCGGAGCCGCCGTCGAGGCGGGCATCGACGCGGGCCGCCCCCACCGCATCCGCATCACGCACTTCGCCGGCTCCGGCGACACCGCCGCGGCCACCGGAGAGCCGGCCGCGGCCCGTACCCGCGAGCCCGCCCAGCGCGCCGTCGTGGCGGTCGTCCCCGGCGAGGGCCTCGCCGCGCTGTGCACCGACGCCGGCGCCACCGTCGTCGCCGCCCGCCCCGGGGAGCCTCCCGCCAGCGGCGAGCTCGTCGACGCCATCCGGCGCGCCAACGCCCGCGAGGTCGTCCTGCTGCCCAACGACCCCGAACTCCAGCACGCCGCGGCCGCAGCCGCCGAGCAGGCCCGGGCCGCCGGCGTCCGCGTCGCCCTCATCCCCACCCGCGCCGCCGTCCAGGGCATCGCCGCGCTCGCCGTCCACGAGCCCGAACGCCGCTTCGACGAGGACGTCGTCGCGATGACCTCCGCCGCGGGCGCCACGCGCTACGCCGAGCTCGCCGTCGCCGAACGGCAGGCCTGGACCATGGCCGGCGTCTGCCAGGCCGGCGACGTGCTCGGCCTCATCGACGGCGACGTGGCCGTCATCGGCTCCGACCTCACCGTCACCGCCGCCACCGTCCTCGACCGCATGCTCGCCGCGGGCGGCGAGATGGTCACCCTCGTCCTCGGCGCGGACGTCCCCGCCGCCGTCGCCGACCGCCTGGAGCGGCACGTACGGGGCGGGCACCTCGCCGTCGACACGGTCGTCTACCGGGGCGGGCAGCAGGCGCCCCCGCTGCTCATCGGCATCGAATGACCCCCGCGGCACCGGCCCGGACGGCGGCGGACGGCGCCGCGTGACGCGGCCTGTCAGTGCCGTGGTGTGCAATGGGACCCGTGCCCGCGCTTCACGAACCCCTGAAGAAGATCCTCGGCGGCAGCACCGCGAAGGTGATGGCCGAGCACCTCGACCTGCACACGGCCGGTGATCTGCTGCACCACTACCCGCGCCGCTACGCCGAGCGCGGTGAGCTGACCCGCCTCGCGGACCTGCCGCTGGACGAGCACGTCACCGTCGTCGCCCAGGTCGCCAAAGCCGCCATGAAGACCTTCAACCACGGCAAGGGCGTCCGCCTGGAAGTCGTGGTCACCGACGGCAGCGGGTCCCTGACGCTCGTCTTCTTCGGCCGCGGCGCCTACGCGCGGGAGAAGGAGCTGATTCCCGGCCGCCGCGGCATGTTCGCCGGCAAGGTCTCCGTCTTCAACCGCACCCGCCAGCTCCTCCACCCCGACTACGAGCTCCTGGACCGCGACAGCGGAGCCGACGCCGCCGAGGCCTTCGCGGGCCGCCTGCTGCCGATCTACCCCGCCTGCAAGCAGTTCCAGTCGTGGAAGCTCACCAAGGCCGTCGACACCCTGTTGGACCTCTTCGAGGCCGAGCAGTGGCAGGGCCTCACCGACCCGCTGCCCCCGTCACTGCGCGACGGCCGCGGCCTCGCGGAGCTCCCCGACGCCTTCCGCAAGGTCCACCGCCCCCGCACCAAGGCCGACATCGAGGACGCCAGGGCACGCCTGAAGTGGGACGAGGCGTTCGTCCTCCAGGTCGCCCTCGCCCGCCGCCGGCACGCCGACTCCCAGCTGCCCGCCGTCGCCCGCAAACCCGTGGCCGGCGGCATCCTCGACGCCTTCGACGCCAAGCTGCCCTTCACGCTCACCGAGGGCCAGCGCACCGTCTCCGCGGAGATCTTCGACGACCTGGCCACGGAGCACCCCATGCACCGCCTCCTCCAGGGAGAGGTCGGCTCCGGCAAGACCATGGTGGCGCTGCGCGCCATGCTGGGCGTCGTCGACGCGGGCGGCCAGGCCGCCATGCTCGCCCCCACCGAAGTGCTCGCCCAGCAGCACCACCGGTCCGTCGTCGAGATGATGGGGGAGCTCGCCGAGGGAGGCATGCTCGGCGGCGCGGAGCACGGCACCAAGGTCGTGCTGCTCACGGGTTCCATGGGGGTGGCGGCCCGGCGGCAGGCGCTGCTCGACCTCGTCACCGGCGAAGCCGGCATCGTCATCGGCACCCACGCCCTCATCGAGGACAAGGTGCAGTTCCACGACCTCGGCCTGGTCGTCGTGGACGAGCAGCACCGCTTCGGCGTCGAGCAGCGCGACGCCCTCCGCTCCAAGGGCAAGCAACCGCCGCACCTCCTGGTGATGACGGCGACCCCCATCCCGCGCACCGTCGCCATGACCGTCTTCGGCGACCTGGAGACCTCCGTCCTGGACCAGCTGCCGGCCGGCCGCTCGCCCATCGCCACCCACGTGGTGCCCGCCAAGGACAAGCCCCACTTCCTGGCGCGCACCTGGGAGCGGGTCCGCGAGGAGATCGAGGGCGGGCACCAGGCGTACGTGGTCTGCCCCCGCATCGGCGACGACCTGGGGGAGGAGAACGGCACCAAGCCGGGCGCGAAGGGCCGCTCCGGCAGCTCCAAGAGCGACCCGGAGAAGGCCGCCGCGGAGGCGGACGCCGAGCGGCGTCCGCCCCTCGCCGTCGTGGACGTCACGGAGCAGCTCACCAAGGGCCCCCTGAAGGGGCTGCGCGTGGAGGTGCTGCACGGCCGCATGCAGCCCGAGGCGAAGGACGACGTGATGCGCCGCTTCGCCGCCGGTGAGGTGGACGTCCTGGTCGCCACGACCGTCATCGAGGTCGGGGTGAACGTGCCCAACTCCACCGTCATGGTGATCATGGACGCGGACCGGTTCGGGGTCTCCCAGCTCCACCAGTTGCGCGGCCGCGTGGGGCGCGGCTCCGCCCCGGGCCTGTGCCTGCTCGTCACCGACGCCCCCGAGGCCAGCCCCGCCCGCGCCCGGCTCGCCGCCGTCGCGGGCACGCTCGACGGCTTCGAGCTGTCCCGCATCGACCTCGAACAGCGCCGCGAGGGCGATGTCCTCGGCCAGGCCCAGTCCGGCGTGCGCTCGTCCCTGCGCATGCTCACCGTCATCGACGACGAGGAGGTCATCGCCGCGGCCCGCGAGGAGGCCGCCGCGGTCGTCGCGGCCGACCCGGAGCTGGCGGGGCTCCCCGATCTGCGCACCGCCCTGGACGCCCTGCTGGACGAGGAACGCGAGCAGTACCTGGACAAGGGCTGACGCACGGCCTGAGGCGCCGCCGGGAGCCGCGAGGCCGCTGACCGCGACAGACCTGTCCGCCTCAAGTCTCCGCGGAGCCCCACGTCAAGGGCCCCGCGGAGGCGCCCGCCGGGCGCCGACGCCCTAGGCTGAAGGGGCGGCGCCCCGACCGGCCGACTGTCAGGCCGCCGCTCCGTCACACCGTCGCGAAGGACCGAGGACCCCATGACCCGCGTGATCGCCGGCACCGCCGGCGGACGCCGCCTCTCCGTGCCGCCCGGCACCGGCACCCGCCCGACCTCCGACCGGGCGCGCGAGGGCCTGTTCTCCACCCTGGAGTCCCTCCTGGGCACCCTCCACGGCACCCGCGTCCTCGACCTGTACGGCGGCTCGGGCGCGGTCGGCCTGGAGGCGCTCTCCCGCGGCGCCGCGCACGTCCTGCTGGTGGAGTCCGACGCCCGCGCGGTGCGCACCATCCGGGAGAACGTCCGCACCCTCGGCCTCCCCGGCGCCGAGGTCCGCGCCGGCAAGGCCGAGCAGATCGTCGCCGGCCCCGCGCCCTCCACCCCGTACGACGTGGTCTTCCTGGACCCGCCCTACGCCGTCACCGACGAGGCTCTCCGCGAGATTCTCCTCACACTCCGTGCCGGAGGGTGGCTTGCGGACGAGGCGCTGGCCACCGTGGAGCGCAGCACCAGAGGCGGGGAATTCCCCTGGCCGGACGGTTTCGAGGCACTGAGGGCCCGCCGCTACGGCGAGGGGACGCTTTGGTACGGTCGCGCCGCCTCGACGTGCGCCGAAGAGACATCTCCCCGCGCGTCATGAATGGACCGGAGAGCGAGGAGACACCGTTGCGCCGCGCCGTCTGTCCGGGGTCGTTCGACCCCGTCACCAATGGACACCTCGACATCATCGCCCGCGCTTCCAGGCTGTACGACGTCGTCCACGTCGCAGTGATGATCAACAAGTCGAAGCAGGGCCTGTTCACGGTCGAGGAGCGGATAGACCTGCTCCGCCAGGTCACGGCCGAGTACGGGAACGTGAAGGTGGAGGCCTTCCACGGCCTGCTCGTCGACTTCTGCAAGCAGCGCGACATCCCCGCCATCGTCAAGGGGCTGCGGGCGGTCAGCGACTTCGACTACGAGCTGCAGATGGCCCAGATGAACAACGGGCTCTCGGGCGTCGAGACCCTGTTCGTCCCCACCAACCCTCCGTCCTGGTTCGTGTCGGCCTGCGTGTTCATGGCGGGCGCCGCGGGGGGGGGCCACGTCTCCCACCTGGTGCCCCCACTGGTGCTGGAGGCGCTCACCGAACGCCTCGGCGAGCGCTGACGCCCACCCCTCCGCCGGCGGCTGTCGGGCGGGGCCCGACTGCCCGTACAGTCGTCCCCGTTCGTGTCGTCCGGCAGAAGAAAGTGGCGAGCGCCCGGTGGACGTCCAGAAGAAGCTCGACGAGATCGTCGCGACCGTCACCGCCGCACGGTCCATGCCGATGTCCGCCTCATGCGTCATCAACCGCGCCGAGCTGCTCGCCCTCCTCGAGGAGCTCCGCGCCGGGCTGCCCGGCGCGCTCGCCCGCGCGCAGGAGGTCGTCGGCGACCGCGAGCAGCTGGTCGCCGAGGCCCGCGAGGAGGCCGAGCGGATCATCGAGTCCGCGCGGGCCCACCGCGGCTCGCTGATCTCCGACACCGAGGTCGCCCGGCAGTCCCAGGAGGAGGCCGACCGCATCCTCGCCGAGGCGCGCCGGCAGGCCGAGGAGGTCCGCACCGAGGCCGACGACTACGTCGACAGCAAGCTCGCCAACTTCGAGGTCGTCCTCACCAAGACCATCGGATCCGTCGACCGGGGCCGCGAGAAGCTCCTGGGCCGCACGGAGGAGGGGGGCGGCCAGGGCGACCCCGGCGGGGACGCCCCGGAGCCCAGCTCCGACCCCCGCGTCCAGCGGCAGCAGGCCGACGCCTACGTCGACGCCAAGCTGGGCGCCGTCTCCGCGGTCCTGAGCAAGACGCTGGAGGCCGTGGGCCGCGGCCGCGAGAAGCTCCTCGGCGCCCGCCCCGCCGACGAGCTGGGCGCTCACATGGCGGCCCAGGACGGCCTCCACGCCGCCCACCCCACCAGCGACGCCGACTTCCTGGCCGGACTGGCCGCGCCCCAGGCGCAGGCCGCACCGGAGCCGGCGGCGGCCGCGCACGGGGCGCCTCATGCGACGCCCCATGCGGGCGGCTACGAGGGCTACTACGACCCCCAGGCCTACCAGCCGGACCCGTACACCTACCAGCAGCAGTACGGGGCGGACAGCGGCTCCCACGGGCACCAGCCGGACCCGTACGCGGCCCAGAGCGGCTACCAGCAGGCCGACCCCTACGCCTGGCCCGCCCACGCCCCGGACGGCGGCTACGGGGCCGCCCAGGGCGGCTACGCGCCCCAGCAGCACCAGCCCGCCCCGAGCCCGCCCCATGCGGGCGGCGCACTGGACGAGACGAGCCTCTTCGACACGTCGATGATCGACCTGGAGCAGCTCCGCCGGTACGAGCAGGGCCGCTGACCGCAGGCCGCCCCACCGGCGCGCACCCGCCCCCTATCGGCTGCGCCCGGAGGCCGATTGGGTCTACAGCGACCCGTCCAGTATCCTGGCTCTTCGGTCGCGTGTGCATTCGCGATCTCGGCTGCCCGCGTCCCCTGCGGCCGCAGGGCCGCCGTCACCGCAGCGTAGAAAGCAGGAAGCCCTGAACGCCCGCCTCGATCACCGTTCCCCTCTCGTGTTCGACACACGCGAGCTGGGCCGGCGTCCCGGTGCGCTGAAGAGGGTCTCCCGCTCCGTCCCGGCCCCCGATCACCTCGGTATCGAGGTCATCTCCGTGGCCGAGGGCGCGACCGTCGAGCTCGACCTCCGACTGGAGTCGGTCATGGAAGGGGTGCTTGTCACAGGCACCGCCCGTGCACCGCTCACCGGGGAGTGCGTAAGGTGTCTGGAGCCGCTCGAGCGAGAGCTCGAAGTGGACTTCCAGGAGATGTACTCCTACCCCGACGCCGATGACCGGAGCCGCCCCGCGGATACCGGCGACGACGCCGAGGAAGACGAAGAGGACATGCTCTTTCTCGAGGCCGACTTGCTCGACCTCGAACCCGTGCTGCGCGACGCGGTGGTGCTCGCACTGCCGCTGCAGCCGGTGTGCCAGGAAGACTGCCCCGGCCTGTGCTCCGAATGCGGCGCACGGCTGGCGGACGACCCGGACCACCACCACGAGACCGTCGACATTCGTTGGGCGGCACTGCAGGGACTCGCCGGTTCCGACCAGGACGGCGAGAAGGACAACGCACCCCGCTCCGTCGGGGATGACTCACAGGAGAAGTAGCCGTGGCTGTTCCGAAGCGGAAGATGTCGCGCAGCAACACGCGCCACCGCCGGTCGCAGTGGAAGGCTGCGGTCACCCCCCTGGTGGCGTGCGAGCGCTGCCACGAGCCGAAGCAGCAGCACATCGCGTGCCCGAGCTGCGGCACCTACAACAAGCGCCAGGTCCTCGAGGTCTGATCGGCGGGTGACAGGCTTCATGTCAGACGCCACTACGCCGAAGAGGGCGCCGGCGGACACGGCCTCGTCTCACACGCTTCTGGAAGGGCGGCTCGGGTACAAACTCGAGACCGCCCTTCTGGTGCGTGCGCTGACCCACCGTTCCTACGCGTACGAGAACGGCGGTCTGCCGACCAACGAGCGCCTGGAGTTCCTCGGGGACTCCGTGCTGGGCCTCGTGGTCACGGACACGCTCTACCGCATCCACCCCGACCTGCCCGAGGGCCAGCTGGCCAAGCTGCGGGCCGCGGTGGTCAACTCCCGTGCACTGGCGGAGGTCGGCCGCGGGCTCGACCTCGGCTCCTTCATCCGGCTCGGCCGCGGTGAAGAGGGCACGGGCGGCCGCAACAAGGCGTCCATCCTCGCGGACACCCTTGAAGCGGTGATCGGTGCGGTCTACCTCGACCAGGGCCTGGAGGCCGCTGCCGAGCTCGTCCACCGGCTCTTCGATCCCCTGATCGAGAAGTCCTCGAACCTCGGCGCCGGCCTGGACTGGAAGACCAGCCTCCAGGAGCTGACCGCGACGGAGGGGCTCGGCGTGCCCGAGTACCTGGTCTCCGAGACCGGTCCCGACCACGAGAAGACCTTCACGGCTGCTGCCCGCGTCGGTGGTGTCGCGTACGGCACCGGCACCGGCCGCAGCAAGAAGGAAGCGGAGCAGCAGGCGGCCGAGGCCGCCTGGCGCGCCATCCACGAGGCGGCCGAAGCACGCGCTGCTGCCGCCAAGAAGGCCGAGGCCGCACAGCCGGCCGACGCCGGGAAGGCCGAGGCCGGCAAGGCCGAAGCCGCGGAGCGGGCCGGGGCCGAGGCCCCCGAGGCCGGCACCGAATCCTGACGCACGTCCCCCAACGCGGGGCGGGCCTGACTCCAGGCCCGCCCGGCGTTCGGCGAATGTGCCGCCGTACGCGAGCACCCGCCCGTACGCAAGTACCGGCATCCGGAGTACCGGCCGCCTCATGCGCGGCCGCCCCATGCGCTGGAGGAGCACCGTGCCCGAACTGCCCGAGGTCGAGGTCGTACGCCGCGGCCTGGAGCGCTGGGTCTGCGGCCGCACCGTGGCCGCCGTCGACGTCCTCCACCCCCGCGCCATCCGCCGGCACCTCGCCGGGCCCGGTGACTTCGCCGCCCAGCTCACCGGCCGCCGACTCGGCGTGGCCCGCCGGCGCGGCAAGTACTTGTGGCTGCCTTTGGAGACGGACGGCCCCACGGGGCCCGACCGCGCGATCCTCGCCCACCTCGGCATGAGCGGCCAGCTCCTCGTCCAGCCGCATGAGGCCCCCGATGAGAAGCACCTGCGCCTCCGCATCCGCTTCGCCGACGACGCCGGCACGGAGCTGCGCTTCGTCGACCAGCGCACCTTCGGCGGCCTCTCCCTGCACGACACGGTCCCCGGGGACCCCGAGGGGCTCCCCGACGTAATCGCGCACATCGCCCGCGACCCCCTGGACCCCGCCTTCGACGAGGCGGCCTTCCACGCCGCACTGCGCCGGCGCCGTACGACCATCAAGCGCGCTCTGCTCGACCAGTCGCTGATCAGCGGGGTCGGCAACATCTACGCCGACGAGGCGCTGTGGCGCTCCAGGCTGCACTACGACCGCCCCACAGCGACCCTGACCCGGCCGCGCAGCGCCGAGCTGCTCACGCACATCCGCGAGGTCATGAACGAGGCCCTCGCCGTCGGCGGCACCAGCTTCGACAGCCTCTACGTCAACGTGAACGGCGAGTCCGGCTACTTCGACCGCTCGCTGGACGCGTACGGGCGCGAGGACGAGCCGTGCCGCCGCTGCGGCACGGCCATGCGCCGCCGCCCCTGGATGAACCGCTCCAGCTACTTCTGCCCCCACTGCCAGCGCCCCCCGCGCCCGCGCGCCGCTTCCTAGCGGCGCCCGGCCGGAAGGGCCTTGGCGTGCGCCCCGGGTGGCGCGGAGCGCAGGGCACCGCCGGCCGGTCGGCGGAAGCCCCGTCAGTAGCCGAAGTCCTGTGTCCACCAGGGGCCGCTCCCGCTGGTGTTCAGCCCGATGCCGAGCGTCCGGTACTCGCCGTTGAGGATGTTCGCGCGGTGCCCTGCGCTGTGCATCCAGGCGTCCATGACGGCGCGGGCGTCGGGATGGCCCCGCGCGATGTTCTCCCCGCCGAGGTTCCGGATGCCGCGCTTGGCGGCGCGGTCCCAGGGGGTGCGGCCGTCCGGGTCCGTGTGGCTGAAGAACCCCCGCCGGGCCATGTCGTCACTGAACGACTGGGCGAGCCTCGTCAGTTGGGCGCTGGCCCGCAGGGGCCGGCAGCCCGCCTTGGCACGCTCCTGATTGACCAGGGCGAGCAACTGCTGCGCCATCGCCGGGTACATGCTGGCCTGTTCGGCCGCGCTCTCCCGGCCCGTCAGCTGCGCGTGACCGGCGGCCCGGGCTTGGTCCTGGGCGCGGGCCGCGGGGTCCGTGCCGTCGTCGTCCGGGGCGTCGGCAGGGGGTGCCTCGCCCGCTTCCTCGGAGCCGGTGCCCGCCTCATGCGGCTCCCCGGGCCCGGGAGCGGGGCCGGAAGGTGCTGCCGATGGCGTGGCGGGCGCGGAGGGGGCGGCCGGTGCCGAGGCGGCCACAGGCGCCGCGGTGTCCGCACGAGGCGCATGGGGCCGCTCGGCGTTGCGGCTCACGTGCGGTTGGCCCCGGCCGGGGCCGGCGCCGTCCGGCAGGGCGAACTCGACGGGCGGCTCGTCGGTCCGCACCTGCCGGTCCCCGCTGCCGTCGCTGCCGAGCTGGAGGGTGCCGCCGCCGGAGAAGAGGCCCGAGGTCATGGCGACCACGCCCATGGCCATCGCGGCGGACGCGCCCAGCAGGCCCGTCCGTACCGGTGTCCTCGCCCGGCTGCGGGCGGGGCGGCGGGAGCCCGGGGGCCGTGGACCGCCCGCCGGCCCGCCGGCTTCGTCAGGGGGGCCGGACTCCGGGGCGCCGTACGTCCCCCCGGCTGCCGGGGGAGCGGGGACGGGGCTGCCTGCGGTCCGTGGGCCAGAGCGTCGGTGGCGACCCATCCGCTGCCTTCCTTACGTGTTCGGCTCGGTGTGCGTCACTCGTACGGGGCGACCTGTCGACCGGCGACTGTACGGCAATAGCCGAGGGGTCGAAGTGCTGATTATGCAATTGGCCGGTTAGCGTGCAGACATGAACGAGAATGTCCGTCTCACGGCGTGGGTCCGTGGACATGTGCAAGGTGTCGGCTTCCGGTGGTTCACACGGGAGAACGCTTTGCGGATCGGAGCGCTGGCCGGCTTCGCGTCGAATCTCTCCGACGGCCGGGTCCAGGTCGTCGCGGAAGGCCCGCGCGAGGGATGCGAACTTCTGCTCGATTGGTTGCGGACGGGCGACACGCCCGGGCGGGTGGACGGGGTCACCGAGATCTGGGGTGACCCGCGGGGCGGATACGACGGGTTCGAGATCCGCTGACGGATCCGCCGACATAACGGTTCGGAAAACGGAAAATCATCCAGGAGGGGAGCGGGAGGGGCGCGCGGGGGCCGTGAAGAACGGGTGCGAAGGGCCGCGATGACCTTAGTGATATGCCGTTGGCATATGCGAAGGGCAGAAATTCCCTGATGGTTGCCAAGACGGCCCCGGCGTGGAAGGCTGCGAGACAACGGATGATCTCCACGCCCCTTCGGGCCCCGGCAGAGTTCGGCGCCGCGCACCTACCGCCGCGCCCCCTGGGACGCCCGCGGATACGGGGTGTGATCGTGTTGACCGTCAAACCTTTTGGTGAGACTCTGGAAGCCCCGCGCACCTTAGCTGTTTGGCATTGAAGACTGCAGTAGCGATGGCAGACACCGCGGGTGCGAATCCCTCACGACCCACACCGCTTCGGTCGGTCACTCAGTGTGGAGGACCATCCATCATGGCAAAGGCGCTTCTCGGTTACGTCGGCGGCTCCGACCCCCGAGTCCTCGCCGAGATGCGACGGCTTCAGCAGCGTGTCCAGGACCTCGAATCCGAGCTCATCCGGATGCAGGCCGAGAATGACGCGCTGTCTGCCGCCGCTCACCACGGCGACTCGCTGCTCGACAGCATCGACGTTTCCAAGGCGGAGCCTGCGCTCGCCTGACCAGAGGCCCTGCCCCGGGGGCCGGTCGGGCTGCACTGTCAGCCGCTTGAGAGTTGCAAGGGACGCTTCGGCGTCCCTTCGTCATTTCTGATCATCATATGGTCGCGGTATTTCCGGTGATTGCGGCTATTTTTTCCCACTTTTCGGTGCGCTCTTAACGACTGATGTGCCCTGCCCCTTCCCGGGTGAAACCCTTTGCGGCGGCACGGCGCGCCAGCACCCCGTCCGGGACGGTGCCGGGAGAGGGCCGGACGGTAGAGTCCTTCCGCGTGCACCTCAAGAGCCTGACCCTGCGGGGGTTCAAATCCTTCGCCTCCGCGACGACCCTGCGCTTCGAGCCCGGGATCACCTGCGTCGTGGGACCCAACGGCTCCGGCAAGTCCAATGTCGTCGACGCCCTCTCCTGGGTCATGGGCGAGCAAGGGGCCAAGTCCCTGCGCGGCGGCAAGATGGAAGACGTGATCTTCGCGGGGACGACCGGCCGCCCGCCGCTGGGCCGCGCCGAGGTCTCCCTCACGATCGACAACTCCGACGGCGCCCTGCCGATCGACTACTCCGAGGTCACCATCACGCGGATCATGTTCCGCAACGGAGGCAGCGAGTACCAGCTCAACGGCGACACTTGCCGGCTCCTCGACATCCAGGAGCTCCTCTCGGACTCGGGCATCGGCCGCGAGATGCACGTCATCGTCGGCCAGGGGCAGCTCGACTCCGTCCTGCACGCCGACCCGGCCGGCCGCCGGGCCTTCATCGAAGAGGCGGCGGGCGTCCTCAAGCACCGCAAGCGCAAGGAGAAGGCGCTCCGCAAGCTCGACGCGATGCGCGCCAACCTCGCCCGCGTCCAGGACCTCACCGACGAACTGCGGCGGCAGCTCAAACCGCTCGGCCGGCAGGCCGCCGTCGCCCGCCGCGCCGCCGTCATCCAGGCCGACCTGCGCGATGCCCGCCTGAGGCTCCTCGCCGACGACCTCGTCGCCCTCCGGGAGGCGCTGCGCACCGAGCTCGCGGACGAGGCCGCGCTCAAGGCCCGCATGGACGCCGCCGAGGCCGAGCTGCGGACCGCGCTCCAGCGTGAGGCGGCCCTGGAGGAGCAGGTGCGGGCGCTCACTCCACGCCTGGCCGGTGCGCAGCAGACCTGGTACGAGCTCTCCCGCCTCGCCGAGCGGGTACGGGGCACGATCGGCCTCGCCGACGCGCGCGTCACCAGCGCGACCTCCGCCCCGGCCGAAGAACGGCGTGGCCGGGACCCGGAGGACCTGGAGCGCGAGGCGGCCCGCATCCGCGAGCAGGAGGCCGAACTGGAGGCCGCCCTGGAGGCGGCGAGCCGCGCCCTGGAGGACACCAGCGAGCACCGTGCCGCCCTGGAGCGGCAGCTGGCGGACGAGGAACGCCGCCTCAGGGACGCCGCCCGGGCCATCGCCGACCACCGCGAGGAGCTCGCCCGGCTCCAGGGGCGCGTCACCGCCGCCCGTGGCCGTGCGGCCTCCGCACAGTCCGAGATCGACCGGCTGGTCACCGCGCGCGACGAGGCCCGGGAGCGCGCGGCCGCCGCCCAGGAGGAGTACGAGCGGCAGCAGGCGGAGGTCGCGGGGCTCGACGCCGGGGACGCCGAACTGGCGAGCCGGCACGAGGCCGCCAAGGCGGAACTCACCGCCGCGGAAGCCGCACTGACCGAGGCCCGCGAGGAGGCCACCGCCACCGAACGCCGCCGCGCGGCCACCGGCGCGCGCCGCGACGCGCTCGCCCTGGGGCTGCGCCGCAAGGACGGCACGGGGGCGCTGCTGGCTGCGCAGGATCGTTTGTCCGGACTGCTGGGCCCGGCAGCCGCGCTGCTGACCGTCGCCCCCGGCTACGAACTGCCGGTCGCCGCCGCCCTCGGGGCCGCCGCCGACGCGCTCGCGGTCACGGACACCACCACGGCGGCCGAGGCGCTGCGGCTGCTCCGCAAGCAGGACGCGGGGCGGGCGGCGCTCGTGGTGGCACGGGGCCTGGAGCGCGGCGCGGCGCAGAGTGACGGCCTCGTGCCGGGCCCCGTGCCGGCGCCCGCACGGGGCCCGCAGGGCGCCGCCCCGTGCGGCCCCCGTCCCGCCCTCGAACTCGTCGACGGCCCCGCCCCCGTCGTCGACGCCGTCCGCCCCCTGCTGCGCGACGTCGTGGTCGTCGCGACGCTGGAGGACGCCGAGGAACTGGTCGGCGAGCGCCCCGGGGCCGTCGCCGTGACCGCCGAAGGCGACCTCCTCGGGGCACACTTCGCCCAGGGAGGCTCCGGCGGCGCACCGAGCCTCCTGGAGGTCCAGGCGGCCGTCGACGAAGCCACTGCCGAACTGGCCGACCTGGACGCGCGGTGCGCCGTCCTGCAGACCGCACAGCGCGACGCCGTCGCACGGCGCGCCGAATGCGCCGCACGCGTGGAGGAGCTGGCCGCCCTGCGCAGCGCCGCCGACCGGGAGAAGTCCCAGGTCGCCCAGGCCCTCGGGCGGCTCGCCGGGCAGGCGCGCGCGGCGGCCGACGAGGCCGGCCGGACCGCCGCGGCCGTGGCCCGCGCCGAGGAGGCCCTCGCCCGGGCCGGCGAAGAGGCCGAGGAGCTCGCCGAACGGCTGGCCGTGGCCGAGGAGGCCGCCCCGGGCGAGGGAGCCGGCGAGCCCGACACCTCCGTACGGGACCGGCTCGCCGCCGACGGCGCGAACGCCCGGCAGACCGAGATGGAGGCGCGGCTCCAGGTCCGTACGCACGAGGAGCGCGTCAAGGCCCTCGCGGGCCGGGCGGACGGCCTGGACCGCGCGGCCCGCGCCGAGCGCGAGGCCCGGGCCCGCGCGGAGAGGCGCCGCCTCAGGCTGCAGCACGAGGCGCGGGTCGCCGCGGCCGTCGCGTCCGGCGCACGGCAGCTCCTCGCGCACGTCGAGGTCTCCCTCGTCCGCGCCGACGAGGAGCGGCGCCACGCGGAGGAGGCGAAGTCCGTCCGGGAGCGGGAACTCGTCGCCGAGCGCAACCGGGGCCGCGAGCTGAAGGGCGAGCTGGACAAGCTCACCGACTCGGTGCACAAGGGCGAGGTGCTCGGCGCGGAGAAGCGGCTGCGCATCGAGCAGCTGGAGGCCAGGGCCCTGGAGGAGCTCGGCGTCGAACCCGCGGGCCTGGTCGCGGAGTACGGGCCGGACCAGCTCGTACCGCCGTCCCCGCCGGCCGAGGGCGAGGAACTGCCGGAGGACCCGGACCACCCCAGGAACCGGCCCGCCCCGTACGTCCGCACGGAGCAGGAGAAGCGGCTGCGGGCCGCCGAGCGCGCCTACCAGCAGCTGGGCAAGGTCAACCCGCTCGCCCTGGAGGAGTTCGCGGCTCTGGAGGAGCGCCACCAGTTCCTCTCCGAGCAACTGGAGGACCTCAAGAAGACCCGCAGCGACCTGCTCCAGGTCGTCAAGGACGTCGACAAGCGCGTCGAGGAGGTCTTCACCGAGGCGTACCGGGACACGGCCCGCGAGTTCGAGGGCGTCTTCTCCCGGCTCTTCCCCGGGGGCGAGGGGCGGCTCGTCCTGACCGACCCGGACGACATGCTGGCCACCGGCGTGGACGTCGAGGCGCGCCCGCCGGGCAAGAAGGTCAAGCGCCTGTCGCTCCTGTCGGGCGGCGAGCGCTCCCTGACCGCCGTGGCGCTGCTCGTCGCGATCTTCAAGGCGCGGCCGAGCCCGTTCTACGTGATGGACGAGGTCGAGGCGGCGCTGGACGACACCAACCTCCAGCGGCTGATCGGGATCATGAAGGAGCTGCAGGAGAGCTCGCAGCTGATCGTGATCACGCACCAGAAGCGGACGATGGAGGTCGCCGACGCCCTGTACGGCGTCTCGATGCAGGGCGACGGCGTCTCCAAGGTCATCAGCCAGCGACTGCGTTGATCTTGTTATCCCTGTCGGCGACTTCACTTCTTCAAGTGTTGAACTCAACCTGTGAGATGCCTGCAGGAAACTTCTTGGTTACGACCTATTGACTTAAGAAAATGAAGACATAGGGTCTGCAGCGTTGCTAATACCTTCAAGTGGTGAGCCCCCAAGTCGTGTGCCCCACTTGAAGGGCCAGCCCCCCACGCTCGGCAGTGCCGCCGGGCCTCAGGAGTACACGTTGACCAGCACTGCGACGGCGCAGGGGTCCGAGGGCCGCAAGGCCCAGCCGGACCACCTCGGGCATGTCATCTTCATCACCGCGGCCGCGGCCATGGGTGGCTTTCTCTTCGGCTACGACAGCTCCGTGATCAACGGCGCCGTCGAGGGCATTCGCGGGAAGTACGACATCGGCTCCGCAGCCCTGGCCCAGGTCATCGCCATCGCCCTCATCGGCTGCGCGATCGGCGCCGCCACCGCGGGCCGGCTCGCGGACCGCATAGGCCGCATCCGCGTCATGCAGATCTCCGCGACGCTCTTCACGATCAGCGCCGTCGGCTCCGCCCTGCCGTTCGCCCTGTGGGACCTCGCCTTCTGGCGCGTCCTCGGCGGCATCGCCATCGGCATGGCCTCCGTCATCGGCCCGGCCTACATCGCCGAGGTCTCGCCGCCCGCCTACCGCGGCCGCCTCGGCTCGTTCCAGCAGGCCGCGATCGTCGTCGGCATCGCCGTCTCGCAGCTCGTCAACTGGGGCGTCCTCAACCTCGCCGACGGCGACCAGCGCGGTCACGTCATGGGCATCGAGGCCTGGCAGCTGATGCTCGGCGTCATGGTCGTCCCGGCCGTCCTCTACGGTCTGCTCTCCTTCGCGATCCCCGAGTCGCCCCGCTTCCTGATCTCCGTCGGCAAGGTCGACAAGGCGAAGGCCGTCCTCGCCGACGTCGAGGGCCACGGCGTCGACCTCGACAAGCGCGTCGCCGAGATCGAGCTCGCGATGCACAGCGAGGAGAAGTCCACCTTCAAGGACCTCATCGGCGGCAAGGCGGGCTTCCTGCCCATCGTCTGGGTCGGCATCGGCCTGTCGGTCTTCCAGCAGCTCGTCGGCATCAACGTGGCCTTCTACTACTCGGCCACCCTGTGGCAGTCCGTCGGCATCGACCCGAGCGACTCGTTCCTCTACTCGTTCACCACGTCGATCATCAACATCGTCGGCACCGTGATCGCGATGATCTTCGTCGACCGCGTCGGCCGCAAGCCGCTCGCCCTCGTCGGCTCCGCCGGTATGGCCATCTCCCTCGCCCTTGAGGCCTGGGCCTTCTCCGCACAGGCCGGCGACGGCTCCCTGCCCACCGCGCAGGGCACGGTCGCCCTGATCGCGGCGCACGCCTTCGTGCTCTTCTTCGCCCTCTCGTGGGGCGTCGTGGTCTGGGTCTTCCTCGGCGAGATGTTCCCCAACCGCATCCGCGCCGCGGCGCTCGGCGTCGCCGCCTCCGCGCAGTGGATCGCCAACTGGGCCATCACCGCGAGCTTCCCGAGCCTCTCGGACTGGAACCTCTCCGGCACGTACGTCATCTACGCGGTCTTCGCCGTGCTCTCCATCCCCTTCGTGCTCAAGTACGTCAAGGAGACGAAGGGCAAGGCGTTGGAGGAGATGGGCTAACCCCCCCGCCGCCCTCTCCTCAACAGGACGCTGCCCCGGCTCACCGACGAGCCGGGGCAGCGTCCTGTTTGCGTACGACGCGACGGGGTGTTGCCTGCCGCCTGTCGCTTCAGGAGGGCGGGCGGCCGCCTCATGCGGCGCCTCATGCGCTGTCCCATGCGGTGCCTCGTGCGCCCGCCTCATGCGCCGCCATGCGGCGGTCTCGCGCCACCTGGCAGGGGGAGAGCCGCCCGGAAGAGCCGACGCCGCTGCGGGCGGGAGGCCACGGCGCAAGGGGGCTCGATGGCTGGTGGATCTGTCCGCATGAGGCGAGGCGGGGGCGCGGGGCCGTGGCATGAGGCACCGCACGAAGCGGCGCATGGGGCCGCCGCCTCATGCGGCGCCCGCCTCATGCCCGCCGCAGCGCCCAGCTCGGCACCGGCGGCGTGCACCGGCGGCGTGCAGCGGGCCTCATGCCCCGGCCCCCTGTACAGGACCAACGCCCGGGGCATGCCCTCCGGCACCGTGGCGTCGGTCGCAACGCGTACAAGCTCGTGCACTCGTGCAACGGCAGCGCCGTGCCGCCCACCGGTCCGACGTACACGCAGCCCGGCGGCCCGCCCCGTGCGCCGGCATGAGGCGCCGCCCGCCCGTCCGCCGCGGCGCACAGCCGCACCGCCCGGGGGCCCGGCACAAACGAGGGCGCCCCCACCGCCGTAGCAGTGGGGGCGCCCTCGTGCAGGGAGCTGCGGCGCGTCAGGCGCCGACCTTCACCCGCTCCGTGTCGTCGTCGGCGGCAGCCGCCGCGTCCGCCGCGGAAACCTCACGCGGCGTCGGCAGCACAGCCATGATCAGCGCCGAGATGGCGATCGTGGCGGCCCAGCCCAGCCCGTACTTGCCGATGAACGTCGACGCCAGCGGGCCGGTGAACCAGTCGCACTGGGTGAAGCAGATGCCCGCGGCCAGCGCGACCGCCCAGGCGGTCATCGCCTGCCAGCAGAAGCCGCCCACGTACCAGTAGCGGCTGGTGCGGCCGGTGTCCATGAGGGCCTCCGCGTCGTACCGCACGGCGCGGGACTTGCGGCGCGCCATGTCGACCGCGTAGACGCCGATCCAGGCGGAGAAGGAGACCGCGAGCAGGATCAGGAAGGTGATGAAGGAGCTGAGGAAGCTCTTCGCGACCAGCATCAGCAGCAGACCGCCGACCAGCGAGATGATCGCGTTGATGCTGACGGCCATGGCGCGGGGCAGCTTGACGCCCATCGTCTGGGCGGTGAAGCCGGCCGAGTACATCGAGAGGCTGTTGATCAGCAGCATGCCCACGATGGCGGTGATCAGGTACGGCACGGCCAGCCAGGTCGGCAGGATGTCGCCGAGGAAGGAGACCGGGTCGGGGGCCTCGGCCAGGTCGGGAGTGGCGACGGCCATGACCCCGCCCATGAGGACCATGGGGACCATCACGATGCCCGCACCGGAGATCGTCGCACCGACGATCTTCTTGCCGGACGCCGCGTGGGGCAGGTAGCGCGCGAAGTCGGGGCCGGTGGGCACCCAGCTGATGCCGCCGGCCGCGATGGTGCCGATGCCGGCGATCATCATCGCCGTGGTGCCGGCCGGCTTGGAGAAGACGTCGTCCCACTTGATGTTGGCGATCAGGTAGACGAGCACCAGGACGCTGAAGATGCCGAAGAGGTACGTCGACCACTTGTTGCACACGTTGAGCGCCTTGCGCCCCATGCCGCTCACCAGGAACGTGCACGCGACGAACGCGAAGAGCGTGACGACGATCAGCGGGGTGTTGCTCTTGATCCCGAAGACCAGGTCGAGAACGGTCAGCACCGCGTACGCGCCGGTGACCGCGTTGATCGTCTCCCACCCGAAGCGCGCGACCCACAGGATCGCACCCGGGAAGAGGTTGCCGCGGACGCCGAACGTCGCGCGGGAGAGCATCGCGCCCGGCGCACCGCCCCACTTGCCGGAGACCGACAGGACGCCGACCATGCCGAACGACGCGAGCGCGGCGCACGCGGCGACGATCAGGACCTGCCAGAAGTTCAGTTTGTTGAAGACCACCAGGGCCGCGCCCATGGTGAGCAGCAGCACACTGATGTTGGCGGCGACCCACGTCGGGAAGAGCTCACGGACCCGGCCGTGACGCTCGTGGTCCGGAACGGGCTCGATACCGCGGGTTTCTATCGCGCCGCCGGACTCGGCGGTGGACAGGTTGGACGCGTTGTCCATGTGGGGGGCTCCGTGCGGGTGAAGCGGGGCGGGAAGCCTGGGCAGAAAAGGTCTTGGGGGACTCTACGCGCGTCGCACAGCCCCACGCCATCGTACTTTGCTCCAACTTTAGCCCATTGGGGTGATTAGTCCTTGGAGGAATCCCTAAAGGCGCACGTCACCCGCCGAGACCGCCCACCGGCGGCGCGGTGTCCGATACTGGGTGCGTTATGGAAATCGTCATCCTTGCTGTAGTCATCGCTGTGGTCGCGCTCGGCGCGATCAGCGGGCTCGTGGTCAGCAGCCGTAAGAAGAAGCAGCTGCCGCCGGCCCCGCCGAGCAGCCCGTCCGTCACCGCGCCGCCCGCCGAGCCCCACGTAGGCGAGGAGGCCGAGCCCCCGAGCGCCGAGCCGCGCCGGACCGTGGAGGAGGTCGAGCTCCCGGCCGCCGAGGCGCCGGCCGCCGAAGCCGCCCCCGAGGCGCCCGCCGCCCCGGCCGAGCCCGAGACGCCCGCCGCGCCCGCGGTCGAGGTGCCCGAGCCCACCGCCGGCCGCCTCGTGCGGCTGCGCACGAGGCTGTCCCGCTCCCAGAACTCCCTCGGCAAGGGTCTGCTGACCCTGCTGTCCCGCGAGCACCTCGACGAGGACACGTGGGAGGAGATCGAGGACACCCTGCTGACCGCCGACGTCGGCGTCGCCCCCACGCAGGAGCTCGTCGAGCGCCTCCGTGAGCGCGTCAAGGTGCTCGGCACCCGCACCCCCGAGGAACTGCGCGCCCTGCTCCGCGAGGAGCTGCTCACCCTCATCGGCACCGACGCCGACCGCTCCGTCCACACCGAGCCCGGCGTGGGCGTGAACGGCGAGGAGAAGCCCGGCGTCGTCATGGTCGTCGGCGTCAACGGCACCGGGAAGACCACCACCACGGGCAAGCTCGCCCGTGTGCTCGTCGCCGACGGCAAGTCCGTCGTCCTGGGTGCGGCCGACACCTTCCGCGCCGCCGCGGCCGACCAGCTCCAGACCTGGGGCGAGCGCGTCGGCGCCCGCACGGTCCGCGGGCCCGAGGGCGGCGACCCGGCGTCGATCGCCTTCGACGCGGTCAAGGAAGGCATCGCCGAGAACGCCGACGTCGTCCTGATCGACACCGCGGGCCGGCTCCACACCAAGACCGGCCTCATGGACGAGCTCGGCAAGGTCAAGCGGGTCGTCGAGAAGCACGGCTCGGTCGACGAGGTGCTGCTCGTCCTGGACGCCACGACCGGTCAGAACGGCCTCGTACAGGCGCGCGTCTTCGGTGAGGTCGTCAACATCACCGGCATCGTCCTCACGAAGCTCGACGGCACCGCCAAGGGCGGCATCGTCGTGGCCGTCCAGCGCGAGCTGGGCGTGCCCGTGAAGCTCGTCGGTCTCGGCGAGGGCGCGGACGACCTCGCGCCGTTCGAGCCCGAGGCCTTCGTCGACGCGCTCATCGGCGACTGACGCGTCACGTCGCGCGCCGGACGGTGGTCGGCCGGGGATCCGGCCGGGCGCCGGGCCGGGAGGTCCACGGGAGCACGTGCCGGCGTCCCCGGCCGGAGCCGGCCAAGCCGAGAAAGGGCCCCTTCCGCAGGTGCAGCTGCGAAAGGGGCCCTTTCGTACGGGGAGCCGGGGCGCGGCCGCCGGGGCTCAGGACGCCGCCGACCGGTGGCACACATAGGCGAGAGTGCCGAGGAGCAGCCGGGCCTGCGGGGGGCGCCCGGCGGTGTCCAGCGTGGGCGGGCGGAGCCAGCGCATGGGGCCGAGCCCGGCGTGGTCCGAGGGGGGCGCGGTGACGTGCTCGCCGGGCCCCATGCAGCGCAGGTCGAGCCGGGCGTCGTCCCACCCCATGCGGTAGAGCAGCTGGGGGAGCTCCTTCGCGGCACCCGGGGCGACGAAGAACAGCGCCCGGCCGTCCGGCGTGAGCGCCACCGGCCCGAGCGGCAGCCCCATGCGCTCCAGCCGGACCAGGGCGTGCCGCCCGGCGGCCTCGGCGACCTCCAGGACGTCGAAGGAGCGCCCCACGGGCAGCAGCACGGCGGCCCCCGGCACCTCGCCCCATGCGGCCGCGGCGGCTCCCAGCGTGGCGCCCGCGGGCACCGTCGGGGCGAAGGAGAGCGGGTGGGCGCCGGGGGAGGGGCAGTCGCCGGCACCGCACGAGCAGACCGCGCTCGACGGACGCCCCGCCCGGGAGGCGCGGGCGCCGGGCACCACATCCCACCCCCACAGGCCGGTGTACTCCGCCACCGTCGTCACGCACTCGGACGCGCGTCCGCGGCGACGAGAGCCAGAGCGCAGGTCCCGGATGCCGCCGATTGTGAAGCCCATGCCCCCTCCAACGGGTCGTGCTCGCAGATGGTTACGAGTCGGAGTGTCTCGAACACGGACCGTTGCCGAATCCCTTCGGGGGGCGGCGTGACGGTGTGCGGCCGGTGGTGCGGAGGCGGACGTGCGCCGGAGCGTGCACCGGTCCACCTCCTCTCCGTGCCCCCCTGGTCGTCCGGTGTCAAGTCAATCGCGTGACGGTGCGGCCGGGTTCATTCCTTGGGGTGGCGAATGGTGGCGTTTACTGGACTGCCCTCGCTTCAGCAGTGATCGTAGGATTACTTTCGGTGCACGAACCCATGGGAGATGCACCCCACTGGTGGGTATGCCGGAGGCATGGACCGTCTCGTCACCCGGCCGGAATTCCTCGCAGCCGGGGGTGCATCGCCACACAGACAGCCGCAAGAAGCGGCAAGCTGTGGGTGGTTCACTCGGTTCACGCACAGACAGAGTTCGGGATGGGGGCTTCCAGGTGGGCAGCAACGGCAGCGGCGCTGGCGGTGCCGAGAAGGCTGACAAGCGCCCCAACGAGCAGTTGGGCTCCTGGTTCCTGCGCAGCGGATGGTCCAAGGGCGAGCTGGCGCGCCAGGTCAACCGCAGGGCACGGCAGTTGGGCGCTCACCACATCAGCACGGACACCTCGCGCGTGCGCCGCTGGCTGGACGGCGAGCAGCCCCGCGAGCCCATCCCGAAGATCCTCTCCGAGCTGTTCTCCGAGCGCTTCGGCTGCGTCGTCGGCATCGAGGACATCGGCCTGCGGACGGCCCACCAGTCCCCGTCCGTCTCCGGCGTCGACCTGCCCTGGGCGGGCCCGCAGACCGTCGAGCTGATCAGCGAGTTCTCCCGCAGCGACCTGATGCTCGCGCGGCGCGGCTTCCTCGGCGCCTCGCTCGCCCTCTCCGCGGGCCCCTCGCTCATCGAGCCCATGCAGCGCTGGCTGACACCCGGCTCCGGTGGCAAGGACGGCTCCGGCCCGCTGTCGCAGGAGCGCTCGCGGCCGGGCCGCCTCTCCGGCCCCGAGCTCGACCTCCTCGAGTCGACCACGATGATGTTCCGCCAGTGGGACGCCCAGTGCGGTGGCGGCCTGCGCCGCAAGGCCGTCGTCGGGCAGCTCCACGAGGTCACCGACCTGCTCCAGGAGTCCCAGCCCGAGGCCACCTCCAAGAGGCTGTTCAAGGCCGCCGCCGAGCTGGCCGAGCTCGCCGGCTGGATGAGCTACGACATCGGCCTGCACCCCACCGCGCAGAAGTACTTCGTCCTCGCGCTCCACGCCGCCAAGGAAGCCGGAGACCGCTCCCTCGGCGCGTACATCCTCTCCAGCATGGGCCGTCAGATGATCCACCTCGGCCGTCCCGAGGATGCCCTGGAGCTCATCCACCTCGGCCAGTACGGAGCCCGCGAAACGGCCACCTCGCGCACCCAGGCGATGCTCTACGCCGTGGAGGCCCGCGCGTACGCCAACATGGGCCAGCCCGCCAAGTGCAAGCGCGCGGTCACCATGGCGGAGGACTGCTTCTCCGACTGCACCCCCGGCGACGGCGACCCCGACTGGATCCGCTTCTTCTCCGAGGCCGAGCTCAACGCGGAGAACGCCCACTCCTACCGCGACCTCGCCTACGTGGCCGGCCGCAGCCCCACGTACGCCTCCCTCGCCCGGCCCAAGATGGAGCGCGCCGTGGAGCTCTTCGCGCAGGACACCGAGCACCACCGTTCGTATGCGCTCAATCTCATCGGCATGGCCACCGTCCACCTCATGGAGGGCGAGCCCGAGCAGTCCACCGTCCTCGCCGGCAAGGCCCTCAAGCTCGCCAAGCAGGTGCGCTCCGAGCGGGTCAACAACCGCCTGCGCAAGACCGTCGGCAATGCCGTGCGCGACTACGGGGACGTTGCGGAAGTCCTCGCCCTCACCGAGCAGATCTCCGTCCACCTGCCGGAATCGGCGGAAGCCGTCCAGGCGGTCTGACCCCTGCCGGCCCCTCTACCCGGCCGCGGTGCTCCTCCCGAACAACCCGACTCGGCTCCCCCATGCCAGGTCACCCCGGGCGGACGCCGCGGCCGGCCTGTATCCGGCCTCATGCCCTGCGCCTCATGCCCTGCTCCGTGCCTGGCTTCATGCCCTGCTCCGTGCCCGGCCTCATGCCCGGCCCCATGCACCGGGAGCACCGGCACCGCAACCCCGGGGAGGCGGCGGAGCGTAGCGGTGATCAGGCACCCGCCGCGTCCGCTTCACCCGGGCGTAACACTCCCGCCGCCTTCGTCACTGCGGCGAAACAAGCAGCTTCATCGGCTGAAATCCCGCTGCGCCAACCTCATGGCGAAAACCGGCCCGTTCGGGCCGCCGCTTCGAGGAGACACCGACCATGAATGGCGCGGATACCGCATTCGTATTGATCAGTGCCGCACTCGTGATGCTGATGACACCGGGGCTGGCCTTCTTCTACGGCGGCATGGTGCGGGTCAAGAGCGCCTTGAACATGCTGATGATGTCGTTCGTCTCGCTCGGCATCGTCACCGTCCTCTGGGTGCTCTTCGGCTACTCGCTCGCCTTCGGCGACGACGCCGGCGCAGGCCTGCTCGGCGACCTCGGCCACATCGGCTTCAAGGGCATCGGCCCCGAAACCCTGACCGGAGGCAAGGAAGGCATTCCCGTCTTCGCCTTCGCCCTCTTCCAGCTGATGTTCGCCGTGATCACCCCCGCACTGATGAGCGGGGCGCTCGCCGACCGCGTGAAGTTCAGCGCCTGGGCCCTGTTCATCACCCTCTGGGTCAGCGTCGTCTACTTCCCCGTCGCCCACTGGGTCTGGCAGGCCGACGGCTGGCTGTTCAAGCTCAAGGTGATCGACTTCGCGGGCGGCACCGCCGTCCACATCAACGCGGGCATCGGCGCGCTCGCCGCCGTCCTCGTCGTCGGCAAGCGCATCGGCTTCAAGAAGGACCCCATGCGCCCGCACAGCCTGCCGCTGGTGGTGCTCGGCACGGGGCTGCTGTGGTTCGGCTGGTTCGGCTTCAACGCCGGCTCCGCGCTCGCCGCCAACGGCACCGCCGCCAACATGGCCATGAACACCCAGGTCGCCACCGGCGCCGCCATGCTCGGGTGGCTCGCCTACGAGCGCATCCGGCACGGGGCCTTCACCACCCTGGGCGCCGCCTCGGGGGCCGTCGCGGGCCTCGTGGCCATCACCCCCTCGGGTGCCGCCGTCAACGCCTTCGGCGCCCTCCTCATCGGCGTCGTGGCCGGCGCCGTGTGCTCCTGGGCCGTCAGCCTGAAGTTCAGGTTCGGCTTCGACGACTCCCTCGACGTCGTCGGCGTCCACCTCGTGGGCGGCGTCATCGGCACCCTCCTCGTCGGCCTCCTCGCCACCGACGGAGTCGGTGGCGCCACACAGCTCGGCCGGCAGGCCGCCGGGGCCTTCTCCGTCATGGCCTACTCGTTCACCGTCTCCTGGCTCCTCGCCAAACTCGTGGACAAGACCATCGGCTTCCGGGCCACCGAGGACGACGAGGTCGGCGGCATCGACCAGGCCTTCCACGCCGAGACCGCCTACGACCTCACCGGGGTCGGTGCCGTCGCCCGCAGCGCCGCGCCCGCCCCGCAGCGCCCGGCCGGCACCCCGGAACAGGCCGGACCGGACCAGGCGGGCACGCCGCAGAACAAGAAGGTGGACGTATGAAGCTCATCACCGCAGTCGTCAAGCCCTTCCGCGTCGACGACATCAAGGAAGCCCTCCGCACCTTCGGCATCCAGGGCCTGACCGTCACCGAGGCCAGCGGCTACGGCCGCCAGCGCGGCCACACGGAGGTCTACCGCGGTGCCGAGTACCAGGTCGACCTCGTCCCCAAGGTCCGCATAGAGGTCCTCGTCGAGGACAGCGACGCCGAGGACGTCATCGACGTCATCGTCAAGAAGGCCCACACCGGCAAGATCGGCGACGGCAAGGTCTGGGTGGTCCCCGTCGAGACCGTGGTCCGCGTACGCACCGGCGAGCGCGGCCCCGACGCCATCTGACCAGGGCCCGACTCATCTGATCCAGGGGCCCGACCCGTCCGACTCCACCGGCCGGGCCGGATCTGCCCGAGCCCGGCCTACCCGGCCCACCGGCCGGATCTGATGCACACCGGGCCCACGGAACGGGGCCGGATCCGACAGGCGCACCCGCCGGATCCGGCCCGCCGGACGGCCCCATCGACGCCACCCGCCAGCACGCTGCGAAGGGAGCCGAGTTGACCGGCCCGCAGTCCCGCCCCGCCGACACCGAGCCCGGCGGCTACGCGGCGGCCCGGCTGCACCTCCTGCACCAGGGGGCGCTCACCGGACCGCCGCGCCGTGCCGCCCTCGCCCGGCTCACCGACCAGTGGCTCGGCGCCCTGCTGGGCGAGAGCCGGGGAGTCGCCCTCGTCGCCGTCGGCGGCTACGGGCGCGGCGAACTGTCCCCCCGCAGCGACCTCGACGTCCTCCTCCTGCACGACGGCAGCGCGGACATCTCCAAGATCGCCGCCATTGCCGACCGCGTCTGGTACCCCGTCTGGGACATGGGCCTCGCCCTCGACCACTCCGTACGCACCCCCGCCGAGGCCCGCCGCACCGCCGCCGGAGACCTCAAGGTCCACCTCGGTCTCCTCGACGCCCGCCACCTCGCCGGCGACGAACAGCTCACCGCGGCCCTGCGCGCCACCGCCTACGCGGACTGGCGCGCCCAGGCCCCCACCCGCCTCCCCGAACTCCGCGAACTCGGCGAGGACCGCACCCGGCACCAGGGTGAACTCCGCTTCCTCCTCGAACCCGACCTCAAAGAGGCACGGGGCGGCCTCCGCGACGCCACCGCCCTGCGCGCCGTCGCCGCCTCATGGCTCGCCGACGCCCCCCGCGCCGGGCTCGAACGCGCCCGCACCCACCTCCTCGACGTCCGCGACGCCCTCCACCTCACCACCGGGCGCGCCACCGACCGGCTCGCCCTCCAGGAACAGGACCAGGTCGCCGAGGCCCTCGGCCTCGCCGACGCCGACGCCCTCCTGCACGGTGTGTACGAGGCCGCCCGTACGGTCTCCTACGCCGCGGACATCACCTGGCGCGAGGTCGGCCGGGTCCTGCGCGCCCGCTCCGTGCGGCCGCGCCTGCGCCGCATCCTGGGCGGGCGCGGGGGACGCGGCGGGTTCGCCGAGGTCGAGCGGCTCTCCCTCGCCGACGGGGTCGTCGAACAGGACGGCGAAGCCGGGCTCGCCCGCACCGCGCGGCCCGAGCGCGACCCCGTCCTGGCGCTCCGTGCAGCCGCGGCGGCGGCTCAGGCCGGCCTGCCGCTGTCGCCCCATGCGGTGCGCCGCCTCGCCGCCTCGGCGGGCCCCATGCCGCAGCCCTGGCCCGCCGAGGCCCGTGAACAGCTCGTGACCCTCCTCGGCGCGGGGCCGCCCACCGTGCCCGTCTGGGAGGCCCTCGAAGCCGAGGGGATCATTTCCTCGCTGCTGCCCGAGTGGGAGCACGTGCGCTGCCGGCCCCAGCGCAACGCCGTCCACCGGTGGACCGTCGACCGGCACCTCGTCGAGACCGCCGTCCGCGCCGCCGCCCTCACGCGCCGCGTCGGCCGGCCGGACCTCCTGCTCGTCGCCGCCCTGCTGCACGACATCGGCAAGGGACTGCCCGGCGACCACTCCGTCACGGGTGAGGCCCTCGCACGCGACATCGCCCGCAGGACCGGCTTCGACGCCGCCGACACCGACGTCCTCGCCACGCTCGTCCGCCACCATCTCCTGCTGATCGACACCGCCACCCGGCGCGACCTCGCCGACCCGGCGACCGTCCGCACCGTCACCGACGCCGTACCGGACACGGCCACGCTGGAGCTTCTGCACGCCCTCACCGAGGCCGACGCCCTCGCCACGGGGCCCGCCGCATGGAGCGCCTGGCGCGCGTCGCTCGTCGCCGAGCTGGTCCGCCGGGCCGCGGCGGCCCTCGTGGGGGACGGGGCGCCGGCGCCCCATGCGCCCGCCCCGCCCGCCCCGGAGGCCCTCCGCCTGGCCGCCGAGGCCGTCCGTACGGGCGCCCCGGCCGTGACGCTCGAGTCCCGCCCGGAGGGCACGGGGCCCGCCGGGGACGGTGACCCGGCCCCCGTCGGCGTGGAACTGCGCATCGCCGTCCCCGACCAGCCCGGCGTCCTGCCCGCGGCGGCCGGCGTCCTGGCGCTGCACCGGCTGACCGTACGGGCCGCGGACCTGCACGCGGTGGACGGAGCGCTCCTGCTGAACTGGCGGGTGGCCGCCGAGTACGGCTCCCCGCCCGGGGCCGCCCGGCTGCGCAACGACCTCGTGCGCGCCCTGGACGGCTCCCTCGACGTCCCGGCCCGCCTGGCCGAGCGGGAGGCCGCGTACAGCAGGCGCCGGCGGGGCGTACAGCACGCCCCGCCGAGCGTGACGGTCGCCGCGGCGGCCTCGCACGGGGCCACGGTCCTGGAGGTCCGCGCCCAGGACGAGCCCGGCCTCCTCCACCGCATCGGCCGGGCCCTGGACGAAGCGGGGGTCTGGGTGCGCAGCGCCCGCGTGAGCACGCTCGGGGCCAGTGCGGTGGATGCGTTCTACGTGACCGGCCCGGACGGGGCCGCGCTCACGCCCCGTGCCGCCTCCGCGATCGCCCGCGCGACAGAGGAGGCGCTGGGCGGCTGACCGCACCGGGAGGGTGCGGATACCCTTGGGGGTCAGCCGCCGACTTGACACTCAACAAGAAGGATCCGCGACCACCGTGTTCGATACCCTCTCCGACCGCCTCGCAGCGACTTTCAAGAACCTCCGGGGCAAGGGCCGCCTCTCCGAGGCGGACATCGACGCCACCGCGCGCGAGATCCGTATCGCCCTGCTCGAGGCGGACGTGGCCCTGCCCGCCGTCCGCTCGTTCATCAAGCAGGTCAAGGAGCGGGCGCTCGGTGCCGAGGTCTCGCAGGCCCTCAACCCCGCCCAGCAGGTCATCAAGATCGTCAACGAGGAGCTCATCGGCATCCTCGGCGGCGAGACCCGGCGCCTGCGCTTCGCCAAGACCGCGCCGACGGTCATCATGCTCGCCGGTCTCCAGGGTGCCGGTAAGACGACGCTCGCCGGAAAGCTCGGCCGCTGGCTGAAGGCCCAGGGCCACGCCCCGCTGCTCGTCGCCTGCGACCTCCAGCGCCCCAACGCCGTCAACCAGCTCTCCGTCGTCGCCGAGCGCGCCGGTGTCGGCGTCTACGCGCCCCAGCCGGGCAACGGCGTCGGCGACCCGGTCCAGGTCGCCAAGGACTCGATCGAGTTCGCCCGCACCAAGCAGTACGACATCGTCATCGTCGACACCGCCGGCCGCCTCGGCATCGACGCCGAGATGATGCAGCAGGCCGCGGACATCCGCGACGCGGTCTCCCCGGACGAGATCCTCTTCGTCCTCGACGCCATGATCGGCCAGGACGCGGTCAACACCGCCGAGGCCTTCCGCGACGGCGTCGGCTTCGACGGCGTGGTGCTCTCCAAGCTCGACGGCGACGCCCGCGGTGGTGCCGCCCTGTCGGTCGCGCACGTGACCGGCAAGCAGATCATGTTCGCCTCCAACGGCGAGAAGCTGGACGACTTCGACGCGTTCCACCCGGACCGCATGGCGTCCCGCATCCTGGGCATGGGCGACATGCTCAGCCTGATCGAGAAGGCCGAGCAGACCTTCAGCCAGGACGAGGCCGAGAAGATGGCGGCCAAGCTGGCGAAGGGCCCCAAGGAGTTCACGCTCGACGACTTCCTGTCGCAGATGGAGCAGGTCCGCAAGATGGGCTCCATCAGCAAGCTCCTCGGCATGCTGCCGGGCATGGGGCAGATCAAGGACCAGATCAACAACCTGGACGAGCGCGACGTCGACCGCACCGCCGCGATCATCAAGTCCATGACCCCGGCCGAGCGCCAGGACCCGACGATCATCAACGGCTCGCGCCGGGCCCGTATCGCCAAGGGTTCGGGCGTGGACGTCAGCGCCGTCAAGAACCTGGTGGAGCGGTTCTTCGACGCCCGCAAGATGATGTCCCGCATGGCGCAGGGCGGCGGCATGCCGGGGATGCCCGGCCTGCCGGGCATGGGCGGCGGCGCCGGTCGCAAGAAGAAGCAGCAGAAGCAGGCCAAGGGCAAGCGCCAGAGCGGCAACCCGATGAAGCGCAAGGCCGAGGAGCAGGCCGCGGCCGCCCGCCGCGAGCAGCAGGCCGGCGGTGCCCTGGGCCTGCCTGCCGGCCAGGACGCGAAGGACTTCGAACTCCCGGAGGAGTTCAAGAAGTTCATGGGCTGACCGGGCACGGCCCGCATCGCGCCGCCGTAAGCGCGTACGCGGGCAGCGTCCCGTAGGCGGCCGCTACGCAAATAAACGTCGCCGCAAAAAGCCGTCGCAAATAGTCGCGGCAAACAAACGTCACAGCCCCCGCAGCCGAGAGGCCGCGGGGGCTGTGACGTACGCGCCGCCGCTTGCCGCGCCGGACGCGGAACTTCGCTAGGCGCGTGCTATCAGGTAGCGGAAGACGTTGGGCATCCACACCGTGCCGTCGCGGCGCAGATAGGGGTGCAGCGCCTCGACGAGCTCCTTGGTGACCTGCTCCTCGTCCGTGGCGCGGGCGGCCGCGTCGAAGGCGCCGGTGGAGAGCATGCCGCGCACCGCGCTTCCCATGTCGGCATAGCCGTACGGGCATGCGACCCGGCCGGAGCCGTCCGGCCGGAGACCGGCCTCGTGCGCCAGGTTCTCCAGGTCGTCGCGGCCGCTCGGCCGCCAGCGCGCCGGCGCGCACATGGGGTCCGCGAGCCGGGCCGCGACCCTGAGCGCCCCCGACGCCGCGCAGCGCTCCTGGGGACCCCAGCCCGCCAGCACCACGGGGGCTCCTCGCTCGGCGCATGAGGCCGCCCGGGCGAGCGCCGTGGCCATGCCGTGCGCGCTCCCGCCCGCGCAGTACAGCGGGTCGAAGGCGGTGACGAGGTTGAAGGCCGGGGTGCCGCGCTCCATGAGGCTCTCGGGGGCCCCGTGCCCCAGGCGCGCGGCGCCGCCGCCCTCGGGCAGCAGCCGCTCGCGGGCGAGCGCGAGGCGGCGCCCGTCCGGGTCCACGCCGGAGACCGTGGCGCCGCGGGCGGACGCCATGAGCAGGGCCAGGCCGGATCCGCAGCCCAGGCTGAGCAGCCTGGTGCCCGACCCGACCTCGAGGCGCTCGTACACCGCTTCGTAGAGCGGCACCAGCATCCGTTCCTGGATTTCCGCCCAGTCGCGGGCCCGCGACTCGGGCGACGAAGAGGACGGCCGGTGCCGCCGTACGAGCGTAGGTGTCATGGAAAGCGCCCCAATCCGCCGAGAGACGTGTGCATGCCCGATCCACCGCCCCCGTGTGCTGCCGTGCGCGTTGCCGGAAAAGCACCCCCTGGTGCCAGGGAACTCCGCATCCGTTCCCGAGTCCAGGGGGTGGCGCGGGCGCGTTCCCGTACGCCCACGATGGCATGTGCCGGGCGCATCCGCACGGGAGGCGCACAAGGGCGCGCACGCGGCCGGGGGCGGCGCACGAGCGGCGCGGGGCAGGGACCGGAACAGCGGATTCACGCTCGGACGGATCGGGCCCGTACCATTCGCATCATGGCAAAGGCTCCCATTCTCACCCCTCAGGCGGACGACTTCCCGCGCTGGTACCAGGACTTGATCAACAAGGCCGAGCTGGCCGACAACGGCCCCGTGCGCGGCACCATGGTCATCCGGCCGTACGGGTACGGGCTCTGGGAGCGCATGCAGCAGGAGATGGACGCGCGCATCAAGGACGCGGGCGCTTCCAACGCGTACTTCCCCCTCTTCATCCCGCAGTCGTACCTGACGCGTGAGGCCGAGCACGTCGAGGGCTTCGCCCCCGAGCTCGCGGTCGTCACGCACGGCGGCGGCAAGGAGCTGGAAGAGCCGGTCGTCGTCCGCCCCACCTCCGAGACGATCATCAACGACTACTTCTCGAAGTGGGTGCAGAGCTACCGCGACCTGCCCCTGCTGATCAACCAGTGGGCGAACGTGGTCCGTTGGGAGATGCGCCCGCGCGTCTTCCTGCGCACCACCGAGTTCCTCTGGCAGGAGGGCCACACCGCCCACGCCACCTACGAGGACGCCCGGGACTACGCCGCGTACATCCACAAGGAGGTCTACGCGGACTTCATGATCAACGTCCTGGGCATCGACGTGGTCCTCGGCCGCAAGACGCCCAAGGAGCGCTTCGCGGGCGCGATCAACACCCTCACGCTCGAGGGCATGATGGGCGACGGCAAGGCGCTGCAGATGGGCACCAGCCACGAGCTCGGCCAGAACTTCGCCAAGGCCTTCAACACCTCCTACCTGTCCAAGGACGGCAAGCAGGAGCTGGTCTGGCAGACCTCCTGGGGCTCGTCCACCCGGATGGTCGGCGGTCTGATCATGTCGCACGGCGACGACAACGGCCTGCGCGTCCCGCCGCGCCTGGCGCCGGTCCAGGCCGTCGTCCTCGCGATCAAGGGCGACGACGCCGTCATCGCCAAGGTCCGCGAGATCGGCGACCAGCTGAAGGCCGCCGGAATCCGGGTGCAGGTCGACGACCGCACGGACACGCCGTTCGGCCGCCGCGCCGTGGACTGGGAGCTCAAGGGCGTCCCGGTGCGCATCGAGGTCGGCCCGCGCGACCTGGAGAACGGCACCGCGATGCTGGCCCGCCGCATCCCCGGGGGCAAGGAGCCGGTCCGCATCGACGAGCTCGTCGGGATGCTGCCGAAGGTCCTGGAGGAGGACCAGGCGCTGCTGCTGGCCCAGTCGCGCGAGCGCCGGGAGTCCCGTACGACCGACGTGAAGACCATCGAGGAGGCGGCCGAGGCCGCCGTGGCCGGCGGCTGGGCGCGGATCCCCTGGGCGGACCTGGGTCCGGAGGGCGAGGCCAAGCTGGCCGAGCAGGCCGTGACCGTCCGCTGCCTGGTCGGCGAGGACGGCTCCGTGCCCGAGTCGGACGACGCGCCGGGCGCGATCGCGATCGTGGCGCGCGCCTACTAGGAGCGAAGGCATGGGGCGGCGCATGAGGCGGCGCCCCATGCGGCGTCCTGCGGAGCGACGGCATGCGGCATGAGGCCGTTGCGGCGCGGGGCGTCCGCACCGTCACCGGACGTCCTCACGTCACAGGACGTCCGTACGGGAGCGGTACTGGGATGAGGCACCGGCATGAGGCGCCCGCCAGCCGCCCGCATGAGGCGGCAGCAGCGTGGGACGGCCTCGACCGGAGCGCTGCCCTCCACGCTCCGCGGGGCGTCCGGGGGCGCCGGCCCGTCCAAGGGGGCGCACGCCCCCCGGTGCGCGCCTACTGATGAGTCAGTACGTCCCGGGTTGCGAACGGGTGCGCGGCTTCTCCACAGATCTGCGCACCCGCCCTCGTCGCGACGCATGAGCGTGAAACTGACTGGTACGTGCAAATTATTTGGGATGGCCCGGTATCGGAACACCGGGCCGCCCCTGCTCGTTGTCACGACGTGAGCACGACACCACCTGTTCTCGCCGCAGAGCTGGCGCAGGCGTGGGCCGACATTCAGCGGTACCACCCCGAGCTGCCGGATCTAGCCGCGCCCGAATCGCTGATCGGGGAGTCGTCGTCCGCATGCGGCGCCGAGCTCTCCTTCGAACGGCTGCTGCACGAGGCAGTGCACGGCATCGCGGCCGCCCGCGGTGTGCGTGACACGTCACGCGCAGGCCGCTACCACAATCGCCGGTTCCTGGCGATCGCCGAGGAGCTCGGGCTCGACCACAGCGACGATCCGCATCCCAGCAGCGGCTTCTCTCTGGTCGTGCTCAATCCGGAGGCGCGCAAGCGCTACCGCCCCACCATCGACAGACTGCAGCGCGCCCTCAAGGCGCACACGGTCGCCACCACCGCCGACACCTCCCGCACCTTCCGCGGGCCGGCGGCGCGGCACGGCTCGTCGGGCGGCGGGGTACGGGTCAAGGCGGTGTGCGACTGCGGCCGGAACGTGCGGGTCGTGCCCTCCGTGCTCGCCCAGGCGCCCATCATGTGCGGCGGCTGCGGTCAGCCCTTCCGGATTCCCGAGGCGGTCACGGTCGGCTGACCTGGAGTGGTGTGGCACAATGGGACGCTGTACTCGACAGTCGCATAGGACCCCTCTCTCCTCCGGCTGGCGCGTCCGTCGGGCATCCGAGTACCGCAACCCCACGTGGCATCTCGTTGTGCCCAACCACGTCAAGACCAGGAGACACCACTCCCGTGGCAGTCAAGATCAAGCTGAAGCGTCTGGGCAAGATCCGTTCGCCTCACTACCGCATCGTCATCGCCGACTCCCGTACCCGCCGTGACGGCCGGGCCATCGAGGAGATCGGTCTGTACCACCCGGTGCAGAACCCCTCGCGCATCGAGGTCGACTCCGAGCGTGTCCAGTACTGGCTGGGTGTCGGCGCGCAGCCGACCGAGCCGGTTCTGGCCATCCTCAAGGTCACCGGTGACTGGCAGAAGTTCAAGGGCCTGCCGGCCCCGGCCCCGATGCTCGTCGCCGAGCCGAAGAAGGACCACAGCGGTCTCTTCGACGCCGTCGTGAGCGCCGCGGGCGAGGCGAAGGGTGAGGCCATCACCCCGAAGGCGAAGAAGTCGGAGAAGAAGGACGAGGCCGCTGAGGCCGAGTCCGCTGAGTCGACCGAGGCCTGAGGATGCTCGAGGAGGCCCTTGAGCACCTCGTGAAGGGCATCGTCGACAACCCCGACGAGGTGCAGGTCGCTTCGCGCAACCTGCGCCGCGGGCGCGTGCTGGAGGTCCGGGTCCACCCGGACGACCTCGGCAAGGTGATCGGCCGCAACGGCCGCACCGCGCGTGCCCTGCGCACCGTCGTGGGCGCCATCGGCGGTCGTGGCATCCGCGTCGACCTCGTCGACGTGGATCAGGTCCGCTGAGAAGCGGCTGAGCACCGGCACGGGCCGGGAAGGGCTTGGGCCCTTCCCGGCCCGTTGTCGCGTACGGAGAGCAGAGAAGGAAACATGCAGCTCGTAGTCGGCAGGATCGGCCGCGCCCACGGCATCAGGGGTGAGGTCACGGTTGAGGTGCGCACGGACGAGCCCGAGCTCCGGCTCGGACCCGGCGCCGTCCTGGCCACGGACCCCGCCTCCGCGGGGCCGCTGACCATCGAGTCCGGCCGCGTGCACAGCGGCCGGCTGCTGCTGCGCTTCGCGGGAGTGGGCGACCGCACGGCCGCCGAGGCGCTCCGCAACATCCTCCTCATCGCCGAGGTCGATCCGGAGGAGACCCCGGAGGACCCGGAGGAGTTCTACGACCACCAGTTGATGGACCTGGAGGTCGTCACCACCGACGGCACCCTCGTCGGCCGGATCAGCGAGATCTCCCACCTGCCGTCGCAGGACCTGTTCATCGTGGAGCGGCCCGACGGTTCCGAAGTCATGATCCCCTTCGTCTCCGAGATCGTCACGGAGATCGACCTGGACGAGCAGCGTGCCGTCATCGACCCGCCGCGCGGCCTGATCGACACCGGCGAGGCGGAGATCGCGTCCGCGCGTGAGGCGGCGCATGAGGCGGGGCACGAGGCCGGACAGGGCCCCGAGACGGAGCCCGGCCAGGACTCCGGGGCCGGCACTGCCCAGGACGCCGCGCACGGCTCCGAGCCGGATTCCGGGCGGGACTCCGAGCGAGGCGACGCCTGATGCGCATCGACGTCGTCACGATCTTCCCCGAGTACCTCGAGCCGCTGAACGTCTCGCTCGTCGGCAAGGCGCGCGCACGGGGCCGGCTGGACGTCCGCGTGCACGACCTGCGCGAGTGGACGCACGACAAGCACAACACCGTCGACGACACGCCCTACGGCGGCGGCCCCGGCATGGTCATGAAGCCGGACCCCTGGGGCGAGGCCCTGGACGCGGTCATCGAGTCGGGGGCGCAGGGGGAGGAGCTGCCCGTGCTCGTCGTCCCGACGCCCAGCGGCCGGCCCTTCACCCAGGAGCTCGCCGTCGAGCTCTCCGAGAAGCCGTGGCTGGTCTTCACCCCCGCCCGCTACGAGGGCATCGACCGCCGGGTCATCGAGGAGTACAGCGATCGCCTCGACGTCCGCGAGGTGTCCATCGGCGACTACGTCCTGGCCGGCGGCGAGGCCCCCGTCCTCGTGATGGTCGAGGCTGTCGCGCGCCTGCTCCCCGGCGTCCTCGGCAACGCCGAGTCCCACCGCGACGACTCCTTCGCCCCGGGCGCCATGGCGGATCTCCTCGAGGGCCCCGTCTACACCAAGCCCCCGGAGTGGCGCGGCCGCGGCATCCCGGACGTCCTGCTCAGCGGCCACCACGGCAAGATCGCCCGCTGGCGCCGCGACGAGGCGTTCCGCCGCACCGTGCGCAACCGCCCTGATCTGATCGAGCGCGCGGACCCCGCGGCCTTCGACAAGAAGGACCGCGAGATCCTCTCGATCCTGGGCTGGGGCCCCGGCCCCGACGGCCGATTTGGGCGAGTGGCCCCGGACGTGGAAGAATAAGCCGTTGCCTTGCGCCCGGCGTGCGCCCCTGCCACAGGGGGAACGACGTCCGCCCGGCGTTCCGGCACCATCCCCACTTCGGTACGAATTCCGCTGATGACCTGTGGCATCGGCGAGGAAGCAGACGAACATGTCCTCCCTGCTCGACAACGTCAACGCCGCGTCGCTGCGCACCGACGTCCCGGCCTTCCGCCCCGGCGACACCGTGAACGTCCACGTCCGCGTCATCGAGGGCAACCGCTCCCGTATCCAGCAGTTCAAGGGTGCCGTCATTCGCCGCCAGGGCGCGGGCATCAGCGAGACCTTCACGGTCCGCAAGGTCTCGTTCTCCGTCGGCGTCGAGCGCACCTTCCCGGTGCACAGCCCGATCTTCGAGAAGGTCGAGCTCGTCACCCGCGGTGACGTCCGTCGCGCCAAGCTGTACTACCTCCGTGAGCTCCGCGGCAAGGCCGCGAAGATCAAGGAGAAGCGCGACAACTGAGCTTCCGTCCGGAGTCCTCGCCCGGCCGGATAGGCTTTCGGCTCGATGGACACCGACGTACAGCTTTCGGAGCGCGACCGCTCTCCCCGCCCCGCAGAGGGGGAGGAGCAGGGGTCGCGCTCCTCGCGTTTTCCCGCCTCTCCGGCGGCCTCGGTCAGGGCCGCCCGGGCGTGGCTGCGGGGCGGCGGCCTCATGCGCCGTGCAGGCGTGCTGCTGACGCTCTGCCTCGTCTTCATGCTGCTGCTGAGCAGCTACGTGGTGCAGCCCTTCCTGATCCCCAGCGGCTCGATGGAGAACACGCTCCGCGTGGGGGACCGTGTCCTGGTCAACAAGCTCGCCTACGCCTTCGGGGGCGAGCCCCGGCGCGGTGACGTGATCGTCTTCGACGGCACCGGGTCCTTCGTCCAGGACGCGCCGGCGGAGAACCCGGTGGCGGCGCTGATCCGTAAGGGCGCCTCGTCCGTCGGCCTCATGGGGCCGGCGGCGACGGTCTACATCAAGCGCGTGGTCGGTGTCGGGGGCGACCGGGTCACCTGCTGCGACGCCCGGGGCCGGCTGCAGATCAACGGCCACCCGGTGGACGAGGGCTTCCTCTACCCGGGCGACGACCCGTCCCGCGTGCCCTTCGACGCCGTGGTGCCCGCGGGGAAGCTGTGGGTGATGGGCGACCACCGGGGCGACTCCCGCGACTCACGCGATCACCTGGGGGAGCCCGGCGGGGGCATGGTGCCGGTGAGCAGGGTCATCGGACGGGCCGACTGGATCGGCTGGCCCTTCGGGAGGATGAGCACCCTGGAGCGCCCCGACGCTTATGCGCGCGTTCCGGAACCGGATGAGACGGCCGGGCACGTAGGAAAGCAGGCCGCACGGGGCGACGCATGGGGCGGGGAGCAGCCCGCCCGAGGCCGGGACCGGGCCGGACAGTCCTCCGGGCCGGCCGGACAGCCCACCGGACACGCCGGGCCCCCCGCGGAGCCCGCCGGACACGCAGGGAGACCGGGTGGGTAGCCGGGGACGTACGCTGCCGGGCCCGGCAGGCCCCGCAGGCGCAGAAGCGGCGGGTACGGGCGGCGCGGCCACAGGCGGCCGTGCGGCGCGGCGGAAGGCGGCCCGGCGGGTCAAGCGGCGCCGGCGCCGCTCCGCGGTCAAGGAGGTGCCGATCCTCATAGCGGTCGCGCTGCTGATCGCCCTCGTGCTCAAGACGTTCCTGGTGCAGGCGTTCGTGATCCCCTCCGGCTCCATGGAGCAGACCATCCGGATCGGCGACCGCGTGCTCGTGGACAAGCTGACGCCCTGGTTCGGCTCCAGGCCGCAGCGCGGTGACGTCATCGTCTTCCGGGACCCCGGCGGCTGGCAGGACGGGGAGCAGACGGGCGCCGGACCCGACCCGGTGGGGGTCAGACAGGTCAAGCAGTTCCTGACCTTCATCGGCCTGCTGCCGGCGGCGAACGAGCACGACCTGATCAAGAGAGTGATCGGCGTCGGCGGTGACACGGTCAAGTGCTGTGACGAGAACGGCAAAATCACGGTCAACGGAACGCCGCTCGACGAGCCCTATCTGCACCCGGACAACCCGCCCTCCAAGATTGAATTCACGGTACGGGTCCCCGCGGGGCGCTACTTCGTGATGGGCGACCACCGTTCCAATTCGGCTGATTCGCGCTTCCACCTGGACGGCCCCGGGCAGGGCACCGTGCCGCAGGACCGGGTGATCGGCCGTGCGGTGGTGATCGCATGGCCCCTCGGCCACTGGCGGCAGCTGTCCGAAAGAGACACTTTCGCATCGGTCGGTGACGCGCCGCCCGCGGAGATCCAAGCGCGCGGTTCGCCGCATAGTGTGTCCCCCATGGATCAGCAAGGATTGATCCAACTCCCGACCCCTGCGGAACTCCCGCTCGTTATGGGAGTGGTGGGCCTGCCTCATGCGTACGGCAGGCCGCAGCGTGGAGAGCGGAGCGAGAGGAGTGGATGTGGGGGACTTGGCGGTCGGCGCACGGTCCGGTCACGAAGAGCCCGAGAAGCGGCCCGGGGAGGCTGACGGGTCGCCAGGGGCCGGTGTGCCGGAGGAGGCCATGTCCCAGGCGTCCCAGGAGGCTACGGGCGGGCCGGCGCGGACGGACGGCGAAGACGTGAACCCGGAGGCGGACACCGACGGTGAGGGCCCGCGCGGGGAGAGGCCCAAGAAGCAGCGGTCGTTCTGGAAGGAGCTGCCGATCCTGATCGGCATCGCCCTGGTCCTCGCGCTGCTGATCAAGACGTTCCTGGTGCAGGCGTTCTCGATCCCGTCGGACTCGATGCAGAACACCCTCCAGCGCGGCGACCGCGTGCTGGTGGACAAACTCACCCCGTGGTTCGGCGCCGAGCCCGAGCGCGGCGAGGTCGTGGTCTTCCACGACCCCGACAACTGGCTGGGCGACGAGACCCAGACCCCGCAGTCCGGCCCGCTGGGCGGTGGCGTGCAGAAGGTCCTCAGCTTCATCGGCCTCATGCCCTCGGCCGAGGAGAAGGACCTCATCAAGCGGGTCATCGCGGTCGGCGGAGACACCGTGGAGTGCCAGAAGGGCGGCCCGGTCAAGGTCAACGGCAAGGCGCTGTCGGAGAAGGACTACCTCTTCCCCGACAACACCCCGTGCGACGACCAGCCCTTCGGCCCGATCGAGGTCCCCAAGGGGAAGCTCTGGGTGATGGGTGACCACCGCCAGAACTCCCTGGACTCGCGCTACCACCCGAACCAGGACCACGGCTTCGTCCCTGTGTCCGACGTCGTGGGCCGCGCCTTCGTGGTCGCCTGGCCGATCAACCGCTGGTCCTTCCTCGGTGTCCCCGGCACCTTCGACCAGCCGGGGCTCAGCGCGGCCGCCGCGGCCGCGCCGTCCGCGCTCGGTCTCGCCGGAGCGGTGCCGCTCGTCCTGTGGCGCCGGCGCCGGTCGGCCGCACAGGGCGGCACCGAGGAGCTCACCCTCCGGAGCGCCCTCAGGGACTGACCGGCGGAGCCTCCCGAAGGGCTGACTCGCCTGCATACCGCCCGGTAGTGTGCGGTTCCCGTGCCCTGGGCACGCGGAGTCCGATCTTCTACGCGGGGCGGGAGCACTGGGATGAGCGGAGCAGGACGTCCGGACGACGGCCACGGCCGCGGGGGCTGGAAGCTGTCCGGGCTGGCCGTGGCCGTCGGCTGTGTGCTCTTCCTCGGCGGCTTCGTCTGGGGCGCCCTGCTCTACCAGCCGTACACCGTCCCCACCGACTCCATGGCGCCCACCATCGGGATGGGCGACCGGGTCCTCGCCGAGCGCATAGCCGGCGGCGACGTCCGTCGTGGGGACATCGTCGTCTTCAAGGACAAGATCTGGGGCGACACGCCGATGGTCAAACGGGTCGTCGGTACCGGCGGCGACACCGTGGCCTGCTGTGACCGCCAGGGGCGCCTCACGGTCGACGGCAAACCGATCGAGGAACCGTATCTGCAGGACACGAGCGCGGCGTCGCCCACCCGCTTCTCCGCGACCGTCCCCGAGGGACAGCTCTTCCTGCTCGGAGACCACCGCAGCGACTCCGTGGACTCTCGTGGCCACCTCTCCGACGCCTCACACGGCACCGTGCCGCGCGGTGCCGTCCGGGCACGTGTGGACGCCACTGCCTGGCCCGTGGCGGGCTGGGGCATGATGGACAGACCCGAGTCCTTCGCCGCCCTCCCCGGCGGCACCTCGCAGCCCGGCCCGCTGCCGCTCGTGCTGGCCGCCGTGATCGCCGGAGCGGTGCTGATCCTGGGCGGCGCGGCGTACGGCCCCGTGGCGCGCCTCGTCACACCGAGGCGCAAGGAGGAGGTGCCCGCCCATGGCCGGTGAGGCGTCCGGCAGCGCCGGCGAGCCGCGCAGGGCGTCGCGGGTCGTCCTGCTCGACCCGTCCGACCGCATCCTGCTGATGCACGGCTACGAACCGGACGATCCCTCGACCACCTGGTGGTTCACCCCGGGCGGCGGTCTGGAGGGCACCGAGACGTGGGAGCAGGCGGCGCGCCGGGAGCTGGCCGAGGAGACCGGGATCACAGAGATCGAACTGGGCCCCGTGCTGTGGCGCCGCACCTGCTCCTTCCCGTTCGACGGCCGCCTCTGGAACCAGGACGAGCGCTACTTCCTGGCCCGTACGGCGCAGCCGGGCCGGTGGACCGGCGGCGGGACGGAACTGGAGCGGCGCAGCGTCACGGGGCTGCGCTGGTGGACCTGCGGGGAACTCCTCGCGACCCGTGAGACGGTGTATCCGACCAGGCTCGCCGGGCTGCTGCGTACGCTGCTCGACGAGGGACCCCCGTGTACGCCGGTGCTCCTGGAGACGGAGCGTGCCTGACGCACAATGGGGAGACGCACGGCTGAAGGGGAACATGCCATGAGCGCCGAGGACCTCGAGAAGTACGAGACCGAGATGGAGCTGAAGCTCTACCGGGAGTACCGCGATGTCGTCGGTCTGTTCAAATACGTGATCGAGACCGAGCGCCGCTTCTACCTCACCAACGACTACGAGATGCAGGTGCACTCGGTCCAGGGCGAGGTCTTCTTCGAGGTCTCGATGGCCGACGCCTGGGTCTGGGACATGTACCGCCCCGCGCGCTTCGTGAAACAGGTGCGGGTGCTCACGTTCAAGGACGTGAACATCGAGGAGCTCAACAAGGCCGAGCTCGACCTTCCGGGTGGCTGAGTTCTCCACAACCGACGGGTTATCCACCAAGATCCAACGGTTACGGGCCGCGGCGGCAGGGTGGGCGCCGGAGGTGGTGCCCGTGAACGCCCGAGAAGCACTCGGCCGCTACGGCGAGAATCTTGCCGTCCGCCTGCTGGCCCAGGCCGGCATCGTCGTCCTCGAACGGAACTGGAGATGCCGCGAGGGCGAGATCGACATCGTGGCCATGGAGGCCGACACCCTGGTGGTCTGCGAGGTCAAGACCCGCAGCACCGGTGTGTACGAGCATCCGATGGCCGCCGTCACCCCGGCGAAGGCGGAACGGCTGCGCCGGCTCGCCGAGCGCTGGCTGGAGCACCACGGCGGTCCGCCCCCGGGCGGCGTGCGGATCGACCTGGTGGGCGTGATCGTCCCCGGTCGCGGCGCCCCCGCCGTCGAGCACGCCAAGGGGGTGGCGTGATGGGCTTCGCCCGTACGTGCTCGGTGGCGCTGGTCGGCGTCGAGGGAGTGGTGGTCGAGGTCCAGGCCGACCTCGAGCCCGGAGTCGCCGCCTTCACCCTCGTCGGCCTCCCCGACAAGAGCCTCGTCGAGAGCAAGGATCGCGTCCGCGCCGCCGTGGTGAACTCCGGCGCAGAGTGGCCGCAGAAGAAGCTGACCGTCGGCCTGAGCCCGGCGGCGGTCCCCAAGAGCGGCAGCGGCTTCGATCTCGCCGTCGCCTGTGCCGTCCTGGCCGCCTCGGAGCGCCTCGACCCGCGCGAGCTCGACGATCTGGTGCTGATCGGCGAGCTGGGCCTCGACGGCCGCGTCCGGCCGGTGCCGGGCGTCCTGCCGGCCGTCCTGGCCGCAGCCGACGCCGGCTACCGGCAGGTCGTCGTCCCCGAGCGCACCGCCGCCGAGGCCTCCCTCGTGCCCGGGGTCTCGGTCCTCGGCATCCACAGTCTGCGCCAGCTGATCGCGGTCCTGACGGACGAGCCGGTGCCGCAGGAGGAGCCGCTGCAGGAGGGCCGCCCGGATCCGATGCTCGCGGGGCTCTCGGTGCCGGGGGTCGGCCTGGGAACGGGCGTCCTGCTCGGCGAGCGGCAGCCCGACCTCTCCGAGGTCGCCGGACAGGCCAGGGCCCGGACGGCCCTCGAAGTGGCCGCGGCCGGGCGGCACCACCTGCTCCTCCAGGGCCCGCCCGGAGCGGGCAAGACCATGCTCGCCGAGCGGCTGCCCGGTCTGCTGCCGCCGCTCACGCCACAGGAGTCCCTCGAAGTCACGGCGGTCCACTCCGTAGCGGGGACGCTCCCCGCCGGGCAGCCCCTCGTCGACAGGGCCCCCTACTGCGCCCCGCACCACTCGGCGTCCATGCCCTCCCTGGTAGGCGGCGGCTCGGGGCTGCCGCGTCCCGGCGCGGTGTCCCTCGCGCATCGTGGCGTGCTCTTCATGGACGAGGCACCGGAGTTCTCCGGACGTGTGCTCGACGCGCTGAGGCAGCCGCTCGAATCGGGGCATGTGATCGTGGCCCGTTCCGGCGGCGTGCTGAGGCTCCCCGCCCGGTTCCTGCTCGTCCTGGCCGCGAACCCCTGCCCTTGCGGCAGGCACGGCATGCTGGCCGAGGGCTGCGACTGTGCCCCGCAGGCCGTCAGGCGCTACCGCGCCCGCCTCTCCGGCCCCCTCCTGGACCGGGTCGACCTGAGAGTGACGGTCGAGCCGGTGGCCCGCTCCGAGCTCACGGGGGCCGAGGCGGGAGCGGAGACGACGGCCGAGGTGGCCGAGAGGGTCCGTGCCGCCCGGGAACGGGCCGCCGCCCGCCTCGCGGACACGCCCTGGGTGACCAACAGCGAGGTCCCCGGCCACGAACTGCGGACCCGCTGGCGCGTCGGCCCGGGAGCCCTCGCCGAGGCCGAACGCGACATGGAACGGGGCCTGCTGACGGCGCGTGGCCTCGACCGCGTGCTGCGGGTCGCCTGGACCGTGGCCGACCTCGCCGGGCACGACCGCCCCGGCACCGCGGACGTCAACTGCGCCCTGGAGCTGCGTACGGGTGTCCATCGAGGCACCGTTCTGACGGGGGACCGCCCGTGACCGCCCCCGCCCCCGAGGACCGGCTGGCCCGTGCCGCGCTGACCCGGCTGACCGAGCCCGGTGACGAGCGCGTGGGCCGCTGGGTGCGGGAGATGGGGGCCGTGCGGGTGGTGCGGGGCCTCACAGGTACGGGGCCGGCGCCGAAGGGCGCCGGCCATGAGCGGCTCGCAGGCTGCCGGCAGCGCGCCACCACCCTCGATCCCCAGGGCGACCTCGACGCCGTCGCCGGGCTGGGCGGTCGTTTCGTCTGCCCCGGCGACCGGGAATGGCCCGGCCAACTGGACGACCTCGGCGACGCCCGTCCGCTCGGCCTGTGGGTGCGCGGCGGCGCCGACCTGCGGCTGTGGGCCCTGCGCTCCGTCGCCGTGGTCGGCGCCCGCGCATGCACCGACTACGGCTCGCACGTCGCGTCCCTCCTCGGCGCCGGGCTGGCCCGGCGCGGCTGGGTGGTCGTGTCCGGCGCCGCGTACGGCGTCGACGGCGCCGCGCACCGAGGGGCGCTCGCCGCGGGCGGGGTGACCGTGGCAGTGCTGGCCTGCGGGGTCGACGTGCCCTACCCGCGAGGCCACGCGGACCTGCTGGACCGGATCGTGGAACGGGGTCTCGTGCTGGCCGAGTTGCCCCCGGGCGGCCACCCCACCCGCAGCCGTTTCGTCCTGCGCAACCGTGTCATCGCCGCGCTGACGCGCGGCACCGTTGTGGTGGAGGCCGAGTACCGCAGCGGCTCGCTGGTGACGGCCCGTCGCGCCCGCCGGCTGGGACGGCAGACGATGGGCGTGCCCGGGCCCGTCACGTCCGGCCTCTCGGCCGGCGTCCACGAACTGCTCCGCGAGGACGCGGCCCTCGTCACCGACGCCGACGAGATCGCCGAGCTCGTCGGCGGCATCGGCGACCTCGCACCCGAGCGCCACGGCCCCGTCGTCGCGCGCGACCTGCTGGCGCCGCCGGCGGCCATGGTGCTCGAAGCCGTGCCCGGAGGCAGCGGCGGTGAAGCGGACCTCATCGCGCGAAACGCGGGCCTGAGCAGGGATCAGACGCTCGCCAGGCTGTACGAGCTGCAGTCCCTCGGCTTCGTCGAACGCCACGACGATCACTGGAAGTTGGCCGCCCCACCGTCAACATCCGGCACCCCCAAGCCCCCCGGACGGCGCCCGTCCGCGCGGCGAGGCGGTTCTTGACCTGGGGCGATCGGGTGAAAAGGTTAAGGGGACGACCGCGGCCGCCGATACGGCGAGGCCCGTACGGCCACTCGCGCCCCCGCGGCTGCACGCCGGTGCGGCCGCCGGGGAACCCCTCCGCACACCGACCGAAGAGGACTCATCGCATACCGCAACGCAGCAGTCACGCTACGCTCACGGGATTCCAGCCATTCGTACCACTCGACCCACGTCACAGCAGAACGGCTCAAGACGACGAATGCCCCAGCACACCTCCGGTTCGGACCGCGCGGCGGTGCCGCCCGCGGCGCGCGGCGCCGAGCGCCCTCCCGCACCCTCGACGCTCGATGAGCTGTGGCGGTCGTACAAGGCCTCGGGCGACGACCGGCTGCGGGAACAGCTGATCCTCCACTACTCGCCCCTGGTGAAGTACGTGGCGGGGCGTGTCAGCGTCGGTCTGCCGTCCAACGTCGAACAGGCCGACTTCGTGTCCTCGGGGATCTTCGGACTCATCGACGCCATCGAGAAGTTCGACCCCGCCCGGGAGATCAAGTTCGAGACGTACGCCATCACCCGGATCCGCGGGGCGATGATCGACGAACTGCGCGCGCTGGACTGGATCCCGCGCTCCGTCCGCCAGAAGGCCCGCGCGGTCGAGCGCGCGTACGCCACGCTGGAGGCCGAGCTGCGGCGCACCCCCACCGAGGCCGAGGTGGCGGCCGAGATGGGCATCGGCATCGAGGAACTGCACGGCGTCTTCAGCCAGTTGTCGCTCACCAACGTGGTCGCCCTGGAGGACCTCCTGCACGCCGGCGCCGAGGGCGGCGAACGGCTGAGCCTGATGGACACCCTGGAGGACACCGCTGCCGACGACCCCGTCGAGGTCGCCGAGGACCGCGAGCTGCGCCGCCTCCTCGCCCGCGCGATCAACACGCTCCCCGAGCGCGAGAAGACCGTGGTCACCCTCTACTACTACGAGGGCCTCACCCTGGCCGAGATCGGGCACGTCCTCGGCGTCACGGAGAGCAGGGTCAGCCAGATCCACACGAAGTCGGTGCTCCAGCTGAGGGCCAAGCTGGCGGACGTCGGCCGCTGACACCGGCGGGAATCCTCCCTCGGCGTCGTCCCGGCCCCCGGTAATCCGTAAAGTGGGGACGTGCCCAGGATTCGAGCGGCCTCAGTGGCCGAGCACCGGACGATGCAGCGCGGCGCCCTGCTGGACGCCGCCCGCTCCCTGCTGTCCGAAGGCGGCACGGAGGCGCTGACCTTCCCCGCCCTGGCCGAGCGCACGGGACTGGCCCGGTCCTCGGTCTACGAGTACTTCCGCTCGCGGGCGGCCGTGGTCGAGGAGCTGTGTGCCGTCGACTTCCCCGTGTGGGCAGCTGAGGTCGAGGCCGCCATGGAGAACGCGGACACACCCGAGGCGAAGATCGAGGCGTACGTGCGCCGCCAGCTGGCCCTCGTCGGAGACCGCCGCCACCGCGCCGTGGTCGCGATCTCCGCCGGAGAGCTGGACGCGGGCGCGCGCGAGAAGATCCGCGCCGCCCACGGCGGGCTCATCGCCATGGTCGTGGAGGCCCTCGAAGGCCTCGGCCACGAGCAGCCCCGCCTGGCCGCCATGCTCCTGCAGGGCGTCGTCGACGCAGCCGTACGCCGGATCGAGCTCGGCGCGGCCGAGGAGCCGGACCGCATCATCGAAGCGGCCGTGTCCATGGCGCTGCGCGGCGTCAGGGGCTGACCACGGCCGTACCGGCCCCGCCGGACAGCGGCAGGAGCCGGGACGGCGGCCTGCGCAGCATCCACGGCGGCAGCAGGGACAGGGGGTCCAGGTAGATCTTTCCGCGGAGCAGCCCCCAGTGCAGGCAGGCCCCGGAGCCGGCCGCACCTCCCGTCCCCTTCAGGCAGTGTGAGAGGGAGGGCCCCGCCTGGAGCGTGCCGATCACTTGCCCCGCCGTCACCTCGTCCCCTTCCTTCACCATCGCGTCCACCGGCTCGTACGTGGTCCGCAGCGGCGGATCGCCCGTCCCCGGGTGCTTGACCGCCACCACACCCCGCCCGGCGACGGTGCCGGCGAAGGACACGGTGCCGGGCGCGGCGGCACGCACCGGCTGACCGGGACGGGCGACGAGATCCACTCCGCGGTGTCCAGCGGCCCAGGGCACCGGCGGCGGCCGCCAGACCCGTACGAGCAGAGGTCGGCCACCTCGCGCCCCGGCGACAGGCCAGGCCCGGTCGCCCCGCCCCGGCCCGCCGCTCCCCGGCCCGGCCGGCCCGGGCCCCGCGGGCGCGGACCGGGCGGATGCCGCGGGCGCGGCGGCGGGCACCTCGGGCGCCGGAGGAGGTGCCGGAGCAGGTGCGGGGGCCGGAGCGGGAGCGGGAGCCGCCGAGGCCCGTGCGCCCGGTGCCGTACCGCCCGCGACCGCCGCCGCGAGGACACAGAGCGTGACCGCTCCGGCCCCGGCGAGCAGGCGTCGCGTGAAAGATCCGAGCCGTGTCAAAGATCCGATGAGAGTCATGCCGGTACGGTGGCGGACTTCCGGCGATCGCGGGGATCTTGACGGAGATCTGTGGACTACTCGCGGGTTGTGCACAACGTCGTCACCCGCGCCTTCCCGGGTCCCGTACACTTCTCATGGCGATCCGGGTCACCGGATCGACTTCGCACGCCCCGCTACCGGCGCGTCAGTCCCTTTTCGGGCAGCCCGGTGGCCGTGTCTCTCGGTCCGCGGAAGGTTCCTCGCAAGGGCGCCGTCCACGGCAGGCGCGTCGGGGCGTCAGGAGCGGCGGCCGCCCGGCCGTCGTGGAACCGAGTATTTCAAGGAGCGCGGCCATGGCCGTCGTCACGATGCGGGAGCTGCTGGAGAGCGGCGTCCACTTCGGTCACCAGACCCGTCGTTGGAACCCGAAGATGAAGCGTTTCATCTTCACGGAGCGCAACGGCATCTACATCATCGACCTGCTCCAGTCGCTGTCGTACATCGACCGCGCCTACGAGTTCGTCAAGGAGACCGTCGCGCACGGCGGCTCCATCATGTTCGTCGGTACGAAGAAGCAGGCCCAGGAGGCCATCGCCGAGCAGGCGACCCGTGTCGGCATGCCCTACGTCAACCAGCGCTGGCTGGGCGGCATGCTCACCAACTTCTCGACCGTCTACAAGCGCCTGCAGCGCCTGAAGGAGCTCGAGCTCATCGACTTCGAGGACGTGGCCGCCTCCGGCCTCACCAAGAAGGAGCTCCTGGTCCTCTCCCGCGAGAAGGCCAAGCTGGAGAAGACCCTCGGCGGCATCCGCGAGATGCAGAAGGTGCCGAGCGCCGTCTGGATCGTCGACACCAAGAAGGAGCACATCGCCGTCGGTGAGGCGCGCAAGCTCCGCATCCCGGTCGTCGCGATCCTCGACACCAACTGCGACCCCGACGAGGTCGACTACAAGATCCCGGGCAACGACGACGCGATCCGCTCCGTCACGCTGCTCACCCGTGTGATCGCCGACGCCGTCGCCGAGGGCCTCATCGCCCGCTCCGGTGCCGCCACCGGTGACGCGAAGGCCGACAAGGCCGCCGGCGAGCCCCTCGCCGAGTGGGAGCGCGACCTGCTCGAGGGCGAGAAGAAGGCCGACGCCGAGGCCGAGAAGCCGGCCGAGGCCGCTGCCGAGGCTCCGGCCGCGGACGCCGAGCAGGCCTGACAACTCAGTCGGTAGATCATGACGGGGGACGGCGCGAGGAGCGCCTCCCCCGTCGTGCACCCGTAGTCACCCAACGACTTTCGAGAGAGATTCACAGACCATGGCGAACTTCACCGCCGCTGACGTCAAGAAGCTCCGTGAGCTCACCGGCGCCGGCATGATGGACTGCAAGAAGGCGCTGGACGAGGCCGAGGGCAACCTCGAGAAGGCCGTCGAGATCGTGCGCGTCAAGGGCCTCAAGGGCGTTGCCAAGCGCGAGAGCCGCACCACCGAGAACGGTGCCGTCGTCTCCGTCGTCGCCGACGACAACACCTCCGGTGTCATCGTCGAGCTGAAGTGCGAGACCGACTTCGTCGCCAAGGGCGAGAAGTTCGTGGCCGTCGCCGAGGCTCTGGCCGCCCACGTCGCCAAGAGCGCCCCGGCCGACGTCGAGGCCCTCATGGGCTCCGAGATCGAGGCCGGCAAGACCGTCCAGGCGTTCGTGGACGAGGCCAACGCCACCCTGGGCGAGAAGATCGTCGTCGACCGCTTCGCGCGCTTCGACGACGGCTTCGTCTCCGTGTACATGCACCGCACCGCCGCGGACCTGCCCCCGCAGGTCGGCGTCCTGGTCGAGCTGGACAAGGAGAACGCCGAGGTCGCCAAGGACGTCGCGCAGCACATCGCCGCGTTCGCGCCGAAGTTCCTCTCCCGTGAGGACATCCCGGCCGACGTCCTGGAGAACGAGCGCCGCGTCGCCGAGGCCACCGCCCGCGAGGAGGGCAAGCCCGAGGCCGCCCTGCCGAAGATCATCGAGGGTCGCGTCACCGGCTTCGTCAAGGAGAACGCCGTTCTCGAGCAGGCGTTCGCCAAGGACAACAAGAAGACCGTCCAGAAGGTCCTGGATGAGGCCGGTGTCACGCTGAAGCGCTTCGCGCGCATCCGCGTCGGCGCCTGAGCCGTCAGCAGGGCAGCGATTGACCTGCGACCCGCTAGGGTCGTACGCAGCCGATCCCTCACCGGTCGGCCGCTGATGTGACGAGGAGGCCATTGCCGTACAGGGAACCGAAAGGACCCATCCGGCAATGGCCTTCTTCGTATGTGCACGAGGAGAGCTCCAATGAATCAGGGTGCGGACGCCCGGCAGGCTGCCGACGACACCAGTGCTGACCACGGCTCACGCCGCCGGTTCCTGCTCAAACTGTCCGGCGAGGCGTTCGCCGGCGGGGGCGGCCTCGGCGTCGACCCCGATGTCGTGCACGCCATCGCCCGTGAGATCGCGGCCGTGGTCCGCGAGGGCTACGAGATCGCCGTCGTCATCGGCGGCGGCAACTTCTTCCGCGGCGCCGAGCTGCAGCAGCGCGGCATGGACCGGGCCCGCTCGGACTACATGGGCATGCTCGGCACCGTGATGAACTCCCTCGCCCTCCAGGACTTCCTGGTCAAGGAAGGCATCGAGACCCGCGTCCAGACCGGCATCACCATGGGGCAGGTCGCGGAGCCGTTCATTCCGCTGCGCGCCGTGCGCCACCTGGAGAAGGGCCGCGTCGTGATCTTCGGCGCGGGCATGGGCATGCCCTACTTCTCCACCGACACCACCGCCGCCCAGCGCGCCCTGGAGATCCACGCCGAGGCGATCCTGATGGGCAAGAACGGCGTCGACGGGGTCTACGACTCCGACCCGAAGAAGAACCCCGACGCGGTGAAGTTCGACGCCCTCGAGTACAGCGAGGTGCTCGCACGGGGCCTGAAGGTCGCCGACGCCACCGCCATCAGCCTGTGCATGGACAACAAGCTGCCGATCCTGGTCTTCGAGCTGCTCGCCGAGGGCAACATCGGGCGTGCGGTCAAGGGTGAGAAGATCGGCACGCTCGTGAGCGACCAGAGCACGCGGGACTGACCACCCGCACTGCCGTCCGTAGGGCCGGACCCGATACGGACGGCAACTCCGTGCCGAGGGAAGACCTCGGCACGGGGATGGACAACTGCCTGCCGGTCGGACACCGTGCAGGAGAAGACGCGCGCAGGGGCGAGGCTCTGCTTACTGATAACACCAGGAGCAAGTGGTGATCGAAGAGATCCTCCTCGAGGCCGAGGAGAAGATGGAGAAGGCCGTTGTGGTCGCCAAGGAGGACTTCGCGGCGATCCGCACCGGGCGTGCGCACCCGGCGATGTTCAACAAGATCGTGGCGGACTACTACGGTGCGCTGACGCCGATCAACCAGCTGGCGTCCTTCTCGGTGCCGGAGCCGCGCATGGCGGTGGTGACGCCCTTCGACAAGAGCGCGCTCCGCAACATCGAGCAGGCGATCCGCGACTCCGACCTCGGCGTCAACCCGAGCAACGACGGCAACATCATCCGGGTGACCTTCCCGGAGCTGACCGAGCAGCGTCGCAAGGAATTCGTCAAGGTCGCCAAGACCAAGGGCGAGGACGCCAAGGTCTCGATCCGCTCCGTCCGCCGCAAGGCCAAGGACGCCCTCGACAAGCTCGTCAAGGACAAGGAGTCCGGCGAGGACGAGGTGCGCCGCGCGGAGAAGGAGCTCGACGACACCACCGCGAAGTACGTCGCGCAGGTGGACGAGCTGCTCAAGCACAAGGAAGCCGAGCTCCTCGAGGTCTGATGAACGAGACATCCTGGGGGACCCCGCCGAGCGCCGGATACCGGGTGTCCACCGACCGGGGGCCGTCCTCTGCGGCCCCCTCGGCGGGTCCTGTGCACGAGGCGGGCGTGGCGGCGCAGACTCGGCCCATGCCCATCGTGCCCTCCGCAGGCGGAGACCAGGACGACCGTGACCAGGGGGCCGCCCATCTCCGCGGCCCCCTGTTCCGCGACGAACAGGAGCCCGACATCCGGCCCCAGGACCCTGCCCCGGTGCCTGCCTCGCCCGAGTCGCCGAAGGCAGGAAAGAAGAGCGCCGGCCGTGATCTGCGGGCGGCGATAGGGGTCGGCGTCGGCCTCGGCGCGGTGATTCTCGCCTCCCTGTTCATCTACAAGCCCGTCTTCCTCGGCGTGATCGTGATCGCCGTGGTGGTCGGGCTGTGGGAGCTGACCTCACGCCTCGCGGAGCGCAAGTCGATCCGCGCCCCGCTGGTGCCCCTCGCGGTCGGCGGGGCCGCCATGGTCATCGCCGGCTATGCCAGTGGTGCCGAGGGCGCGTGGGTGGCCGTGGCCTTCACAGCCCTGGCGGTCCTCGTGTGGCGCATGACGGAGTCGCCGGACGACTACCTGAAGGACGTCACGGCGGGCATCTTCGCGGCCTTCTACGTGCCGTTCCTGGCCACCTTCGTGGCCCTCATGCTGGCGGCCGGGGACGGCGCGTGGCGGGTGCTCACGTTCCTGATCCTGACGGTGGTCAGCGACACGGGGGCGTACGCGGTGGGCTGGAAGTTCGGCAAGCGCAAGCTGGCCCCGCGCATCAGCCCCGGCAAGACGCGCGAGGGGCTGATCGGGGCGATCGCCTTCGCGATGGTCGCCGGCGCGCTGTGCATGCAGTTCCTGATCGACGACGGAGCGTGGTGGGAGGGGCTGCTCCTCGGCCTCGCCGTCGCGGTCAGCGCCACGCTGGGCGACCTCGGTGAATCCATGATCAAGAGGGATCTCGGCATCAAGGACATGGGCGCCCTGCTGCCGGGGCACGGCGGCATCATGGACCGGCTGGACTCGCTCCTGCCGACCGCGCCGGTGGTCTGGCTCCTCCTGGTCGTCTTCGTCGGCTCGGCCTGAGGCGGGCCAGGTACCCTGGAAGGGCTCGTCGCTGTGCGACGGGCCCTTTTCCGGCCCCGCCCCATGCGGGGGTGCCCCTGGTGAGATCTCCGGGTTCCGGCATCGTCCTGCCGCTGGCTCCGCGATAGCGGAGGTCATCCGCCGTCGTCAATGAGGAGTCTTTGCTCATGGCCCCCGCGCCTGGAGAACTGACGTTCGTCGCCCCCCGGGGGGCCAAGCTGCCGCCGCGCCACCTCGCCGACCTCTCGCCCGCCGAGCGGCGTGAGGCCGTCTCCGCGATCGGCGAGAAGCCGTTCCGCGCCAAGCAGCTCTCTCAGCACTACTTCGCCCGGTACGCGCACGACCCCGCGACGTGGACCGACATCCCGGCGGCGGCGCGCGAGAAGCTCGCCACCGAGCTGCTGCCGGAGCTCATGAGCGTCGTGCGGCACATCTCCTGCGACGACGACACCACCCGCAAGACCCTCTGGCGCCTGCACGACGGCAAGCTGGTGGAGTCCGTGCTGATGCGCTACCCCGACCGGGTCACCATGTGCATCAGCTCACAGGCCGGCTGCGGCATGAACTGCCCGTTCTGCGCGACGGGCCAGGCCGGGCTGGACCGGAACCTGTCGACGGCCGAGATCGTCCACCAGATCGTCGACGGCATGCGGGCCCTGCGCGACGGCGAGGTCCCCGGCGGCCCCGCGCGGCTGTCCAACATCGTCTTCATGGGCATGGGCGAGCCGCTGGCCAACTACAAGCGGGTCGTCGGCGCCATCCGCCGCCTCACGGACCCCGAGCCGGACGGCCTGGGGCTCTCCCAGCGCGGCATCACCGTCTCCACCGTCGGCCTGGTCCCCGCGATGCTGCGCTTCGCCGACGAGGGCTTCAAGTGCCGCCTGGCCGTCTCCCTGCACGCGCCGGACGACGAGCTGCGCGACACCCTGGTGCCGGTCAACACCCGCTGGAAGGTCCGCGAGGTCCTCGACGCGGCGTGGGAGTACGCGGAGAAGTCCGGCCGCCGGATCTCCATCGAGTACGCCCTGATCCGCGACATCAACGACCAGGCGTGGCGCGGCGACCTCCTCGGGCGGCTCCTCAAGGGCAAGCGCGTCCACGTCAACCTCATTCCGCTCAACCCCACCCCGGGGTCGAAGTGGACGGCCTCCCGGCCCGAGGACGAGCGCGCCTTCGTCGCGGCCATCGCCGCGCACGGCGTGCCCGTGACCGTCCGGGACACGCGTGGCCAGGAGATCGACGGCGCCTGCGGACAGCTGGCCGCCACCGAGCGCTGAGCCGGCGACGCAGCTCGGACGGCGATCCATGGCGAGGGCACTGATACGGTGCCTTCGCACAAATGAACAATCCGACAGGGGAGCGCCCACGGGGCGCTGAGAGTGCGGCACGGCCCGCAGACCCTCGGACCTGATCCGGGTCATACCGGCGTAGGGAGTCAGCTCAACCATGAACACCAACCTTCGGCGTGCCATCGGCACGGCGGCCGTCGCCGCGCTCGCCTTCCCGGCCCTGGCCGCGTGCGGCGGTTCGGACGACTCCGGCGCCTCGGGCGCGTCGGACGGCAAGGACAAGACCGTCACCCTGGTCTCGCACAACTCCTTCGCCGCGTCCGACGAGGTGCTCAAGCAGTTCACCCGGCAGACCGGCTACAAGGTCAACGTCCTCAAGGGCGGCGACGCCGGCCAGGCCGTGAACCAGGCCATCCTGTCCAAGAGCCACCCGCAGGGCGACGTCTTCTTCGGCGTCGACAACACCCTCCTGTCCCGGGCGCTCGACAACGGCATCTTCGCCCCGTACGAGGCCAAGGGCCTGGAGCGGGTCCCGAGGAAGCTCCAGGCCGACGCCGCCGAGCACCGGGTCACCCCCGTCGACACCGGCGACATCTGCGTCAACTACGACCGCGCCTATTTCGCCGACCACAAGCTGGCCCCGCCGCAGACCCTCGACGACCTCGTCAAGCCCGAGTACAAGAACCTCCTCGTCACCGAGAACGTCGCCACCTCGTCCCCCGGCCTCGCCTTCCAGCTCGCCACGGCCGCCAAGTACGGCGACGACGGCTGGCAGGACTACTGGAAGAAGCTCAAGGCCAACGGCGTGGAGGTCGTGGACGGCTGGGAGCAGGCCTACAACGAGCGCTTCTCCGGCTCGGCGGGCGGGAAGAAGGCCAAGGGCGACAAGCCCCTCGTCGTCTCCTACGCCTCCAGCCCGCCGGCCGAGGTCATGGGCGTGAAGCCGCAGCCCGCCGAGGCGCCGACCGGCGTGGCCACGGGCACCTGCTTCCAGCAGAACGAGTTCGCCGGGCTGCTGAAGGGCGCGAAGAACCCCGAGGGCGGCAAGGCCCTGATCGACTTCCTCCTGAGCCGTACGTTCCAGGAGGACATGCCGCTGCAGATGTTCGTCAAGCCCGCCAACCAGGACGCCAAGCTCCCCGAACTGTTCACCAAGTACGGCGCGCAGGTGAACGAGCCCGGCACGCTCGCCCCCGAGAAGATCGCCAAGAACCGCGACCAGTGGGTCAAGGCATGGTCCTCGCTCGTCCTGAAGTAGAACCGGGGGCCGCGGCACGGGGCCCCGCACGAGGCGCGGGCGGGGCCGGGCGGCGGATGGCGGTGCGGCTCGGCCTCATGGCCCTGCCGCTCGCCTTCTTCGGCGTCTTCTTCGCCTACCCGGTCGCCGCGATCGTCTCCCGGGGCCTGAAGGACGGCGGGCAGTGGCAGTTCGCCCGCGTCGGCGAGGTCCTGACCGACCCGGCCATCGGCCACGTGCTGTGGTTCACCACCTGGCAGGCGGCCGCCTCCACCGCACTGACCCTCGCCCTGGCCCTGCCCGGGGCGTACGCCTTCGCGCGCTTCGACTTCCCTGGCAAGCGCATGCTGCGCGCCGTGGTCACCGTGCCGTTCGTCCTGCCGACCGTCGTCGCCGGCTCGGCCTTCCTGGCGCTGCTCGGGCGCGGGGGACTGCTGGACGAATGGTGGGGGGTGCGCCTGGACACGACGGTGTGGGCGATCCTGCTCGCCCACGTGTTCTTCAACTACGCCGTGGTCGTCCGCACCGTCGGCGGCCTGTGGGCCCAGCTCGACCCCCGCCAGGAGGAAGCGGCGAGGGTCCTGGGCGCGGGGCGCTTCACGGCCTGGCGGCGGGTCACACTGCCCGCCCTGGCACCCGCGGTGGCCGCCGCCGCCCTCATGGTCTTCCTCTTCACCTTCACCTCCTTCGGCGTCGTGCAGATCCTCGGCGGACCGCGCTACGCCACCCTGGAAGTGGAGATCTACCAGCAGACCGCGCAGATGCTCGACCTGCCGACGGCAGCCGTCCTCACCCTCCTGCAGTTCGTGGCCGTGGCCGCCCTGCTGGCCGTGCACGCCTGGACGGTGCGCCGGCGTGAGGCGACCCTGAGGCTGGTCGACCCGGCGCGCACCGCGCGGCGCCCACGGGGCGCTGGGCAGTGGGCGTTCCTGGCGTCCGTCCTGGCGGTCGTCGCCGTGCTCATCCTCGCGCCGCTCGTGGTCCTCATGCTGCGCTCCTTCGAGGGCCCGGACGGATACGGGCTGACCTTCTACCGGGCGCTGGCCTCTGCGGACAGCAACGCCGGCACGTTCGTCGTCGCCCCGCTGGAGGCGATCGGCAATTCCCTCGCGTACGGGCTCGCCGCGACGGCCATCGCGGTCGTCGTCGGGGGCCTCGCAGCCGCGGCGCTGACACGGCGCGAGGGCCGCCTCGTGCGGGGCTTCGACGCCCTGCTCATGCTGCCGCTCGGCACGTCCGCCGTGACCGTCGGCTTCGGCTTCCTCATCAGTCTCGACGAGCCGCCGCTGGACCTGCGGGCGTCCTGGATCCTGGTGCCGCTCGCACAGGCCCTCGTGGGCGTCCCGTTCGTCGTCCGCACCGTACTGCCGGTCCTGCGCGCCGTGGACGCCCGGCTGCGTGAGGCCGCCGCCGTACTGGGGGCCTCGCCGCTGCGGGCATGGCGAGAGGTGGATCTGCCGCTGGTCGGCAGGGCGCTGGGGGTCGCGGCCGGTTTCGCGTTCGCCGTGTCCCTGGGCGAGTTCGGGGCGACCGTCTTCATTGCCCGCCCCGACAGCCCCACGCTGCCGGTCGCGGTCGCCAGGCTGCTGGGCCGCCCCGGGGAGCTCACCTACGGGCAGGCCATGGCCCTGAGCACGATCCTGATGCTGGTGTGCGCCGCAGCGCTGCTGGTGCTGGAACGCATCCGCACCGACCGTACGGGGGAGTTCTAGATGGCCCTGCTGCACCTGGAGAAGATAGGCGTCCGCTTCGGTGAGCGCGCGGCGCTCGACGCGGTGGACCTGGAGGTCGCCGAACAGGAGATCGTCTGCGTGCTGGGCCCCAGCGGCAGCGGCAAATCCACGCTGCTGCGGGTGGTGGCCGGCCTGCAGCACACCGACTCCGGCCGGGTGCTCCTCGCGGGTCAGGACCAGAGCGGCGTCCCCACGCACCGGCGCGGTGTGGGCCTCATGTTCCAGGACCACCAGCTCTTCCCGCAGCGCGACGTTGCGGGGAACGTCGCGTTCGGGCTGCGCATGCGCGGGACGGGGCGCGCCGAGACGGCGCGGAAGGTCGCCGACCTGCTGGACCTCGTGGGGCTGCCCGGCGCGCAGCGCCGCTCGATCGCGGCTCTGTCCGGTGGCGAGCAGCAGCGAGTGGCCCTCGCACGGGCCCTCGCACCCCAGCCCCGGCTGCTGATGCTCGACGAACCCCTCGGACAGCTGGACCGCAGCCTGCGCGAGCGCCTGGTGGTGGAGCTGCGCGATCTTTTCGGCCGGCTCGGCACCACGGTGCTGGCCGTCACCCACGACCAGGGTGAGGCGTTCGCACTGGCCGACCGGGTGGTCGTCATGCGCGACGGCCGGATCGCCCAGGCCGGCACACCGCTGGAGGTGTGGCAGCGGCCGGCGTCCGAATTCGTGGCCCGCTTCTTGGGCTTCGACAACGTGGTCGAGGCGACGGTCAGCGGTGATCGGGCTGACACCGCATGGGGCAGGATTCCCGTTCCGTCAGGTTCGCGGCAGGGTGCCTGCAGGCTGCTCGTACGGCCCGCAGGCGTACGGCTGGTGCCTGAGGCCGAGGGCCTGCCGTGCACGGTCACGGGACGGACGTTCCGGGGCGATCACGTGGTGCTGATGCTGCGCCCCGCGGACGGCCCGGCGCTGGAGGCGGCATGCGGGCTGCACGGGGCCCCCGAGGCCGGCGACCGCGTAGGCGTCGATTTCGACGTGGCGGACGTCGTCCTGCTGGACAGCGCGGCCGCGGGGCACGGCTGAGCGACGGCAAAAGGCCGGATACGTCAGGGCCCCGGCTGCCGGGCGGCGGCCGGGGCCCTGACGACGGTCAGCGAACCGCCGAAGGCTGGAGCTCCTGTGGCTCGGGCTCGGCCACGGGTGTGTCCGGCTCGCCGAACCAGGCGACTGCGACAGCGCCCGCGACCGCCAGGACGAAGCCGAGGACAGCGACCCAGGCGAAGCCGGGGCGGGAGTTGTCGCCGAGCAGCAGGACGCCGATGATGCCCGGAAGAATGGTCTCGCCGACCACCAGTGCCGCCGTGGCGCCGTTGACCGAACCGATCTGCAGGGCCACCGTGTGCAGGTACATGCCGACCGCACCGGATATCAGGATCGCGTAGAGCGCCGGGTCGGCGATCAGCGCCGGAAGGTCGAACGGGTCGATCCCGTCCAGGATCCGGACGCCCACGCCGATCGCGCCGAAGCCGAGGCCGGACAGCAGACCGGCCAGGATCGCGGCGCGCGCACCGAGCAGACGGACGGCCACGGTGCCGCCGCCCATCAGCACGACCGAAATGATCAGCAGCCACCAGTGCGTGGACATCGGGGTGTCGCCGCCCCCCTCGTGGCCCGCGGCCGTCGCCAGCAGCACCAGAGCCGAGCAGACGACACCGATGGACGCCCACTCGGGCTTGGTCAGCCGGATGCCCAGGAGCTTGATGCTCAGCAGCGCGGTCACGACGAGGTTGGCGCTGATGACCGTCTGGGAGAGGAAGAGCGGCAGCATGCGGGCGGCGAGCGCGCCGAGCCCGAAGCCGAGGAAGTCGAGGACCGTACCGACCATGAACTCCCACGTCACCGCGGCCTTCGCGGTGGAGGACAGGCTCGGCCCACCGTGCTGGGTGGTACCCGTCGAAGAGGCCTTCGCGGCCTCCCGGCGGGCCGATTTCCGCGAGCCCACGGCTTGCAGGACCGAACCTGTGCCGTAACAGGCCGAGGCCGCGACAGCCGTCACAAGGCCGATGATCACCAATAGCTCCGTTCGCCGGATATCCGTCGTGCTCCTCAGCAGACGCTCAATCCGGCGACGAAGTTGCCTTCAGTCAAGAACTGGTCAAGAACTGTTGTGCTGCAGCCGCTTGGCGGGCCCGGACCGCGGGCCCGCCCCAGGCGCCTTCAGCGTGTCATCGGCAGTGCCACGAGCTCCGCGATCGCCCACGTGAGAGGCGTCAGGACGGCCAGCAGCACGCACGTACGCAAGACGGCCGCCCCACGGAGCATGGACGCGGGGATGCCGAGGCGCTGCAGGGCCGCCGTGGTGCCGGTCCGGTTCTGCCGGCTGTCCAGGGCCGCTGTGATGGCCGTAGCCGTGACACAGGCCATCACAAGCGCCGCGCCGAGGCCGGTGAGAGGGCCGAAGGGACGGGGCCCGGAGGAGTTCCATGCGGCGCCGTAGAGTTCGGCGGCGGCCAGAGCGCCTGAGGCGACCGCGCAGAGCACGCCGAGCGGCCGGCCGATCCGGGTGGCGGCGTCCTGCAGTATCCGACCGGCCAGCAGTCGTACCGCTCCGGGCCGCCCGGCGGCCAGGAGCACCCCGCACCAGTGGGTCAGCCCGGGGCCGGCCAGCACGAGCCCCAGGGAGGCCAGGAGCCAGCCCCCCAGCACGCCGGGAGAGGTGCCGTCCGCGCGTCCGGGCAGTGAGATCAGCTTGTTGGGATCGGGCGCCGGGCCATGGCCCACGTACGCCTCCAGGGCGAGCCCTACCGCGATGATCGCGACGCCCCACGGGAGGCCCGCGTAGGCGGGCCTGGGTACGGGGGCGGCAGGCGGGATCGGAGAAGCGTCGGCAGGCCCCTCGGCCGGCTCCGCGCCCTCCGCGCCCTCTGCGCCCTCCATGGGCTCCGTGGGGGCCTGATCGGCGGCTTGCTGCCTCATGGCCGCCGCCTCACGCCGCGGGTGCAGTGCAATGATGCAGGCTCCTGCTGCAAGCGCCGGCAGGAGGCCGAGCAGGGTCAGCGTCGCGCCCCACGGCAGGTGCACCTGCCCGTCCAGCAGCCGGCTCGCCGAACCGCTCAGCGGCCCACCGAGGTCGCCCCGGAGCTCCATGTACAGCAGAAGGGCGAACCCGCTGCCGAGCGTGCACGAGATCGCGGTGGACGCCGCCGCGAGCAGCGTGAGCTGCACGGGGCCGAGACCCGCGGCGTCCAGGCCGTCACGGGGGCGCGTGGCCGGGTCGCTGCGGGCCACCGCAAGCGCGAACTGCACCACTGCCGCGAGCGGCACCGCGCACCACACCAGCCGGACGAGCGACTGGCCCGTCGACTGCGGATGGGCCACCGCATAACCCAGGGTGCACAGCAGCAGGAAGCCCACACCCGCCGCGGCGGCCGCCACCAGCAGCCTGCGCAGCAGGACGAGCGGGTGCGCGCCGCGCGCTAGGCGGAGACTGAGCACGCCGCCCTGCCTTCTCCGTCAGGCGCGTCCAGCACCGGGAGCGCGGTGCCCCGGCGGCCGTCGACCAGGGAGACCGTACGGTCGGCCAAGGTGGCGATCTCGTCGTCCAGCGTGGCGATGACGACCGTGATGTGGTGCGAGCGCGCTGCCGTGGTCAGCGTGCGCAGCACCTGCGCACGGTCGGCGTTGTGCAGCGGAGCCGTCGGCTCGTCGGCGAACAGCACGGTGGGCTCGCTCGCCAGCGCCCGCGCGATGGCGATCCGCTGGCGCTGCGCCTGGAGCAGGGCGGCCGGCCGCTTGCGTTGGCAGTCGCCGACGTCGAGGCGCTCCAGCCACTCACCTGCCGTGCGCTTGGCGGCCCGGTGTCCGACACCGCGCATCAGCAGCGGCAGCGCTGTGTTCTCCCAGGCCGTCAGCTCCGGCACGAGGTGGGGCTTGCTGTCGATCCAGCCGAACCGCTCGCGTCGCAGCCGCTCTCGGGCGGCACGCGAGAGGGTGTGCACGGGGGCGCTGTTGAACCACACCTCGCCGGGGTCGGGAAGGATCTGCCCGGACAGGCATTTGAGGAGCGTGGTCTTGCCTGAGCCGCGTGGCCCGGTGATGGCGAGAATCTCTCCCTCGCGTACGCCGATGGAGACTCCCGCGAGCGCGGGGGAACCGCTGTGGGCGTAGTGCAGGCCGCGTGCCCAGAGCACGTCGTTGTCCGGCGGGGCCACCATATCGAGCACCTCGGGTCGCTGTAGGGTCCGTTCCCCTGTCCGGGGGAACGAACCGGAGGCCATTGGGTCACTGGCACCGTACGGAACCGGGATCCTAGCCTTTGCCCAGGCTCGGCGCTGGACGGCCCACTTTCCTCCGGTCGGCCTCATGCCCCAGGGGTCGCATATGAGTCGGAGCGCAAATGCGACGGAACCGTGCGACCGGATGTGCGGAGAGGCGTGGTGCGCGTGCGACGGGCGTGCGTCCCGCGTGCGACGAGTGTGTGGCGTGTGCGCCCTGGAACAGTACGGGCCCACCGGCGGCATGAGGCGCGGCATGGGGCCCGGCTGAAGCCCGCATGAGGCCCGGCTGAAACCCCGTATGAGGCCTGGCTGGGCCTGGCTGAGGCGTCGCATGAAGCCCGGCATGCGGCCGCGCATGAGGCCCCCCGCATGAGGCCCCCCGCATGAGGCCCCCCGCATGAGCCCCCCGCATGAGCCCCCCCCGCATGAGGCCCCGTGTGACTGGCATGGGGCGGCGTCGCGCGATGCCTGCGCCTCATGCCCGCCTGCAACGAAGCCGTGGCCCACGCGCGCATGACCTGGGGGGGGTCGCGCGGGGCCACGGCGGGAGGGGCGAACCGCGGGCGGCGCCGGCGGCTCGTCCTGGTCCGTCAGATCCTGGTCCAGGCCTCCGTGAGCACGCCGCGGACGATCTGCTCGATCTCGTCGAAGGTCGACTGGTCGGAAATCAGCGGCGGGGCGACCTGGATGACGGGGTCGCCGCGGTCGTCGGCACGGCAGTACAGGCCGTTCTCGAACAGCTTCTTGGACACGAAGCCGTAAAGCAGCCGTTCGCACTCCTCCGGCGTGAAGGACTCCTTGGTGGCCTTGTCCTTCACCAGCTCGATGCCGTAGAAGAAGCCGTTGCCGCGCACATCGCCGACGATGGGCAGGTCGTGCAGCTTCGACAGGGTCGCGTGGAAGGCCGCCTCGTTGTCGAGCACGTGCTGGTTGAGGCCCTCGCGCTCGAAGATGTCGAGGTTGGTGAGCGCGACCGCCGCCGATACAGGGTGGCCGCCGAAGGTGTAGCCGTGCAGGAAGGTGTTGCTGCCCTTGAAGAACGGCTCGGCGATCCGGTCGGAGACGACGGTGGCGCCGATGGGGGAGTAGCCGGACGTCATGCCCTTGGCGCACGTGATGATGTCCGGAACGTAGCCGAACTTGTCGCAAGCGAACATCGTGCCGAGGCGGCCGAAGGCGCAGATGACCTCGTCCGAGACGAGCAGCACGTTGTACGTATCACAGATCTCGCGCACCCGCTGGAAATAGCCGGGCGGGGGCGGGAAGCACCCGCCGGCGTTCTGCACCGGCTCCAGGAAGACTGCCGCGACCGTGTCGGCGCCCTCGAAGAGGATCTGCTGCTCGATCTGGTCGGCCGCCCAGCGGCCGAACGCCTCCGGGTCGTCACCGTGGACCGGGGCCCGGTAGATGTTGGTGTTGGGAACCTTGTACGCACCGGGGACGAGCGGCTCGAAAGGGGCCTTGAGCGCCGGCAGGCCTGTGATGGCCAGCGCCCCCTGGGGCGTGCCGTGGTAGGCGACGGCCCGGGATATGACCTTGTACTTCGTGGGGTTGCCGGTGAGCTTGTGGTACTGCTTCGCGAGCTTCCACGCGGTCTCCACGGCCTCGCCGCCACCGGTGGTGAAGAAGACCTTGTTGAGGTCGCCCGGCGCGTGGTGGGCGAGGCGCTCGGCGAGCTCGATCGCCTTGGGGTGCGCGTAGCTCCACACCGGGAAGAACGCCAGCTCCTGCGCCTGCTTGGCGGCCGCCTCGGCCAGCTCGGCCCGCCCGTGGCCCGCCTGGACCACGAACAGCCCCGCGAGGCCGTCCAGGTAGCGCTTGCCCTTGTCGTCGAAGATGTAGGTGCCCTCGCCGCGCACGATGGTCGGCACGGGGGCGTTCTCGTACGACGACATGCGGGTGAAGTGCATCCACAGGTGGTCGTACGCGGTCTGGGAGAGGTCCTTGCTCACGGCTATCGGGTTCCCCATGTGTAGGTCTGCTTGCGGAGCTTGAGGTAGACGAAGCTCTCGGTGGAGCGCACGCCCGGCAGGGTGCGGATGCGCTTGTTGATCGTTTCGAGGAGGTGATCGTCGTCCTCGCAGACGATCTCGATGAGGAGGTCGAAGGAGCCTGCGGTCACGACGACGTACTCGACCTCGTCCATCGCGGTCAGGGCGTCGGCGACCGGATCGAGGTCGCCCTCCACGTTGATGCCGACCATCGCCTGGCGCCGGAAGCCCACGGTGAGCGGGTCGGTGACTGCGACGATCTGCATCACGCCCTGGTCGAGCAGCTTCTGGACGCGCTGCCGGACGGCTGCCTCGGACAGCCCCACGGCCTTGCCGATCGCCGCATAGGGACGGCGGCCGTCTTCCTGGAGCTGCTCGATGATCGCCAGGGAGACGGCGTCGATGAGCGGCGTGCCGTGCACGTTCTTCGGGTCTGGACTACGAGTGGCCACATGTCCACTGTGCATGCGTCTCGTCCGTGTGGCAACCCTGGAGCGATGAAATTCGTTGCAAGATGGTGAGGGAATAACTGATTCCGTCGTTCATGGGTGTGAGGTATGTCGAAAACGCGGGCTCACTGACTAGGCTGACGGTCTCACCCAGTGGACATCTGACAGGAGGGGTGGCAGCCATGACCACCGAGCTGCGTCGTCTTCGCAATTTCATCGACGGGGAGTTCCGCGACGCCGCCGACGGACGGACCATCGAGGTGGTCAATCCGGCCACGGGCGAGGCCTACGCCACCGCTCCGCTGTCCGGTGCCGCGGATGTCGACGCCGCCATGGCGGCGGCCGAAGCGGCCTTCCCCGCGTGGCGCGACCTGGTGCCGGGCGAGCGCCAGAAGGTCCTGCTCAAGATCGCCGACGCCATCGAGGCGCGTGCCGAGGAGCTCATCGCCGCCGAGTCCGAGAACACCGGCAAGCCGCTGGCCCTCACGCGCAGCGAAGAGGTCCCCCCGATGGTGGACCAGATCCGCTTCTTCGCGGGCGCCGCGCGGATGCTGGAGGGCCGCTCCGCGGGCGAGTACATGGAGGGCCTGACCTCCATCATCCGCCGCGAGCCGATCGGCGTCTGCGCGCAGGTGGCACCGTGGAACTACCCGATGATGATGGCCGTGTGGAAGTTCGCCCCGGCGCTCGCCGCGGGCAACACGGTCGTCCTCAAGCCCTCCGACACCACGCCCGCCTCCACGGTGCTCATCGCCGAGATCATCGGCGGCGTGCTGGAGGAGCTCGGCCACCCGAAGGGCGTCTTCAACGTCATCTGCGGCGACCGGGAGACCGGCCGCCTCATGGTCGAGCACCCGGTGCCGGCCATGGCCTCGATCACCGGCTCCGTGCGGGCCGGCATGCAGGTCGCGGAGTCCGCCTCCAAGGACCTCAAGCGGGTCCACCTGGAGCTCGGCGGCAAGGCCCCCGTCGTCGTCTTCGACGACGCCGACATCGCCAAGGCCGTCGAGGACATCGCCGTCGCCGGCTACTTCAACGCCGGCCAGGACTGTACGGCCGCGACCCGCGTCCTCGTCCACGAGTCGATCCACGACGAGTTCGTCACCGCGCTCTCCAAGGCGGCCGCCGACACCAAGACGGGGCAGCCGGACGACGAGGACGTGCTCTACGGGCCCCTCAACAACGCCAACCAGCTCAAGCAGGTCGCCGGGTTCATCGAGCGGCTTCCCGGCCACGCCAAGCTCGAGACCGGCGGACACCGGGTCGGCGAGAAGGGCTACTTCTTCGCCCCGACCGTCGTCTCCGGCCTCAAGCAGGACGACGAGATCATCCAGCACGAGGTCTTCGGCCCCGTGATCACCGTCCAGTCGTTCGCGGACGAGGACCAGGCCGTCGCGTACGCCAACGGCGTCGAGTACGCGCTGGCCTCCTCGGTGTGGACGAAGGACCACGGCCGCGCCATGCGGATGTCCAAGAAGCTCGACTTCGGCTGCGTGTGGATCAACACGCACATCCCGCTGGTCGCCGAGATGCCCCATGGAGGCTTCAAGAAGTCCGGCTACGGCAAGGACCTCTCGGCCTACGGCTTCGAGGACTACACGCGCGTCAAGCACGTCATGACGTCGCTGGACTGACGAGGCCGGGTCGGCCCCGCCTCATGCGAGAGGCGGGGCCCGCTTCATGCGCTGGGCAGGCTTGCCTCATGCGGCAGAACGCCTGCCCCGTGAGGCGGGTCGAGCCGCCTCGTGGCGTGGACGCCCCCGCTTCATGCCGGGCGCGCCTGCCCGCCTCATGCGGCAGCCAGGCCACTGCGCCTCATGCCGCACGGCCGGTGGCCCCACGCCCTACGAACTGTGGGGCCCCAGGCCCGCCGGCCCCGGGCGCTGCCCCATGCCGCCACAGTGGCCCGCACCGGACGCTCGTTCCGGTGCGGGCCGCCGCGTGTCCGGCGCCGGTATCATCGACGGCCGGCCGTTCCCGGCCGTCAGGGTGTCGGGAAGTGCGGTCGCCTCCCGGACAGGCCGTACATTGTCCGCGAAGATCCGACCCACCATGCTGCCGGAATGCGAGAGAAGCCAGTGAAGCCCCTGTCCCGCCGGACCCTGCTGCGCGCGCTGGGCGCCGGCGCCGGGGCCGCCGCACTCGCCGGCTGCGGCGTGCCCGCCGCCTACGTCAAACCGGCCGACAGGGCCGCCGAGGACCGGTCCGGCAGCGACAAGCGCCTCGTGTTCGCCAACTGGCCGCTCTACATCGACGTGGACGAGAACGACCCGCAGAAGCGCCCCACGCTCGACGCGTTCGAGAAGCAGAGCGGCATATCGGTGAAGTACACCGAGGAGATCAACGACAACGACGAGTTCTTCGGCAAGGTCAGCCCAGCCCTGATGAACCATCAGGAGACCGGGAGGGACCTGATCGTCGTCAGTGACTGGATGGCATCCCGCTACGTTCGCCTGGGCTGGGTCCAGGGGATGGACCGCTCCCGTCAGCCGAACGTCGACCGCCACCTCGACCCGCTGCTGCGCAAGCCCTCCTTCGACCCCGGCCGGCTGCACACCGTCCCCTGGCAGTCCGGCATCACGGGCATCGCGTACAACCGCAAGAAGCTCGGCCGGGAGATCCGCCACACCTCCGATCTGTGGAAGGACGACCTGCGTGGCCGGGTCACGCTGCTCGCGGGCCTGGACGAGGCGTACTCGCTGCTCATGCAGGGCAACGGCGCCGACGTCACTCGCTGGACCGCCGACGACTTCCACACCATGACCGACCAGTTGCGAGGCCTCGTGCGCAAGCGGCACATCCGCCGCTTCACGGGCAACGACTACATCAAGGACCTCTCGTCCGGTGATGTCCTGGCCTGCCAGGCGTACTCCGGCGACATCATCCAGCTCCAGGCCGACAACCCCGACATCGAGTTCGTCGTCCCGGAGGAGGGTGCCGAGCTGTGGGCCGAGAGCCTCATGGTGCCCAACCTCGCCCGCCACAAGCACAGCGCCGAGGCGCTCGTCGACTACTACTACCGGCCGGAGGTCGCCGCAGAGCTTGCCGCCGCGGTCAACTACGTCTGCCCCGTGCCTGCCGCGCGCGACGTCCTGGCCTCGTCCTCTGACAAGGAACAGGCGGAGCTTGCCGAGAACCCGCTCATCTTCCCCAGCGACGACATGCGCAAACGCCTGGCGACGGCGCGCGACATGACCGCACGGGAGCGGCCCGCCTTCACCAAGGAGTGGAACGAGATCGTCGGCCTCTAGCCCCGCCTCATGCGGGAGCCGCCGCTGCCTGCCCCGTGCGCCCCGCTCCGCCGCACCCCTCAGCCCTGGAGCAGCGACTGCAGTGTTCCGACCCGGTTCGTGGTGATCGCGTCGACGCCCGCCGCCAGCAACCGCCGCATCGTGAACCGGGTGTCCGCGGTCCAGGCCGACACCAGCAGCCCGTCGGAGTGGTTGCGGGCCACGAGCTCGGGGCTCACCAGGCCGAACCGGTAGTTCAGCCAGCGCGGAGCGACCGCGGCGAGCAGCGCACGGCGCGGCGGCATCAGCGTCGTCCACGTCAGAGCGGTCTCCGCGGACGCGTCCGCGCGGCGCACCGCCAGCATCGACGCCGCTCCGCCGCAGTAGTACACGCGCCCGGTGGCCCCGCTCGCGTGTACTTCGGCGACGGCCGCCTCGGCGGCCGACGCGTCCGGCAGGTCGATGAACAGCCGCGGCCCCGAGTGCCCCGCGCCGAGCTGCAGGGCCTCACGCAGGGTGGGCACCCTGCCTCCGGTCAGCTCCCGCAGTTCGTCCGCCGAGAGCGAGTCCAGGACCCGCGTGAGGCCCCACAGGCGCTCCAGCGTCGCGTCGTGCAGCAGCACGGGCACACCGTCGCGCGTGAGGCGGACGTCGACCTCCACTGCCCCCGCCCCGGCCTCCAGCGCCGAACGGATCGAGGGGAGGGTGTTCTCCCGGAACCGGTACGGATCGCCGCGGTGGGCGACAGCGGTCACGGCGCGGGCACCCACGGCGGGGGAGTTCGGGCTGGACATGCTGCTCATTGTCCCTGCGGCGTGCGCCTGCGGCCGTCAGCCCCGCCAGGCGGCCGTGTACGCGTCGATCTCGGCCCGGAGCGCGGCCTTGCCCGCCGAGTCCATGAACGAGGCCTCCACGGCGTTCTTGGCGAGATCGGCAACGCCGGCCGCGTCGAGCTCCAGGAGGCGCGCGGCGACCCCGTACTCGCGGTTGAGGTCGGTGCCGAACATGGGCGGGTCGTCGCTGTTGACCGTCACCAGGACGCCGGCGGCCACCATCTCCTTGATGGGGTGCTGCTCCAGGTCGGTCACCGCGCGGGTGGCGAGGTTGGACGTCGGGCAGACCTCCAGCGGGATGCGGTGCTCGGCCAGGTGGGCCAGCAGGTCCGGGTCCTGCGGGGCGCTCGTGCCGTGACCGATCCGCTCGGCGCGCAGGTCGACCAGGGCGTCCCAGATGGTCTGCGGGCCCGTCGTCTCACCGGCATGGGGCACGCTGTGCAGCCCCGCGGCGATGGCCCGGTCGAAGAACGGCTTGAACTGCGGCCTGGGCACCCCGATCTCCGGCCCGCCCAGCCCGAAGGAGACGAGCCCCTCAGGCTTCAGCTCACAGGCGATCCGTGCGGTCTCCTCCGCGGCTTCCAGCCCCGCCTCGCCCGGGATGTCGAAGCACCAGCGCAGCACGACGCCCAGCTCCGCCTCGGCCGCCTTGCGGGCGTCCTCGATGGCCTCCACGAAGGCCGCGTCGGGAATGCCGCGCCGGGTCGAGCTGTAGGGAGTGACGGTCAGTTCGGCGTAGCGGATGTTCTGCCGCGCCATGTCGCGCGCGACCTCGTACGTCAGGAGCCGCACGTCCTCCGCGTCGCGGATCAGGTCGACCACCGAGAGGTAGACCTCGATGAAGTGGGCGAAGTCGCGGAAGGTGAAGAAGTCGGCCAGCGCCTCGGGGTCCGTCGGCACGGGCGAGTCCGGGTGGCGGGCGGCCAGTTCGGAGACGATGCGCGGGGACGCCGACCCGACGTGGTGCACATGGAGCTCCGCCTTCGGGAGCCCGGCGATGAACGAGTCGAGTACGGACATGCGTGCCTCCATGGCGCGGTCGGACGGAGCCGGTCGACGGGTGCCGTTCATCGTATGCGGGACGTGCGCGACCGTTGTGCTCAGGCCTTAGCATGACGGAGTATCGACTGGGGAGGGCTATGTCCGACAAGGCCACCGGGGCCGACGAGCAGCCGGAGCCGCGGAACTCCGATCCCTGGGCTCCGCCGCAGCGGCGGATACCCCTTGAGAAGCCCGGTGCGCGGCCGGTATCCGGGCAGCATGCCGGTGGCGCCCCGGCGCCTCATGCCGCCGGACCGCTGCGGCCCCATGCAGTGCCCGATGCAGTGCCCGCGCCTCATGCCGTCGTCCCGCCTCATGCGGCACCGGCCGAGCCCCATGCGGCCCCGCTGCCACCCCCCACCCCGGCCCCGGGCCCCGTCCCGCCCGTGCCCCTCGCACCGACCGGCCCCGGCACCCCCAGCGCGTACCACGGAAGCCCGTACGACCAGACGCTCTACGGACCGCCCGGCCGCCCTTCCGCAGCCCCGGGCCCTCCCCTTTACGGCATGCAGGCGCCGCCGTACGGTCAGAGCCCCTACGGCCCCGGCGCGTACCAGCCCGGCTCGTACGGCTATCCGGCCGCACCGTTCTACGTGCCACCCGTGCCCAGCAACGGCATGGGGCTGGCGGCCCTCGTGCTCGGCATCGTCGGCACCGTGCTCGCCCCCACGGTCGTCCTGGGAGTGGTGCTCGGCGTCCTGGCGATCGTCTTCGGCGCGGTGGGGCGCGTCAAGGCGCGCAAGGGAGAGGCCACGAACCCCGGGCAAGCGCTCGCCGGCCTGATTCTCGGGGGCGTGGGGCTCGTCGCCACCGCCCTGATGGTCATCGTGTACATCAACATCGACGTCGACGACAGCGACGGTCCGGCGCCCGACGACGACCCCGGGGCGACCTACGGCGCCTACCTGTCGGCCCCCGTGCTGATCGTGGACCGCCCGGCCAGCCGCTGACGCGCCTCCATCAGCGCGAAACCCAGGAGGTTGTCGCCCTGCCAGCGGGCCGGTTCCCCGGCCCGTTCGTCGTCCGCGGCGAGCCCGATGCCCCAGACCCGGTCGAGCGGGCTGGCCTCCACCAGCACCCGGTGCCCCGTGCCCAGCAGATAGGCGCTCAGTGCCGCGTCCTGCGCGAACTTGTGGACGCTGCCCTCCACCACCAGCTCGAAGCGGTGGCGCCGCCACGTCTCCTCGTCGAACCCGCGTACCTTGCGCCCCGCATCCTTCGCCTGCTTCGGGTGCGAGGCCGCGATCGCTTCGGCTTCCGCCTCCGCGTCACCGAAGAGCCGTGCCTTTCCGGCCATCATCCAGTGCTCGGCGGTCGCGTAGACGGTGCCGTCCACGGTGAACGGCGAAGGCCACCACTGGCTGAAGCAGCTCGCGCCGATGCGCCCGTCACGCTGCGGCTGATGCCCCCAGAAACAGACGTACTTGAAGCGCTCCCCACGGGCGACAGCCGCCGTCAACTCCGCCACCGAACGCGGACCGTCCGCGTGGCGCGCCTCGCGCCGCCCCGTATGCCGCTCCATGCGCTCGTGCTCCTGCTGGTCCCCGTTGATCTTCATGCCTGCCGTTCTGCAGCTCCTGCGGGCACCTGAACTCGGCTGACCGTGCCCGACCGTTCCCCATAGCATTGCCGGACGCAGTTCAACGGAGGGGACATTTTTCATGTCTGACTACAACCAGAATCCCTATGGGGCGCCCCAGCAGCGACCCCAGCAGCCCCCGGTGCCGCCCCAGCAGCCCGGCTACGGTTACCCGAACCAGGCGGCGCAGCCTGCGCAGAGCGGATACCCCGGTCAGAGCGGCTATCCCGCACAGGCACCGAGCGCCTACCCGGCGCAGAGCGGCTACCCCTCCGCACCGCCCGTACAGGGCTACCCCGCAGGCGGCTACGCGGGCCCCATGCAGCCCAGCAACGGCATGGGAACCGCCGGCCTCGTCTGCGGCATCATCGGCGCGGTGTGCAGCCTCCTGGTCTTCCTCTGGTTCTTCGGGCTGATCCTGGGCATCCTCGGCATCATCTTCGGCGCCGTCGGCCGCTCCAAGGTCACGAAGGGCGAGGCGACCAACCGGAGCGCCGCGACCACCGGCATCGTCCTCGGCATCGTGGCCCTGGTGCTCCCCGTGCTGTGGTTCGCCTTCTTCGCGAGCCTGCTCGGCCTCGGCGCCGGGCTGTAGCCGGATCCCAGACCTTGCACCGATTCCGTCGCGGGAACTCGTAACTGCGACGGAATCCCTTGTTGGTTGCCCTCTCCTCTGTCAGGATCGGCCCCAATGCCCCTGTGCTGCGCAGCACTCAGGGATGCAGCCGGCGGAGGAGTGTGCGATGGGTGCGACGGAGCAGCGGTTCGACGCGGCGGGGCGGTTCGCCGGCGGTGCGCAGTACATCGGGGGGCGGCTGCGCCCGGGCACCTCGGGCCGTACGCACGCCGTCGTGGACCCTGCCACAGGCGAAGAGGTGCTTCGGTACGAGCTGGCCGGCCCGCAGGACGTGGACGCCGCCGTCGCGGCCGCCGAAGCCGCCTTTCCCGCATGGGGCGGGGCGACACCCGGGGAGCGCTCCGACGCACTGCACCGCTTCGCGGCCGCGCTCGCCGGCCGGGCGGCGGAGTTCGCCCGTGCGGAGTCCGCGCAGTGCGGCAAGCCGATCCGCCTCACCACCGAGTTCGACGTGCCGGGCACGGTGGACAACGCCGCCTTCTTCGCGGGCGCGGCGCGCCACTTGGAGGGCCGTTCCGCTGGCGAGTACAGCAGTGACCACACCTCCTACGTGCGCCGCGAGCCCATCGGCGTCGTGGGCTCCGTCGCCCCGTGGAACTATCCCCTCCAGATGGCTGCCTGGAAGGTCCTCCCTGCCGTCGCCGCAGGCAACACCATTGTGCTCAAGCCCGCCGAGCTGACGCCCCTGACGTCGTTGATGTTCGCCCAGGCGGCCACCGAAGCCGGCATCCCCGACGGTGTCGTGAACGTCGTCAGCGGAGCCGGCGCGGATGCCGGGGAGCGCCTCGTGGGCCATCCAGCCGTCGCCATGACGTCGTTCACCGGCTCCACGGCGGTCGGCCGACGGGTCGCCGAGATCGCGACCGGGACGGTCAAGCGGCTCCACCTCGAACTCGGTGGCAAGGCACCGTTCGTCGTCTTCGACGACGCAAACCTCGAAGCCGCGGTGCACGGGGCGGTCGCCGGAGCCCTCATCAACAGCGGGCAGGACTGCACCGCGGCCACCCGCGCCTACGTCCAGCGCCCCCTGTACGAGGCGTTCGTCTCCGGGGTGGCCGACCTGATGGCGTCCGTCCGCCTCGGCGATCCCTTCGACCCCGCCACGGACCTCGGTCCGCTGGTTTCGTACGCTCAGCGAGACCGCGTCGCGGGATTCGTCGAACGGGCGCGTACGTATGCCGCCGTCGTCACCGGCGGTGCGGCGCCGGCGGGGGAACTGGCGAAGGGCGCGTACTACCTCCCCACGCTCATCACGGGCGCTCCCCAGGACAGCGAGATCGTGCAGGACGAGGTGTTCGGCCCCGTGCTCGTCGTGCTGCCCTTCGACAGCGACGACGAGGGCATCGCGCTCGCCAACGACACGCCGTACGGGCTGGCGGCGTCCGCATGGAGCCGTGACGTCTACCGCACGGGGCGGGCCACCCGGGAGATCAGGGCGGGCTGTGTATGGGTCAACGACCACATCCCGATCGTCAGCGAGATGCCCCACGGCGGGTGCCGGGCGTCGGGCTGCGGAAAGGACATGTCCGCCTATTCATTCGAGGAATACACCCAGATCAAGCACGTCATGTCCGACAACACGGCTGTTGCCCGGAAGTCATGGCACCGAACCGTGTTCTCGCTGGGCTGATGTCCCGTTCCTTGCACCGGCCGACGAAATTCCGCCCGGCCGAGCCTCGATCGGCCGGATTGCGGTCGGCGTGCCCGTGCCCGGACGGCGTACCCCGGATTCCGGCCGGACGAATGCAGGCCGCCCTCAGGGACCGCCGTGCTCGCGGACCTTCCCGTAATAGACCCCGGCCCAGTACTCGCAGCTGCCGACCTTCTTCTTCTCCACGGTGCGGCAATAGGCGTGCAAGTCCGCCCTGAAATTTTTGTCGATGGCGAGACGCGTGTCGTGGTCGAAACGGCCCTGCCTCTTGTAGTTCCGGTAGCCGAAGTCGTGGCGCTGGCACGACGGCAGGAAGCCGAAGCCCATGGGCCGGTCCGGGGCCCAGGAGCAGCCGTCCGACGACCAGTCGAGCTGCTCGGTGCGGCCGGCGTCATTGCGTACGGACTGGAACCTCTCCATGGAAGAGGCGAAGAGCAGCTTGTCGGTATATGCCTGGAGCGGAGGTCTCGGTGATGGTTCGGCAAGGGCCGGTTCGGCCGTGGCCCCCGTGAGCAGGGCGGCGCCGAGCGCCGCGGCAGTCGTCAGCGTTTTTCGGTAACCCAACGAATTCCCCGTTCTGTGTTGCGAGCGGTATTGGTGCTGCCCGCTCGCTTCCCCGTGTGCTGATGTACGCGGAGCCGCCATATGGACAGGGGCCTGATCGCGTGATCAATGCGCGCCGCGGAACTGTTGCGTAACCAAAAGGAAACAGTGGAATCCCTTGTTCAGTGCCGTTTACTCTGTCAGGATCCTCGCTCAAAGTCCGTCGCAGCTACGGAAAGGGCACCTCGTATGGAGCGCTACCAGCCACGGACCGTGGTGAATCACCGGGCCCTGCTGCGCACGGGCGGAGCGGGCGCGCTCGCCTCAGGCGGGCCCTTGGTCATGGCAGGATCCGCCGCTTCACCGGTCACGACTGCACAAGCGACCTCAACTACGGCGACATCGCCGCCTGCATTGCCTGAGCGAGGGATCCCATCCGGCTCCAGGCCGACCGCACCGGCATCCAGTACGCGATGCCGGACGCGGGCTGCACGTTTTCCAGCGACAATCTTCTGGACCCCCGCAACACCCGCCACCAAGAGGAACGCCGAGCGCCTCATCGACCGCTACTGCTACCAGCCGAAGGCCGCCGTACGACTCGCCGCCGCCATCAGCTGCGCCGTCCCCGTAGCCGGGCTGCGGGACGGGCTCGCGAAGACCGGCAAGGCACCGGCCGGCAACAGCCTGATCGTCCCCAGTGCGGCGATGACGGCGAAGGCCCATGCCTTCCACACCCTGACCACCGCCGAGGGCGAGGCGTTCGAGGCCGCATTCTCCGGGCTCGCCGGCGCCTGATCCGCCGAAACGGACCACCGGCGCGGCGCCCGCCCCGGACATATGAGAACGTACGCGGCTGTACGTGCCGTACGCGCTCACGCCCTCGAGACCCCTGGACCGAAGAACCATGACAGCAACCGCCCCGACCGACAGCAGCAGCGGCACGGACGTCCGCCTCACCGCCATCAGCAAGAGCTACGGCGCCTTCACCGCCGTCCACCCGCTCGACCTGTCCGTCCCCGCCGGCTCCTTCTTCGCCCTCCTCGGCGCCTCGGGCTGCGGCAAGACCACCACTCTGCGCATGATCGCCGGCCTGGAGCAGCCCACCACCGGCGCTGTGGAACTCGCCGGCAAGGACGTCACCGCCCTCCCTCCGCACAAGCGCCCCGTCAACACCGTCTTCCAGAGCTACGCGCTCTTCCCGCACCTCGACATCTACGAGAACGTCGCCTTCGGCCTGCGCCGCCGCGGCATCAAGTCCGTCAAGAAGCAGGTCGGCGACATGCTCGACCTCGTCCAGCTCGGCGACTTCGCCCGCCGCAAGCCCCACCAGCTCTCCGGCGGCCAGCAGCAGCGCGTCGCCGTCGCCCGCGCCCTGATCAACCACCCCCAGGTGCTCCTCCTCGACGAGCCTCTCGGCGCCCTCGACCTCAAGCTGCGCCGCCAGATGCAGCTCGAGCTCAAGCGCATCCAGACCGAGGTCGGCATCACCTTCATCCACGTCACCCACGACCAGGAAGAGGCCATGACGATGGCCGACACGGTCGCGGTCATGAACGCCGGCCGGGTCGAACAGCTCGGCGCCCCCGCCGACCTCTACGAGACCCCCCGCACCACCTTCGTCGCCAACTTCCTCGGCACCTCGAACCTCATCACCGCCGAGGCCCTCGACACCTCCGGCGAGACCCTCGTCCTGCGCGCCGCGGATACCAAACTCGCCCTGCCTCGTGCGCGATGTACCACCGCCCCCCGTGCGGGCGGGAAGCTCCTCATCGGGATACGGCCGGAGAAGATCACCCTCACGCACGCCGACGACGCCGGCACCATCCCCGAGGGGCGCAACCGCGTCCACGGCCGCATCACCGCCTCCAGCTTCATCGGCGTCTCCACCCAGTACCTCGTCGACAGCCCGGTGGCCACGGGGCTCTCCGTCTACGAGCAGAACATCGAGCGCGACAGCCGCCTCATGCCGGGCGCCGACGTCGTCCTGCACTGGAACCCCGGACACAGTTTCGGACTGGACGCAGCGCAGAGCATCGAGGCCGGCACGGACGCGGGGGAGGGCACCTGATGGCACTCGTCACCGACAAGCCCCCCGCGCCCCGTGCGGCCTCCCGCACGACCGCACGAGGCGGGAAGCCCACCCCGTACTGGCTCCTGCTCCCCGGCATCCTCTGGCTGCTCGTCTTCTTCGCCGCCCCGCTCGTCTACCAGGCGTCCACCTCCGTACAGACCGGCTCCCTCGAAGAGGGCTTCCAGGTCACCTGGCACTTCGCCACGTACTGGGACGCGCTGACCGAGTACTACCCCCAGTTCCTGCGCTCCGTGGCCTACGCCGCGACCGCCACCGCGCTCTGCCTCGCCCTCGGCTACCCGCTGGCCTACCTCATCGCCTTCAAAGCCGGCCGCTGGCGCAACGTCCTGATGATCCTCGTCATCGCGCCGTTCTTCACCAGCTTCCTGATCCGCACCCTCGCCTGGAAGACGATCCTCTCCGACGGCGGCCCCGTCGTCTCCGCGCTCGCGAGCCTGCACGTTCTCGACGTCACCAACGCCCTCGGCGTCACCGAGGGGCACCGCGTCCTCGCCACGCCCCTTGCCGTCGTCTGCGGCCTGACCTACAACTTCCTGCCCTTCATGATCCTGCCGCTGTACACCTCGCTGGAGCGCATCGACGCACGGCTGCACGAGGCGGCCGGCGACCTCTACGCGCGGCCGCTGACCACCTTCCGCAAGGTGACCTTCCCGCTCTCCATGCCCGGAGTCGTCGCCGGCACGCTGCTCACCTTCATCCCCGCCACGGGCGACTACATCAACGCCGAGCTGCTCGGCTCCACCGACCAGAAGATGATCGGCAACGTCATCCAGTCCCAGTTCCTGCGCGTCCTGGACTACCCGACCGCCGCCGCCCTGTCCTTCATCCTCATGGCCGCCATCCTCGCCATGGTCACCGTCTACATCCGCAAGTCCGGGACGGAGGACCTGGTCTGATGACAGCTACGCCCGCCCGCCAGGCCGTCCTTTCCAGCCGCCCCGTGCGGTGGCTCCGCCACAACCTCGTCGTGCTCGCGGGGCTGGCCACACTGGCCTATCTCGTGCTGCCCAACGTCGTCGTCACCGTCTTCTCGTTCAACAAGCCCAACGGCCGCTTCAACTACGAGTGGCAGCGCTTCTCCACCGACGCCTGGACCGACCCGTGCGGCGTCGCCGACCTGTGTGGCTCCCTCTCGCTCAGCCTGCAGATCGCCGTCTGGGCGACCGTGGGGGCCACCGTCCTGGGTACGGCGCTCGCCTTTGCGCTCGCCCGCTACCGCTTCCGCGCCCGGTCCTCCGTCAGCACCCTGATCTTCCTGCCGATGGCCATGCCCGAGGTCGTCATGGCCGCCTCGCTGGCCACCCTCTTCCTCAACATGGGCGTCACCTTCGGCTTCTGGACCATCCTGATCGCCCACATCACCTTCTGCCTGAGCTTCGTGGTGACGGCCGTCAAGGCCCGGGTGATGTCCATGGACCCCCGGCTCGAACAAGCCGCCCAGGACCTCTACGCCACCCCGCTGCAGACCTTCCTGCGGGTCACCCTCCCGATCGCCGCCCCGGGCATCGTGGCGGGCGCCCTGCTCTCCTTCGCCCTGTCCTTCGACGACTTCATCATCACCAACTTCAACGCCGGCTCGACTGTGACCTTCCCCATGTTCGTCTGGGGATCCGCACAACGGGGCACACCCGTTCAAATCAATGTCATCGGAACGGCGATGTTCGCCGTCGCCGTGCTGTGCGTCCTTGCTGGTCAGCTGATCGGCGGGCGCCGAAAAAGGAGCTGAGAACATGGCCGCTCGTGCCATGAACCCTGTCCAAGCACTCTCTGACGCCGCTCCCCGGCCCTACTGGCTCGACGACCCCTCCCGGCCGGAGGCGCTCCCCGCGCTCGTCGGCGACGAGCACTGCGACCTGCTCGTCGTCGGCGGCGGATACTCCGGACTGTGGACCGCGCTCCTCGCCAAGGAGCGCGACCCCGGCCGGGACGTCGTCCTCATCGAGGCCCAGGAGACCGGCTGGGCGGCCTCAGGCCGCAACGGCGGCTTCTGCTCCGCCTCCCTCACCCACGGCTGGGCCAATGGCGCCTCACGGTGGCCTGACGAGCTCGCCGCCCTCCACGAACTCGGCCTCGGCAACCTCGACGGCATCGAGGCCACTCTCACCCGGTACGGCATCGACTGCGACTTCGAACGCACGGGTGAGATCGACATCGCCACCGCCCCGCACCAGGTGCACGAGCTCCAGGAGGCCGCCGAGGAGCTCGATGCCCTCGGCCTCACAGGCTACGAGTACCTCGACAAGGACTCCCTGCGCGCCGAAGTCCACTCCCCGACCTTCCTGGCCGGGCTCTGGGACCGCGACGGGGTCGCGATGCTCCACCCCGCCCGGCTCGCATGGGGCCTCAAGCGCGCCTGCACGGAGCTCGGAGTGCGCATCTACGAGCACACGCCCGGGACCGAACTGTCCTCCCGTGCCGCCGGCCTCGCCGTCCGCACCCCGTACGGGCGCGTCTACGCCCGCCACGCAGCCCTGGGCACCAACGCCTTCCCCTCACTGGTCAAGCGCGTCCGCCCCTACATCGCGCCCGTCTACGACTACGCCCTGATGACGGAGCCGCTGAACGCCGAACAGCTCGCGGCCGTCGGATGGAAGGGCCGGCAGGGGCTCGGGGACGCAGCCAACCACTTCCACTACTTCCGCATCACGCCCGACCACCGCATCCTGTGGGGCGGCTACGACATCGTGTACCACTACGGCGGCGGCGTCCGGTCGGAGTACGACCACCACCCGGCCACGTACCAGAAGCTCGCCGAGCACTTCTTCCGCTGCTTCCCGCAGCTCGAGGACGTGCGCTTCACCCACAGCTGGGGCGGCGCCATCGACACCTGCTCGCGCTTCTCGGCCTTCTTCGGCACGGCGCACGGGGGCAAGGTCGCCTACGCCCTCGGCTACACGGGGCTGGGCGTCGGCGCCACCCGCTTCGGCGCCGACGTGATGCTCGACCTGCTCTCGGGGGAACGCACGGAGCGCACCGAGCTGGCCATGGTGCGCAGCAAGCCGCTGCCGTTCCCGCCCGAACCGGTGCGCTCCATGGGCATCGGCATCACCCAGTGGTCGATGACGAAGGCCGACGAGAACGGCGGGCGACGCAACCTCTGGCTCAAGGCGATGGACAAGGTCGGCCTGGGTTTCGACAGCTGAGGGAGGAGGCCGGGGCTGAGAGCGGCCGGGCGGGGCATGGAGCGGGGCCGTACGCAGGCGGGCGCGTCGGCCTCATGCGGTGGGGCCGCGCCCGGCCTCATGCGGCAGCGCTGCGGCGGGTAGTGCTGATGATGCGTCCCGTGCGTCGGCCTCATGCGCGTCTCGTGCGTCGGCCTCATGCGCATGCCGCCCGGCGCCCCATGCGCGGCCTCCAGGCGCGTTGGGTCACGCCGTCCTGCGGACAGTGAACCCTTCACCTCCACCCGTTCCGGAATCCCGCGTAATGATCCGCACTCCGGGGCCTCTCCATCCGTGAACGCAGAACGAGCGAACACGGAACGGAGGCACTGCCATGAGTGACGACGCGGGGAGGCCGAGCGCGGTGGAGTGGCTGGCGACGGCGGCACCCGATCCGGGGACCTGCCGGTGGGAGTGGGAGCGCAACCCCCTCGGGGTGACGCTGCTGCCCGCCGGCAGGATCTGGGACGTCCTCATTCTCTCCAGCGAACTGGGCCGCCCCACGCTGGAGATCCTGTCCCGCTGTACGGACCGGCTGGGCCCTGTCCTGGCGGACTTCGGCGACTGCCGCATGGGCTTCTTCGTGCCCCCGGGCACCGCTGCAGGATGGATCGCCACGGGCGTGCGCGCCGCCGGCACCGGCAGCTGGATCGTCGTGCCTCACCCGGCGCGTGCCGCCTCAGGCGTCCGGTGGGTGGTCCCGCCCGACGGTACCGGCACGCTCACCGACCCCGTACTGCTGGAGCTGTCGATGCATGAGGCGGCCGTGACCCTCGCCCGTGACCGGGACGCATGAGGGCCTGTGCCAGGCCCCACAGCAGTACGCCGGACAGGCACCAGGCGCCCACCACGTCGAGCGGCCAGTGGTAGCCGCACCGCACCAGGCCGGCCGCAACACCCGCGTTCAGGAGGACGTAGGCCACCACTGCCAACGCGCGCGTGCGCGCGTGGCGGTCGCGAGGCTTCAGCCGCGAGGGGCGCGCATGAGGCGGGGCGCTGCCGAGAGGAGAGCCGGCATGAGGCGCGATACGGGCGCAAGCCGCATGAGGCGGCTGCGGAGAGACGCCGGCATGGGGCCGCGCCCGTGACACGGAGGCGAGGGGCGACATGAGCAGCAGGAGGGCAGCCCCGTACGCGACTGCGGCGGTGGCCGTATGGCCTGAAGGAAAGAAGCCGTCGTGCACGCCGGACGCCGTCATGGCCGGTGGCCCCGTGCGGCCTATCCAGGCCTTTACGGGCACGATCACGGCCGGGACGGCCGCCATCGCGAGAGCCGCCCACACAGACGGCAGCCACGGCCTGGGCCGGTGCCGGCGGCGCGGCAGCAGCACGGAAGCGGCCATGGCGACGATCAGTACGGGCACCGCGACCGACGTGTTGCCGAGATCGGCGAGGAACTGCGCGGCGCCGCCAGGGGCGGACGAAGCCGCGACCGTACGACCGAGGTCCTCGTCGAGCGCCCGCAAGGGGCCACGGGCCGCAACCTGCCAGGTGATCAGAACGAAGAGCAGTACGCACAGCGCCGGAAAAATGCCGCGCATGAGGCGGTGGCGCCATGCCGGCGGCCCCGGAACAGGGGGGGAGGTTCCGAGGCCGCCGTGAGGACCGGGGTGCCGCGCGCCCCGGGGGGTATGGGGCGGGCGGCCATCCGATCGGTGAGGATGTCCGGAGCACAGGGCTCCAGTGGTGTGCGCGAAGGCACGGCCGGGTCGGCACTGGGGACGTACCGGCTCGGCTCCGCCCGCAGTCCCCTGCGGACGAGGTGTTTCTCTCATCTGCAGAAACCGTACGGCAGGCCGGGCGGTCCGGACAGCCGGATCACCCCTCCACCACCCGCTCCGCACAGGTTCTTCACCCTCGTCCGCCCGCCGTGGCTACAGGCGGGCGAAGGCGGCCTCGATGATGTCCAGGCCCTCGTTGAGCAGGTCCTCGCCGATGACCAGCGGCGGCAGGAAGCGCAGCACGTTGCCGTAGGTGCCGCACGTGAGGACGATCAGGCCCTCCGCGTGGCAGGCCTTGGCGAGGGCGCCGGCGGCCTCCGGGTTGGCGTCCTTGCTGCCCGACTTCACCAGCTCGATCGCGATCATCGCGCCGCGTCCGCGGATGTCGCCGATGATGTCGAACTTCTCCTGCATGGCGGAGAGGCGGCCCTTCATGACCTCCTCGATGCGCTTGGCCTTCGCGTTGAGGTCCATCTCGCGCATGGTCTCGATCGAGCCGAGCGCCGCCGCGCAGGCCACCGGGTTGCCGCCGTACGTGCCGCCCAGGCCGCCCGCGTGCGCCGCGTCCATGATCTCCGCGCGGCCGGTCACGGCGGCGAGCGGCAGACCGCCCGCGATGCCCTTGGCGGTGGTGATCAGGTCGGGGACGATGCCCTCGTCCTCGCACGCGAACCACTGCCCCGTGCGGCAGAAGCCGGACTGGATCTCATCCGCGACGAAGACGATGCCGTTGTCCTTCGCGAACTGCGCGATGCGCGGCAGGAAGCCCTTGGCGGGCTCGATGAAGCCGCCCTCGCCCAGCACCGGCTCGATGATGATCGCGGCGATGTTGTCGGCGCCGACCTGCTTGGTCATGGCGTCGATGGCCTGGGCCGCGGCCTCCTCGGCGCAGTTCTCCGGGCCGGTGGGCCAGCGGTAGCCGTACGCCACCGGCACGCGGTAGACCTCGGGGGCGAACGGGCCGAAGCCGTGCTTGTACGGCATGTTCTTGGCGGTGAGCGCCATCGTCAGGTTCGTACGGCCGTGGTAGCCGTGGTCGAAGACGACGACGGCCTGGCGCTTGGTGTACGCGCGGGCGATCTTCACCGCGTTCTCGACGGCCTCGGCGCCCGAGTTGAACAGCGCGGACTTCTTGGCGTGGTCACCCGGCGTCAGCTCGGCGAGCTGCTCGCAGACCTCCACGTAGCCCTCGTAGGGGGTCACCATGAAACAGGTGTGGGTGAAGTCGGCGAGCTGCGCGGTCGCACGGCGCACCACGGCCTCGGCGGAGCTGCCGACCGAGGTCACGGCGATGCCGGAGCCGAAGTCGATCAGGGAGTTGCCGTCCACGTCCTCGAGCACGCCACCGCCGGCGCGCTTGGTGAACACCGGCAGCGTCAGGCCGACGCCGCCCGCGACGGCCGCGTTCTTCCGGGCGAGCAGCTCCTGCGACTTCGGGCCGGGGATCGCGGTGACGATGCGGCGCTCCTGGGGGAGGGCCGGGCCTCCGGTCAGTTCGGTCATGAGGTGCTCCAGGGGGAGAGAACGGGCTTCGGACGGACTTTTAGTCGCAGGCTAGGGGCGGCGGCGGGGGTCGGGCATGCTCCGTTCGGGAGAAGTGGGCGCGTCGCGTTGTCCGTACCGGACATGGCGGGGCGCATCAGGCCCGCCTGCACGCTCCCGGGTGATCACGAGGATGGCACGGCCCGGGGCGCTGAACTCGCCACGGTGGGCCACTAGATTGAGCTGCGGCGCGCACTCACACAACAAGCATGAAGCCGGCCGGCGGGGGGCGAGGGGCAGCGATGGAGCACGAGGGCACGTACGACGCACCGGGTGCACGAGGCGGCACGCCTGGGGCGGCGGAGGCGCCTGCCCAGGCGGCCGGGGCCCCGCCCCTGCCGCCGCAGCACTCGGGCCTGCCGGTGCCGCCACCCATGCCTCATGCCGCACCCTCCGTGCCGCAGGGGGCGCCTCCCCCCATGCCCGTCGAGGCCCCGCCCCGGCCTCGTGCCGTGCCCCAGCGGCCCGGGAGGGAGCCTGGGGCGGCTTCGCGCGACCGGTCCCCGTTCCTCACCTGGCTCCGCGCGTCGCGCGTCTCCGCCGGGCCCGGCATCTGGGCGTACGGCTACCACCCCAAGCCGCCCGAGGAGCCGGACCGCATCCCCGGGCGGCAGCTCCTCAGCGGGGCGGTCATCGCCCTCCTGTGCGGCTGGCTGCTGGGATCGCTGCTCTGGAACGGCTACCTCGGCATGTACTGGCTCTGGCCCCTGACCGTCCTGACCCCCGACTCCTGGCACCGGGGCATGGCGGCGGTGTGGACCGTCTACATCTACTACGCCATCTGCCTCGGCGCCCTCCTCTACGTCTTCGGCCGCCTGGGGCGCTGGCCGCAGGTCTGGCGGCGGTACGCCGCCCCGCTGCTCTCGCGGCTGTGGGACGACGGCGGTGTCATCCCTGCCGCCGTGGGAGGCGGCCCCCGCCAGGACCCCGCCGACTGGCCGCAGCTCCGCGCCGCGGGTGCGCATGAGGCCGCCGACCGGCTCGCCGCGGAGGCCCGCGCCGGGCTGATGAACGACGTCGACCACTCCCGCATCGAGCGCGCGTGGCAGTCCGTACGCGTGCAGCCCGGGCGGCTCGCCGCCTTCACCGAAACCGTTCTGCGGCACGGGGCGGCCGCCTGCGCGCATCCCTCCGGTGCGCGCGACCTGCCTGTCCGTGCCGCCCGCCACGACCTTGTCACCCGGCAGGTGCGCATCGGTGCTGCCGTGGAGGACGAGCGCAATCCGTATGTGCACCGAGGCGCGGGATACGCCCTCGACCCCGGCCTGCTCGGCACGTCCCTGCTCGCCGTCGGCCCGCCCGGCAGCGGCAAGACCGACCGTCTGGTCCGCCCCGTGCTGGAGTCGCAGTGCCTGCAAGCCCTGGCCGGCCGGGCGGCCGTCGTCGCGGTCGGCGCGGCGGGGGCGGGACTGGCGCCCGACGAGGCGTTCGACGTCGTGGTGCGGATCGGCCGGCAGGACTCCGCGTACGACCTCGACCTGTACGGCGGCACCGACGACCCCGACGAGGCCGCCGCCGTCCTCGCCGAAGGGCTCGTGGGCGACCTCACCGCCACACTGCCGGGCGAGGGCGGGCGCCGGGCCGCAACGGTGCTGGCCCAGATCCTCGGCCCTTACCGCGCCGCCCACGGCCGTTTCCCGTCCGTCCCCGAACTGCGGGAGCTCCTGGACGGCTCACCCGCCGCGGTAGGCGCCCTGCGCGCCGCCCTCGTGGACGCGGGGCACGAGGCCCTCGTCCGGGAGATCGACGCGCGGGAGCGGCAGGCGCACCGGCCCGGCGACGCCGGCCCCATGCTCGCCGACCGCCTCGCGCTCCTCGACCGCCCCGCCTTCGCCCGCTTCTTCGACACCACCGACCCCTCCCGCACCTTCTCCCTGCGCGCCCTGGAACACCCCCTGCGCGTCCGGATCGACCTGCCCGAACGCGGGCACGCCGAGGCGTCGCGGATGCTGGCCCGGCTCGTCCTCGCCCAGTTCACGGAGTGCGCGGTCGCCCGGGGAGACCGTTCCCTCTTCGCCTGCCTCGTGCTCGACGACGCCACCCACGCCGTCACTCCCGAGGCGGTACGGGGCCTCGCGCGGCTCCGTTCCGCGAACGCCGGGGCACTGCTCACCCTCCGCACGCTCGACGACGTGCCCGAGTCCCTGCGCAGTGCGCTGCTGGGCGCTGTCGGCTGCCGCATGGCCTTCTCCGGGATCACCACGTGGGACGGGGCGCGCTTCGCGGAGGTGTGGGGCAAGGAATGGGTGGAGACCCGTGACGTCACCGACCGTCAGGTCATCGCCCACGAGCCGCTGACCCGCGTTACCCATGTGGTGCGCAGGCTGGTCACGGGGCGGGCGGTCACAGCCCAGTCGGTGACGGTGCGCAAGGTGGAGCGGGAACGCTGGTCCGCCTCCGAGCTGGCGCACGGTGTGCCCGCGGGGCACGCCGTGCTGTCGGTGACCTCCGTACGGGGGAGCAGCGCGCCTCCGGTGCTGATCGATCTGCAGCGGTGAAGCGGTCCTGTTCCCCGTGATTGCTCCACTGAGGCAGAATCGGTTGCAGCAGTTCATACGCGGCGGCACTGTTGTCGCGACGCCCCCTCCGAAGGTGCCATGCCCCCCACGCTTGCTTCACTCGTCCACCACTCCGCGCTGAAACTCACCGTGCTCGCGGGGGAGGACCGGCTGGACAGGCCGGTCCGCTGGGCGCACGTCAGCGAGCTGGCCGACCCGGTGCCGTGGATGGACGGCGGCGAGCTGCTCCTGATCACCGCGTTGAAGATCGACGCGGAGGATCCGGAGGCCATGCGGCAGTACGTCCGCCGCCTCGTGCGCGCCGGCGTCGTGGGCCTGGGCTTCGCGGTCGGTGTCAACTACGAGACAGTGCCCGGAGCCCTGGTCGACGCTGCTGCCGAGGAAGGCCTGCCACTGCTGGAGGTGCCCCGGCGCACGCCGTTCATCGCCATCACCAAGGCCGTGTCCGCAGCCATCGCGGCCGATCAGTACCGGGCGGTGACCGCCGGTTTCGAGGCCCAGCGCGAGCTCACCCGGGCCGCCCTCGGGCCGGACGGCCCGGCCGCCCTCGTCGCCAGGCTGGCCGCACACCTCGACGGCTGGGCGGCGCTGTACGACGCCTCAGGCGGGCTTGTCGCGGCGGCGCCCGAGTGGGCCGTGCGCCGTGCCGCGCGCCTCGGAGCGGACGTCGAGCGGCTGCGTGAGCGCCCCGCGCCCGCGACCGCCGTCCTGGGAACGGATCCTTCCGAGGAGGGAGCAGACCGGGTCGAACTGCAGTCCCTCGGCTCCGGGCGGCGCGCACGCGGAGTCCTCGCCGTCGGGACGGGCGCGCCCCTGGGCACCGCCGAACGCTACGCCGTGCATTCCGCCATCGCCCTGCTCACCCTCACCACCGAGCGCTCCCGGGCCCTGCAGGAGGCGGAGCAGCGGCTGGGCGCGGCGCTGCTGCGCATGCTGCTGGCCGGCGAACCCGATCACGCGCGGGCCGTGGCCGGCGATCTGTACGGCAGCCTTCTGGACGCGCCGTTCCGGATGATCGTCGCCGAGGCGGTGGAGGCGCCCGCCGACATCGACGCTGCGGCTCCCGAGGAGGAGCCCGAAGCCCCTGTGGACCCCCTCGCGGTCCTCGCGGACACCCTGGAGACCGCGGCGGGCCGGGTGGCGGAGCCGCTGCTGGTCGTCCCGGACGGGGGGCGGCTCGTCGTCCTTGCGCCCGACGGCGGAGCGGTGGCCGCCGCATGCGGGGAACACGCCCGCGCCATAGAGACACGGCGCGGGACGAAGACCCGCCCGCGGGACCGCAGCACCGCGGCCCCCGCCTGCGACCTCGTCATGGGCCTCTCCGCCCCCGCGGGACCCATCGCCTCGGCGGCGGCCTTCCGCCAGGCGGAGCAGGCCCTGTCCGTCGCGCGCCGCCGCGGCAGGGTCCTCGTCGAGCACGAGGAGGTCGCCGCCGGTTCCGTTCTGCCGCTCCTCGCGGACGACGCCGTACGCGCCTTTGCGGACGGCATGCTGCGGGCCCTGCACGAACACGACGCCACGGGCCGCGGCGACCTCGTCGCCTCCTTGCGGGCCTGGCTTTCCCGTCACGGCCAGTGGGACGCGGCAGCGGCGGACCTCGGCGTCCACCGTCACACCCTCCGCTACCGCATGCGCAGGGTGGAGGAGATCCTGGGCCGGTCACTCGATGACCCGGACGTCCGCATGGAGCTGTGGCTGGCCTTGAAGGCGACGACGGCCTCAGGCCAGGAGTGACGGCGGCCTCGGGTTAGGAGTGACGGTGGCCTGAGGCCGGGCACCGGCGACGGCCAGGCCCGGAGGGCGGCGAGGGGCCTCAGGCGGCGGGCGGGGCCGCCTCAGGCCCAGGCGCCGGCCTCCTGGGCGGGAAGCCGGCAGATGAAAGCCGGCAGCCCGGCCAAGGCGGCCCCGGGGCAGGAGCGAGAGGGACTCCGGCATGCCTGCCACCCCGCCATTGCGGTGCCCCCTCCCGCAGTACTGCTCCACCACGGACAATCGGCGCCCGGCCACCCCGCACCTACGGTGGGGGAGCAATATCCACACCACTTGGGAAGGGCCGGGATTGTGACTGCTCCCCACGCGTTCTGGCTGGCCGGCCGCGAGGCCACCGGCGAGGAGACCTTCGACGTCACGAACTCCTGGGACGGCCGTCTCGTCGGCACCGTGAGCGTGCCCACCGAGGCGCAGGTCGAGGAGGCCGTTGCCGCCGCGCACGCCGTACGAGAGGAGTTCGCGGCGACGCCCGCCCACGTGCGGACCGCCGCCCTCGACCACGTCGCGAAGCGGCTCACCGAGCGCGCCGAGGAGATAGCCCAGCTCATCTCCGCCGAGAACGGCAAGCCCATCAAGTGGGCGCGCGGCGAGGTCGGCCGCGCCGTCTCGGTCTTCCGCTGGGCCGCCGAGGAGGCCCGCCGCTTCAACGCCGGCGATGCGCAGCGCCTGGACACCGACGCGGGCGGCACCGGCCGCCTGGCGCTCACGCGCCGCTTCCCGCGCGGCACCGTGCTGGGCATCGCGCCGTTCAACTTCCCGCTGAACCTGAGCGCCCACAAGGTCGCCCCGGCGATCGCCGTCGGTGCGCCGATCATCCTCAAGCCCGCCCCGGCGACCCCGATCTCCTCCCTCGTGCTGGGCGAGATCCTGGCCGAGACGGACCTGCCGGCCGGCTCCTGGAGCGTGCTGCCGGTCCCGAACGACCGCATGCCCGCCCTCGTCCAGGACGAGCGGCTGCCGGTCATCTCCTTCACCGGCTCCGGCCCGGTGGGCTGGTCGATCCTCGACTCGGCCCCGCGCAAGCACGTCACCCTCGAACTCGGCGGCAACGGCGCGGCGGTCGTCCTCGCCGACTGGTCCTCCGAGGAGGACCTCGACTGGGCCGCGCAGCGCATCGCGACGTTCTCCAACTACCAGGGCGGCCAGTCCTGCATCTCGGTGCAGCGGGTCATCGCGGACGCCTCGCTGTACGAGCGCCTCGTGCCCAAGGTCGTCGCCGCCGTCGAGGCCCAGGTCACCGGTGACCCGTCGGACGCCGCGACGGACGTCGGCCCGCTGGTCAGCGAGGACGCCGCCAAGCGGGTGGAGGCCTGGGTGAACGAGGCTGTGGAGAACGGCGCCACTCTCCTCGTCGGCGGCAAGCGCGACGGTGCCACGTACGCCCCGACCGTCCTCGCGGACGTGCCGGCGGACGTGACCATCGCCTGCGAAGAGGTCTTCGGCCCGGTCCTGACGATCACCAAGGCCGAGGGCGAGGAGGCCGCCTTTGCCGCGGTCAACGACTCTCCGTACGGCCTGCAGGCCGGCGTCTTCACGCACGACCTGCAGACCGCGTTCCGGGCGCACCGCGCGCTGGAGACCGGCGGCGTCATCATCGGCGACGTCCCGTCGTACCGCGCCGACCAGATGCCCTACGGCGGTGCCAAGCAGTCCGGCGTGGGGCGCGAGGGCGTCCGCTACGCGATGGACGACTACACCTACGAGCGGGTGCTCGTGCTGACGGGCCTGGCGCTCTGACAGAGCCCCCTGCAGGCAGCAGAGCCCCACCGGACGGCCGGGACGCGCATGGAGCGCGCCCCGGCCGTCGGCGTTCCCGGCTACGGCTCCCAAGTCCTGGCTCGATCCCGTTCTGGCCTGATCCTTACGAACCATGGCAGTCAGGCCACTCGTTGCCGTCCTCGATCTCCGCGAATCTTGGGGACATCGAACCGAACGGCACGACTGCAAGGAGCGCCACCATGACCGCCACCCCCGCCCGCATGCACGCCATCCGCCAGGAGACCGCAGGCGGCCCCGAGGTGCTGCAGCTCGTCGAGACCGACCGCCCCGTGCCGGGCCCCACCGAGATCCTCGTGCGGGTACGGGCCGCAGGGGTCAACCCGGTCGACTGGAAAACCCGGACACGTGGCTACTACTACTCGGGCCACGTCCCGCCCTTCGGCCTCGGCTTCGACGTCTCGGGCGTGGTCGAGGCGGTCGGCGACGGCGTGACCCTGTACGCCCCGGGCGACGAGGTCTACGGCATGCCGCGCTTCCCGCACCCGGCGGGCGCGTACGCCGAGTACGTCGCCGCGCCCTCCCGGCACTTCGCCCCCAAGCCCCAGGGCCTCGACCACGTCCAGGCCGCAGCCCTGCCCCTCGCCGCGCTCACCGCGTGGCAGGCCGTCGTCGACACTGCCCGGGTCACGGAGGGCCAGCGTGTCCTCATCCACGCGGCCGCGGGTGGCGTCGGCCACCTGGCCGTGCAGATCGCCAAGGCCCGGGGCGCGTACGTCATCGGCACGGCCAGCGCCGCCAAGCACGACTTCCTGCGCGGCCTCGGCGCCGACGAACTCATCGACTACCGCGAGCAGGACTTCGCCGAGGAGCTGGAGAACCTCGACGTCGTCGTGGAGTCCATCAGCGGTGACTACCCGGCCCGCTCCCTGCGCACCCTGCGCCCCGGCGGCACCCTCGTCTCGCTGCTCCCCCTGCAGGAGCCGGTCCTGGCCGAGGCCCGCGAACGCGGCATCCGCGCCGCGCGCATGATGGTCGAGCCCGACCTCGCGGGCCTGCGGGGCATCAGCGAGCTCGCCGAGTCCGGACGGCTCCGCACGGAGATCGCCGCAGTCCTGCCCCTCGCCGAGGCAGCCAAGGCGCACGAGCTGGGGGAGACGGGCCGCACCTCCGGGAAGATCGTGCTGACCGTCGGCGACTGATCACTGCTTGCCCGCCGGCGTCACCCGCCTCATGCGGCGAGCCTCGTGGCCTCATGCGCGCGGCCCCATGCGCGGCCTCATGCGTCCGCACGGGGCTCCAGGTGCCCCGTACCGGTCCCGGTCCGCCTCATGCGCGGCATGGGGCGCCTCCGTGGCGCGGCCTCATGCCGTGGCACCGTCGTCCCGCACCCGCACAGTGCGCCCCGCAGCTCCGTGCCGGAGCACGGAGCGCACTGCGTTCCCCCGTGGTTCCCCCGTCCCGTCGGCGCGTCCCCCGTGACCGATGCCGGGCCGACGTCACCGACGGTACGGACCGCCTGCGGGCCGGTCGTCCCGTAACGGGTGGAATTCCACCCTCAACTCGCGCAGCAGCCGCTCGGCGGTCTCCAACCAGTGCGGTAGACGGGACAGCCTCCGCCTGACCGATGCCGGGCTGCCCTCAGGATGGCTACGCTGCGGCGATGCGGACGTGGCGGGCGCTACGAGGGCAGGTTGCGGGCCGGCCGAGGGCGGCGCTGGACGTGCCGCTGGCGGCGGGGTTCACCGTCGTAGCGCTGCTGCTCGCCGGCGAACGCCCGCCGGAAGGGTGGTACTGGGACCGGCCCGACGCCCTCGGCTACACGCTGATCTGCGTCATCAACCTTCTCCTCGCCGCCCGCCGCAGCGCCCCTGTGGCGGTCTTCGCCGGTGCCGCAGCCCTGTGGCTGTGGTACATCGCCGCGGGGTTCTGGCCGGTCGTCAACAGCGCGGCTCTGATGCTGGCGCTCTACACGGTCGCGTCCATGCGCCGCACGGCCCATGCCGCGGCCTGCGGAGTCGCGTTCGCCGCGGTGTGGGTGGCGGGGGCGCTGTTCGCCGGCAGCAACGCCCCGACGACCGCCATCGCCCAGGCCCTTGTCGTGCCGTTCATCATGTGGAAGTTCGGCGACAACGCCCGCAAGCTGGGCGCCCGCAACCGCACCCTGTCCGAGCTGACCGGGCAACTGCGGCGCGAGCGCGAGGAGAACGCCCGCCGTGCGGTCGCCGAGGAGCGCGTCCGCATCGCCCGCGAACTGCACGACGTGGTGGCACACCACATGTCGGTGATCTCCGTCCAGGCAGGGCTCGCCCATTACGTCTTCACCGCCGACCCCGGCACCGCCCATGGGGCACTCGGCACCATCTCGGCTGCCAGCGGCGAGGCACTGGAAGAACTGCGCCGGCTCCTGGCCGTGCTGCGCGTCGGCCCGGAGGGCGTGGGGGAGCGCGCCGGAGAGGAAGGCCCCTACCAGCCCACGCCCGGGCTGGACCGGCTCCAGGACATGGCCGCGCGCGTACGGGCGGCCGGCGTGGAAGTGGAGCTGCAGATCGTGGGGGAGCGGCGTCCGCTTGCCCAAGGACCGGACCTGTGCGCCTACCGCGTCGTCCAGGAGGCACTCACCAACGTCATCAAGCACGCCCGCCCCGCGCGAGCCACGGTCCACGTCGCCTTCCAGCCGCACCAGCTGTCGGTCCGGGTCACCGACGACGGGCGGGGAAACGTTCCGGCCATCCCCGTACCGTCGGGCGGACACGGGTTGATCGGCATGCGCGAGCGCGCCAGGATCTACGGGGGAACCCTGGCCGCAGGACCGCGGGACGAGGGCGGGTTCGAGGTCCGGCTCACCCTTCCCTTGCAGCCGGCGGTGCGCGGGAGAGGGACAGCGGGGGATGACGGGGAAGGCGGGCGGGGCACGGGCGCCTGAGGCGGGCGGCACGGGGGACATACGCGTCCTCGTCGTGGACGACCAGGTCCTCATCCGCGCCGGTGTCGCCGCACTGCTGCGCGCCGCGCCCGGCATGGAGGTCGTCGCCGAGGCGTCCGGCGGGGAGGAGGCCGTGGCGCTCGCCGCCGAGCACCGGCCCGACGTGATCCTCATGGACATCCGGATGCCCGACCTCAGCGGCATCACCGCCACGGAGCGGATCCTGTGCGACGCACCGCCCCCGGCGCCCCGTGTCCTTGTGCTGACCACCTTCGACCTCGACGAGTACGTGTACGCGGCCCTGCGCGCCGGTGCCGCCGGCTTCCTGCTCAAGGACGCGGGCCCGCAACGGCTCCTGGCCGCCGTCACGGCGGTCGCTGGGGGCGACACGCTCTTCGCCCCCAGCGTCACCCGCCGCCTCGTCGAGGCCTTCACCCGGCGGACGGACGCGGGCACCTCCGCCCCGCCCGGAACCGCCCTCGACGCGCTCACCGGCCGTGAGCTCGAGGTGCTGCGGCACACCGCACGAGGCCTGTCCAACGCGGAGATCGCCGCCGAACTCGTGATCAGCGAGGCCACCGTCAAGACGCACCTCAACCGCGCCATGGCCAAGCTCGGCCTGTGCAGCCGTGCGCAGGCGGTCGTCGTCGCCTACGAGAACGGCCTCGTCGTCCCCGGTACGGGAAACTGAGCGCTCCAGGCCCCCGGCCCCCGGCTCACGCCCTGTCCCGAGCGTACGCCCAGGCACCAGGCGCAGGCCTCACGCCCAAGCCCGGCTCACGCCTACATCGTTGATCACACGGCCGTCATGCTCCTGTGGCCCAGCACACCGGGCGTCGGCCCCATGCCCCGCCTCATGCTGAGGCCCCATGCCCCGCCCCATGCGGCGAGGCCACCATGCCCCGGCCGCCCCGGACCGGATCGTTGCGCGAGGTCTGGTAGATGACGGGAGGATCGGGTACATACGGTCCAGTAGTACCGGTCGGTAGCCGACCGGGACGGCCCCGACTGAAGCGGCGAGGTGCCTCATGACCGCACCATCCGTACGACCGGTCTCCGAGCGCGAAGCACGCCAGGTCGCCGAAGCGGCCCGGGAGCAGGACTGGAAGAAGCCCAGTTTCGCCAAGGAACTCTTCCTCGGCCGGTTCCGCCTCGATCTGATCCACCCGCACCCGACCCCGGCCCTGGAGGACGTACGGCGCGGCGAGGAGTTCCTCGCCAAGCTCCGCGACTTCTGCGAGACCCGCATCGACCCCGCCCGCATCGAGCGGGAGGCGAAGATCCCGGACGAGACGGTGAACGGGCTCAAGGAGCTCGGTGCTCTCGGCATGAAGATCGACACCAAGTACGGGGGCCTGGGGCTCACCTCGGTCTACTACAACAAGGCCCTCGCCGTCGTCGGCTCCGTCAGCCCCGCCGTCGGCGCGCTGCTCTCCGCCCACCAGTCCATCGGCGTCCCGCAGCCGCTCAAGCTCTTCGGCACCCAGCAGCAGAAGGAGACCTTCCTGCCGCGCTGCGCCCGCACCGACATCTCGGCGTTCCTGCTCACCGAGCCCGACGTCGGCTCCGACCCCGCCCGCCTCGCGACCGCGGCGGTCCCCGACGGCGACGACTACATCCTCGACGGGGTCAAGCTCTGGACGACCAACGGCGTCGTCGCCGACCTCCTGGTCGTCATGGCGCGGGTGCCCAGGAGCGAGGGCCACAAGGGTGGCATCACGGCCTTCGTGGTGGAGGCCACGGCCGAAGGCGTCACCGTCGAGCAGCGCAACGCCTTCATGGGCCTGCGCGGCATCGAGAACGGTGTCACGCGCTTCCACCGGGTGCGCGTCCCCGCCGCCAACCGCATCGGCCCCGAGGGCTCCGGGCTCAAGATCGCCCTGACGACGCTCAACACCGGCCGGCTGTCCATCCCCGCCATGTGCGTCGCCGGCGGCAAGTGGGCGCTGAAGATCGCCCGTGAGTGGTCCACGGCACGCGAGCAGTGGGGCAAGCCCATCGCCCGGCACGAGGCGGTCGGCTCGAAGATCTCCTTCATCGCCGCGACGACCTTCGCCCTGGAGGCCGTCCTCGACCTGTCGGGCCAGATGGCCGACGAGGACCGCAACGACATCCGCATCGAGGCCGCGCTCGCCAAGCTGTACGCGAGCGAAATGGCCTGGCTGATGACCGACGAGCTCGTGCAGATCCGCGGCGGACGGGGCTACGAGAGCGCCGCCTCGCTCGCCGCACGGGGCGAGCGCGCGGTGCCCGCCGAGCAGATGCTGCGCGACGCCCGCATCAACCGCATCTTCGAGGGCTCCACGGAGATCATGCACCTGCTGATCGCCCGCGAGGCCGTGGACGCCCACCTCTCCGTCGCGGGCGACCTCATCGACCCCGAGAAGTCACTGGGCGACAAGGCCCGCGCAGGCGCCCGCGCAGGGGGCTTCTACGCCCGCTGGCTGCCCAAGCTGGTCACCGGCCCCGGGCAGCTCCCGCGCACGTACGCCGAGTTCCACCCCGCGGGCCACCGCGACCTCGCCACCCATCTGCGCTACGTCGAACGCTCGTCGCGCAAACTAGCGCGTTCCACCTTCTACGCCATGTCGCGCTGGCAGGGCCGCATGGAGACCAAGCAGGGCTTCCTGGGCCGCATCGTCGACATCGGCGCGGAGCTCTTCGCGATGAGCGCGGCATGCGTCCGCGCGGAGCGGCTGCGTGCCGAGGGCGAACACGGGGCGGAAGCGTACGAGCTCGCCGACGCCTTCTGCCGTCAGGCCCGGATCCGGATTGAGGAGCTCTTCGGTCGGCTGTGGACCAACACCGACGAACTCGACCGCAAGGTCGTCTCCGGCGTGATGTCCGGGGCGTACGAGTGGCTCGAGGCCGGCATCCTCGACCCCAGCGGCGACGGCCCCTGGATCGCGGACGCCACCCCCGGCCCCGCCAAGACGGACAACGTCCACCGCCCCATCCGCTGACCCCGCCGCCCCATGCGGGCGCTCTCGCGCCTCATGCGGCTCCTCCACCGCCTCATGCGGCCTCGCCTCGCCCCATGCGGCTGATCCACAGCCTCATGCGGCGCAGCTCCGCCCCATGCGGCAGTCATCACCGCCTCATGCGGGGCTCCGCCGCCCCATGCGGCAGCTTCACCGCCCCATGCGGGCGCGCCCCGCCCCATGCGGATGTCACCCCACGGAGGGCGGACAGGGCCTCCCTGTCCGCCCTCCGTGCGGAAGAGGCAACAATGGAGCCCATGACGGACTCCCTCGCTGACCCGCATCTGCGCTACTCCGCCCCCACCGCCGCGGGCGGACCGCGCGAGATCGTGATCCTCGGCTCGACCGGCTCGATCGGCACCCAGGCCATCGACCTCGTGCTCCGCAACCCCGACCGGTTCCGGGTGACCGGCCTGTCGGCCGCCGGCGGCCGCGTGGGGCTCCTCGCCGAGCAGGCGCGGCAGCTGAAGGTGCGCACCGTCGCCGTCGCCCGTACCGACACCGTGCCCGCGCTGCGCGAGGCGCTGGCGGCGCAGTACGGGGCGGAGCCGCAGCCCGAGATCCTCGCGGGCCCCGACGCGGCCACCGAGCTGGCCCGCAGCGAGTGCCACACCGTCCTGAACGGCATCACCGGTTCGATCGGCCTGGCGCCGACCCTGGCGGCCCTGGAGGCGGGCCGGACGCTCGCCCTGGCCAACAAGGAGTCGCTCATCGTCGGCGGACCCCTCGTCAAGGCCCTCGCCAAGCCCGGACAGATCATCCCCGTGGACTCCGAGCACGCCGCGCTCTTCCAGGCGCTGCTGGGCGGCACGCGCGCCGAGGTCCGCAAGCTGGTCGTCACGGCCTCAGGCGGGCCCTTCAGGGGCCGTACGAAGGCCGAGCTGGCCTCCGTGACCCCCCGGGACGCGCTCGCCCACCCCACCTGGTCCATGGGGCCGGTGATCACGATCAACTCCGCCACTCTCGTCAACAAGGGCCTCGAGGTCATCGAGGCGCACCTGCTGTACGACATCCCCTTCGACCGCATCGAGGTCGTCGTCCACCCGCAGTCCTACGTCCACTCGATGGTGGAGTTCGTCGACGGCTCCACGCTGGCCCAGGCGACCCCGCCCGACATGCGCGGCCCCATCGCCATCGGCCTCGGCTGGCCGGAGCGGATCCCGGACGCTGCCCCCGCCTTCGACTGGTCCACGGCCTCCACCTGGGAGTTCTTCCCCCTCGACGACGAGGCCTTCCCGTCCGTCGGGCTCGCCCGGCACGTCGGCGGGCTGGGCGGCACGGCGCCCGCCGTCTTCAACGCCGCCAACGAGGAGTGCGTCGACGCCTTCCTCGCCGGCGGGCTGCCGTTCAACGGGATTGTCGATACGGTCGCGGAGGTGGTGGCGGAACACGGCACGCCCACCACGGGAACCCGTCTCACCGTCGCGGACGTCTTGGAAGCGGAGGCCTGGGCACGCGCCCGGGCCCGTGAACTGGCAGCGCGGACGGCCCCGGCGGCCCGTACCGCGAAGGCGACCTCGGAGGCCCGCGCATGACGACACTGATGACGGTCCTCGGGATAGTCGTCTTCGTGGTGGGTCTGCTGTTCTCGATCGCCTGGCACGAGCTCGGCCACCTGTCGACCGCGAAGCTGTTCGGCATCCGCGTGCCGCAGTACATGGTCGGCTTCGGGCCGACGATCTTCTCGCGGAAGAAGGGCGAGACCGAGTACGGCATCAAGGCCGTCCCGCTCGGCGGCTACATCCGCATGATCGGCATGTTCCCGCCCGGTGCGGACGGGCGGATCACCGCCCGCTCCACCTCGCCGTGGCGCGGCATGATCGAGGACGCCCGTTCGGCCGCCTTCGAAGAGCTCCAGCCCGGCGACGAGACGCGGCTGTTCTACACGCGCAAGCCGTGGAAGCGCGTCATCGTGATGTTCGCCGGCCCGTTCATGAACCTCGTCCTGGCCGTCGCGATCTTCCTCGGCGTGATGATGTCCTTCGGGATCAGCACGCAGACGACGACCGTCTCGACCGTCTCCGAGTGCGTCGTCGCCGCCAGCGCCCCCACCGACAAGTGCGGCAAGGGCAACCCGGACTCCCCGGCCAAGGCCGCCGGCCTCAAGCCGCGCGACAAGATCGTGGCCTTCAACGGGCACCGCACCGACGACTGGGCCACGCTCCAGAAGGAGATCCGCAGGACCACCGGCCCGGCCACCGTCACCGTCGAGCGCGACGGCGTCCGCAAGACCCTGAGCGCGAACCTCATCTCCAACCAGGTCCAGAAGTACGACAGCAAGGGCGCGCCCATCAAGGGGCAGTACGTGACGGCCGGGTTCCTCGGCTTCGCGCCCGCCACGGGCGTGGTGCCGCAGACCTTCGGCCAGTCCGTCGACCGTATGGGCGACATGGTGCAGTCCGGCGTCGAGTCGCTGATCGCGCTTCCCAGCAAGATCCCCGACCTGTGGAACGCCGCGTTCGACGGCGGCGAGCGCAAGGCCGACTCCCCGATGGGCGTCGTAGGGGCGGCACGGGTGGGCGGCGAGGTGTTCAACCTCGACATCCCGCCGTCGCAGCAGATCGCGACCATGCTGTTCCTGGTCGCGGGCTTCAACCTCTCGCTGTTCCTGTTCAACATGCTGCCCCTGCTGCCGCTGGACGGCGGGCACATCGCCGGGGCGCTGTGGGAGTCCGTGCGGCGCGCCTTCGCCAAGGTGTTCCGGCGCCCCGACCCGGGGCCGTTCGACGTCGCGAAGCTGATGCCGGTCGCCTATGTGGTGGCGGGAATCTTCATCTGCTTCACTCTTCTCGTCCTCATCGCGGACGTGGTGAACCCTGTACGGCTCACCTAGCGCGAAGTGAGGACAAACGCCCGTTTGTGGCGACCGGCCGGATTTTGTGGCCGGTCGTCCGCGTTTGAGGGGCCTCCGCGATGGGATGTGCTTCCAACGGACCGGGTGCCGTAATCTCGAAGCGGAGCCCGCCGATCTCGGGACCTTGATTCACACCTTGGGGTTGCTCGCCACATGACTGCGATTTCGCTTGGAATGCCCTCCGTTCCGATCAAGCTCGCCGACCGCAGGGTCAGCCGCAAGATCCAGGTCGGCTCCGTGGCCGTCGGAGGCGACGCACCCGTCTCGGTGCAGTCGATGACCACGACCAGGACGTCGGACATCGGCGCCACGCTGCAGCAGATCGCCGAGCTGACGGCTTCGGGCTGCCAGATCGTGCGCGTGGCCTGCCCCACGCAGGACGACGCGGACGCGCTGCCGGTGATCGCGAAGAAGTCGCAGATCCCGGTGATCGCGGACATCCACTTCCAGCCGAAGTACGTCTTCGCCGCCATCGACGCCGGCTGCGCCGCGGTGCGGGTGAACCCGGGCAACATCAAGCAGTTCGACGACAAGGTCAAGGAGATCGCGAAGGCGGCCTCCGACGCGGGCACCCCCATCCGGATCGGTGTGAACGCGGGCTCGCTGGACCGCCGCCTGCTGCAGAAGTACGGCAAGGCGACGCCCGAGGCGCTGGTGGAGTCGGCGCTGTGGGAGGCGTCGCTGTTCGAGGAGCACGGTTTCCGCGACATCAAGATCTCGGTGAAGCACAACGACCCGGTGGTGATGGTCAACGCGTACCGTCAGCTGGCGG
>NZ_JBMMMZ010000019.1:19652-136698 GCF_049725035.1 Streptomyces sp. XH2 | reverse complement strand
ACGCGGGCTGATCCCGAAGAACCCGGGATCGAACTCCCCCGCCTCGTAGAGGAATCCGCCGCGGCGGGTGTACGTCTTGCCGGACGCGTCCGGGTCCGGGTCGTAGATGCCGTCGACGTCCCAGCCGCGGTCGGCCGGGAAGTCGCCGACGGCGTCGCCGCCGGAGGCCACGAGCTGCCACAGGTCCTCGGGCGAGCGCACCCCGCCGGGGTAGCGGCACGCCATGCCGACGATCACGACGGGGTCGTCGTCCTCGGCGGCAGTGGTGGCCGTCTCCGGGGCGGCCGCGGCGGTGCGGCCGGTGATCTCGGTGTGCAGCTGCCGGGCGAGCGCGTGGGCGTTGGGGTAGTCGAAGACGAGTGTGGGAGGCAGCGCGAGGCCGGTCTCGGCGTTGAGCTTGTTGCGGAGTTCGACGGCGGTCAGGGAGTCGAAGCCCAGGTCCTTGAAGGCCCGGTCGGCTTCGACCTCGCCGGCACCGCTGTGGCCGAGGACGGCCGCCGCGTGGGTGCGGACGAGCTCGACCAGCAGCGTGTGCTGCTCGCTCTCGGGCAGCCCGGCGAGGCGGGCGGCCAGCGGCGAGGCGGCGGTCGTGCCGGGCTCGCCGGCGGGGCCGGCGGCGGTCAGGATCCGCTCGGTCTCCGGGAGGTCGCCGAGCAGGGCGCTCGGGCGGCCGACGGTGAACGGGGGCAGGAACCGCTCCCAGTCGACGTCGGCCACGGTCGTGGTCGGCTCGCCCGCGTCGAGCGCCTGCCGGAGGCCGGCCACGGCGAGCGCGGCGGGCATCGGGATCAGGCCGCGGCGGCGCAGGCGTTCGTCCGCGCCGTCGCTCTCGGCCATGCCGCCGCCGGCCCACGGGCCCCAGGCGACGGCGGTCGCGGTCAGGCCCCGGGCGCGCCGTCGTTCGGCGAGCCCGTCGAGGAGGGCGTTGGCCGCGGCGTAGGCGGCCTGGTAGCCGCTGCCCCACACGCCGGCGATGGAGGAGAAGAGGACGAAGGCGTCCAGCTCCCGGTCGCCGAGCAGTTCGTCCAGGTGCAGGGCACCGGCGGCCTTCGCGGCCAGCACGTCGGCGAAGGAGCCCGGCGTCATGCCGTCCAGCGGTTCCAGGTGGTCCACGCCCGCCGTGTGGACGACGGCGTTCACCGGGTGCTGGGCGAGCAGTGCGGCCAGCGCCTCGCGGTCGGCGACGTCGCAGGCGGCGACGGTCACGCGGGCGCCCAGCTCCTCCAGTTCGGTCTTGAGTCCGGCCGCACCGGGGGCGTCGAGGCCGCGGCGACTGGTGAGCACCAGGTGCCCGGCACCGGCGCCGGCGAGCCAGCGGGCCACGTGCCCGCCCAGCGCACCCGTACCACCGGTGATCAGCACGGTGCCGCGCGGCGACCACCCCTGTCCGGTCCGGGCGTTGCGGCGGGCGGCGGCGTGGGTCAGCCTGCGGCCGAAGACGCCGCGGTCGCGGATCGCGACCTGGTCCTCGGCCGACTGGCCGAGCACCGCGGCGAGGCGGCCGGCGACCCGGTCGTCGACCGTCTCCGGGAGGTCGACCAGACCGCCCCAGCGCTGCGCGTGCTCCAGCGCCGCCACCCGGCCCAGGCCCCAGACGGCGTTCTGGGCGGCGCTCGGCACCGCGTCCGAACGGCTGGTGGACATCGCCGACCTGGTCAGCGCCCACAGCGGGGCGTCGATGCCGGCGTCGCCCAGGGCCTGGACGAGCGCGAGGGACAGCGCGGTGCCGATGGTGAGGGCCGGGTGCCCGGGGTGGGGTCGCTCGTCGGTGCCGAGCAGGGAGAGCACACCGTGGACGGGGATCTCCCGGACGGCGTCGCCGAGCTGCTGCAGCAGCGCGCTACGGTCGGCGGCCGGGTCGACGACGACCGGGGTCAGCCGGGCGCCGCGGGCCGTGAGCCCGTCGGCGACGGCGGCGGTCCAGTCGGTCTCCTCGGTGACCAGGAACAGCCAGTCGCCCGGCAGTTCGTGCGTCCGCAGACCGCTCAGCGGCTTCCAGCCGGTGCGGTAGGACCAGCCTTCCGCCGCGGACTCCCGGCGCTGCTGCCGGCGCCACGCCGACAGCCGGGGCAGGACCGCGTCCAGTTGCTCGGCGGGCAGGTCGAGGGCGGCGGCGAGGGTCTGTGCGTCCTCGCGCTCCACCGTCTCCCAGAAGCCCGCCTCCACGGCGTCGGTCCCCGCGGGGGCGGCGGTGGGGGCGACCGTCTCCAGCCAGTACCGCTGGTGCTGGAAGGCGTAGGTCGGCAGGTCCGCGCGCCGGGCGCCGCGGCCGGCGAAGAACGCGTGCCAGTCGACGGGCACGCCGTGCACGTGGAGCTGCGCGACGGCGCCGGTGATCGCCTCGGGCTCGGGGCCGCCGGCCCGTACGGCGGGAACGGTGACCGCGCCGTCCAGGCAGCCCTGGGCCATGCCGCTGAGGACACTGCCGGGGCCGACCTCCACGAACGTGGTGACGCCCAGGTCGCCCAGGGTGCGGATGCCGTCGGCGAAGCGCACGGCCTCGCGGACGTGCCGCACCCAGTAGTCCGCCGTGTACGCGTCGACGAGCTCGCCGGTCACGTTGGAGACGACCGGGATCCGCGGCTCGTCGAAGCGCAGGTTGCCGACGACGCGGGCGAAGTCCTCCAGCATCGGGTCCATCAGCGGCGAGTGGAACGCGTGGCTGACCGTCAGACGGGACGTCTTGCGGCCCTGGCCGGCGAACACCTCGGCGATCGCGGCGACCGCGTCCTCGGCGCCGGAGATCACCACGGACCGCGGCCCGTTGACCGCCGCGAGGCTCACGCGGTCGGTGAGGTGCGGCAGGACCTCGTCCTCGGTGGCCTGGACCGCGACCATCGCGCCGCCGGCTGGCAGGGCCTGCATCAGCCGGGCGCGGGCCGTCACCAGCGTGGCGGCGTCCTCCAGCGACAGGACCCCGGCCACGTGGGCCGCGGCGATCTCGCCGACGGAGTGCCCGGCCAGGTAGTCGGGCCGTACGCCCCACGACTCCAGCAGGCGGTGGACGGCGACCTCGTGCGCGAACAGGGCGGGCTGGGTGAAGGCGGTGCGGTTCAGCTCGTGGCCGTCCTCGCCGAAGGCCACGTCCCGCAGCGGCCGGTCGAGGTGCCGGTCGAGGTGCGCGCACACCTCGTCGTACGCCTCCGCGAAGACCGGGAACGCGTCGTACAGTTCCCGGCCCATGCCGGGCCGCTGCGAGCCCTGCCCGGAGAAGAGGAACCCGACCTGGCCGGTGTCGGCGCGGCCGGCGAAGACGCCGGGGGCGGGCGCCCCCGAGGCCAGGGCCCGCAGGCCCTCGGCGATCCGGGCGCGGTCGGCGCCGGTCACGGCGGCGCGGTGCTCCAGGGCGGCCCGGGTGGTGGCCAGCGAGAAGCCGACGTCGGTGAGGGACGGCCCGGCGCCGTCCGCGGTGAGGGACAGCAGGCGCTCGGCCTGGGCCCGCAGCGCGGCCTCGGACTTGCCGGACAGCACCCACGGCACGGTCGCCGAGGCGACCTCGACCGGTGCGACGGCGGCCGGCTCCGCGGCCGGGGCCTGCTCGATGATCGTGTGGGCGTTGGTGCCGCTGACGCCGAAGGAGGAGATGCCCGCGCGGCGGGGGCGGTGCGACTCCGGCCAGTCGACGGCCTCGGTCAGCAGCCGCACGGTGCCCGCCGACCAGTCCACGTGCGGCGTCGGCTCGTCCGCGTGAAGCGTCCGCGGCAGCACGCCGTGCCGCATCGCCATCACCATCTTGATCACGCCGGCGACGCCGGAGGCCGCCTGGGCGTGACCGATGTTGGACTTCAGCGAGCCCAGCCACAGCGGCTCGTCCTCGGAGCGGTCCTGCCCGTACGTCGCGAGCAGCGCCTGCGCCTCGATGGGGTCGCCGAGCGCGGTGCCCGTGCCGTGCGCCTCCACCACGTCGACGTCGGCCTCGGTGAGCCCGGCGGAGGCGAGGGCCTGCCGGATCACGCGCTGCTGCGCCGGACCGTTGGGCGCGGTCAGGCCGTTGGACGCGCCGTCCTGGTTGACGGCGCTGCCGCGGACGACCGCGAGGACGTCGTGGCCGTTGCGCACGGCGTCGGAGAGGCGCTCGACGAGCACCACGCCCACGCCCTCCGCCCAGCCGGTGCCGTCCGCGCCGGCGCCGAAGGCCTTGCAGCGGCCGTCGGCGGACAGCCCGCGCTGCCGGCTGAACTCCACGAACGCGGCCGGTACGGCCATGACGTTGACACCGCCCGCGACGGCCATCGTGCTCTCGCCGTTGCGCAGCGACTGGATGGCCAGGTGCAGGGCGACCAGGGACGACGAGCACGCCGTGTCGACGGTGACCGCCGGGCCCTCCAGGCCGAACGAGTAGGCCACGCGCCCGGAGACGACGCTCGCGGCGCTGCCGGTGAGCAGGTGGCCCTCGACGCCTTCGGGGACCTGCGGGAGGCCGGCGCCGTAGCCCTGGAAGGACATGCCGACGAAAACGCCCGTGCGGCTGCCCTTCAGCGAGGCCGGGTCGATGCCGGCCCGCTCGAAGGCCTCCCACGAGGCCTCCAGCAGCAGGCGCTGCTGCGGGTCCATCGCCAGCGCCTCGCGCGGCGAGATCCCGAACAGGGCGGCGTCGAAGTCGCCCGCGTCGTAGAGGAAGCCGCCGTCGCGCGCGTAGGTCTTGCCCGGGGTGCCCGGGTCGGGGTCGTAGAGGTTCTCGGTGTCCCAGCCGCGGTCCTCGGGGAAGCCGGAGATCGCGTCGCCGCCGGACATCACGAGCTGCCACAGGTCCTCGGGCGAGCCGACGCCGCCGGGCAGGCGGCAGCTCATGGCCACGATCGCGATGGGCTCGTCGTCGGCGCCGGCCGTGTGCCGCACCTGCGGCTCGGCGGTCTGCGCGCCGAGGAGTTCGGCGCGCAGGAACCGGGCCAGGGCCGTGGCGTTCGGGTAGTCGAAGACCAGCGTGGTGGGCAGCTTCAGGCCGGTGTCGGCCGTGAGCTTGTTGCGGAGTTCGACGGCGGTGAGCGAGTCGAAGCCGAGGTCGTTGAAGGCCCGGCCGGGCTCCACGGCCGCGGCGCCGTCGTGGCCGAGGACGGCGGCCGCGTGGGTGCGGACGAGGTCCACCAGCGTGCGGTCCTGCTCGGCCGCCGCGAGCCCGGCCAGCTTCGCGGCGAGCGCGTTGCCGGCGCCTGCGCCGGCGGAGGCCGGGGCCTCCAGGGCGCGGCGCGCCTCGGGCACGTCGGAGAGCAGGGCGCTGGGGCGGGTGACGGTGAACGGTCCGATGAACCGCTCCCAGTCGAAGTCCGCCACGGTCAGGGTGGTCTCGCCGTCGGCGAGGGCCTGCTGCAGCGCGGAGATCGCGAGGGCGGGCCGCATGGGCGGCAGGCCGCGGCGGCGGAGCATCTCCTCGCCGTCGCCGACGCCTGCCATGCCGCCCTCGGCCCAGCCGCCCCAGGAGACGGCGAGCGCGGTGCGCCCGCGGGCCCGCCGGTGCTCGGCGAGGGCGTCGAGGTAGGCGTTGGCCGCCGAGTAGGCGCCCTGGCTGGCGCCGCCCCAGATGCCGGCGCCCGAGGAGAACATGACGAACGCGTCGAGCTCCTGGCCGGCCAGCAGCTCGTCCAGGTGCGTCGCGCCCGCGGCCTTCGCCGACACCGTGCGGGCGAACCCGGCCGGGTCGGAGTCCTCGATCATGACGTGGTCGCCGACGCCGGCGGCGTGGACGACGGCGTTGACGGGGTGCTCGGCCAGCAGCGCCCGCAGGGCGTCCCGGTCGGCCGCGTCACAGGCCACGACGGTCGCGGTCGCGCCGAGTTCCTCCAGCTCCGCGACGAGCTCGGCGGCGCCGGGCGCCGCGGGGCCGCGGCGGCTGGTGAGCACCAGGTGCCCGGCCCCGGCGCCGGCGAGCCAGCGGGCGACGTGCCCGCCCAGCGCACCCGTACCGCCGGTGATCAGCACCGTGCCGCGCGGCGACCAGCCCTGGGCGGCGTCGGCGGCACGGCCGGCCCGGACGAGCCGGCGTCCGAAGACGCCCGAGGCGCGGACCGCCACCTGGTCCTCGGCCGACTGCCCGAGGACGGCGGCCACGCGGGCCGCGGTGCGGGCGTCCAGCAGCTCGGGGAGGTCGAGGAGACCGCCCCAGCGCTGCGGGTACTCCAGCGCCGCCGCCCGGCCGAAGCCCCACACCTGTGCCTGCAGCGGCCGGTCCACGAGGTCGGAGCGGCCGGTGGCCACCGCGCCGCGGGTGGCGCACCACAACGGCGCGTCGATGCCCGCGTCGCCGAGCGCCTGCACCAGGCAGAGGGTCGCGGCGAGGCCGTGCGACAGGCCGGGGTGACCGGCGGAGGCGCTCTCGTCCTCGGCGAGCAGGGACAGCACGCCGTCCACGGGGCCGGTGCCGGCCAGGTCGCGGGCCAGCGTCCCGCGCTCGGTGCCGGGCCCGGCGACGAGCGTCACCAGCTCCAGGCCGCGCTCTTCGAGCGCGGTGCGCACGGAGGCGGTCCACTCGCTCTCCCCGGCCGTCACGAGCAGCCAAGTGCCGGACGCGTCGGGCTCCGGGAGCGTGCCGAGCGGCTTCCAGGTGACGCGGTAGCGCCAGCCGTCGACCACGGACCGCTCGCGGCGCTGACGGCGCCACGCGGACAGCCGGGGCAGGATCGCGCCGAGCGAGGCGTCGGCGCCGACGCCCAGGGTCGCGGCGAGGGACTCCACGTCCTCCCGCTCCACGGTGTCCCAGAATCCGGAGTCCGCCGGGTCGGCCGCGGCGTCGGTGGCGGCGGCCAGGTCCTCGTCCCCTTCCAGCCAGAAGCGCTCGCGCTGGAAGGCGTAGGTGGGCAGGGCGACGCGGTGGGCGCCGGGGAACAGCGCCTGCCAGTCCGGGGAGACGCCGTGCACGTGCAGTTCGGCGAGCGCGGCGGTGAGGGCCTGCCGCTCGGGGCGGTCGGCGCGCAGGACGGGCACGGCGGCCACGTCGTCCGCGCAGGACTGCGCCATGCCGCTGAGGACGCCGCCGGGGCCGATCTCGACGAAGGTGGTCACGCCCAGGTCGTGCAGGGTCTGCACGCCGTCGGCGAAGCGGACGGCCTCGCGGACGTGCCGGACCCAGTACTCGGCGGTGTACGGCTCGGCGAGACGACCGGTCAGGTTGGACACCACCGGGATCCGCGGCTCGTGGAACGTCAGCCCCGCCACGGCCCGGCCGAACTCGTCGAGCATGGGGTCCATGAGTGGCGAGTGGAAGGCGTGGCTCACCTTCAGACGGGACGTCTTACGACCCTGCTGTGCGAAGACCTCGGCGATCGCGGTGACCGCGTCCTCGGCACCGGAGATCACCACGGACCGCGGGCCGTTGACCGCCGCGATGCCGACACCGTCGGTCAGGTGCGGCAGCACCTCGTCCTCGGTCGCCTGGACCGCCACCATCGCACCACCGGCCGGCAGCGCCTGCATCAGCGCAGCACGCGCCGACACCAGCTTCGCGGCGTCGTCGAGTGACAGCACACCCGCCACGTGCGCGGCTGCGATCTCGCCCACGGAGTGACCGGCCACGTAATCCGGCCGCACACCCCACGATTCGAGGAGCCGGAACAGCGCCACCTCGATCGCGAAGAGAGCAGGCTGCGTGGACCCCGTCTGGTGCAAAGACTCCGCATCGACGTCAACAGGCGCGTCCAGACGCGCACACACCTCGTCGTACGCGTCGGCGAAGACCGGGAACGCCTCGTACAGCTCACGCCCCATACCGATCCGCTGCGAGCCCTGCCCGGAGAACAGGAACCCGGTCTTGCCCTCGGACCCGGCGCGTCCCAGCGTCACGTTCGCCGCCGGCTCGCCGGCCGCGAGCGCGGCGAGTGCCTGCCGGAACTCGTCCGGGCGCTGCGCCAGGACCACGGCGCGGTCTTCGAACGCCTCACGGGAGGCCAGGGAGAGGCCGACGTCGGAAGCGGTCCAGCCGTCCGTCGCGTCGAGGTGGCCGGCCAGCCGGGCGGCTTGCGCACGCAGCGCGGCCTCGCCCTTGCCGGAGAGCACCCACGGCACAACGGCGCCGGAGTCGGGGGTGGGGACCGGCTCCGCTGCTGCGGGGGCCTGCTCGATGATGGTGTGGGCGTTGGTGCCGCTGACCCCGAACGACGAGATCGCGGCACGGCGCGGGCGGTCCGACGCGGGCCAGTCGACGGCCTCGGTCAGCAGCCGGACGTCACCGGCCGACCAGTCCACGTGCGGCGTCGGCTCGTCCGCGTGCAGCGTACGCGGCAGCAGACCGTGCCGCATCGCCATGACCATCTTGATGATGCCGGCCACGCCCGCGGCGGCCTGCGTGTGGCCGATGTTGGACTTCAGCGAGCCCAGCCACAGCGGCTGCCCCTCGGGACGCTCCTGTCCGTACGTGGCGAGCAGGGCCTGCGCCTCGATCGGGTCGCCCAGCGTCGTACCGGTGCCGTGGGCCTCCACGGCGTCGACGTCGCCCGGCGCGAGCCCGGCGGAGGCCAGGGCCTGGCGGATCACGCGCTGCTGTGCCGGGCCGTTCGGGGCGGTCAGGCCGTTGGACGCGCCGTCCTGGTTGACGGCGCTGCCGCGCACCACCGCCAGGACCTCGTGGCCGTGGCGTACGGCGTCGGAGAGGCGCTCGACGAGCACGACGCCCACGCCCTCGGACCAGCCGGTGCCGTCCGCGTCCGCGCCGAACGCCCGGCAGCGGCCGTCGGGCGACAGGCCGCGCTGCCGGCTGAACTCGACGAAGACGTTCGGGCTGGCCATCACGGTGACGCCGCCGGCCAGGGCCATCGTGCACTCGCCGCTCCGCAGCGACTGGATGGCCAGGTGCAGGGCGACGAGGGACGACGAGCACGCCGTGTCGATCGTGACGGCGGGGCCTTCGAGGCCGAAGGTGTAGGCCACCCGGCCGGAGACGACGCTGGACGCGCCGCCGACCAGCCGGTGTCCTTCGACGCCTTCCGGCGTCCGGCGCACGTCGGCTCCGTAGCCCTGGTAGGCCATGCCGACGAAGACGCCGGTCCGGCTGCCGCGCAGCTGTGCGGGGGTGATCCCGGCCCGCTCGAAGGCCTCCCACGAGGTCTCCAGCAGCAGGCGCTGCTGCGGGTCCATGGCCAGGGCCTCGCGGGGGCTGATGCCGAAGAAGCCGGCGTCGAAGCCGGTGGCTTCGTAGAGGAAGCCGCCGTCGCGCGCGTAGGTCTTGCCGGGGCGGTCGGGGTCGGGGTCGTAGAGTCCGTCGACGTCCCAGCCACGGTCGGCGGGGAATTCCGAGATGGCGTCGCCGCCGGACGTCACCAGGTCCCAGAGGGCCTCGGGCGAGTCGACGCCGCCGGGCAGGTGGCAGCTCATCGCCACGATGGCGATGGGCTCGTCGTCGGCGGCGGCCGCGTGCTGCTCCTGCAACGCGGTGGCCTGCGAGCCGAGCAGTTCGCTCTGCAGGAAGCGGGCGAGGGCCGTGGCGTTGGGGTAGTCGAAGACGAGGGTGGGCGGCAGCGTGAGGCCGGTCGCCGCGTTGACCTCGTTGCGGAGTTCGACGGCGGTCAGGGAGTCGAAGCCCAGGTCCTTGAACGCCCGGTCGGGCTCGACGTCCGCCGCCGAGGCGTGGCCGAGGACGGCCGCGACGTGGGCGCGGACCAGGTCGATCAGGGTCTCGGTGCGCTTGGCCTCCGGCAGCCCGGCGAGCTGGGCGGCGAAGGGTGCGGCGCCCGTGGCGGCGTCGGCCGCCGGTGCGGCGGTCCCGGCGCGGAGCACCTCGGGCAGCTCGGACAGCAGGGCGCTCGGGCGGCCGAGGGTGAACGGTCCGATGAACCGCTCCCAGTCGATGTCGGCCACGACGGCCGCGGTGTCGTCGCAGTCGAGGGCGCGCTGGACCGCGGTCACGGCGAGGGCCGCGGGCAGGGTGATGACGCCGCGGCGGCGCAGGTGCTGCTCGTCGGCGTCGGTGACCATGCCGCCGTCGGCCCAGGGGCCCCAGGCGATCGCGGTGGCGGTCAGGCCCCCGGCCCTGCGCCGGGCGGCGAGCCCGTCGAGGAAGGCGTTGGCGGCGGCGTAGGCGGTCTGCAGACCGCTGCCCCACACGCCGGCGATCGAGGAGAAGAGGACGAAGGCGTCGAGCTCCTGGTCGCCCAGCAGCTCGTCCAGGTGCGCCGCGCCGCCGGCCTTCGCCGCGATCGTGCGGGCGAAGTCGGCCGGGGTCAGCTCGTCGAAGGGGGCGAACTGCTCCACGCCCGCGGCGTGGAAGACGGAGGTGAAGGTGTGCTCGGCGAGCAGGGCCGCCACCGCGTCGCGGTCGGCGACGTCGCACGCGGCGAGGGTGACGCGCGCCCCCAGATCCTCCAGTTCGGCCTTGAGGGCGGCCGCTCCGGGGGCTTCGGCGCCGCGGCGGCCGGCCAGCACCAGGTGCTCGGCGCCCGCGCCGGCGAGCCAGCGGGCGACGTGCCCGCCCAGCGCACCCGTACCACCGGTGATCAGCACCGTGCCGCGCGGCGACCACGTACGGCCGGTGCCGCTGCGGGCGTGGGTGAGCCGGGCGGTGAACACGCCGGAGGCGCGGACGGCGACCTGGTCCTCCGCGGTGCCGGTGCCCTGGTTCAGGACGGCGGCGATACGGCCCGCGGCGCGCTCGTCGACCGCCGTGGGCAGGTCGATCAGGCCGCCCCAGCGCCGGGCGTGCTCCAGGGCCAGGGCGCGGCCGAGGCCCCACACCTGGTGCTGCACCGCGCTGAGCGGTGCGTCGTCCGAGCGGCCGGTGGCGGCCGCTCCGCGGGTGGCGCACCACAGCGGCGCGTCGATGCCCGCGTCGCCCAGCGCCTGGGCCAGGGCCACGGTCTGCGCGAGGCCCCGGGAGAGCGCGGGGTGCTCGGGCGAGGCGGTCTCGTCGGTCGCGAGCAGCGACAGGACACCGTCGAGGGCACCGTTTTCGGCCGCGGCCCGGGTCAGTTCGCCGGCCAGGGTCGCACGGTCGGCGTCCGCGCCGGCCGTCAGCGGGCTCAGGTGCGCGCCGCGTCCGGCGAGGGCCGCGCGGACCGTCTCGGCCCACTCGTCGCCCTCGGGCGCGGCGAACAGCCAGGTGCTGCCGGAGAGGTCGCCTGCGGGCAGGCCGTTCAGCGGCTGCCAGGTCAGCTGGTAGCGCCAGCCGTCGACGACGGACTGCTCGCGGCGCTGCCGCCGCCAGGCGGACAGCTTCGGGACCACGACGTCCAGCTCTTCGGCGCTCAGGCCCAGCGTGGCGGCGAGCGACTGGGCGTCCTCACGCTCGACGCTCGCCCAGAACTCGGCGTCGACCGCGTCCACGACGGCCGCCTCGGCCTCGGGGACCTCCAGCCAGTAGCGCTGCTGCTGGAAGGCGTAGGTGGGCAGGCCGGTCCTCCGCGCACCGGGGAAGAGCGCCTGCCAGTTCGGGGAGACGCCGTGCACGTGCAGTTCGGCGAGCGCGGTGACGACGGCCTGCCGCTCGGGGCGGTCGGCACGCAGCAGCGGGACGGTGACGGCCTCGTCCACGCAGCCCTGCGCCATGCCGCTGAGGACGCCGCCGGGGCCGATCTCGACGAAGGTCGTGACACCCAGGTCGCTGAGGGTCCGGATGCCGTCGGCGAAGCGGACGGCCTCGCGGACGTGCCGGACCCAGTACTCGGCCGTGTACGGCTCGGCGAGACGACCGGTCAGGTTGGACACCACCGGGATCCGCGGCTCACTGAAGGTGAGACCGCGGACGATCTCGGCAAAGTCCTCCAGCATGGGGTCCATCAGCGGCGAGTGGAAGGCGTGGCTGACCTTCAGGCGGGACGTCTTGCGGCCCTGCTGCTTGAAGACCTCGGCAATCTCCAGCACAGCACCTTCGGCACCGGAGACCACGACCGACTGCGGACCGTTGATCGCCGCGATGCCGACACCGTCGGTCAGATGCGGCAGCACCTCGTCCTCGGTCGCCTGAACCGCCACCATCGCACCGCCCGCGGGCAGCGCCTGCATCAGCGCGGCACGCGCCGACACCAGCTTCGCGGCGTCGGCAAGCGACAACACACCCGCCACATGCGCAGCCGCGATCTCACCGACCGAGTGACCGGCCACGTAATCCGGCCGGATGCCCCACGACTCCAGGAGGCGGAACAGGGCCACCTCGACCGCGAAGAGCGCGGGCTGGGTGCACCCGGTCTGGTGCAGCGTTTCCGCATCGACGTCCACCGGTGCGTCCAGAAGCGCGCACACCTCGTCGTATGCGGCAGCGAACACGGGGTACGCCGCGTACAGCTCTCGGCCCATGCCGATCCGCTGCGAGCCCTGGCCGGAGAACAGGAACCCGGTCTTGTCACCGAGGCGGGCGGTGCTCCGGACCACGGCCGCGGACGGGGTGCCCGCTGCCAGGGCCCGTACGCCTTCGGTGAGTTCCTCCGTGCTCTCGCCGACGACGGCCGCCCGCCGGTCCCAGGCGGCGCGCGTCGTGGCGAGGGAGAAGCCGATGTCGGCGGGAGAGGCGCCGGGGCCGTCCTGGCCGTCCTGACCGTTCTCCAGGAAGGAGAGCAGGCGCTCGGCCTGGGCGCGCAGCGCCGCGTCGCTCTTGGCCGAGAGCACCCACGGCAGCGCGCCGGCTGCGGGGGCCTCGGCGGCCTCGCCGGCGGGCTCCTCGTCGAGGGCCGGGGCCTGTTCGAGGATCGTGTGGGCGTTGGTGCCGCTGACACCGAACGACGAGACGGCGGCACGGCGCGGGTGGTCCGACGCGGGCCACTGGACGGCCTCGGTCAGCAGCCGGACGCCGCCGGCCGACCAGTCGACCTGGTCGGTCGGCTCGTCGACGTGCAGGGTCTGCGGCAGCACGCCGTTGCGGATGGCCATCACCATCTTGATCACACCGGCGACACCGGAAGCCGCCTGCGTGTGACCGATGTTGGACTTGATGGATCCCAGCCACAGCGGCTGGTCCCCGGAGTGCTCCTGGCCGTAGGTGGCGAGCAGCGCTTCGGCCTCGATGGGGTCGCCGAGGGTGGTGGCCGTGCCGTGCGCCTCGACCGCGTCGACCTGGGAGGCGGTCAGCCGTGCGTTCTCCAGCGCCTGCTGGATGACGCGGACCTGCGACGGGCCGTTGGGGGCGGTCAGGCCGTTGGACGCGCCGTCCTGGTTGACGGCGCTGCCGCGGATGACGGCGAGCACGTCGTGGCCGAGCCGGCGGGCGTCGGAGAGCCGCTCCAGCAGGAGCACGCCGACGCCTTCGGACATGCCCGTGCCGTCGGCGGTCGAGGAGAACGCCCGGCAGCGGCCGTCGGGCGACAGGCCGCGCTGCGCGCTGAACGCGATGAACGTGTTCGGCGTGGCCATCACGGTCACGCCGCCGGCCAGGGCGAGCGAGCACTCGCCCCGGCGCAGCGCCTGGGCGGCGAGGTGGAGGGCCACCAGCGAAGACGAGCAGGCCGTGTCGACGGTGACGGCGGGGCCTTCGAGGCCGAGGGCGTACGAGATGCGGCCGGACACCACGGCCGCGGTGTTGGCGGTGACGAGGTGGGCCTCGATGTCGCTGTCGCCCTGCCGCTGGAGGTAGGCGTGGTCCTGGCCGTTGGTGCCGACGAACACTCCGGCCCGGGTGCCGCGCGCGGTGGCGGGGTCGATGCCCGCGCGTTCGAAGGCCTCCCACGAGGTCTGCAGGAGCAGCCGCTGCTGGGGGTCCATGACCAGGGCCTCGCGGGGGGAGATCCCGAAGAACGCGGGGTCGAACTCGGCGGCGTCGTGGAGGAAGCCGCCCTCGCGCACGTACGTGCGGCCCGTCCGCGCGGGGTCGGGGTCGTAGATCGCGTCCAGGTCCCAGCCGCGGTCGGCGGGGAACTCCGTCACGCCGTCGCCGCCCGAGGAGACCAGCTGCCACAGGTCCTCGGGGGAGCCGACCCCACCGGGGTAGCGGCAGGCCATCCCGACGATGGCGATGGGCTCGGTGTCCTTCGCCTCCAGCTCACCCAGCTGCCTGCGGGTGTGGCGCAGGTCCACCATCACGCGCTTGAGGTAATCCCTGAGCTTGTCGTCGTTCGACATGTTTTACGTCCTCGGTAGCAGTGCGTGAGAAGAGTTAGAGAGACCCGAGCTCTTGGTCGATGAGGTCGAACATCTCGTCGTCGGTGGCGGCGTCGATCCGGTCGAGGTCGAAGTCGCGGTCGGTGCCGGGTCCGCTGCCGGCGCCGTCGGTGTTCGCGGCGGCGTCCTGGTGGGTGTCGGTCCACTTCCACAGGAGCGCCTTGAGCCGGGCGGTGACCTTGTCCCGTACCGCGTCCTCGGGGGCGAGCGCGGCGAGCCGGGCTTCCAGCCGGTCGAGTTCGTCGAGCACGGGCGAGCTCTCGGCGGCGAGGTCGAGGACCAGGTCCTTGTGCAGGAGCCGGGCGATCGCGACCGGGTTGGGGTGGTCGAAGACGAGGGTGGGCTTGAGCCGGAGCCCGGTCGCGGCCTTGAGCCGGTTGCGGAGCTCCACGGCGGTCAGGGAGTCGAAGCCGATGTCGCGGAAGGCCGTGGTGGGTTCGATCCGGGCGGCGTTCGCATGGCCGAGGGCGGCGGCGGCCTGGTTGCGGACCAGGTCCAGCAGCACCTTCTCCTGGTCGGCTTCCGGCATGCCGGCGAGGCGGCGGGCCAGGGCGGGGGTGCCGGCGGCCGCGGTCTCCTCGGCCGGGCCGCCGGTGTCGCCCACGAGGCCGCGGAAGACCGCGGGCAGCAGGCCGGCGCGGGCCATGGCGCGCAGGCCCGGGACGTCCAGCCGGACGGGCACGATCACCGGCCTGTCCACGGTGAGCGTGGCGTCGAACAGGGCCAGGCCCTCCGCGGAGGTGAACGGCACGACCCCGGACCGGCCCATGCGGTTGCGGTCGGCGTCGGTGATCCGGTCGCCCATGCCGCCGTTGTCCGTCCACAGGCCCCACGCCAGCGAGGTGCCGGGCAGGCCCGCGGCGCGGCGCTGCCGCGCGAGCCCGTCCAGGAAGGCGTTGGCCGCCGCGTAGCTCGCGGCGCCGGCGCTGCCCAGGACTCCGGCCAGGGAGGAGAAGAGCACGAACGCGGAGAGGTCCAGGTCCTTGGTCAGCTCATGCAGGTGCAGCGCGCCGTCGGCCTTCGGCCGCAGCACGGTGTCCAGGCGCTCCGGGGTCAGCGCGGTGATCACGCCGTCGTCCAGGGCCGCCGCGGCGTGCACCACGGCGACGAGCGGGTGTGCGGCCGGGATCGAGGCCAGCAGCTTCGCGAGGGCGTCCCGGTCCGCGATGTCGCAGGCCGCCACGTCGACGTGCGCGCCCAGCCCGGAGAGGGCGGCGACGAGTTCGCCGACGCCTTCCGCGGCGGGGCCGCGGCGGCTGACCAGGAGCAGCCTGCGTGCGCCGCGTTCGGCGACGAGGTGGCGTGCGAGCGACAGTCCGAGGCCGCCGGTCGCGCCGGTGAGCAGCACGGTCCCCTCGGGGTCCCACGCGTGACCGGCGGGCTCCCCGGCCGGGGCGGTCCGGGCGAGGCGGGGCACGAACAGCTTGCCGCCGCGCACCGCGGCCTGCGGCTCGTCCAGGGCGGCGAGCGCCGCGGCGAGCGCCGGGTCCACGACTCCGCCGGTGAACACGTCGTCAGCGTTGTCCGCGTCGACGAGCAGGAGCCGGTCCGGGTGCTCGGCCTGCGCCGACTTCACCAGGCCCGCCACGGCGGCGTGCGCGAGGTCCGGGGCCGCGCCGTCCGGGCCGGCGGCTCCGCGCGTCATCACCACGAGCCGCGCGTCGGAGAACCGCTCGTCGGCGACCCACTCCTGGACGGCCGACAGCACACCGGCCAGCAACGTGCGCGTCGCGGAAGCGGCGTCGCCCTCGGCCGGGGCGCAGGGCAGGAGGACGTGGGCGGGCGGGGCCGCGCCGTCGTCGACGGCCTTGCGGAGCGCGTCGAGACCGGCGCAGGGACCGTCGCTGCCGAGGACTGCCCACGCGGCCTCGGAGGCGTGAGCAACCGCGTCGGGAGCGGTGTGCTCGACCCAGTCGACCTCGAACATCCAGTCCTGGTGGGCCACGCGCGACGCCAGCACCTGCTGCGGGGACATCGTCCGCGTCCGTACGGAGGCCACCGAGGCGACAGGAGCACCGTCGGCGCCGGCCAGTTCGATCGCCACGGCGTCGCCGCCGGCGGCGGGCCTAACCCGTATGCGCACGGCCCCTGCTCCCGGGGCGTGCACGGACGCGCCGCTCCAGGCGTAGGGCATGAGCACCGCGCCGGGGTCGCCGGCGCTGCCGAGCGTCAGGGTGTCCAGGACCGCGTCCAGCAGTATGGGGTGCAGGCCGTAGCGGTCCGCCCGGTCGCGCTCGGCGGGAGGCAGCGCGGCCTCGGCGTACAGCTCGTCCCCGGCGCGCCAGGCGGCGGACAGGCCCGGACGGTCCTCGACGTCCACCGGCTCGGCTCCCGCGGGGGGCCAGATCATCATGTCGAATTCGGCCACCGGGGCGTTGCGGGTGAGTTCCCCGGTGACGTGGCGGACCCACGGCTCGCCGGCACCGCCGGCGGCGGCCCGGCTGAAGACCCGCACCGACCGCCGGCCGGCGTCGTCGCCCGCGCCGACCTGCACCTGGATGCGGACGGCGCCCTGTTCGGCCAGCACCAGCGGGGCGTCCACGTCCAGCTGTTCCAGGTGCGGGAAGCCGGCCTGCCGGCCCGCGCACAGCGCGAGCTCCACGAACGCGGCGACCGGGACCACCGGCACGCCGCCGACCGTGTGCTCCGCGATCCAGGGCATGTCGGCCGCGGACAGCCGGCCGGTGAACAGCATGTCCTCTGCCCCGGCGGTCTCCACCACCGCGCCGAGCAGGGGGTGGCCGGAGGAGTCGAGGCCCGCCGAGGAGACGTCGAGCGCGGCCGTGCCTTCGAGCCAGTAGCGCTGGCGCTGGAAGGCGTAGGTGGGCAGGTCGACGCGGCGGGCGCCGGGGAACAGCGCCTGCCAGTCCGGGGAGACGCCGTGGGTGTGCAGCTGACCGACGGCGAGGGTGATCGCCTCCGGCTCGGGACGGTCGGCGCGGAGTGCGGGGACGGTGACGACGGCTTCGTCGTCCAGGCAACCCTGGGTGAGGGCGCTCAGCACACCACCCGGGCCGATCTCCACGAACGTGGTCACGCCCAGGTCGCTGAGGGTCCGCACGCCATCGGCGAAGCGGACGGCCTCCCGGACGTGCCGGACCCAGTACTCGGCCGTGTACGGCTCCGCCAGGCGGCCCGTGAGGGTAGAGACCACCGGGACCTGCGGCTCATGGAAGGTCAGGCCGCGGGCTGCGTCGGCGAAGTCCTTCAGCATGGGGTCCATGAGCGGAGAGTGGAAGGCGTGGCTGACCTTCAGACGGGACGTCTTACGGCCCTGACCGGCGAACACCTCGGCAATCGCGGTGACCGCGCTCTCAGCGCCCGAAATCACCACGGACTGCGGACCGTTGACCGCCGCAATGCCGACCTGGTCGGTCAGGTGCGGCAGCACCTCGTCCTCAGTGGCCTGCACGGCGACCATCGCACCGCCCGCGGGCAGCGCCTGCATCAGCCCGGCACGGGCCGACACCAGCTTCGCCGCATCCCGCAGAGACAGCACACCTGCCACATGAGCAGCCGCAATCTCGCCCACGGAGTGACCCGCCACGTAATCCGGCCGGATACCCCACGACTCCAGCAGCCGGAACAGGGCCACCTCAACAGCGAACAACGCGGGCTGGGTGCACCCGGTCTGGTGCAGCGTTTCCGCATCGACATCGACCGGCGCGTCCAGCTCCGCGCACACCTCGTCATACGCCGCAGCAAAAACGGGGTACGCCGCATACAGCTCACGCCCCATCCCCAGCCGCTGCGACCCCTGCCCCGAGAACAGGAACCCGACCTTGCCCCGGGCGGCCTCGGCGCGCCCCGTCACCACATGTGCGGCGGGTTCGCCTGCCGCGAGCGCCGTCAGCCCTGCGCGCAGCCCGGCCGCGTCGGCGCCGACCACCGCTGCCCGGTGCTCCAGCGCCGACCGGGTGGCCGCCAGTGAGAACCCCACGTCGGCCGGTGACCCGGCCGTGAGGTCCAGGGACGACAGCAGCCGCTGTGCCTGTTCCCGCAGCGCCTCCCCGGTCTTCCCGGAGAGCACCCACGGCACCACCGGGGTCCGCGGCCGCAGCGTCTCCCCGGCCGCGGCCTCTCCCCCGGGCTCGTCGCCGGCCGCTTCCTCCGCCTCCGGCTCCGTCGCCTCCTCAAGGATGACGTGCGCGTTGGTGCCGCTGATGCCGAACGAGGAGACGCCGGCCCGGCGCGGGCGGTCCGCCTCCGGCCACGCGGCCGCCTCGGTGAGCAGCTCGACCGAACCGGCGGACCAGTCGACCTGCGGGGTCGGCCGGTCCACGTGCAGCGTCCGCGGCAGCACCCCGTGCTGCATCGCCAGCACCATCTTGATCACGCCGGCGACGCCCGCCGCGGCCTGCGTGTGGCCGATGTTCGACTTCAGCGAGCCGAGCAGGAGCGGCCGTTCGCGGTCCTGTCCGTAGGTCGCGAGCAGGGCCTGTGCCTCGATCGGGTCGCCGAGGTTCGTGCCCGTGCCGTGCGCTTCCACGGCGTCGATCTCCTCGGCGGACAGCCCGCCGCTGGCCAGCGCTTCGAGGATCACGCGCTGCTGCGAGGGGCCGTTGGGGGCGGTCAGGCCGTTGGAGGCGCCGTCCTGGTTGACCGCGCTGCCCCGGACGACCGCGAGGACCCGGTGGCCGAGCCGCCGGGCGTCCCGCAGCCGCTCCACGAGCAGCAGCCCGGCACCTTCGGACCACGACGCGCCGTCCGCGGCGGCCGCGAAGGACTTGCAGCGGCCGTCGGGGGCGAGGCCGCGCTGGCGGCTGAACTCGACGAACGCGCTCGGGCCCGCCATGACGGTGACGCCGCCGGCGAGCGCCATGGAGCACTCGCCGTTGCGCAGTGCCTGCACGGCGAGGTGGAGGGCGACGAGCGAGGACGAGCAGGCGGTGTCGATGGTGACCGCGGGGCCCTCGAAGCCGAAGGTGTAGGCGATGCGCCCGGAGGCGACGCTGCCGGAGTTGCCGGTGCTCATCAGCCCTTCGACGCCGTCGGGGAGGACGCCGGGCGTGAAGCCGTAGTCGTGGTACATCAGGCCGGCGAAGACGCCGGTGCGGCTGCCCTTGAGCGGGGCGGGGTCGATGCCCGCGTGCTCGAAGGCCTCCCACGCGGTCTCCAGCAGCAGGCGCTGCTGCGGGTCCATCGCCAGGGCCTCGCGCGGCGAGATCCCGAAGAAGTCCGCGTCGAAGTCCGCCGCGCCGTGCAGGAATCCGCCCTGCCGGGTGTAGACCTTGCCCGGCCGCTCGGGGTCGGGGTCGTAGAGGGAGTCGACGTCCCAGCCGCGGTCCTCGGGGAACTGCGAGATCGCGTCGCCGCCGTCGGCCAGCAGCCGCCACAGCGCCTCGGGGGAGTCGACGCCGCCGGGGAACCGGCAGCTCATCCCCACGACGGCGATGGGCTCCTGGTCCCGGGCCTCCAGCTCGCGCACGCGCCGCCGGGCCTGGCGCAGGTCGGTGGTGGCCCGCTTGAGGTAGTCCCGGAGCTTGTCTTCGTTCATCATCGGTGTTGCCCGCCCCTTTTGGCCTGCGCAGTTCAGGAGATGCCGAGTTCGTCGTCGAGGAGCTCGTACAGCTCCTCGTCGCTCGCCGAGCTGAGGTCGTCTTCGTCCCCGGCTCCGCCGGCGCCTCCCGGATCGGCCGGCTCGTTCCCGTTCCAGCGGGCGAGCAGCGCCTGGAGACGCATGTTGATCTTGGTTCGGGTGACGTTGTCGACGCCGTCCGCTCCGGTGCCGTCGAGGGCGGCGGCGAGGCGGTCGAGCTCGTCGAACAGCGACACCGTGCCGCCCGTGCCGCCGGGCAGGTCCTTCAGGACCCGCTGGGCGAGCACCGCCGGCGTCGGGTAGTCGAAGACCAGCGTCGCGGGCAGCCGCAGCCCGGTGGCCTTGTTCATCCGGTTGCGGAGCTCCACCGCGGTCAGCGAGTCGAAGCCCAGGTCGCCGAAGGCCTGGTCGGGCTGGACGGACTTGGCCGAGCTGTGCCCGAGGACGGCGGCCACCTCGGACCTCACCAGGTCCAGCACCACCTCTTCGCGCTCGCTCTCGGGCAGGTCCGCGACGCGCTGCGCCAGCGGTACGGCGACGGCCCGGTCCGTACGCCGCGGCCGGCCGCCGACGAGGGTCCTGAGCAGCGGCGGCACCGGCGCGGTCGCGTTCCGCAGGGCGGCGAGGTCCAGCCGTGCGGCCACCACCAGGGGTTCGTCCAGTGCGAGCGCGGCGTCGAGGAGTTCCAGGCCGTCCTCGTCGGACAGCGGGAGCACGCCGCCGCGGGCGAGCCGGGTCCGGTCGGCGCCGCCGAGGTCCTCGGTCATGGTGCCGGTCCGCTGCCACAGGCCCCACGGCAGTGACACCGCGGGCAGCCCCTGCGCCCGGCGGCGCCGTGCGAAGGCGTCCAGGAAGGCATTGGAGGCGGCGTAGTTCGCCTGGCCGGGCGTGCCGAGGGTGCCCGCGAGCGAGGAGAAGAGGACGAACGCCGACACCTCGCCCGTCAGCTCGTGCAGGTTCAGCACCGCGTCGGCCTTGGGGCGCAGGACGGTGTCCAGGCGCTCCGGGGTGAGCGAGCCGATCACGCCGTCGTCGAGGGCGCCGGCCGTGTGCACCACGGCCGTCACCCGCGTCCCGTCCAGCGCCGCGGCGAGGGCGTCGCGGTCGGCGACGTCGCAGGCGGCCCAGGTGACGTCGGCGCCCGCGGCCGTGAGCTCCGCCCGGAGCTCGGCCGCGCCGTCGGCGTCCGCGCCGCGCCGGCTCATCAGCAGCAGGCTGCGGACGCCGTGCTCGGTGACGAGGTGCCGGGCGACGAGTCCGCCCAGGGCGCCGGACGCGCCGGTCAGGAGCACCGTTCCGGTGCCGAAGTCCGGGGTGTTCCGCGGGGCGTCGGCGGCGGTCCTGGCGAGCCGGGGCAGCAGGAGCGTGTCGCCGCGCAGCGCGGCCTGCGGCTCCTCGGAGGCGACGAGCCGGTGTACGGCCGCCGCGTCCCGCTGCCGGTCGGTGTCCTCGCCGGTGTCGAGGAGGACGATGCGGTCCGGGTTCTCGGACTGCGCCGACCGCACCAGGCCCCACGCGGCCGCCTGTGCCGGATCGTCCCCGCCGTCGCCGTCTCCGGTGGCGACCGCGCCCCGGGTCACGAGCACGAGGCGGGCGGCCCGGTCCTCGGCCAGCCACCACTGCACCAGCCCGAGCACTTCGGCCAGGACGTCCCGGACCCGGTCGGCGTCGGTGCCCGCCCCGGCCGGGCAGGGCACGACGACGGCGTCCGCGTCCGCATCGGTCCCGGTCTCCGCCTGCGGGGCGGAGCGGAGGGAGGCGATGTCGTCGTAGGCGCGCACGGTGATGCCGTTCGCCTCGGAGGGTCCGGCGAGCGGTGCCCACTCCACGGTGAACAGGGAGTCCCGGGAGCTCGTACGGAGCTGGTCGGCCGACACCGGGCGCAGCGTGAGCGATTCCACCGAGACGACGGGCCGGCCCGTGCCGTCGGCGGCCTCCAGCCGCACCGCGTCCCCGCCGGCCTGCGAGAGCCGTACCCGCAGGGCGGCCGCTCCGGTTCCGTGCACCGTGACGCGGGACCACGCGAAGGGCAGCAGGGGCCCGTCGGCGGCCGGGACCAGACCGCCCGCGCCCAGGGCGTGCAGGGCGGAGTCGAGCAGGGCCGGGTGCACGCCGAAGGCGCCCGCGTCCGCTTGCGCGTCGCCGGGGACGGCCAGTTCGGCGTAGACCGCGTCGTTGCCGCGCCAGGCGGCGCGCAGCCCCTGGAAGAGCGGGCCGTAGCTCAGGCCGAGGTCCGCCAGCCGGTCGTAGAAGCCGTCCAGGTCCACGGGCTGCGCGTCGGCCGGGGGCCAGCTGCTCAGGTCGGTGGCGGCGGGGGTCCCGCCGGTGGCGAGGGCGCCGGTGGCGTTGCGGATCCAGGGGCCTTCTCCGGCGCGCGAGTGGACGCTCAGCGGGCGCCGGCCGGAGTCGTCCTGGGCGCCCACGAGGACCTGGAGCTGGGCGCCGCCGTGCTCGGGCAGCAGCAGCGGTGCCTGCAGGGTGAGCTCCTCGACCAGGTCGCAGCCGGTCTCGGCCGCGGCGTGGGCGGCCAGTTCCACGAACGCCGTGCCCGGCAGGATCACCGTGCCCAGTACCGCGTGGTCGGCCAGCCAGGGCTGGGCCTGCAGCGACAGCAGCCCGGTCAGCAGGTGGCCGCCGGCGTCGGGCAGTTCCACCGCCGCGCCCAGGAACGGGTGGTCGGCGGAGTCCAGTCCGGCCGCGCGTACGTCACCGGCCGGCGCGCCCGCTTCGAGCCAGTACCGCTCGTGCTGGAACGCGTACGTCGGCAGGTCGGTGCGGCGGGCGCCCGGCAGGACGGCGTCCCAGTCGACGGCGACGCCGTGCGCGTGGGCCTGTGCCAGCGACAGCAGCAGCCGGTGCCGGCCGCCGTCGCCGCGGCGCAGCGTCGGTACGGCCACGGCCTCGGCCTCGGCCGCCTCGATGGCGTCCTGGATGCCCGCCAGCTGCACGGGGTGCGGGCTGACCTCGACGAACACGTCGTGCCCGTCGGCGAGGGCCGACCGGATCGCGGCGTGGAACCGCACCGTCTGCCGCATGTTGCGGTACCAGTAGCCGGAGCCGAGCCCGGCCGCGTCCAGCTTCCCGCCCGTCACCGTGGAGTAGAAGGGCACGGCGCCGGGCAGCGGGCTGACGCCGGCGAATCCCTCGGCGGCCTGCGCCTCGACGCGCTCGATCTGCGGCGAGTGCGCGGCGTAGTCGACGGCGACCTTGCGGGCCTGGACGCCCTCCTGCTCGCAGTGCGCGAGGAGTTCCTCCAGGGCGTCGGTGTCTCCGGAGACCACGACGGTCCCGGGCCCGTTCACGGCGCCGATGCCCAGGCGGCCGGCCCACCGGCCGATCAGTTCCTGTGCTTCCTCCTCCGGGAGCGTCACCGACGCCATGCCTCCGAGGCCCTGGAGCTCGCGCACCGCGAGGCTGCGCTGCGCCACGATGCGCGCGCCGTCCTCCAGGGAGACCGCTCCGGCGACCACCGCCGCGGAGACCTCGCCCTGGGAGTGCCCGACGACCGCGTCGGGAGCCACGCCGAAAGAGCGCCACACCTCGGCCAGGGCGACCGTCATCGCCCACAGCACGGGCTGCAGCACGTCGACCCGGTCCTGCTCAACGTCGGACGTGCCGCGCAGCACCGCGGTCAGCGACCAGTCCACGTGCGGCGCGAGGGCGCGCTCGCAGGCGTCGATCCGGTCGCGGAAGACCGGCGAGGTCTCCAGCAGTTCGGTGGCCATGCCCACCCACTGGGATCCCTGTCCGGGGAAGACGAAGACCGTCTTGCCGCCGGTGCGTGCGGTGCCGGTCACCACGTCGGCCGGTGTGGAGCCGTCCGCGACGGCGGCCAGCCCCTGCCGGAGCGCCTCGGGGGTGTCCGCGACCACCACGGCGCGGTGTTCGAAGGCCGCCCTGGTCGTGGCCAGCGAGTAGGCGGTGTCGGCCGGGGCCGCATCGCTCTCGCCGCTGCCGAGGAAGGACGCGAGGCGGGCGGCCTGCGCCTGCAGGGCCGCTTCGGTCCTGCCGGAGAGCACCCACGGCACGACCTCGCCGGGCTCCGGCGCGGAGGGCGGCTCGGCGGCTGCGGGGGCCTGTTCGATGATGGTGTGGGCGTTGGTGCCGCTGACGCCGAACGACGAGATCGCGGCACGGCGCGGGCGGTCCGACGCGGGCCAGTCGACGGCCTCGGTCAGCAGCCGGACGTCACCGGCCGACCAGTCCACGTGCGGCGTCGGCTCGTCCACGTGCAGGGTCTGCGGCAGGACGCCGTTGCGCATCGCCATGACCATCTTGATCACGCCGGCCACGCCCGCGGCGGCCTGCGTGTGGCCGATGTTGGACTTCAGCGAGCCCAGCCACAACGGCTGCCCCTCCGGGCGCTCCTGACCGTACGTGGCGAGCAGCGCCTGCGCCTCGATCGGGTCGCCCAGCTTCGTACCCGTACCGTGCGCCTCGACCGCGTCCACGTCGGCCGGGGTGAGCCCGGCCGAGGCCAGCGCCTGCCGGATGACGCGCTGCTGCGAGGGACCGTTGGGGGCGGTCAGGCCGTTGGACGCGCCGTCCTGATTGACCGCGCTGCCTCGCACGACAGCCAGCACCTGGTGACCGTTGCGCTCGGCGTCGCTGAGCCGCTCCACGAGCAGCATGCCGACGCCTTCGCCCCAGCCCGTACCGTCGGCACCGGCCGCGAACGCCTTGCACCGCCCGTCGGGCGACAGGCCGCGCTGGCGGCTGAACTCCACGAAGACCGTCGGGCTGGCCATGACCGTGACGCCGCCCGCCAGGGCCATCGTGCACTCGCCGCTCCGCAGCGCCTGGACGGCCAGGTGCAGGGCGACCAGCGAGGACGAGCACGCCGTGTCGACGGTCACGGCCGGGCCTTCGAGGCCGAAGGTGTAGGACACGCGGCCGGAGGCGACACTGCCGGAGCCGCCGGTGGTGAGCAGGCCCTCGACGCCCTCGGGCAGTTCGCGCGGGCCCTGGCCGTAGTCGTGGTACATCAGGCCGGTGAAGACGCCGGTGCTGCTCCCCCGGAGCGTCGCCGGGTCGATCCCGGCGCGCTCGAAGGCCTCCCAGGACGCCTCCAGCAGCAGCCGCTGCTGCGGGTCCATCGCCAGGGCCTCGCGGGGACTGATGCCGAAGAAGCCGGCGTCGAACTCGGCCGCCTCGTGCAGGAAGCCGCCGTCGCGCGCGTAGGTCTTGCCGAGGCGCTCGGGGTCGGGGTCGTAGAGTCCGTCGACGTCCCAGCCGCGGTTGTCGGGGAAGCGGGTGATGCCGTCCCGGCCGGAGGCCACCAGCCGCCACAGGTCCTCCGGCGAGCGCACCCCGCCCGGGAGGCGGCAGCTCATGCCGACGATGGCGATCGGCTCGTCGGCGGCGGCCGCGGTCTGCTGCGCCGCGGCGGTGGACGCCGGGGCCTCGCCGAGGAGTTCGGTGCCGATGTGGCGGGCCAGGGCGGCGGGCGTGGGGTGGTCGAAGACGAGGGTGGCGGGCAGGCGCAGGCCGGTGGCCGTGGACAGCCTGTTGCGCAGTTCGACGGCCGTCAGGGAGTCGAAGCCCAGGTCCTGGAAGGCGTGCGCGGGCCGGACCGCCCGGGACGAGGAGTGCCCGAGCACGGCGGCGACCTCGGACCGGACCAGTTCCAGGACGGCCTCGTCGCGCTCGTCGGCGGCCAGTCCGGCGAGACGATCGGCCAGTGATCCGGTGGTGGCGCGCCGGGCGGTGCCGCGCGTGGTGACGCGGACGAGTCCGCGCAGCAGTGCCGGTACGGTGCCGGCCGCCCGGTTCCGCAGGGCGGTGATGTCGAGGCGGACCGGTACGAGCACGGGCTCGTCCGAGGCGAGTGCCGCGTCGAACAGCCGCAGGCCGTCCTCGGTGGAGAGCGGCAGCACGCCGGAGCGCGCCATCCGCGACCTGCCCGCCTCGTCGAGGGCGTCGGCCATGGCGCCTTCCTGCTCCCACAGGCCCCACGCCAGCGAGATCGTGGGCCGGCCCTGGGCGCGGCGGTGCCGGGCGAAGGCGTCGAGGAAGGCGTTGGCCGCGGCGTAGTTGCCCTGGCCGGGGTTGCCGAAGGCGCCCGCGGCGGACGAGAACAGCACGAACGCCGTGTCCGCGCCGGTGAGCTCGTGCAGGTTGAGCACGGCGTCGGCCTTGGGCTTCAGGACGGCGTCCACGCGCTCCGGGGTCAGCGCGGCGATCACGCCGTCGTCGAGGACGCCGGCGGTGTGCACGACCGTGTCGACCGGAGTGGCGGCCAGCAGCCGGGCGACGGCGTCGCGGTCGGCGAGGTCGCAGGCGGCCCAGGTCACCTCGGCGCCGAGCGCGGCGAGTTCGGTTTCGAGGGCCGCGGCGCCCGGGGCGTCCGCGCCGCGGCGGCTGACGAGCAGCAGCCGGCGCACGCCGTGCACGGTGACGAGGTGCCGGGCGAGGGTTCCGCCGAGCGCGCCGGAGGCGCCGGTGAGCAGCACGGCGCCAAGGGCGGTGCCGAGGGCGGTGCCCTTGGCGAGGCCGGAAGCGGCAGCCTCGGTGAGGCCGGGCACGGCGGCGCCCTTCGCGGCCGGCGCGGTCTTCTCCGTCGCGGAGGAGACGACGCCCTCCGTCGCCGGAGAGGGGACGTGCTCCGGTGCGGCGGTGTCCTTCGTGGCCGGGGAAGCGGTGCCCCCCGTCGCAGAGGAAGCGGTGTCCTCCGCCGCTGAGGAGGCGGCGATGCCAGTCGCCGGAGAAGCAGTTCTCTCCGTGGCCGGAGACGCGGGGGCCTCCCCCGCCGGAGAGGCGACGCCCTCCGCGACCGGAGACCCAGGATTCTCCCCCGCCGGAGACGCGTAGCTCTCCCCCGCCGGAGACGCGGGGTTCTCCGTCGCGTCGGACGCGGCGCGGACCAACCGCGGTGCGCTTGTCTCGCCGTCGCGGACGACGACGTGCGGTTCGCCGGAGTGCAGGACACCGGGCACGAGCCCGGAAACGTCCGCCGGGCGGTCGGTTTCGGGGTCGGTCCCATGGTCGGTTTCGAGGAGCACGATCCGGCCGGGGTTCTCCGCCTGGGCCGAGCGCACGAGTCCGCCCGCGGCGGCGTGGGCGAGGTCGTCGCAGCGCGCCACGAGCACGAGGCGCGGCGTCCGGTCCTCGGCGAACCACCGCTGGATCAGCTGCAGTACCTCGGCGGTGACCGCGCGGACCCGCTCGGCCTCGGAGGCACCCTCCGGGCCGTCGGGGCACGGAACCACGACCGCGTCCGGCCGCGCCGGCGCGTCGACGCCGTCCAGTGCGGCGGCGATGTCCGGGGCGTACACGAGGGTCGTCGCGTCCACCCCGTCGGCCGGCAGGGTCAGCGGCGCCCACTCGACCGCGAACATCGCGTCGCCGGAGCTCTTGCGGAGCTGCTCGGCCGAGACCGCGCGGAGCGTCAGGGCCTCCACGGACGCCACCGGTTCGCCGGCGGCGTCGGCCACGAGCAGGGACACCGTGTCCGTACCGGCCGGCGACAGCCTCACCCGTACGGTCGAGGCACCGGTGGCGCGCACGGAGACGCCGGACCAGGCGAACGGCAGGAGCGGCCCGTCCGCCTCGGCCACCAGAGAGCCGCCCGCGCCGATCGCGTGCAGCGCGGCGTCCAGCAGCGCCGGGTGGAGGAGGAAGGAGCCGGTGTCCGTACCGTCGGGGAGGGCGACCTCGGCGAAGACCTCGCCGCCCGCGCGCCAGGCGCCGCGCAGACCGCGGAACGCCGGTCCGTAGGCCAGGCCGAGGCCGGCCAGCCGGTCGTAGAAGCCGTCGAGGCCGACCGGTTCGGAGCCCTTCGGCGGCCACTCCGTGAGGTCCTGGCCGGCTGCCGGGGCGGCGGCCTCTTCGGTGACGAAGCCGGTCGCGTGGCGCACCCACGGAAGGTCGGTGTCGTCCTCGGGGCGCGAGTGCACGGTCAGCGGCCTGCGGCCGGAGCCGTCGGCGGCGCCGACCCAGACCTGGACGGCGACGCCGCCCCGCTCGGGCAGGAGCAGGGGCGCCTCGAGGGTGAGGTCCTCCAGGAGCTCGCAGCCGGCTTCGTCGGCGGCGCGCACGGCCAGTTCGACGAACGCGGTGCCCGGCAGCAGCACGCTTCCGAGGACGGTGTGGTCGCCCAGCCACGGGTGCGTGCGCAGGGACAGCCGGCCGGTCAGCAGCCGCTCGTCGCCACCGGCCAGGGAGACGGCCGCGCCCAGCAGCGGGTGGTCGGCGGAGCCCAGGCCGGCGGCGCGCACGTCGCCGGGCGCGGCCGGTGAGGCGTCGAGCCAGTAGCGCTCGTACTGGAAGGCGTAGGTGGGCAGGCCGACGCGGCGGGCGCCGGGGAAGAAGGCGTGCCAGTCCGGGGAGACGCCGTGCGCGTGCAGTTCGGAGACCGCGGCGACAAGGGCGGACCGCTCGGGGCGGTCGGCGCGCAGGACGGGCACGGTGACGACGCCCTCGTCCAGGCAGCCCTGGGTGAGCGCGCTCAGCACGCCGCCGGGGCCGATCTCCACGAACGTCGTGACACACGACTCGTGCAGGGTCCGCACGCCGTCGGCGAAGCGCACGGCCTCGCGGACGTGGCGGACCCAGTAGTCGGCGGTGGAGGCGTCGACGAACCGGCCCGTGACGTTGGAGACGACGGGGAGCTGCGGCTTCTCGAAGGTCAGCCCGCGCACGACCTGCGCGAACTCCTCCAGCATGGGGTCCATGAGCGGAGAGTGGAAGGCGTGGCTGACCTTCAGACGGGACGTCTTACGGCCCTGCTGCTTGAAGACCTCGGCAATCTCCAGCACGGCATCCTCGGCACCGGAGATCACCACGGACCGCGGCCCGTTGATCGCCGCGATGCCGACCCCGTCGGTCAGGTGCGGCAGCACCTCGTCCTCGGTCGCCTGGACCGCCACCATCGCACCACCGGCCGGCAGCGCCTGCATCAGCGCGGCACGCGCCGACACCAGCTTCGCGGCGTCGTCGAGCGACAACACACCCGCCACATGAGCAGCCGCGATCTCGCCCACGGAGTGACCCGCCACGTAGTCCGGCCGGATACCCCAGGATTCGAGGAGCCGGAACAGCGCCACCTCGACCGCGAAGAGGGCAGGCTGGGCGGCGCCCGTGCGGTGCAGCTCCTCCGAGTCCACGTCGACCGGGGCGTCGAGGTGCGCGCAGACCTCGTCGTACGCGGCGGCGAACGCCGGGTAGGACGCGTACAGTTCGCGCCCCATCCCCAGGCGCTGCGAGCCCTGGCCGGAGAAGAGGAAGGCGACGCGCCCGCCGGTGCCGGCGTGGCCGCGCGCCACGCCCGGGGCCGGAGCGCCGGAGGCCACGGCCCGCAGCCCCTCGGCGAGCTCCGCCGGGGTCCCGCCCTGCACCACGGCGCGGTGTTCGAGGGCCGTGCGCGTCGTGGCGAGCGAGAACGCCACGTCCAGCGGGGAGGCGTCGGCGTCGTCCGCGCGGGACAGCAGGCGTTCGGCCTGGGCGCGCAGGGCCTCTTCGGTCTTGCCGGAGATCACCCACGGCACGGGCCCGCCCTCGGCCGGGGGTGCGACCTCCGCGACGACGGCCCGGGAGCCTTCCGCTGCCTGGGGGCCTTCCGCTCCTTCCCCGGGAGTCTCCGGGGTGGCCTCTGCGTCCTGGGTGAACGCTTCGGCCGACGGGGCTTCCTCGATGATCGTGTGCGCGTTGGTGCCGCTGATCCCGAAGGAGGAGATGCCTGCCCGGCGGGGCTGGTCCGACGCCGGCCAGGGCGTGCTCTCGGTCAGCAGCCGTACGGCGCCCGCCGACCAGTCGACGTGCGGGGACGGCGCGTCGACGTGCAGCGTGCGCGGGAGTTCGCCGTGGCGCATGGCCATGACCATCTTGATGATGCCGGCCACGCCGGCCGCGGCCTGGGTGTGGCCGATGTTGGACTTGATCGAGCCCAGCCACAGCGGCTTGTCGCCGGTACGGCCCTGCCCGTACGTCGCGAGCAGCGCCTGTGCCTCGATCGGGTCGCCGAGCCGCGTGCCCGTGCCGTGCGCCTCGACCGCGTCGACCTGTGCCGTGGTCAGCTGCGCGGCGGCCAGGGCCTGGCGGATCACGCGCTGCTGCGAGGGGCCGTTGGGGGCGGTCAGGCCGTTGGACGCGCCGTCCTGGTTGACGGCGGAACCCCGTACGACGGCGAGCACTTCGTGTCCGTTGCGGCGGGCGTCCGAGAGGCGCTCGACCAGCAGCAGGCCGGCGCCCTCGCCCCAGCCGGTGCCGTCGGCGCCGGCGGCGAACGCCTTGCAGCGGCCGTCCGGGGCCAGTCCGCGCTGGCGGCTGAAGCCGACGAAGGTGGCGGGGCCGACCATCGCGGTGACGCCGCCCGCGACGGCGAGCGAGCACTCGCCGTTGCGCAGCGACTGGACGGCCAGGTGCAGGGCGACCAGGGACGACGAGCAGGCCGTGTCGACCGTGACGGCCGGGCCTTCGAGGCCGAAGGTGTAGGCCACCCGGCCGGAGGCGACGCTGCCCGAGGTGCCCGTGCCCAGGTAACCCTCGAGGTCTTCCGGGGAGTTCTGCAAGGTGGCGAGGAACTCGTGGTTCATGACGCCGGCGAACACGCCGGTCCTGCTTCCCGCCAGGGAGGAGGCGTCGATGCCGGCCCGCTCGAAGAGCTCCCAGGACGTCTCCAGCAGCAGCCGCTGCTGGGGGTCCATGGCGAGCGCCTCGCGGGGCGAGATCCCGAAGAGGCCAGCGTCGAACCGCGCCAGGTCGCGCAGGAAGGCGCCCTCGCGGGCGTAGCTGGTCCCGCGGTTCTCCGGGTCCGGGTCGTAGAGCGCGTCCAGGTCCCAGCCGCGGTCGGCGGGGAACTCCGAGACGGTGTCCCGGCCGCCGGCGACCAGCTCCCACAGGTCCTCGGGCGAGTTGACCCCGCCCGGGTAGCGGCAGCTCATCCCGATGATGGCCACCGGCTCCCCGGCGGCGTCCTCGTAGTCACGAAGGCGCCGCCGGGTCTCCTGGAGGTCTGCGGTGACTCGCTTCAGGAAATAGCGGAGCTTGTCCTCGTTCGCCACCGAAATCGTCCCTCACCCTTGCGAAGACTTACCGGAATTCGGCAAGGGGTCACTGGGGACGCACCGGAACCGGAACGGTCAGGAGATCCCGAATTCCTTGCCGAGCAGATCGAATACTTCGTCGTCCGTGGCCGATTCCAGATCGCTGCCCGTTCCAGGGCCTTCCGGTACCGGCGCCTTGCCGGATTCACCGGCAATCGCCAATACGGCCTGGAGCTTTGACAGGATCCGGTCGCGAGCTTCACTCTCTGACAACTTCGTGACCAATTCTTGTTCGACCCTGTCCAGGTCAGCAAGTAGGGAATCCACTAGGGCTGGTTCGGCCGCCCCGGCCGTCTCCGTGAGCACGTGACGGGCGAGGAGAGCGGGCGTCGGATAGTCGAAGACCAGGGTCGCGGGAAGCCGCAGACCGGTGGCCTTGTTCAGCCGGTTGCGCAGTTCCACGGCCGTGAGGGAGTCGAATCCCAGGTCCTGGAAGGCGTGTTCCGGCCGGACCGATTGGGCCGACGCGTGGCCCAGGACCGCGGCCACCTCCGCCCGGACCAGGTCCTCGACCGCCTTGCCCCGCTCGGCCTCCGGCAGCCCCTCCAGCCGTTCGGCCAGCGAGGACACGGAGGGCACGGCGGCGGCCTGCGCGGTCCTCCGGGCGGCCGCGGCGGGCACGAGAGCGCGCAACACCGCCGGCGCTTCACCGGTGCGCAGCGCACCGGTGTCGATGCGGACCGGGGCGAGCACCGCCTCGTGCGACGCCAGTGCCGCGTCGAAGAGCCGCAGCCCCTCCTCCGGCGACAGCGGCAGCACGCCGCTGCGCGCCATCCGCGCCCGGTCGGCCTCGGCGAGGCCGTCCGTCATCGCGCCGGACTGCTCCCACACGCCCCACGCCAGCGAAAGGGCGGGCAGGCCCTCACGGCGGCGGTACGACGCGAAGGCGTCGAGGAAGGAATTTGCCGCCGCGTAGCTCGCCTGGCCGGCGCTGCCGACCAGTCCGGCGACGGACGAGAACACCACGAAGGCGGCCAGGTCCATTTCCCGGGTGCAGTCGTGCAGGTTCAGCACGGCGTCCACCTTGGGCCGGAAGACCTCCCTCATCCTTTCGGGCGTGACCGAGCCGACGACCCCGTCGTCGAGAACGCCCGCGGTGTGCACGACGGCCGACAGCGGATGACCGCCGAGCCGCTCCAGCATTCCGGAGACGGCGTCCCGGTCCGCCACGTCACAGGCCGCCCAGGTGACCTCGGCGCCCCACGCGGCCAGCTCGGCCTCCAGCTCTGCCGCACCGGGGGCCTCGGCGCCCCGGCGGCTCGCCAGCAGGAGCCGGCGCACCTTGTGCTCGGACACCAGGTGCCGGGCGACGAGCGCACCCAGCGAGCCGGAGGCGCCGGTCACGAGGACGGTGCCGTCGGCGAGGTCCGGCACGTCTCCGCCGTCGGAGGCGGCTGCGGCGGCCTTCGTCAGGCGCGGTACGAGGACGTCCTCGCCGCGCACCGCGAACTGCGGCTCACCGGAAGCGACCGCGGCGGGCAGCACGCGAAGTGCTTCCTCCGTGTCCTCGGCCTCCACCAGCACGATCCGGTCCGGGTTCTCCGACTGCGCAGAGCGCACGAGACCCCGCACCGCGGCATGGGCCAGGTCGCCGGGACGGGTCACCAGCGCCAGCCGCCCCGGACGCTCCTCCGCCAGCCACCACTGCACCAGCTCCAGGACCTCACTCGCGACGCCGTGCACCTGCTCGGCGCCGTGCGTACCGGCGACTGCCGGGCACGGCACGACCGCGACGTCGGGAAGGGCCGGTTCGGCGGACAGAGCGGCCAGGTCCGCGTAACTCCGTACGCCGAGCCCGGCGCCGGTCCCGGTGAGAGCCGCCGGCTGCCATGCGAGGCCGAACAGCGAGTCGTCGGCGCCCCTGCCGGAGCCGCCGGCCCTGAGCAGCTGCTCGCGCGACACCGGCCGCAGCGACAGCGAGCCGACCGTGGCCACCAGGCCGCCCGCGGCGTCGGCCACGGTCAGCGACACCGCGTCGGTGCCCGTCCGCGAGACCTTGACCCGCAGCGCCGCCGCCCCCGCGGCCCGGACACTCACCCCGGACCAGGCGAAGGGCAGCAGCGGCCCGTCGCCGACGGGGACGAGCCCGCCCGCGCCGATCGCGTGGAGAGCCGAGTCCAGCAGCGCTGGATGCAGCGCGTACGCGCCGGCTTCCGTGCCCTCGGGCAGGGCGACCTCGGCGAGGACGTCGTCCCCGCTGCGCCACACCGACCGCAGGCCCTGGAAGACGGGGCCGTAGCCCAGACCGAGACCGGCCAGGCCCTCGTAGAACGCCGTCAGGTCGACGGCCTCCGCGCCCGCCGGCGGCCACGCGCCGGCGTCCGCACCGTGCGGCGGCTCGGGCAGAGCGTCCGCCAGGAAGCCGACCGCGTGCCGCACCCACGGCGCGTCGTCCGGCGCGTCCTCCCGCCGCGAGTGCACGCTCAGCGCGCGCCGGCCCGGCTCCTCTTCCTCGGCACCGACCCACACCTGCACGGCGACACCGCCGCGCTCGGGGACGATCAGCGGCGCTTCCAGCGTCAGGTCCTCGATCTGCGCGCAACCGGCCTCGTCGCCCGCGCGCACGGCCAGCTCCACGAGCGCGGTGCCCGGCAGCAGCACGCTGCCCATGACCGTGTGGTCGGCGAGCCAGGGGTGGGTCCTGAGCGAGAGCCGCCCGGTGACCAGGTACCCTCCGGCGCCCGGCAGCGCGACCGCCGCACCCGCCAGCGGGTGCTCGGCCGCACCCAGGCCGAGTCCGGTGGCGGCGGCACCGCCGGTGAACTCCTCGGGCGCTTCGAGCCAGAAGCGCTCGTACTGGAAGGCGTACGTGGGCAGGTCGACGCGGCGAGCACCGGGGAACAGCGCCTGCCAGTCCGGGGAGACGCCGTGCACGTGCAGTTCACCGAGCGCGGTGACGACGGCCTGCGGCTCGGGGCGGTCGGCCCGTACGACCGGGACCGTGACCGCGCCGTCGTCGAGGCAGCCCTGGGTGAGGGCGCTCAGCACGCCGCCCGGGCCGATCTCCACGAACGTCGTGACACCCAGCTCGTGCAGAGTCTGCACGCCGTCGGCGAAGCGCACGGCCTCGCGGACGTGCCGGACCCAGTACTCGGGGGTGTACGCCTCGGCCACGAGGCCGGTCAGGTTGGACACCACGGGGATCTGCGGCTCATGGAAGGTGAGACCGCGGACGACCTGCGCGAACTCCTCCAGCATCGGATCCATCAGCGGCGAGTGGAACGCGTGGCTGACCTTCAAGCGGGACGTCTTGCGGCCCTGCTCCTTGAAGACCTCGGCGATCGCGGTGACCGCGTCCTCCGCACCGGAGACCACAACCGACTGCGGACCGTTGATCGCCGCAATGCCGACACCGTCGGTCAGATGCGGCAGCACCTCGTCCTCGGTCGCCTGCACCGCGACCATCGCACCGCCCGCAGGCAGCGCCTGCATCAGCCCGGCACGCGCCGACACCAACTTCGCCGCATCCCGCAGAGACAGCACACCTGCCACATGAGCAGCCGCAATCTCACCGACCGAGTGACCCGCCACGTAATCCGGCCGGATACCCCACGATGCGAGGAGCCGGAACAGCGCCACCTCAACAGCGAAGAGGGCGGGCTGCGTCGACCCGGTCTGGTTCAGTTCCTCCGAGTCGACGTCGACGGGCGCGTCCAGCATCGCGCACACCTCGTCATACGCGGTGGCGAACACGGGGTGGGCCGCGTACAGCTCACGGCCCATGCCGATCCGCTGCGAACCCTGGCCCGAGAACAGGAACCCGGTCTTGCCCACGGCGCCCGGCTCGCCCATGACCACCCGGGCGGACGGGGACCCCGCGGCCAGCGCGCGGAGCCCTGCCAGGAGTTCGTCCCGGCTCTCCCCCACGACGGCGGCCCGGTGCTCCATCGCCGAGCGCGAGGTGGCAAGCGAGAAGCCGATGTCGGCCGGCCGCAGGTCCGTGGCCGCGTCGGAGAGGGACAGCAGGCGCTCGGCCTGCGCCCGCAGCGCCGCTTCCGTCCTGCCCGACAGCACCCACGGCACGACCGCGTCAGGCTTCGGAGCCGGGGACTCTTCGGCGGTGGCAGGCGCCTGTTCGACGATCACGTGGGCGTTGGTGCCGCTGATGCCGAAGGACGACACCGCCGCGCGGCGCGGCAGGCCGCTCTCGGGCCACTCCACCGCCTCGGTCAGCAGCCGCACCGCGCCCGCCGACCAGTCCACGTGCGGCGTCGGCTCGTCCACGTGCAGCGTCCGCGGCAGCACGCCGTGCTGCATCGCCATCACCATCTTGATCACACCACCGACGCCCGCGGCCGCCTGCGAGTGACCGATGTTGGACTTCAGCGAACCCAGCCACAACGGCCGGTCCTCCGGCCGCTCCTGCCCGTACGTCGCGAGCAGCGCCTGCGCCTCGATCGGGTCGCCCAGCTTCGTGCCCGTGCCGTGCGCTTCGACCGCGTGGACCTGGTCCGAGGACAGGCCCGCGTTCGCGAGCGCCTGCCGGATCACGCGCTGCTGGGAGGGACCGTTGGGTGCGGTCAGCCCGTTCGAGGCACCGTCCTGGTTCACCGCGGTACCGCGGACGACGGCCAGCACCTTGTGCCCGTTGCGCCGCGCGTCCGACAGCCGCTCCACGAGCAGCATGCCCGCGCCCTCGGCCCAGCCCGTACCGTCCGCACCGGCGGCGAAGGCCTTGCACCGGCCGTCCGCCGACAGGCCGCGCTGACGGCTGAACTCCACGAACGTGGAGGGGGTCGCCATGACGGTGACGCCGCCGACCAGGGCCATCGAGCACTCGCCGGTGCGCAGCGCCTGGGTCGCCAGGTGCAGGGCCACGAGCGAGGACGAGCACGCCGTGTCGACCGTGACCGCCGGGCCTTCGAGGCCGAACGTGTACGAGACGCGGCCCGAAGCGATGCTGCCCGCGCTGCCGCTGCCCAGGTAGGCGTCCATGCCCTCCGGGGCCGTCTTCACCCGGCCGCCGTAGTCGTGGTACATCACGCCGGCGAAGACACCGGTCCTGCTGCCCCGCACCGAGGCGGGGTCGATGCCGGCGCGCTCGAAGGCCTCCCATGACGTCTCCAGCAGCAGCCGCTGCTGCGGGTCCATCGCCAGCGCCTCGCGCGGCGAGATCCCGAAGAAGGACGGGTCGAACTCGGCCGCCTCGTGGAGGAAGCCGCCGTGGCGCACGTAGGACTTGCCGGAGCGGTCGGGGTCGGGGTCGTAGAGGTTCTCGACGTCCCAGCCGCGGTCCTCGGGGAAGCCGGAGATCGCGTCGCCGCCGGACGCGACGAGGTGCCACAGGTCCTCGGGCGACCGCACGTCGCCGGGGAACCGGCAGGCCATGCCCACGATCGCGATCGGTTCGTCCGTCCCGGCGACCGCGGCGACCGCGGCCTCGGACCGCTCCTGGACGCCCAGCGTCTCGGCCAGCAGGAAGCGGGAGAGCGCGGCGGGCGTCGGGTGGTCGAAGACCATGGTCGCGGGGAGCCGCAGCCCGGTCGCCGCGTTCAGGCGGTTGCGCAGCTCCACCGAGGTGAGCGAGTCGAATCCGGCGTCCTGGAAGGCGTGTTCCGGCTGGACGGCCTGGACGGAGGCGTGTCCGAGCACGGCGGCGACCTCGGTGCGGACCAGGTCCAGCACCGCCCGCTCGCGCTCGGCCTCCGGCAGCCCGGCCAGCCGCTGCCCCAGCGTTCCCTTCGGTGCGGTCTGCGCCGCGCGCCGCGCCGTTCCCCGTACGGGGCCGCGCAGTCCTCGCAGCACCGGAGGCACCGTGCCCTGCAGACCGCCGAGGTCCAGTCTCAGCGGGGCGACGGTCGCCCGGTCCAGGGCCAGCGCCGCGTCGAACATCCGCAGTCCTTCGCCGACGGCTATCGGGGCCAGGCCCACCCGCTTGAGCCGGGTGAGGTCGGCCTGGTCGAGGCGGTCGGCCATGCCGCTGCCCTGCTCCCACAGGCCCCACGCCAGCGAGGTCGCGGGGAGGCCCTGGGCGCGGCGGGCTTCGGCGAAGGCGTCGAGGAAGGTGTTCGCCGCCGCGTAGTTGCCCTGCCCGGCGCTGCCCAGGATCCCGGACACCGACGAGAAGACCACGAACGCCGACAGGTCGCCCGTCAGCTCGTGGAGGTTCAGCACGGCGTCCACCTTCGGGCGCAGCACCGCGTCCATGCGCTCCGGGGTCAGCGCGGCGATCACGCCGTCGTCGAGGACGCCGGCCGTGTGCACGACGGCCGTCACCGGCGCGTCGGCGAGCACGGCGGAGAGGGCGTCGCGGTCGGCCGCGTCGCAGGCCGCCCAGCGCACCTCGGCGCCCCGCGCGGCCAGATCGGCCTCCAGCTCGACCGCGCCGGGGGCGTCCGCGCCGCGCCGGCTGAGCAGGAGCAGGCTGCGCACGCCGTGGGCGGCGACCAGGTGCCGGGCGACGATGCCGCCCAGCGCGCCGGACGCGCCGGTCAGCAGGACGGGGCCGGCGCCGAAGTCCGGCGTGCCGGAGGCGGCTCCGGTGGCCTTCGTCAGGCGCGGTACGAGGACCTGCTCGCCGCGCACCGCGAACTGCGGCTCACCGGCAGCAACAACGGCGGGCAGCACGCGGACGACCTCGTCGGTGTCCTCGGCCTCCACCAGCACGATCCGGTCCGGGTTCTCCGACTGAGCGGAGCGCACGAGACCCCGCACCGCGGCATGGGCCAGGTCACCGGGTCGGGTCACCAGCGCCAGGCGCTCCGGACGCTCCTCCATCAGCCACTGCTGCACCAGCTCCAGCACGGCATGGGTGACGTCACGGACCCGGGCGGCGATGTCCTCGCCGGTCCCTGCCGGGCAGGGCACGACTACGACGTCCGGGATGCCCGGGGTGTTCGAGGTCCCTTCCGGCTCCCGCAGCGCGGCGAAGTCCGCGACGGACTCGATCACCAGCGCTTCGGAGGAGGCGGAGGGCAGGGTGAACGGCGTCCACTCCAGCCCGAACAGCGGGCTGCCGTCACCGGCCCCGCGCAGTTGCTCCGCCGACACGGCCCGCAGCGACAGCGACTCGACCGAGGCCACCGGTTCACCGGCGCCGTCGGCCACGGCCAGCGTCATCGAACCGCTGCCCGTCCGCGACAGCTTCACCCGCACCATGGCCGCGCCGGTGGCGTGGACGGCGACACCGGACCATGCGAACGGCAGGGCCGGGCCGTCGTCCAGGGAGACCAGCCCGCCGGCGGCCAGGGCGTGCAGAGCAGCGTCCAGCAGCGCCGGGTGCAGGGCGAACGAAGCCGCGTCGGCGCCCGGCTCCTCCGGCAGTTCGACCTCGGCGAAGACGTCGTCCCCGCCGCGCCACACCGCCCGCAGGCCCTGGAAGACCGGACCGTAGTCCAGGCCTGAGGCGGCCATGCCCTCGTAGAACGCGGTCAGGTCGACGGCCTCCGCACCTGCGGGCGGCCATGCGCCGATGTCCGCAGCGGGCGGCGCCTCCGCCGAGGACAGCACACCGGTCGCGTGCCGTACCCAGGAACCCTCCTCGACGCGTGAGTGCACGGTCAGCTGCCGCCGGCCCGCCTCGTCCTCGGGTCCGGCCGCCACCTGAAGGGTGACGGCGCCGCGCTCGGGCACGACCAGGGGAAGTTCCAGGGTGAGGTCCTCGATCCATCCGCAGCCGGCCTCGTCGCCCGCCCGGACCGCCAGCTCGACGAACGCGGTGCCCGGCAGCAGAACGGTCCCGTTCACGGCGTGGTCGGAGAGCCACGGGTGGGAGTCGAGGGAGAGCAGCCCGGTGAGCAGTACCCCGTCGCTGCCGGCGGTCGCGATCGCGGCGCCGAGCAGCGGGTGGTCCGCCGCCCCCAGACCCGCGGCCCGGACGTCACCGGATGCTCGCGGTACGTCAAGCCAGTAGCGCTGGCGCTGGAAGGCGTAGGTGGGCAGGTCGACGCGGCGGGCGCCGGGGAACAGCGCCTGCCAGTCCGGGGAGACGCCGTGGGTGTGCAGCTGACCGACGGCGAGGGCGATCGCCTCAGGCTCGGGACGGTCGGCACGCAGGGCAGGGACGGTGACGACGGCTTCGTCGTCCAGGCAACCCTGGGTGAGGGCGCTCAGCACACCACCCGGGCCGATCTCCACGAACGTGGTCACGCCCAGGTCGCTGAGGGTCCGCACGCCGTCGGCGAAACGGACGGCCTCCCGGACGTGCCGGACCCAGTACTCGGCCGTGTACGGCTCCGCCAGGCGGCCGGTGAGGGTGGAAACCACCGGGACCTGCGGCTCACTGAAAGTCAGGCCACGGACGACCTGCGCGAACTCCTCCAGCATGGGGTCCATGAGCGGAGAGTGGAAGGCGTGGCTGACCTTCAGACGGGACGTCTTACGGCCCTGACCGGCGAACACCTCGGCAATCGCGGTGACGGCGCTCTCAGCGCCCGAAATCACCACGGACTGCGGACCGTTGACCGCCGCAATGCCGACCTGGTCGGTCAGGTGCGGCAGCACCTCGTCCTCGGTCGCCTGCACGGCGACCATCGCACCACCGGCCGGCAGCGCCTGCATCAGCGCGGCACGGGCCGACACCAACTTCGCCGCATCCCGCAGAGACAGCACACCTGCCACATGAGCAGCCGCAATCTCACCGACCGAGTGACCCGCCACGTAATCCGGCCGGATACCCCACGATGCGAGGAGGCGGAACAGTGCCACCTCGACCGCGAACAGCGCGGGCTGCGTCGAACCGGTCTGGTTCAGCTCCTCCGAGCCGACATCCACCGGCGCGTCCAGCATCGCGCACACCTCGTCATAAGCAGCAGCAAAGACGGGGTACGCCGCATACAGCTCACCTCCCATTCCCAGCCGCTGCGACCCCTGACCCGAGAACAGGAACCCGACCTTGCCCCCGAGGGCCCCGCCCACCGGAGCAGCACCCGAGGCCAGCGCCTCCAGGCCCCGCCGGATCTCGGCGAGGTCCCCGCCCACGATCGCCGCGCGGCGCTCCAGCACCGCGCGCGACGTGGCCAGCGAGAAGCCCACATCGGCCGGCCGGACCCCGGCACCCTCCGCGTCCAGGAAGGACAGCATCCGGCCCGCCTGGTCCCGCAGCGCCGCCTCGCTCTTCGCCGACAGCACCCACGGCACAACCGTGTCAGGCATCGGAGCCGGGGACTCTTCGGCGGTGGCAGGTGCCTGCTCGACGATCACGTGGGCGTTCGTACCGCTCACACCGAACGAGGACACCGCCGCCCGCCGCGGCGCGTCGCCCGCGGGCCACTCCACCGCCTCGGTCAGCAGCCGCACCGCGCCCGCCGACCAGTCCACGTGCGGCGTCGGCTCGTCCACGTGCAGCGTCCGCGGCAGCACGCCGTGCCGCATCGCCATCACCATCTTGATCACACCACCGACGCCCGCGGCCGCCTGCGAGTGACCGATGTTGGACTTCAGCGAACCCAGCCACAACGGCTGCCCCTCGGGACGCTCCTGCCCGTACGTGGCGAGGAGCGCCTGCGCCTCGATCGGGTCGCCCAGCTTCGTGCCCGTACCGTGCGCTTCGACCGCGTGGACCTGGTCCGAGGACACACCGGCGTTCGCGAGCGCCTGCCGGATCACCCGCTGCTGCGCCGGGCCGTTCGGGGCCGTCAGGCCGTTGGACGCACCGTCCTGGTTCACTGCCGTACCGCGGACGACGGCCAGCACCTTGTGCCCGTTGCGCCGGGCATCGGACAGCCGCTCCACGAGCAGCATGCCCGCGCCCTCGGCCCAGCCCGTACCGTCCGCACCGGCCCCGAACGCCTTGCACCGGCCGTCCGCCGACAGGCCGCGCTGACGGCTGAACTCCACGAACACGGACGGGCCGGCCATCACCGTGACACCGCCGACGAGAGCCATCGAGCACTCGCCGCTCCGCAGCGCCTGGGTCGCCAGGTGCAGGGCCACCAGGGACGACGAGCACGCCGTGTCGACCGTGACCGCCGGGCCTTCGAGGCCGAACGTGTACGAGACGCGGCCCGAAGCGACACTGCCGGCACTGCCGTTGACGAGGTAGCCCTCAAGGCCCGCGGGCGAGGTGTGCACGCGCCCGCCGTAGTCGTGGTACATCACGCCGGCGAACACACCGGTCCTGCTGCCCCGCACCGAGGCCGGATCGATGCCGGCGCGCTCGAACGCCTCCCACGACGTCTCCAGCAGCAGCCGCTGCTGCGGGTCCATCGCCAGCGCCTCCCGCGGCGAGATCCCGAAGAACTCGGCGTCGAAGTCGGCCGCGTCGTGCAGGAAGCCGCCTTCTCGGGTGTAGCTGGTGCCCCACTGGTCGGGGTCCGGGTCGTAGAGCTTCTCGACGTCCCAGCCGCGGTCGGTGGGGAAGCCCGACACCGCGTCGCGGCCGGAGAACACCAGCTGCCACAGGTCTTCGGGCGACCGCACGCCACCGGGGTACCGGCAGGCCATGCCCACGATCGCGATCGGCTCGTCCACCGTGCCGCCGGCCGTGGGGACGGTCGCCGGCACGGCCGCCGCCTCGCCGGAGCCTGCGGCTTCGGCGGTGAGGAAGCGGGCGAGGGTGAGCGGGTTCGGGTAGTCGAAGATCAGCGTGGCGGGCAGGCGCATGCCGACGGCCGCGTTGAGCCGGTTGCGCAGTTCGACGGCGGTCAGCGAATCGAACCCGATGTCCTTGAACGAGTCGTCCGCGCCGACCGACTGTGCGCCGGCGTGCCCGAGCACGGCGGCGACCTCGGTGCGGACCAGGTCCAGCACCGCCTGCTCGCGCTCGGCCTCCGGCAGCCCGGCCAGCCGCTGCCCCAGGGAGGACGAGGCCGCCTTCGCCGCCGCTGCCGCGCGCCGCACCGGCGCGAGCCGGACCAGTCCGCGCAGGACCGGCGGCACGGACTGCTGTCCCTGCCCGTCGCGGAAGGCGGAGGTGTCCAGCCGGACCGGGACGACCGCCGCCCGCCCGGTAGCCAGGGCCGCGTCGAACATGCGCAGGCCCTCCGCCGGCGGGATCGCGGCGAGGCCCATGCGCTTGATGCGCGTGAGATCGGTGTGGTCGAGGCCGCCGGTCATCGCGCTGTCGCTGTCCTGCGCCCACAGGCCCCAGGCCAGCGAGGTGGCGGGCAGGCCCTGGGCGCGGCGGTGCTCGGCGAGGGCGTCGAGGAAGGTGTTGGCGGCGGCGTAGTTCCCCTGACCCGGCGTGCCGAGGGTGCCCGCCACGGAGGAGAAGAGCACGAACGCGGACAGGCCGCCGGGCAGCTCACCGGACAGTTCGTGCAGGTTCAGCGCCGCGTCCACCTTGGGGCGGAACACGCCGTCCAGCCGCTCGGGAGTCAGCGAACCGATGATTCCGTCGTCCAGGACGCCGGCGGTGTGGATGATCGCGGACAGGCTCCGCCCGGTCAGGAGTTCACGGACGGCATCGCGGTCGGCCACGTCGCAGGCGGCCCAGGTGACGTCGGCGCCCCGCGCGGTCAGGTCGGCGGCGAGCTCGGCCGCGCCGGGCGCGTCCCCGCCGCGGCGGCTGACGAGCAGCAGGCTGCGAACATCGTGCTCGGCGACCAGGTGCCGGGCGAACAGTCCGCCCAGCCCGCCGGACGCGCCGGTGAGCAGGACGGTGCCGGAACCGAGATCCGGGAGCTGCGTCTCCGTGTCCGGCGCGGCGGTGCGGACCAGCCTCGGCACCAGGACCTCGCCCGCGCGCACCGCGGCCTGCGGCTCGCCGGAGGCGATCAGGGCGGGCAGCAGCCCGGCGAGACCTGCGTCGGAATCGGGCGCGCCATCGGTCTCGACCAGCACGATGCGGTCGGGATTCTCGCTCTGTGCCGAGCGCACCAGTCCGCGGACCACCGACTGGGCAAGGTCTCCCGTACGCATCACCAGCACGAGCCGCGACGGGCGTTCCTCGGCCAGCCACCACTGCACCAGCTCCAGCACGGCGTTGCCGACCTCGCGGGCCCGGGCGGCGGTGTCCGTACCGGACCCGGTCGGGCACGGCACGACCACCGCGTCGGTGCCGGCGTCCGGCAGTGCGCCGGCGGCCTGCAGCGCGGCGAGGTCTTCGTACGTCTCGGTCCTCGTGCCGTCCGGCGCGGCCGGCAGGCTGAGCGGTGTCCACTCCAGGCCGAAGACCGAGTCGTCACCGGAACCGGCGCGCAACTGGTCGGCGGGGACCGGGCGCAGGGTGAGGGAGTCGATCCGTGCGACCGGCTCGCCGGTGCCGTCGGCCAGCACCAGCGACACCGTGGAGGTGCCGGTGCCGGCGCGCGAGACCTTCACCCGCAGGGCGGAGGCTCCGGCGGCCGCCAGGCGCACGCCGCTCCAGGCGAAGGGCAGCAGCCCGTTGCCCGTCCCGGCCTCGGGCTCGACCGCACCCAGCCAGACGGTGTGCAGGGCGGCGTCGAACAGCGCGGGGTGCAGACCGTACGCGCTCGCGTTCGTGTGCTCCGCGCCGGGCAGTTCCACCTCGGCGAAGAAGTCGTCCCCGCTCCGCCAGGCGGCACGCAGCCCCTGGAAGACGGGGCCGTAGTCGAGCGCCATGCCCGCGAGGCGGTCGTAGAACCCGCCGACGTCGACCGGCTCCGCGCCCACGGGCGGCCACGCGGCGAGCGAGCCGTCCACGGGGGCCGTGGCGACGGCCAGGGAGCCGGAGGCGTGCCGGACCCAGGCCCGCTCGGACTCGTCCTCGTGCGCGTGGGCGTTCCCGTCGTCGGTCCGCGAGTGCACGGTCAGCGGCCGGCGGCCCGAGCCGTCGTCGGCGCCGACGCGCACCTGCAGGGCGACGCCGCCGCGCCCGGGCACGAGCAGCGGTGTCTCCAGCGTCAGTTCTTCCAGCAGGTCGCAGCCCACGGCGTCGGCAGCGGTGATCGCCAGCTCGACGAACGCGGTGCCCGGCAGGAGGGCGACCCCGTTCACGGCGTGGTCCACCAGCCACGGGTGCGTGTGCACCGAGAGCCGCCCGGTGAGCAGGTGCCCGTCGCCGCCGGCCAGCGGCACGGCGGCGCCGAGCAGCGGGTGACCGGCCTCGCCCTGGCCCACCGCGCGCATGTCACCGGCGGAGGCGGGGGCGTCGAGCCAGTAGCGCTCGCGCTGGAAGGCGTACGTGGGCAGGCCGATGCGGCGGGCGCCGGGGAAGAAGGCGTGCCAGTCCACTTCGAGGCCGCCGACGTGCAGCTGGGCGTACGCGGTGGTGATCGCCTGCGGCTCGGGGCGGTCGGCGCGGAGCACGGGGATGGTGGTGACGTCGTCGTCGAGGCAGCCCTGGGCGAGGGCGCTGAGGACGCCGCCGGGGCCGATCTCCACGAACGTCGTGACACCCAGGTCGTGCAGGGTCCGGACCCCGTCGGCGAAGCGGACGGCCTCGCGGACGTGCCGGACCCAGTACTCCGGCGTGTACGGCTCCGCCAGGCGGCCGGTGAGGGTGGAGACCACCGGGATCCGCGGCTCATGGAAGGTGAGACCGCGGACGACCTGCGCGAACTCCTCCAGCATGGGGTCCATGAGCGGCGAGTGGAAGGCGTGGCTGACCTTCAGGCGGGACGTCTTGCGGCCCTGCTGCTTGAAGACCTCGGCGACCTCCAGCACGGCACCTTCGGCACCGGAGACCACGACCGACTGCGGCCCGTTGATCGCCGCGATGCCGGCCTGCTCGGTCAGGTGTGGCAGCACCTCGTCCTCAGTGGCCTGAACCGCCACCATCGCACCACCGGCCGGCAGCGCCTGCATCAGCGCGGCACGCGCCGACACCAGCTTCGCCGCGTCGGCGAGCGACAACACACCCGCCACATGAGCAGCCGCAATCTCACCGACCGAGTGACCGGCCACGTAATCCGGCCGCACACCCCACGACTCCAGCAGCCGGAACAGCGCCACCTCAACAGCGAACAACGCGGGCTGCGTCGACCCCGTCTGGTTCAGCTCCTCCGACTCGACATCCACCGGCGCGTCCAGCAGCGCACACGCCTCGTCGTAGGCCGCGGCAAAGACGGGGTACGCCTCGTACAGCTCACGGCCCATGCCGATCCGCTGCGAGCCCTGGCCCGAGAACAGGAAGCCGGCCTTGTCCGCCGAGTGCGCGCGCCCGGTGACGACGTTCGCCGGCGCTTCGCCGGCGGCGAGGGCCTCCAGCCCCGCCCGCAGCTCGGCCGCGTCGGTGCCGATCACGGCCGCGCGGTGCTCCAGCGCCGATCGCGTCGTGGCCGACGAGAATCCGGCGTCGACGGGCGACACGTCGTCGGCCGCGAAGGCCAGCAGGCGCTCCGCCTGTGCCCGCAGCGCCGCCTCGCTCTTCGCCGAGAGCACCCACGGCACGGGCACCGGGCGGTGCTCCCCGGCCGGTGCGGCGGCGGCCGGGGCGGGCGCCTCTTCGATGATCGTGTGGGCGTTGGTGCCGCCGATGCCGAAGGAGGACACCGCGGCCCGGCGGGGTCCGGCGGTGCCGGGCCAGTCCACCGGCTCGGTCAGCAGGCGCACGGCGCCCGCCGACCAGTCGACGTGCGCGGTCGGCTCGTCCACGTGCAGGGTCTGCGGCAGCACACCGTGCTGCAGCGCCAGCACCATCTTGATCACACCGGCCACGCCCGCGGCGGCCTGCGTGTGACCGATGTTGGACTTGACCGAGCCCAGCCACAGCGGCCGGTCGCCGGAGTGCTCCTGGCCGTACGTGGCGAGGAGCGCCTGCGCCTCGATCGGGTCGCCCAGCTTCGTGCCCGTGCCGTGCGCCTCGACCGCGTCCACGTCGGCCGGGGTGAGCCCGGCCGAGGCCAGGGCCTGCCGGATCACGCGCTGCTGCGAGGGGCCGTTGGGGGCGGTCAGGCCGTTGGACGCGCCGTCCTGATTGACCGCGCTGCCCCGTACGACCGCCAGCACCTGGTGACCGTTGCGCTCGGCGTCGCTGAGCCGCTCCACCAGGAGCAGACCGACGCCTTCGCCCCAGCCCGTGCCGTCGGCACCGGCCGCGAACGCCTTGCACCGCCCGTCGGGCGACAGGCCGCGCTGGCGGCTGAACTCCACGAACAGGTCCGGCGTGGTCATGATGGTGACGCCGCCGACCAGGGCCATCGTGCACTCGCCGCTCCGCAGTGCCTGCGCGGCGAGGTGGAGGGCCACCAGCGACGACGAGCACGCCGTGTCGACGGTGACCGCCGGGCCTTCGAGGCCGAACGTGTACGAGATGCGGCCGGAGACGACCGAGGCCGCCTTGCCGGTGAGCGCGTATCCCTCGATCTCCTCGGGGGCGTTGCGCAGCCCGTTGGCGTAGTCCTGGCCGTTGGTGCCGATGAAGACACCGGTCCGGCTGGCGCGGACGGACGCGGGGGCGATGCCGGCGCGCTCGAACGCCTCCCACGCGGTCTCCAGGAGCAGGCGCTGCTGCGGGTCCATCGCCAGCGCCTCGCGCGGCGAGATCCCGAAGAGGCCGGCGTCGAAGCGGTCGGCGCCGTCGATGAACGCGCCGTCACGCGCGTACGTCCGGCCGGACCGGTCGGGGTCGGGGTCGTAGAGGGAGTCGATGTCCCAGCCGCGGTCGGTGGGGAAGCCGGAGACCGCGTCGCGGCCGGAGCGCAGCAGCTCCCACAGGTCCTCCGGCGACTGGACGCCGCCCGGGAAGCGGCAGCTCATGCTGACGATCGCGAGGGGCTCGTCGGTCGCGGCGGCGGTCGTCGCACGCGCGGCCTCCGCCTCCAGCCCGTGCCGGCCGAGGAGTTCCTCGCGCAGGTGACGGGCGAGGGCAGTGGGGGTCGGGTGGTCGAAGACGAGGGTGGTGGGCAGCTTGAGGCCGGTGGCCGTGTTGAGCCTGTGGCGCAGTTCGACGGCGGTGAGGGAGTCGAAGCCGGTCTCGCGGAACGTCCGGTCGGCCTCGAAACCGCCCTTGCCCGTGTGGCCGAGCACCGTGGCGGCCTGCTCGCGGACCAGGTCCAGCAGGGCGCGGTCCTGCTCCCCCGGTGCGGCGTCCAGCAGGCGCCGGACCAGAGCGGACGCGGGCGCTTCGGTGCTCTGCGCGGCCCGGGCGCGGGCTTCGAGGGCCGTACGGGCCTCGGGCACGCCCTGCAGCAGCGGGCAGGGGCGCGTACCGGCGAAGGCCGGGACGAAGCGGTCCCAGTCCACGTCCGCGACGGTCACGGAGGTCTCGCCGTGGGTCAGTGCGCCGTGCAGCACGGAGATCGCGGGCCGGGCCGCGATCGCCCGGACGCCGCGCCGCCGCAGGTGGTCGCCGGCGGCGCCGTCGGCCATGCCGCCGTCCGCCCAGGACCCCCACGCGACGGCCAGCGCGGGCAGGCCCTGCGCCCGGCGCTGCTCGGCGAGGGCGTCGAGGAAGGCGTTCGCGGCACCGTAGGCGCCCTGGCCGCCGTTGCCCCAGACGCCGGTCATCGACGAGAAGAGGACGAACGCGTCGAGGTCCCGGCGGTCCCGGGTGAGCTCGTGCAGGTGGAGCGCGGCGTCCGCCTTGGGACGCAGCACGTGGTTCAGCCGCTCGGCCGTGAGCGATTCGACCAGGCCGTCGTCGAGCACGCCCGCGGTGTGCACCACGGCGTTCACGGTGTGCTGGTCGAACAGGGCGGCGAGCGCGTCGCGGTCGGCTGCGTCGCACGCGGCGACGGTGACCCGCGCGCCCAGTTCCTCCAGCTCCGTCTTGAGCTCGGCGGCGCCGGGAGCCTCGGGTCCACGACGGCTGGTGAGCAGCAGGTGTTCGGCGCCGGCGCCGGCGAGCCAGCGGGCCACGTGCCCGCCGAGCGCACCCGTGCCGCCGGTCACGAGCACCGTGCCGCGCGGCGACCAGGGCGCGTCCACCGGTGCCGCGCTCTGCGGCGCGCGGACGAGACGGCGGGCGGACACGCCGGAGGCGCGTACGGCGAGCTGGTCCTCGTCGGCCCGGGTCAGCAGGCCGGCCAGCCGCTCCAGCGAGCGGGAGCCGGGGTCGGCGGGCAGGTCGACGAGCCCGCCCCAGCGCTGCGGCTGCTCCAGGGCCACGACCCGGCCCAGACCCCAGATCCGGGCCGAGGCGGGGTCGGTGAGCGGGTCGGAGGGGCCGGTCGACACCGCGCCGGTGGTCAGGCACCACAGCGGGGCCTCGATCCCGGCGTCGCCGAGAGCCTGGACGAGCAGGACGAGCCGCTGGAGGGCGTCCGTCCCTGCCGCGGCCCCCGCTTCAGCACCTGCCGCGGCGAACACGATGCCGTCGGCCCGACCTTGCCCCGCGTCGGCCAGGGCCCGGCCCAGGGAGTCGCGGTCGGTGTCCTCGTCCACGACGAACGGGACGAGCTCGACACCGAGTTCCGTGAGCCCGGCGTGGATCGACGCGGTCCACGCGGTCTCCTCGGAGACCACGTAGAGCCAGGTCCCCGCCGGAACGGCGCGCTCCATGTCACCGAGCGGCTGCCAGGTGATCCGGTAGCGCCAGCCGTCGGCGGCGGACTGCTCGCGCCGCTGACGGCGCCAGGCGGACAGCTTGGGCGCGACCACGTCCAGCTCGTCGGGGGCCAGCCCCAGGAGCGCACCGAGAGACGCGCGGTCCTCGCTCTCGACGGAGTCCCAGAACTCGGCGTCCATCGCCTCCGGGGCGCCGGCGAGCGCCGCCTGAGGCGCATCGAGCCAGTAGCGCTCGCGCTGGAAGGCGTAGGTGGGCAGGTCGACGCGGCGGGCGCCGGGGAACAGCGCCTGCCAGTCCGGGGAGACGCCGTGGGTGTGCAGCTGACCGACGGCGAGGGCGATCGCCTCAGGCTCGGGACGGTCGGCACGCAGAGCAGGGACGGTGACGACGGCTTCGTCGTCCAGGCAGCCCTGGGTGAGGGCGCTGAGGACGCCACCGGGGCCGATCTCCACGAACGTCGTGACACCCAGCTCGTGCAAGGTCTGGACACCGTCGGCGAAACGGACGGCCTCCCGGACGTGCCGGACCCAGTACTCGGGGGTGTACGCCTCGGCCACGAGGCCGGTCAGGTTGGACACCACGGGGATCTGCGGCTCGCTGAACGACAGACCGCCCACGACCTCGGCGAAGTCGGCGAGCATCGGGTCCATCAACGGCGAGTGGAAGGCGTGGCTGACCTTCAAGCGGGACGTCTTGCGGCCCTGCTGCTTGAAGACCTCGGCGATCGCGGTGACCGCGTCCTCCGCACCGGAGACCACGACCGACTGCGGACCGTTGATCGCCGCAATGCCGACACCGTCGGTCAGATGCGGCAGCACCTCGTCCTCAGTCGCCTGCACCGCTACCATCGCACCGCCCGCGGGCAGCGCCTGCATCAGCCCGGCACGGGCCGACACCAACTTCGCCGCATCCCGCAGAGACAGCACACCTGCCACATGCGCAGCCGCAATCTCGCCCACGGAGTGACCCGCCACGTAATCCGGCCGCACACCCCACGACTCCAGCAGCCGGAACACGGCCACCTCAACAGCGAACAACGCGGGCTGGGTGCACCCGGTCTGGTGCAGCGTTTCCCCATCGACATCGACCGGCGCATCCAGCTCCGCGCACACCTCGTCATACGCCGCAGCAAAAACGGGGTACGCCGCATACAGCTCACGCCCCATCCCCTGCCGCTGCGACCCCTGCCCCGAGAACAGGAACCCGACCTTGCCCCCGAGGGCCCCGCCCACCGGAGCAGCACCCGAGACCAGCGCCTCCAGGCCCCGCCGGAAGTCGGCGAGGTCCTCACCCACGATCGCCGCGCGGCGCTCCAGCACCGCGCGCGACGTGGCCAGCGAGAAGCCCACATCGGCCGGCCGGACCTCGGCACCCTCCGCGTCCAGGAAGGACAGCATCCGGCCCGCCTGGTCCCGCAGCGCCGCCTCGCTCTTCGCCGACAGCACCCACGGGACCGGTCCCGCAGCAGCCGTCTCCCGGACGGGCTCTTCGCTCCTTTGAACCTGCTCGACGATGACGTGCGCGTTGGTGCCGCTGATGCCGAACGAGGACACCGCGGCCCGGCGCGGCATGTCGCCCGCAGCCGCGGGCCACTCCACCGCCTCGGTCAGCAGCCGTACGCCGCTCGCCGACCAGTCCACATGCGGCGTCGGCTCGTCCACGTGCAGCGTCTGCGGCAGCACACCGTGCCGCATCGCCATCACCATCTTGATCACACCGGCCACGCCCGCGGCGGCCTGCGTGTGGCCGATGTTGGACTTCAGCGAACCCAGCCACAGCGGCCGGTCGCCGTCCCGCCCCTGGCCGTAGGCGGCGATGAGGGCCTCCGCCTCGATCGGGTCGCCGAGCCGCGTGCCCGTGCCGTGCGCCTCGACCGCGTCGACGTCGGCGGGCGCGAGGCCGGCGGAGGCCAGGGCCTGGCGGATGACCCGCTGCTGCGAAGGACCGTTCGGCGCGGTCAGGCCGTTGGACGCACCGTCCTGGTTGACGGCGCTGCCGCGCACCACCGCCAGCACCTGGTGGCCGTTGCGCTCGGCGTCGCTGAGCCGCTCCACGAGCAGCATGCCGACGCCTTCGGCCCAGCCCGTGCCGTCCGCGCCGGCCGCGAAGGCCTTGCACCGGCCGTCGGCCGACAGGCCGCGCTGGCGGCTGAACTCCACGAACATGCCGGGCGTGGACATCACGGTGACGCCGCCGGCCAGGGCCATCGTGCACTCGCCGCTCCGCAGCGACTGGATGGCCAGGTGCAGGGCGACGAGGGACGACGAGCACGCCGTGTCCACCGTGACCGCGGGGCCCTCGAGGCCGAACGAGTAGGCCACGCGGCCCGATGCGACGCTGGTCGTCGTGCCGGTGAGCAGGTAGCCCTCGATGCCGTCGACGGGCTCGTGGAGCCGGGGGCCGTAGTCCTGTGCCGTCGCGCCGATGAACACGCCCGCCCGGCTGCCGCGCAGCGTGGCGGGGTCGATGCCGGCGCGCTCGAAGGCCTCCCAGGCGGTCTCCAGGACCAGCCGCTGCTGCGGGTCGATGGCGGCGGCCTCGCGGGGGCTGATGCCGAAGAAGCCGGCGTCGAACTCGGCCGCCTCGTGGAGGAAGCCGCCCTGCCGCGTCGAGGACTTGCCGGGGGTGCCGGGCTCGGGGTCGTAGAGGGCTTCGACGTCCCAGCCGCGGTCCGTGGGGAATCCGGAGACGGCGTCGCCGCCGGAGGCGACCAGCCGCCACAGGTCCTCCGGCGAGCGCACTCCGCCGGGGAGGCGGCAGCTCATGGCCACGATGGCGATGGGCTCGTCGGGGTCGGCGACGGTCCCGGGCGGGGCGACCGCGGCGCCCTCGCCCAGGGATTCCGCGCCGAGGTGGCGGGCGAGCGCGGCAGGGGTCGGGTGGTCGAACAGCAGGCCGCTGGGCAGGCGCAGCCCGGTGGCCTCGCTGAGCTGGTTACGCAGTTCCACCGAGCTGAGCGAGTCGAAGCCGAGGTCCTTGAACGTCCACTCGGTCTCGACCGTGCCGGCTTCGGAGTGTCCGAGCACGGCGGCGATGTGGGCGCGGACCAGGTCGAGCACGGCTTCGTCGCGCCCGGCCTCGGGCAGGCCGGCGAGCCGCCGGCCCAGGGCGCCGGCGGGCGCGCTCGCGGTCGCGGCGGTCCCGGCGGTCTCGTCCGGCTGCGGGACGGCAGGAGCCCAGGTGGTGCCGGCGTCCGGGGAGGCGGTGCCGCCGTCCAGCCAGTACCGCTGCCGCTCGAACGCGTAGGTGGGGAGCGCGACCTTACGACGTGCGCCCTGACCGCCGAACAGGGCGGTCCAGTCCGGGTCCAGGCCGTGGACGTGCAGCGACGCGACCGCTGCCAGCAGGGCCTGTGCCTCGGGGCGGCGGGCGCGCAGGGCGGGGACGAACAGGGCGTCACTGCCGGCCCCGGCGCCGGCGCGGGCCATGGAGGTCAGTACGCCGCCGGGGCCGAGCTCCAGGTAGGTGCGCACTCCGTGCTCGTCGAGGCGGGCGACGCCGTCGGTGAACCGGACCGCGTCGCGGACGTGGCGGACCCAGTACTCGGCCGAGCGCCCTTCGTATCCCGCGGGATCCTCGGACAGCCGGCCCGTCACGTTGGACACGATCGGAATGCGCGGGGCGTGGAAGGTCAGGCCTTCGGCCACCCGGCGGAACTCCGCCAGCATGGGCTCCATGTGCGGGGAGTGGAAGGCGTGGCTGACCCGCAGCCGGCTGGTCTTGCGGCCCAGGGCGGCGAAGGCGTCGGCGATCTCGGTGACGAGGTCCTCGTCGCCGGAGACGACGACGGAGTCCGGGCCGTTGAGCGCGGCGATGCTCACGCGGTCCGTGCGGTCGCCGATGCGGGCGCGGACCTCGTCCTCCGCGGCCTGGACCGCGGTCATGGCGCCGCCGGCGGGCAGCTCCTGCATCAGGCGGCCGCGCGCGGCGACCAGAGTGCAGGCGTCGGCGAGGGAGAGGACGCCGGCCACGTGCGCGGCGGCGAGTTCGCCGATGGAGTGGCCCATGAGCAGGCCGGGGGTGATGCCCCAGCTCTCCAGGAGCCGGAACAGGGCGACCTCGACGGCGAACAGGGAGGTCTGCGTGTAGAGGGTCCGGTCGAGTTCGGCCGCTTCCTCGGAGCCCTCGGGGGCGAACATGACCTCGCGCAGCGGCCGCGGCAGCCGGGGGTCGAGCTGTGCGCACACCTCGTCCAGGGCGGCGGCGAACGCCGGGAAGGCCTCGGCCAGTTCGCGGCCCATGCCGGTTCGCTGGCTGCCCTGGCCCGAGAAGAGGAAGGCGAGTTGCCCGCGCGGGCCGGTGCGGCCCGTGGTCAGTGCGGCGTCGATTCCGCCGGTGGACAGCTCGCGCAGGGCGCGCAGGAAGTCGTCGCGGTCCTCGCCCACGACGACGGCCCGGTGCTCGAAGGCGGTGCGGCCGTTGGCGAGCGACCAGCCGACGTCGGGCAGGGCGAGGCCGGGGTGCGCCTCGGCGTGCGCGAGCAGGGCGGCGGCCTGGGCGCGCAGCCCGGAGGCGGTCTTGGCGGACAGCGGCCACGGCGTCGGCGCCGCCGTTCCCGTGTCCGCCTCCGCACCCGCACCCGTCTCCGCGCCCGCGCGGTGTTCCTCCAGCACGATGTGGCAGTTGGTGCCGCCCATGCCGAACGAGCTGACTCCGGCGAGCAGCGGGCGGTCGTCCTCGTTCTCCCAGGCGGCGTGCTCGGTCTGCACCCGGAGGTTCAGCCGGGTCAGCGGGATCGCCGGGTTCGGGGTCTCGAAGTTGAGGCTGGCGGGCAGGGCGCGGTGGCGGAGCGACAGGGCGGCCTTGAGGAGGCCGGTGATGCCCGCGGCGCCCTCCAGGTGGCCGACGTTGGTCTTGGCCGAGCCGACGCGCAGCGGCCGGCCGGGGTCGCGGCCCGTGCCGAGCACGGCGCCGAGCGCGGCCGCCTCGATGGGGTCGCCGACCTTGGTGCCGGTGCCGTGCAGTTCCACGTAGCCGACGTGGGCGGGGTCGACCCCGGCCCGTTCGTAGGCGAGCCGGAGCACCTGCTCCTGCCCGGACTGCAGGGGTACGGTCAGGCCGTCGCCGCCGCCGTCGTTGTTGACCGCGCTGCCGCGGATCACGCAGTAGACCGGGTCTCCGTCCTCGATCGCCCGGGCCAGGGGCTTGAGGACGACGATGCCGCCGCCCTCGCCGCGGACGTAGCCGTTGGCGCGGGCGTCGAAGGTGAAGCAGCGGCCGTCCGGTGACAGGCCGCCGAACTTGGCGGCGCCCAGGGTGCTCTCGGGGACGATGTTGAGGCTCACGCCGCCCGCGAGGGCGATCGTCGACTCGCCCTTGCGGAGGCTTTCGCACGCGAGGTGGACCGAGACCAGGGAGGAGGACTGGCCGGAGTCCACGGTCAGGCTGGGGCCGTTGAGGCCGAGGAAGTACGAGACCCGGTTGGCGATGATGCTGCGGTGCAGGCCGGTGACGGTGTGCGGGGAGATGGCCGTGAGCCCGGAGCGGTGGTGCAGGGTCGCGTAGTCGTCCCAGATGGCGCCGACGAACACGCCGGTGCGGGTGGAGCGCAGCGTCCCGGCGCGCACGTGCGCGTCCTCCAGCGCTTCCCAGGCCAGCTCCAGGACGAGCCGCTGCTGCGGGTCCATGGCCGCGGCCTCCTTGGGGGAGAGCCCGAAGAACCCGGCGTCGAAGTGGCCGATGCGGTCGAGGAACCCGCCCCGGCGGATGTCGGTCCTGCCCGGCGCGGTCGGGTCGGCGTCGGCCACGGCGGCCCCGTCCCAGCGGTCCGGGGGGACGTCGGTGATCGCGTCCGCGCCCTCGCCGAGCAGCCGCCAGAAGGCGGCCGGACCGTCGGCCCCCGGCAGCCGGCAGGCCAGACCGATGACGGCCACGGCCTCGGCCGAAGCCGCCGGGGCCGTCGAAACCGCTGAGGCCGCCGAAGCCTTCGAAGCCGAACCGGCCCGATTCCCCGTTCCGTTGAGCCCGGACTCGACCATATTGCGCTCCACCCACCCACACAGAGAACGAAAAGGCACCGCGCACATGGCGGTGTGACCCTAGTTAAGGGCCTGGGGCCGCGTTTCCGGCGGGGTACGGGATCAGGTCTAGGGGAATCCCAAACGGACGGCGCGCTCGCGCGTCGCTGCGGCGCACATGCGATCACTAAGGAGAACCCTAGGGGCAGTTGTAGGAGAGTCATGGGCCGTATAGCCTTTCCCCCTTTTTTCCTCTGGCGAAGAGGTTTCACCGTTCATGACGCAATCGCGAGAATCCGAGAATCGCGGAGCACGGACCTTCCCGACGGCCCGCCCCTCGGGCTGTCCCTTCGACCCGCCGGCCCCTTTCGCGGAAGCGCGCGAGGAATGCCCGGTGACCCCGCTGCAGTACCCCGACGGGCACATCGGCCGCCTGGTCACCGGGCTGCAGAGCGCGCGGGCCGTGCTGGGCGACACCCGGTTCAGCTCACTGCCGGCCGGGAAGCGTTCTCCGGTCAAGGTGCCCGGCTCCGAGCTGAGCACCGACGCGCTGCCCGCGGGCATGTTCGTCAACATGGACCCGCCCGACCACACCCGTTACCGCCGCCTGCTGAGCAAGCACTTCACCGTTCGGAGGGTGCGGGAACTCCGGCCGCGCATCCAGGAGATGACGGACCGCCTGCTGGACGGCATGGAGAGCGGGGGTGGCCCCGTCGACCTGGTGGAGGCGTTCGCCAAGCCGCTGCCCACGCTGGTCACTTCGGAGCTGCTGGGGCTGCCGGAGGAGGACCGTGCGCAGTTCGGGCACCACGTCGACGTCCTCTTCAGCCTCTCCAGCAGCGGCGAGGAGATGCAGCAGTCGATGGTGCTGCTCGGCGGCATGCTGCACGCCCTGATCGCCGCCGCGCGCAAGGACCCGGGGCCGGACATCCTCGGCCGGCTCACCGTCGAGACCGACCTGACCGACGAAGAGCTGCTCGGCATCACGATCGTCCTGCTCATCGCCGGTCTTGAGACCACCACCAACATGCTGGCGCTGGGCACCTACGCCCTCCTGCGCCACCCCGGGCAGCTGGCGGCCCTGCGCGCCGACTGGTCGCTGATGGACGGTGCCGTCGAAGAGCTGCTGCGCTACCTCAGCGTGGTGCAGATCGGCCCGATCCGGGTGGCCGCCGAGGACTTCGCGTTCGAGGGGCAGTCCATCCGCAAGGGCGAGGTCGTCACGGTGTCGCTGCCCGCCGCCAACCGCGACCCGGCCGGCTTCGAGGACCCCGACGTCTTCGACATCCGCCGCGGCGCCACCCGCCACCTCGCCTTCGGCAGCGGGCCCCACCAGTGCATGGGCCACCACCTGGCCCGCCTGGAGCTCGCCATCGGCTACGAGTCGCTGCTGCGCCGCTTCCCCGGGCTGGAGCTGGCCGTTCCGGCGGAGGAGGTCGGCACCCGGGAGATGATGGTGACGTACGGCGTCCTGGGCCTGCCGGTGCGCTGGTGAGGAGGCGGCCCTGATGCGGATCGAGATCGACAAGGACCTGTGCTGCGGAGCGGGCACGTGCGTGCTCGTCGCCCCCGGCGTCTTCGACCAGGACGACGAGGACGGCACGGTGATCCTGCTCGACGCCGCGCCCGGCGCCGAGCAGCGGGCAGCGGTGGAGGAGGCCGCCGAGCGGTGCCCGACGGCGGTCATCAGCATCACCTGAGGCCGGGCGCTCCGGCTCCACCGCCGGAGCGCCGCCGGGCCGGCGCGGTCCCTCGGGTCAAGCGTGTGGTCACGCGGCGCGCAGCGTCCTCCGGAAGCCCTGGGTGCGGGAGCGGAGTTCGAGGTCGCCGAGGGCGGCGGCCGGCGCGGCCGCGCTCTTCCACGGTGCGGGCAGGGCGGGGCGTCCGGCCGGGTCCAGGCCGGCGTACGCGCGCAGTTTGGGCTTCTCGCCGTAAAGGACCACGCGGCGGACGGGCCCGTCGGAGCGCAGGGCGCGTTCGATCGCGGTCAGGCCCGTCTCGGTGGGCAGCGGCACGATGCCGGTGCGCCGGCGCAAGTGGGCGAGGGCGGCGTCGTCCAGACGCGTGCCGCCGTCCGCCCAGAGCGACCAGTCGACGGCGCGGGTCACGCTGCCGGCCGCTTGCCGGCGCGCGGCGAACGCGTCGAGGAAGGCCCCGGCGGCGGCGTGGCCGGCCTGCGCGACGTTGCCGAAGGCACCCGTCGCGGAGCCGAACAGGAGCAGGAAGTCCAGACCGTGCCCATAGGTCGCGGCGTCGATGTGGGCGGCGCCGTCCACCGTGGGCGCGAGGACGGCGGCGGTGCTCGCGAACGGTGTGCGGGCGAGGTAGCCGTCGTCGAAGACGTCCACCGCGTGGAACACGCCGTCGAGCCGTCCGTACTGCAGGTGAATGTCCGTGACCACGGCGCGCACGGCGTCCGCGTCGGTGACGTCCGTGCACCGGTAGGTCACTTCGCCGTGCGGCAGGCGGGCCTGCAGCGCGTCGACGGCCGGGCTGTGTGCCGGCCGGCCGCCGACGACGACCGTCGCGTGGTGCCGCTCGCACAGCCGCTCGGCCACGAGCAGGCCCAGGCCTCCCGCACCACCGGTGATCCAGTAGACCCCGCCGTCGCGCAGCAGGCTCTCCCCCGTGGCGGCAGGGGGGAGTTCGACGGTCGTGCGGCGCAGGCGGCGGCCGTCGCGGTCGTAGGCGATTTCCGTGACGCCGCCGGCCGTGCCGCCGCCGTCCCCGGTGCCCGCCTCCGCCCTGACGATGCGTTCGAAGGCGGCGGGGTCGCGGGGGTCGTGGCCGTCGAGGAGGACGAGCCCGCCGGTGAAGGAGGGGTTCTCCTGGTGGGCGGTCCTCAGGAGCGCGGCGAGCGGGGCGTGGACCGGCGAGTCCGGTGCGCCGGGTGCGACGACGAGGGCGTGCCGGCCCTGTCCGAGCAGGCGCTGGACGTGCGGGTAGCAGGCGGCGAAGGCCGCCTTCATGGCGACGGCGTCGGGGGCGCCCGCGGGAACGTCCAGGTGCAGGACGTCCGCGCCCAGGCGCGCGGCACTCGCCGCGACAAGGTCCTGGTCCAGGAAGGCGTTGAGGACGGTCACGTCGCGCGGGGTCGCGCCGGGCGCCGGGGCGGGGGCCTCCGTCCAGACGCCGGTGACCTCCATGAGCTCCTCGCCCGCGGCGGGATAGGGCCCTTGCGCGGGGATGTCGGGCAGTTTCCTGGTGGTGTAGCCGGTGAACCGTACGCAGAGCCGGCCGCTCTCGTCGAGCAGGTCGATGTCGGTGCCGGGGCGGCCGCCGGCGGCGGGCCGTAGCCACGCCCACATCTCCCGGGTCGTCGCCGCGTGGGTTTCGAGGCAGTCCAGGGTGAACGGGACCGGGGGCGGGGCCTGGCTGAGCCAGCCGCCCTCGCCGTCGTCGCCGGTGCCGAGGGCCAGGGTCGCGAGCAGGGCGCTGCCGAGGATCGCGGGCTGCAGCACCATGTCGGCCGGGGCGCCCGCGGGCAGCTTCAGTCCGGCGAGCACGCCGTCCGGTCCGCCGTGCAGACTGTGCAGGGCGCACAGCGCGGGGCCGTGTTCGATGCCGTGGCCGAGCAGGGCGGCGTAGCCCCCGGCGACGTCGATGCGCTCGGGGAAGCGGTCGCGCAGCGTGCCCGGGTCCGTCGCCCGGGGCGGGGCTTCGGCGTGCTCGGCGTACTCGACGCGGCCGGTCGCGTAGGGGGTGCCGTTGACGTCGGTGACGGCGTAGTCGTAGCCGGAGCCCGCGGGGGTCAGCCGGAGCCTGGGCGCCAGGCCCTGGTCGGCGACGGGCAGCGGCCGGATCCACACGGCGTCGCGGACGCGGGGCGTCCGCCCGGCGTGCGGGCCCGCGACCGCCTGCTGGCGGGCCGCCGCCGTGGCGAGTTCGAGGGCGATCACCCCGGGGACGAGCCGGGCGCCGTTGATGAGGTGGTCGCGGACGAAGCCCTGGGCGGCGTCGAAGTGCAGGGGGAAGGTCCAACCGTCGGCGTCCCGGCGCCCGGTGCCCAGCGGCGCGGGCTCGGCGGCCGGCGCGGACAGCGGGGGCGCGCCGCCGGATTCCGGGCGGACGGTGGGCAGGAACCGGTGCGGGGTCCGGGCGAAGGCGTAGCCGGGGAGGTGGACGCGGCGCCCGTGCTCCGGCCACTGCGCCCAGTCGACGGGGATCCCCCGGACCCAGGCGGCCGCGAACTCGTCGTGGTAGCCCAGCTCCAGCCGGCGGACGGCGAGCGCCGCCAGGGAGTCCGCGCCGGGCCCGTCGGGGGATTCCGCGCCGAAGATGTCCGCGCCGGTCCGGCCGCGGAAGCAGCCGGCGGGCGACTGCTCCCCCTCGGCGACGCTCTCCAGCTGGGCGGCCCACTCGGCGAGGTCACTCGCGCGGAACACCACCCGCTCGCACATCGGCACGCGGCCCTCGCGCAGGGTGCGGGCGACGTCGGCCAGGGCCGGGGCGTCGGCGTGCTCGATGCGGGTGCGGGCCCAGCGGGCGAGCCCGGCGCACGTCGCGCGGAGCCGGTCCTCGTCCATGGCGGAGACGGGCAGCCACTGCTCGCTGCCCACCATGCCGGCCGGGGCTTCCCCGGCCGGAGCACAGGGATCGCCTGACTCCAGCAGTACGTGGGAGTTGGTGCCGGCGCAGCCGAAGGAGCTGACGCCCGCGCGCAGCGGCGCCGCCGGGCCGGTGCCCGGCCCGGCGGTCCAGTCGGTCAGGCGGTCCACGATGTACAGCGGGCTGCCGTCCAGCTTGATGTGCGGGTCGAGCTTCTCGAAGCCGACGGTCGCGGGCAGCTTGCGGTGGCGCATGGCGAGGATGACCTTGAGCATGCCCACGACGCCGGCGGCCCCCTCCAGGTGGCCGGTGCTGGTCTTCACCGAGCCGACTCCGCAGCGGTGCCCCCGCGCGGTCGCGGGCCGGCCCTTGCCGGTTCCCGGGCGACTCACCGCGGTTCCCGGCCGGCCCACCGCGGAGGCGGGCCGGCCCGCCGCTGTTCCCGGTCGGACCGCAACGGTGCCGGACCGCGCCGCTGTCCCCAGCCGGCCGGGCACGGTGCCGGGCCGGCCCACCACCCGGTCAGGCCGACCCGCCACCGTGCCGGGCCGGCTCGCCACCGTGCCGGGCCGGTTCTCGTGCAGGTCGGCGAAGGCCTGCACGAGGCCGCGGATTTCGATGGGGTCGCCGACGGGGGCGCCGGGGCCGTGCGTCTCGACGTACGTGACGGTCTCGGGCGCGATGCCCGCCCGGCGGTAGACCGCGGTGATCAGTTCGGCCTGCGCGGCCGGGTCGGTGCCGGTCAGGGAGCTGGTGCGCTCGCCCTGGTCGCTGCCGATGCCCTTGATCAGCGCGTGGACGGCGTCGCCGTCGCGGCGGGCGTCCGCGGCTCGCTTGAGGAGGAGGACGCCGCCGCCCTCGCCGCGCACGTAGCCGTTGGCGTTCGCGTCGAAGGCCCTGTACCGGCCGCCGGGCGAGGCCATGCCCGCCTTGGCGAAGGCCACGAAGTGCCTTGGCGACCAGGACAGGTTGACGCCGCCCGCGAGGGCGTGGTCGCAGTCGCCGCTGCGCAGCGCCCGCACGGCCTGTTCGACGGCCACCAGAGAGCCTGCGGACGCGGTGTCGCCGGCGGCGCCGGGGCCGCGGAAGCCGAAGTGCCGGGCCACCCGGTCGGCGAGGGCGGCGCCGGCCGGGTCGCAGGCGCCGGCCCCCTCGGCCTCCTGCTCGAACAGCTCGGCGTAGTCCGCCTGGCAGGCGCCCATGAAGACGCCGGTGCGGGAGCCCGCCATCCGGTCGGCGCGGTATCCGGCGTCCTCCAGGGCGTGCCAGCTCAGCTCCAGGGCGATGCGCTGCTGCAGGTCCATGGACCGCGCCTCGCGCGGGGTGATCCGGAAGAAGTCCGCATCGAAGCAGTCGGCGTCGTCGACGAAGCCGCCCCAGACGCTGCCGGTCGTGTCGGACTCGGAGGACGGGTGGCCGGAACGGTGCTGCCGGCGCCGGTGCTCGGGCACCTCGGTGATCAGGGAGCGGCCCCGGGCCAGGTGGTCCCAGAACTCGTCGGGGGTGCGCGAGCCGGGCAGCCGCAGGGAAAGGCCGACGACGGCGATGTCCTGGTCGTGGCCGGGGACGCCGGTTCCGTTGTTCATGACGCGTTCTCCGTCCTAGGCCGACGCGGCGCTGCGGCGCACCGGTCGACGGCGTTCAGGGGGACGCCGGCACGGGGGGACGCCGAGGAGGCCCCGGCGGCCGCGCCGGGACTCGTCCCGCGCAGGGTCAGGTGCTCGCCCGTGAGGATCCGCTCGGCGCCGCGGCCGTGGCCCCGAGGGGGCCGGGCGCCGGGACCGCACGCGACCGGGTGGCGGAATGCGTCACGCCACCTCCGCGAGGGTGTGCTTTTGCGTCATGGTCCTGTCCCCCGGGTGAGCGGTGTTCTCCGATGACGCGCATCGTGCGCCACCGCCCTTGCGGGTGGCCTGACCATGCCGTTGACGATTCCTTGCCGCCGGCTGCAGAGGGTTTTCAATGATCTGACGAAACCCTTGCGAAGACCTTGCAGTCGGCTTGCCGATGGCTGGTCGCGATCTTGGAATGCCCTGCTTCCTTATGCAAGGATCCGATTTGGAAGGCGCCGGCAGTGCAGTGCCGGCTGCCCGTCAGCACGGTCGCGCGTGCCAACCGATTGGGACCGACATGCCCGCACCCACCGCGCCGAATCCGCCGCCCCCGGATGAGCCGGCGGTAACCGTTGCGATCGAGCCACTTCTGAGTGTGCTCGGTCCCATGTCGGCCCGCCATGACGGGCAGGACCTCCCGCTCGGACCGCCGCGCCGGCAGGCGCTGCTCGCCCTCCTCCTCATCCGCCTGGGCCGCGTCGTCCCCACGGAGTTGCTCGTCGAGGAGCTGTGGGGCGGGGAGCCGCCCCGCCAGGCCGTCGCCACGCTGCAGAGCCACGTCTCCCACCTGCGCCGCGCCCTCCAGCCGGCGGCCGGGGCCGGCGGCGCGTCCGTCCTGCGCCACCGGGCCGGCGGCTACGTCCTGGAGCTCGCCCCCGAACAGATCGACACCTTCCGCTTCGAACTCCTCGTCGCCGAGGGGCGCCGGCTGCTGGACCGCCGCGATCCGCTCGCCGCGCGCGACCGGCTCACGGAGGCGCTGGCGCTGTGGCGGGGCGCGCCCTACGGGGAGTTCGACGGCCACCCGCCGCTCAGCGACGAGAGCACCCGGCTCGAACACGTCCGCCTCACGGCCGTCGAGTCCTGCGCGGAGGCCCGCCTGGCCCTCGGGGCGGCCGAGGAGGTGGCCGCGGACCTCGACCGGGAGGCGCGCCGCAACCCCGCGCGGGAACGCCTCGTCGGCCAGCTGATGACCGCCCTCTCCCGGCTCGGACGGCAAGCCGAGGCGCTGGAGGTGTACGAACGGACGCGCAGCCACCTGGCCGAGGAGTTCGGCGTGGGCACCACCGCCGCGCTCCGCCGCGTGCGGACCGCGATCCTGCGCCATGAGCCGGCGGCGGAGGAGCCTGCGGGCGGCCCGGTGGTTCCGGCGACGGCTGCCGTAGGTGAGGCCCGGGAGGAGGAGCAGCCCGATGCGGTGGTGACGGGCGAGGCGGCCGGGGCCGAAGGGGGCGACGCCGCGCGAAGAGCCACCGTTGCTGTTGCCGCTCCAGGCGGCAGGAGCCTCCCGCCCCACGACGCTACGCGCGTCACACCGGCCGCACAGGCCGCCGGGGCCGGGCAGCATGCTGCTGGAACCCCCGGCGGAACCTCCGAAGCAGCGGGGGCACTCCGTACGACAGGGACGGACGACAAGGCCGTTGGGGTCGGCGGGGCGAATGGAGCCGATGAGTCCGACGGGGCCGGCACGGCCGGGCGCACCCCGCGGTCGGCGAGCCAGTCCCCGTTCACCGGCCGCGGCGAGGAGCTGGAGCGGCTGACGACCGCGGCGGCGAGCGCCCTGGCCGGCCGGGGGCACGTGGCCGGAGTCCTCGGCCCCGCCGGAGTCGGCAAGACCCGGCTGCTCTTCGAACTCGCCCCGCGGCTGGAGGCCGCCGGCAGCGGCCGCGACGGCGAGGGGCTGGAAGTCATCTGGAGCTACTGCTTCCGCAGCGAGGGCGTGCCGCCCTACTGGCTGTGGACGCAGGTGCTCCGGCGGCTGTCCGTCAGCCGCCCGGACGCCTTCCAGGCCGCAACGAAACCTTTCTGCCATCTGCTCTCGCCGCTCATGCCCGAGTGGTCGGGCGGCCCCGGCCGCGCCCCGGGCAACGAAGCGGACTGGGGCCAGGCCCGGTTCCTCACCCACGACGCGGTCTGCGAAGTCCTGCTCGCCCTGGCCGCCCAGAGCCCGCTGTTCCTGTTCCTGGAGGACCTGCACTGGGCCGACGCGCCCTCCCTCGACCTGCTCAGGCAGCTGAGCACCCGCTGCCACGGCCACCCGCTCGCGATCGTCCTCACCGCCCGCGAGTTCGAGGTCGAATCCGACGCCACGCTGCGCCGCATGCTCTCCGAGATCCTGCGCGGCCCCCGGACGGAGACCCTGCGGCTCGACGGGCTCTCCCGGCAGGCCGTCGCCGACTTAGTCGTGGCCCAGGCCGGACCAGGCGTGGACGCCGAGGTCGTCGAGGCGCTGCACCGGCGCAGCGAGGGCAACCCGTACTTCGTCATGCAGCTCCTCTCCCTCCTGGGGGACGCCCGGAGCCTGCGCAGCCCGGACGCGGTCGAGGTGCTGCTGACGCGCGTGCCCACCGGTGTGCGCGAGGTGCTGCACCAGCGGTTCGCCGCGCTGCCCGAACCCGTCCTGCGGGTACTGCGGCTGTGCGCCGTCATCGGCGCCGAGGTCGACACCGACCTGCTGGAGCGCACCGCCACCGGGGACGAACCCGTCACCGGGGCGATGGAGTCGGCCATCCGCGCCGGGCTGCTCGGCGAGGACCTCCAGCATCCGGGGCGGCTCCTGTTCGCCCATGCCCTGGTCCAGGAGACGCTCATCGACGAGCTCACGCGCGAGGACCGGCAGCGGCTGCACGCCAGGGTCGCCGAAGCGCTGAGCACCCGCAGGCAGGGCCGCGCGGAGGACACGAGCGCCGAGCGCATCGCCCACCACACGTGGCACGCGAGAAGCACCATCGCCCCGGCGGAGGCGCTCCCCCGGCTGCTGCGCGCCGCCGAGCAGGCGGAGCAGCAACTGGCGTACGAGCGCGTGGAGACCTGGCTGCGCCGGGCGGTGCAGCTGGTCGACCTGCTCCCCCAGGACGACCCCACGGTCGTGCCCCTGGAACGGCGGCTGCACGTCCAGCTCGGTCAAGTACTGGCCACCACCCGGGGCTACGGGCACCCCGAGGCCGAGCGGGCGCTCGCGCACGGCCGGGCCCTGAGCTCGGCCGCCCAGGCCCCCGAGGACCCGTCGGTGCTGTGGGCGCTGTGCGCCGCCTATCTGGTCACCGGCCGCTACGACGCCTCCCGGCGGTTCTCCGGCCTGCTGCGGGACCTCGCGGGACGGACCGAGGCACCCGTGGCGGTGCTCGGCGCCGCGTACGGCGAGGGCATCGTCCTGCACGTCCGCGGCCGCCTGTCGCAGGCACTGGCCGAACTGGAGCACGGCGTCGACATGGCGGACCGCTACGCCGGCGAAGGCCACTCGCTGGCGCGCACCTTCCAGCACGACCCGCGCGTCTCGTGCCGCTCGTACAACACGTTCACCCACTGGCTCCTCGGCAACCGGCGGACCGCCAGGGCCCGCCGCCACCAGTTGCTGCACCTGACCGAGTACGACAGCAGGCCCTCCGACCGGTCCTTCGCCCTCTACGTGGACGCGGTCGTGGCGGCCTGGGAGGGCGACGCCCAGCAGGCGCGCTCCTCCGGCGCCGAGGGCGTCCGCGTGGCGGGCGAACACGGGCTGCTCTACTGGAAGGGGATGCTGGGCGTGCTCGAAGGGTGGGGCCTGACCCACTCGGGCCTCGAAGAGGACGGACTCGCCCTGATGCAGGCTTCCCTGGCCGAACTGCGCCGCTCCAGCACCCGCCTGCGCCACCCCCTCCACCTGGGGCTCCTCGGCCAGGCCCAGTACCACGCCGGCCGCCCCGAAGAAGCGAAGGCGACCTTCCACGCCCTGCTCTCGGCCGTCGAACAGCGCGGAGAACACGTCTATTTGCACGAGTCGCTCCCCGCCACCCGCCTGCTCCACGAGCTCCTGGGGACCACCGCTGCCGGGGCGAAGCAGGCGGCCGTGTGAGCGCCGGCCGGCCCCGCCCCGGGGTGCCCTTCGTCCGCGGCCGGCAGTCCCGCGGCCGGCCGGCCGCTCAGCCGAAGAAGACCGAGGACACGTCGTTGTCGAAGCCGATCGCGGCGAGATCGGCGACATCACCGGTCACGACCTTGGACCTGCCGGTGCAGTTGCGTTCGGACCAGATCTTCAGGCTGCCGCGGGCCTGCAGGGACGACGCCACGTTGTCGCGCGCGACGTTCTGGCAGCCCTTGCCCGCCAGGCCCTGGGCCGGTTCGCCGAAGTTGCGCTCGTCGAAGAGGACGGCGCTGGTGGCGGGCCCGGCCTGGGCACCGCCACCGCTCCCGCCCGCTCCCTGGCCGGCCTTCTTGCCGTCGGGCGTCACACCGAACCACGTGCCACCGACGCCCTGCCCGTTGGTCTGTCCCGGCTCGGTGTCCTTGCTGAAGCGGTAGACGGGCCAACCGCCGACCGTGACCTGACGGGTGCCGTCGTCGCGCTTGACCACCCCGACCTTCGCCTTGTCGACCCCGTCGAGGAAGACCTTGCCGCCGGGTGCCACCAGGACCGGCGGCCAGGTGGTCGCGCACGCGCCGTTGCAGGTGGACTTCGACGGATTCGCACTGTCCTTGTCGAAGCGGTAGAGGGTGAAGCCCGCGCCGTTGACCACCACCGGGTCCAGCGCACCGGCCTTGGACGCGGTGAGCTGCACCCATCGCGTCGCCTCCGGCTTCACCGCGGGCTTCCCCGGCTCGTTCGCCCAGTCCCCCGACATGGCCGGGGCGTTGTTCGCCTTCGCGGTACCGCTGCGGAAGTCCAGGGCCTCCGCGGCCGCCTTGCCGCCGGCGACGGCGGACGCCTGGCCGGCCGGTGCGGCGGAGTCGTCGCCGTCGCCGCCCCCGCAGCCGGTGAGCAGCAGCGCTCCGACGGCGGCCGACGACACGATCAGTGCGGTGTGCTTGCGGAACATGAGGGTTCCCCCCACTCATGGGCCCCGGACCGACCCGGAGCCTTCGCCACCCTGTACGGGCCCGGCCCCGCGCACGCCTCAGCCCGTTACCGTCCCGGAACACGACGCGGACAATGTCACGCGCCGCGCTCACCGCCCCGGCCCGCATGCGGGCCGTTCACGGACGCGGCGCCTTCTCCCCGTGCACGGCGGTGTATTCGGCGGCCAGCCAGGGGCCCAGATCGTCGATGAGCATCGCGAGCACCTCCGGGTCGGCCGAGGGGCTGCGCCCCGTGGCCGCGGCGACGCGCATCTGCTCGGCGCGCTCCGGGTAGCAGCGGCCGAAGAGCGCGGCGGACTCGCCGAGATCGCTGGTCCAGCCGCCCCAGCGGGGCATGACCAGGGTGAATCCGGTGCGTACGAGGCGCCGGGCGACGCCGCGGCCGAGGGTCCTGCGTTCGGCGTCCGTGGCCGCCTCGGCGGCGCGGGTGCGCCAGCGCGGGAGCACGAGGGCGAGGTCGCCGTTCGTCTCACGGGCGAGCAGGGACGTGGGGCGGTAGCGGGGTAGTTGCGCGGCGAGGTCGGTGCCGAGCAGCGGGGTGCACAGGCAGGCGACGAAGAAGCCGAGGTCGTGGCGTTCGAGGTCGCTCAGCAGCGTACGCGTGCTGAACAGCAGGACGCCGGCGCCGTCGATTTCGGGGAAGGCCCGGTCGAGCGCCGCCTCGATCGACGCGGCGTCGGCGCGGTCGCTGCCGGCGGGCTCGCCGTGGAGGGCGAGCAGGAGGTCGAGGTCGGAGACGCCGGGGACGGCCGTACCGCGCGGGATGCTGCCGTAGAGGTAGGCGCTGTGCAGCCGGGTGCGGTCGAAGGTCCCGGCGATGCGAGCGCGCGCAGCGTCCACGACGGGGACGAACGCCGCTGCCACGCGGTCCGGGGAACCTTCGCGCGCGATCGTCCCGTCGTGATCCAGTCCTCGTCCGTTCATGGGGGAACTGTGCCCGGTGGTGCCGGGATCCGCCCAGCGGATTGTTGCTGCGCGCCGGACGGACGGGGGCCGCCCCGCCGCCTCGTCCGCATGGTCACGCCATGTACGCTCCCAGCCATGCGATGCACGGCGGATGCCCTCCTGTTCGACAGCGACGAGACGCTCGTTTCCTCCCTGCGGTCGGTCAAGCGCGTCTGGAGCCGGTGGGTCGAGTCGTACGGCATGACGCTCGAAGAGGCCATGGCCCGCGTCGAGGTGCACGGCCGCCCGGCCGCCGAGATCGCCGCCGCCCTCCTGCCCGCGGATCAGGTCGCCGAAGGGCTCCGCCGCCTGGTCGACGCGGAGGTGGCCGACGCGCTCGCCGGCGGCGTCGTGCCCGTGCCGGGCGCCGTCGCGCTGCTGGCCTCGCTGCCGCAGGACCGCTGGGCCGTGGTGACCTCCAGCAGCCGGCGCGTGGCCGAGACCCGCCTCAACCAGGTGGGCATCCACCCCAAGTTCCTCATCACGTCGGACGACGACATCACCCGCTACAAGCCCCACCCGGAGCCGTTCCTCCTGGCGGCCGAGCGCCTCGGTTTCGACCCGGCCCGCTGCGTCGTCGTCGAGGACGCGCCTGCGGGTCTGACCGCCGGACGCGCGGCCGGCATGGCGACGATCGCCCTGACGACGACGCACCACCCGGACGAGCTCGACGCGGACGCCACGGTCGCCGACCTCACCGCCCTCTCCGCCCGGGTCACCGGGACCGGCGAACTGGAGATCACCATCGGCTGAAGGCCGCTGCTCGCAGCGGGCCGGAAGGGCCGCTGCGGGGCCCTCATTCGTTCCGGTGCCGCGCGGCGGACCGGGGCTCGGGGGTGCGGGCGAGGAAGATGCCCAGGAGGACGACGAGGAGCGCGGCGCCGAGTTTGACCGCCAGGCTCCACAGTCCTTCCCGCGCGTGCGCGTCGTGCAGGCGGGTGTAGACGTAGCCCGCGGCGACGAGGGCGACCAGCCCCGTGGCGACGGCCAGTCTGCGGCCCACGCGGCGCGTGTCACGGGTCAGCAGCGCGGCGGCCGACCAGCCCGCGAGGAGCAGGAGCACTCCGGCCAGCGTGAAGACCACCGGCAGGCCGGGGACGAACAGGGCCACGGCCAGCAGGACGGCCCCGGCGGCCACGGTCAGCTGCACCACGCGGTTGCCGAAGTTGTCGGGGCGGGTCAGGAACCGGACCATGGCCCACACGGCGAGGGTGTAGCCGCGGAGCGCGCCGAGCACCGCGCCGACCGCCTTGACGCGCGACAGCGTGCCGAAGGCGCCGGCGGTGACGGCGGCGGCCTGCGCCGCCGTGTTGGCGAGGAGGTCGCCGCCGGCCTCCTCGCCGATCCGCTGGCTGCCGATCAGGTGGGCGCTCCCCCACAGCTGCCACACCGCCGTCGGCGGGACGGTCCGGCCGGCCGCTTCGGCGCCGGCCGTCGCCGCGTCGTACCCCGCGAGCCACTTGGTGCTGCCCGCGGGCCTGCCGTCGCCCTCCGCGCGGACCGCGTCGGCCAGTGCGGGCAGCTCCTGCCGGAGGATCCGGGTGTGGAGGGCACGGGTGACGGCCTCGACGCACAGGCCCAGCCGGGGGTCGTCCTGCACGCCGCCGCCCGCGGCCGCGGGGGCCGGCGCGGCGGGGACGATCCGTTCCCGGACGAAGTCCTTGCAGGCGGAGGCGTATTGCTGCCGCCAGATCTCTTCCAGCCAGGCCCGGTCGTCCGGTTCGGCGCCGTCGAGGGCGCAGTCGCGGAGCATCTCCACGAGGCGGTCGGCCGCGCCGGCCGCGGCGCCGGCCTCCTCACGGGCCCATACCTGCCGCAGCCGCTCGGCCGACAGCAGGATCCGCACCAGGTGCGCCGCGCCGTCCAGGCGGCCGTGGATCCAGTCGTTGACCCGCCACGACGCGCGGTAGAAGGCGCCGAAGTGGTGCAGTTGCTTGCCCGTGACCAGATCGGGGTGGTGCGACGAGACCTGGACCAGCTCGACCTCCTGTTCGGCGTCGCCGTGAGCACCGCCGTACGCCTCCTGCACGACGTCCAGGCGGAGCATCCGGGGCAGGACGCCCGTCCCGTCCGGGCCGAGCAGGAAGCCTGTCAGCGCTTGCAGGCGTTCCCGCTCGGTGCCCTCGAGGTCGACGACGGCGTTCCCGGTGCGGGCGACGTCCCGCAGGGCGGTCGCGCTGTTCTCCAGGCAGCCGGCGAGGTTCCGTGCCTGGGCGTACCACCGCTCCCGCCGTGCCGCGAAGGCGGGCGACCCGGCTTCCGCGGAGCCGTCCCGGTCGGCGAGGGCCTCGCGCAGCCATGCCGTCAGGGCGCGGAGGCTGTCCGGCGTCGCCCGGCCGAGCGTGTCGTACGTGCAGGGCGGCAGGCCGGCTCCCGCGGCGGTCCAGTGGGCCTCCAGGTCGCTCCAGTCGGCCTGGATGTCCTTGAACAGCTCGCTCGCGCGCTCGCGTTGGGCGATGATCGCGGCGCGCTGCGGTGAGCCCGTCGGCGCGAGCCAGACGGCCCTCTTGAGGACGTCGACGGTGAGGTCCCGCAGCCTGCGGACGGTGGTCTGCCCCCAGTCCCACTCGGCGCCGGTCCGGTTCACCGCCCCGGCGGTGGAGTCCCCGCGCGGGATGAACGATTCCGGTTGCGTGCGCCTGTCGTCGAGCACGGGGCGCAGGCAGTCCGCGATCTGCCGTGCGCTCCACCGGTCCGCGCGCGCCGGGGGCTGGCCCGCGGCCGTCCACCGGGCGATGGTCTCGGCGGCGTACTGCACCCGGACCTCCACGTAGCCCTGCCAGGCCGCCTCGGACAGCGTCTCCGCCCCGGCGGTCAGGGCGGACGCCAGGCGGTCCCGGGCGCGGCGCCGCTGCCGGACGTCGCGGTTGCGGTCCCGGATCTCGGTCAGTTCGCGGGAGACGGAGTCGGTGGCCCTCAGCCGGGTCAGCACGCCGAGGAGGACGTCGGGGGCGTCGGGCGGCGGGGGCTCGCTCCCGGAGGGTTCCGGTGCGGAGGGGGCCGCTGCCGGTTCCTCCCCCGGGTCGGGGACGACGTAGGTCAGGAGCCGGCGGACCTGCAGTTGCGCGGACTGGCGGTAGACGGCCTCCAGGGCGGGCCGGATCGGCTTGTTGAGCAGGATGCCGCCGTCGACGACGTGCTGCGAGGTGCGGAAGGTGGCGCGGCCCGCCGTCGACACCCAGGGCCCCTCGGCCGGGCCCTCCTCCAGGGACACCTTCACCCACTGCGGTGCGAACGCCGCCGGGAAGGAGGAGGAACAGCGTGCGGCGACGGCGAGGCGGTCGACGACCCCGTCTTCGCGGAGGTCGCCGGCCGGGTCCGGGCCCACGCCGTCCGTGGTGAACAGGAACCGGGCGTCGTGGTCGGTCTCGGTGATCCGTACGCCCATGTCGTCGCAGAAGGGGCTCTTGCGGCCGCGCCAGAGGGTGCCCGTGAGGATGAGCTCCACGGGCCGGTCGGCGGCGGGCTGCCCGTTGCCGGTGCCGGCGGGGGGAGGCGACGCCAGGACGCGGCGCAGGGCCTTGCGGAGCTCGTCGAGGAAGTAGTCGCCCTTCAGGAGCGAGGGCACCCGGCGGCGGAGCGGGTGCTGCAGGAGCTCCGTCAGGTCGCCCTTGTCCCGCCACAGGCCGCAGAGGGAGCCGATGTCCCGTTCGCGGGCCAGGCCCAGGGCCAGGAACGCGCCGTTGAGGCCGCCGGCGGAGGTACCGGCGATGACGTCCACCCGTGCGTCGGCGTGCAGGAGGTCGAGGAGCGGCCGGTAGACCGCCCGGTCCCACCGGCGGGCCATGGCCAGGTGGTGGAGTTCGGCGGCGACTCCGCCGATCCACACGGCCAGGCTCACGCCGCCGTTCATGACGACGGCCACCCGGATGTCCTGCCGGTCGATGTCGTCGGCGTCCGTCACGGTCTCTCCCTGGCGCTCGCCCGGACTCTGCGCGCTCCCAGCTCAGCACGCCGCCGGTGCGGCGGGCCTGATCGTCGCCCGGGCAGTCGGGTGATTTCCGTACGGGCCCCGTACACGTGCGAGGAGGAGGACGAACGCGGCGGGTCAGTCGGCCACCGCGCCGGCGGGATGACCGGCGTCCTCGCACCGGTCGACGAGGAGCATCGCCGCGTCGTCGGCCATGCGGCCCTCGGTGTGCCGGAGCAGGGCCTCGTGCAGCCGGTCGAGGAACTCCTGCGGGGTGCGGGCGCGGGTATGGACCGCTTCCATGGCTTCGGCCAGGGGGAAGAACCCGTCGTCGTGGTCACGGGCCTCGATCACGCCGTCGGTGTGCAGGAGCAGGCGGTCGCCGGGGCCGAAGGGGAAGGTCTCCGCCTCGGAGACGCCGATGATGAGGTCCTCCAGGCCGAGCGGCGGCTGCGGGGAGGCGGGCATGAGGGCGCGCGCCTTGCCCTCGTGCAGCAGGAGCGGGGGCGGATGGCCGCGGTTGACGACTTCGACGACGGGCCCGTCCGGCACCTGGGCCACGAGCGCGGTGACGAAGCCCTCCGCCAGCGCCTCCTCGCTGAACGCGCCCGGTACGGCGCACTCGCGCCGCAGCGAGGCCATGCAGTGGTCCATGACCTCCGCCAGGTCGTCCTCGTAGTGCACGGCCTCCCGGAACGCGCCCAGCACGGCCGCGGCGGCGCGCACGGCGGGCAGGCCCTTTCCCCGGACGTCCCCCACGAGCAGCCGGATCCCGTACCGGGTCTGCACGGCCTCGTACAGGTCGCCGCCGATCTGCGCGCCCTTCTCGGCCGCCAGGTACAGGCTGGCCGCGCGGACCGTGCCGAGCCGGTCGGGGACGGGCCGCAGGATGACCTCCTGGGCCGTCGTGGCGATGCGGCGCACCTGGTCCAGCTCGTTCTGCCTGCGCGTGCGCACGGCGCTACTCGTCGTGACGCTCGCGGCCGACACCAGGAAGAGGGCCAGGAAGTTGGTGTAGACCTGCTGGCTGCCCCAGGCCTGGTTGTACGTCGCGGTGCACACGCTCACGAGCGCCGCGAGTGCGGCCGCCGCGAGGGTGCCCGGAGGGCCCATGGTGACGGCGGCCAGCGCCGGGGTCGCGACGAGGAGGGGGCCGGTGTACAGGAAGTGCGCGGGGGAGAACTCGATGCCCACCACGATCAGGGCGAGCGCGAACGGAAGGCACTGCCCCAGCAGGAACAGCCCCCGGCCGAGGGCGCCCGCTCCCGGCCGGGGAGGCGAGCGGATGAGCGACCCCATAGCTCCAGGCTGCGCCGTGGCGTCCCGGCCGTCCACTCAGCAGGTGCGGGACGGCCACCCGCCCCGGTGATCAGGGCCGTTCGGCCCTTTCCGGCCGGGCGCTCCGGACGATCTCCTGGCGGGACGGCCGGGTGTGCCGTCCCTGCATCGAGTGAATCGAGTGAACGGAGTCGACTGGTGATCGCTGTGGTGGGGCACCGGGACCTGGCCGCGGGCACGTCGCTCGCCGCCGACCTGCGCGATCTGCTGGAGCGCCGCACCACGGGGGCATCGGTCCTGGTGCGGGCCGGAGCGGGCCTGCCCCTGGTGGTGGGGCGGGCGGTGCGGGAGGCGGGCCGCAAGCTCGTCGTCCTGCTGCCCGCGCCCGCGCCGGGCGCGGCCGCGCTTCCCGCGTACGACCGGGCCGCGGCCGGGGAGTTGCTGGTGCTGGCCGAGCACGTGCGGCTGCTGCCGTACGACCCGGCCGACCGCGACGCCTCCGTGAGCGCCGACGAGCAGCTCATCAAGTCCTGCCGGCAGGTGGTGGCGCTCTGGGACGGTTCGCCGTCCGACGGGCGGGACGCCACGGCGCACCTCGTGGCCTTCGCCCGCGCCCGCGGCATCCCCGTGACGGTCTTCTGGCCCTCCAGCGCCGTCCGGACGCCCGCGGCCCCGCAATCAGGGACCAACGGCCCTCGTTCCAAGGCCTGTCCGGCCCCTCCGGTGCCCTGCCGGCGCGGCTGATCATGTGACGGCGGCCGGGAAGAGCAACGGCTCCCCCTCACACAGAGCCCTTCCCGGCCGCCGTCTTCAGCAGCACGAGCACGGAGGTCCCCGACCAGTGGACACGGTGGGTACGAAGGAAGGGGTGTCCGCGGACGGGCACCCCACGGCCGGCGGAGGAGCCGTCAGGGCGCCCCGCAGCGCGGTGGTGGACTGGCTGACGACCACCGACCACAAGAAGATCGGGACGCTCTACCTCGTCTCGGCGTTCGCGTTCTTCCTCGTCGGCGGCCTCATGGCCCTGCTCATGCGGGCGGAACTCGCCCGCCCCGGCACGCAGATCCTGTCGAACGAGCAGTTCAACCAGGCGTTCACGATGCACGGCTCGGTGATGCTGCTGCTGTTCGCGATGCCGCTGTTCACCGGATTCGCGAACTGGCTCATGCCGCTGCAGATCGGCGCGCCCGACGTGGCGTTCCCCCGGCTGAACATGCTGGCCTACTGGTTCTTCCTCTTCGGCTCCCTGATAGCGGCGGCCGGCTTCCTCACCCCGCAGGGCGCCGCGGACTTCGGCTGGTTCGCGTACGCGCCGCTGTCGGACGCGGTGCACTCCCCCGGCGTCGGCGCCGACATGTGGATCATGGGGGTGGCCCTGTCCGGCTTCGGCTCCATCCTCGGCGCCGTCAACTTCATCACCACCATCATCTGCATGCGCGCGCCCGGCATGACGATGTTCCGCATGCCGATCTTCACGTGGAACGTCCTGCTGACCGCCGTCCTGATCCTCCTCGTCTTCCCGGTGCTGGCGGCCGCGCTGTTCGCCCTGGAGATGGACCGCAAATTCGGCTCGCACGTCTTCGACCCGGCCAACGGCGGCGCGCTGCTGTGGCAGCACCTCTTCTGGTTCTTCGGCCACCCCGAGGTCTACGTGCTGGCGCTGCCGTTCTTCGGCATCATCTCCGAGGTCGTCCCGGTCTTCTCCCGCAAGCCGATGTTCGGCTACTGGGGCCTGATCGCGGCCACGATCTCGATCGCCGGCCTGTCGGTGACGGTGTGGGCGCACCACATGTACGTCACGGGCGGCGTGCTGCTGCCGTTCTTCTCCTTCATGACCTTCCTGATCGCGGTCCCGACCGGTGTGAAGTTCTTCAACTGGATCGGCACCATGTGGAAGGGCTCGCTGTCCTTCGAGACCCCGATGCTGTGGGCCACCGGCTTCCTGGTCACGTTCGTCTTCGGCGGCCTGACCGGCGTCATCCTGGCCGCGCCCCCGCTGGACTTCCACGTCTCCGACTCGTACTTCGTCGTCGCGCACTTCCACTACACGCTCTTCGGCACGGTCGTCTACGCCATGTTCGCCGGATTCCACTTCTGGTGGCCGAAGTTCACGGGCAAGATGCTGGACGAACGCCTCGGCAAGGTCACGTTCTGGACGCTCACGGTGGGTTTCCACGGCACGTTCCTGGTGCAGCACTGGCTCGGTGCCCAGGGCATGCCGCGCCGCTATGCGGACTACCTGGCCGCCGACGGCTTCACCGCGCTGAACACCATCTCGACCATCAGCTCCTTCCTGCTGGGCCTGTCGCTCCTTCCGTTCATGTACAACATCTGGAAGACCGCCAAATACGGCAAGAAGGTCGAGGCCGACGACCCGTGGGGCTACGGCCGCTCCCTGGAGTGGGCCACGTCCTGCCCGCCGCCGCGGCACAACTTCCGTTCGCTGCCGCGCATCCGCTCCGAATCCCCCGCGTTCGACCTGCACCACGCCGACGTCGCCGCGCTCGAAACGGCACGGCACTGACCCTCGGGAGGGCACCCATGTCCCACACCGTCCTGGCGGTCGGAACGACGGCGGTCTGCCTCGCGGGCAGCGCCTGGTACCTGCCCGCCGTCGCGGACCTCCGCGCCGGCGACGACCGGCCGCGTTCCGGGCGCCTGGCCGCCTGGGCCTGCGTCACCGCGTGGGCGGCCCTCGCCGCGGCCGGGTTGCTGCTGTTCGCCCCGGTGCCCTGGCAGGCCCCGGCCGCCGTGGCGGGCGGCGGCGCCGCGGCGGGGATCCTGCTGAGGTCCCGGGCCCGGGCGCAACGCGTGCGGGAGCAACGGGAGACGGAACGCTGCTGGTCGGCCCTCCCGCCGGCCCCGCCCGCCTCCCGCGCCGGGACCCCCCGCCGGGTCCTCGTCGCCTGGACCCTCCTCGCCCTGGCCGCCGCACCCGTCCTCACCGCCCTCCGCGGGCCCTTCGGCTGACCCCGGCAGCGGGACCGGGGCGGGACCGGGCGATCAGCCGGGCGCCCCCTCCGCGCTACGCGGCGGGCTCCGCGATCAGGGCCGTGGCCACACGGCGGAAGCCGACGCGGGCGTAGATCCGGGCGACGTCCTCGTCCCCCGCCGACAGGAAGACGGTCTCCACGCCCCGCGACCGGGCGTCGGCCAGCAGCGCCGCCGTGACCGCCTGCCCGAGGCCGCGGCGGCGCGCGGCCGGGAGGGTCCCCACCGCGACGATCTCGCTGACCGCACCGACCGGCTGGTGCTGACCGGCGGACACCGCCATGCCGTCCTCGATCGCGGCGGCGACGCACGTCAGCCCCGCCACGATGCGGGCCGCCATCCGGTCCACCGACCCGTCCCCGGCGATGCCGCGCACCGCCTCACGCAGCTCCGCCGCGCCGGCCACGCCGACCCGGGTGCCCGGTTCGGCGAAGGCCAGGTGGGGGACGGCGAGCGCGCTCGGCAGCACGGGGTCGTCCGGCCCGACCGTCCGCAGCTCCATCCCTGCGGCCGGCTCGGGCACGGCGGGGAGCGGGGCGTCCGGGCCGAGCGCCATCAGAGGGTGCTCGTGCACCGTGAGCCCCGCCTCCTCGGCCGCGGCCCGCAGCGACGGCGTGGTCTCGGCGACCCACTCGAAGCTCTCCGGGACGCCCAGTTCCCGCTGGCGGGCGCGGACCCGGGCCACGTCGCATGCGGTCACGTCCCCGGACCGGCCCGGAGCGGGGCGTGCGTAGAAGGGCCAGCCTTCGCCCTCGCGGACGAACAGGGTCAGCGGCCCGAAGTCCTCGGTACGGGCGCCCGAGCGGGGCACCGCGTCGTAGTACCGCTCCAGCCGGGCCAGCAGTTCACGACGATCATCATGTTGCGCAGAGTTCACGCCGAGCATCCAAGCCGCCGGCCACGTACCACGCCACCGCATTTCGCCGTGCACGAGCGCGCGGACGTAAGGATCTTGTAACACTCCTTCAGGTGACGCGGCCGAACCACCCGTGGTTGGCTCGCGGTGGAGCTTGATCCTTTCGAAGTCAGCCGGAGCGAGGAGAAGCGTGTCCATCGTCTGCCGTCCCGCCTTGAGCCTGCCCGAGCACTCCGCCACCCTCGACGAGGTCGTCGCCCACATGGCGAAGCTGCACGCCGGCCACCCCAGGATCCGGTCCGCCCTCGGCCTCATGCGCAACACCTCGGTACGCACCAGATCGCTCATAGATCCCTTCGACACCGTGACGAGCCCGAGGACCTTCGGCGAACGCATGCGCCGCTACGCCGCGGCCGGCACCGAACTGGGCGTCAGCGCCGCGGAACGCGCCCTCGCCGAAGCGGACACCGCGCCGGACGAGGTCGACCACCTCCTGCTGGTCTCCTGCACCGGCTACCTCCTCCCCGGGCTGGACGCGCACATCGCGGGCCGGCTCGGCTTACGGCGCGACGCCCGGCGGCTGGCCTTCACCCAGGCCGGCTGCGCCGGCGGGGCCTACGCCCTCGCACGCGCCCGGGAACTGTCCCTGGCCCACCCGGGGTCCGTCACCCTGATCGTCGCGGTCGAACTGTGCTCCCTCTCCTACCAGCCGGGCGACGACCGCATCGCCTCGTTCGTCTCGACCGCCCTCTTCGGCGATGCGGCAGCGGCCTGCGTGGTCCGCGACGACCGGCCCGGACTGCGGCTCGACGCCGCGTACGAGGACCTCGCCCCGGACACGCTGCGGCACATCTCCTACGACGTCGACGAACTCGGCTTCCACTTCGACACCGACCCGCGGATATCCCGCGTCGTGGCCGGGTCGATGCCGCTCCTCGAAGCGTGGCTGCGCGCCGGCACGTCCGTCCTCGCGCCGCAGCCCGACTTCCTGGTCAGCCACACGGGCGGCCCCCGGATCATGTACGAGGTGAGCAAGGGGCTGGGCATTCCGCCCGCGATGTTCGAGCTCAGCGAGAACTCCCTCGCCCGGCGGGGCAACACCGCGAGCGTCGTCGTCCTCGACGTCCTGGCGCAGACCTTCGCCGCCCCGCCGCGCCCCGGAGCCAAGGGCCTGGTCATCGCCTTCGGCCCCGGCGTCACCACGGTGGCGGTGGCCGGCACCTGGGTCACGGCGTAACTTGGCGCCCGGCCCCTCGGGCCCCGGACAGGGCTACGGCTAGGAGGATCCGTCATGGACATCCCCGGTCCCGCGCGCCAGGAGGACGGTGGCCTCGGTGCCATCGCCGCGGCGGGCGGCCTGCACGCCTACCAGTTGCAGCTGCACGCCGAGTACGGGCCCGTCGTGCGCTTCCAGCTCCCGGGAGCCGAGGCGGGCACGGCCGTGTCGGTCGCCGACCCCGTGCTGCTGGAGGCCACGGCGCGCATCGACAAGCGGCCGGAACGGCTCTTCGCGTTCCTCGCCCCGTTGTTCGAGACGGGCAACCTGCAGGTGATGCCGGCCGGTGAACACGGCCCGTGGCGGCGTCTGCTGCTGTCGGTGCTGGCGGGGCGGCCGTCCCACGAACGGCACTTCGCGCGGTTCACCGCGCTGGCGACGGCACTCGCCGACCGCTGGGCCGGGCGGGCCGGCGAGGAACCCGTGGAACTGCAGAAGGACCTCACCGCGCTGTCCCTGCGGATGATCTGCGAGTACGCGCTGGGCGGCGAGGTCGCCGACCCCGCCGGCGTCGTCACCGCCTTCGAGGACGTGCTCACCGAACACCTGGGGCGGCTCTACCACGTGCCGGCCGCGGGCTCGGAGGAGGAGCGCGCCGAGCGGGCCCGGCAGTCCCTCGCCCACCTGCGCACGACGGTCGACCGGGCCGTCGCGGCCCACCGCTCCGGCAGCCGCGGGCCCCGCACGGACCGGAGCGACCTGATCGGGGCGCTCGTCGAGGCGGGTGAGCGGCCCGCGCGGATCCGTGACACCGTCATGGTGGCGATGCTGGCCGCCCATCACACCACCGGCGTCGCCGTCTCGTGGACCCTGCACCTGCTGGGCCGGCACCCCGAAGCCGCCGAACGCGCCGCCGCCGAGCTGGACCGCGTGCTCGGTGACCGCCCCGCGCCCGCGTATGCGGACCTGCGACGGCTCACGTACCTGGACATGGTCCTGAAGGAGACGATGCGGCTGTACCCGCCCGGCCCCTACGGCGCGCGGGAGACGACCGAGCCCCTCGCCCTGGGCGGCTACGACATCCCCGCCGGAACGACGGTCTTCTACCCCTTCCGGGCCGTCCACATGAACCCGCAGCACTGGCCCGAGCCCGAGCGGTTCAGGCCCGAGCGCTTCAGCCCGGAGGAGGAGGCCGGGCGGCCCCGGCTGGCCTACGTCCCCTTCGGGATCGGGCCGCGCAGCTGTGAGGGCGCCGGCCTGGCCATGGTCACGGCCGAGCTGGTGCTGGCCGTGCTCCTCAAGCGCTTCCGGTTCCGCCCCGTGCCGGGACACGAGGTGACCCCGGTCGAACGGTTCGTCCTGTGGGCGGCCGACGACATCCGCATGACCGTGACCCCGCGGACCCCCGGGTAGGGCTGTCGCCCGGGGGCCCGCCGGCCGGACGGGTTCATCCCTTCCGGGCGCCGGCGCCGTTGCGCTGCTTGGGCAGCTGCTGGGGGTCGTAGCCGGGGAAGGGCCGGTCGAAGAGCCAGTTGTAGAGCATCTCCCGGCAGATCTCCGGCTGGAACGCCGGGACCTGGTGCCCGGAGCCGGGAACGCTGACCTGCGTCAGGTTCCCGTGGCGGCGGACGAACCCCTTCGGGTTGCCCTGCGCCTGCGTCCAGATCAGCCGGGGAGCGTTGCGCCACTCCGCGTGCTCGTGCTCGCCCTTCTTCTCCATGAGGTCGTCGAGGATCTCCTCGGTGGACCGGTACCCGCACGCGGTGTCGAAGTTCCCGGTGTAGAGGAGGGTCTTGTAGCCCCCGGCGAGGACCTCGGCGTAGTCCGCTGAGCAGTCCCTCATGTTGTCGTTCACCAGCCACTCGGCCACCGGGCCGTCGTTGTCGGCGCACTCCCAGGTGACGTCCTGGGGGACGTGCAGGGCGTCCTTCACGGCCTCGCTGCCCAGGTAGGCGCGCAGCGCGCCCATGGGCAGGTCGTCCCAGCGCCGCACGTCGTAGAGGTCGAAGTTCCCCCCGTGGGCCAGGACCGCGTTCACCAGGTCGTTGCCGAGCTTGGTGGCCTTGGCCATCTTCCCCTTGGCGAGGGCCTCCTGGTACACGTCGTAGGCCGCGTAGAGGGACTTCTTCTGGCTGATGCCGAGGAACCCGGTCGTGTACGCGTAGTCGATCAGGACGCGGATCGACAGCTCGGGCCTGATCCAGCCGTTGCCGACGGATATCCCCTTGAGGTTGATCCGCCGCCCGTCCGCGTTGCGGCGGTTGTGCTCGTCGATCTCCAGGGCGATCGCCGGCACGTACTTGCCGGCGTAGCTCTCGCCGCAGACATACAGCGGGCACTGCGCGTACTCCGGGTGGAGGCCGAAGAACTTCTCCAGTCCCTCGCGGAACATGCGGGCCAGGGTCTTCTCGTCCTGGACGTACTCCCCGACGTCGGAGTAGCTGTATCCGGTGCCGACGGGCTGGTCCCAGAAGACGACGTGGGCCTCCTGGTTCCAGGTGCTGGAGGTGACCGAGACCGTCCCGGCGGCGTCGTCGCCGATGGTCAGCGGCCCGTTCTCCAGGAAGAGCCCCAGCAGCGAGGAGGCGCCGGGCCCGCCGTTGAGCCAGATCAGCAGCGGCGTCGCGCTGATCAGCTCCTGCTGGTCGTGGACGGCGACGTGCGGGTTGCAGGTCTGGCTCTCGAAGAACCAGTAGAAGAGGTGGTTCGCGGTCCCCGGGTGCTCCGTGCTGCCGATGTGGACGTGCCCGGCGTAGGAGCGCGTCTTCACGTCTATGGACCGGGAGTTGAAGAGGTTCGCCGGGATCGAGGTGACGAGGTCTGCGGACATGGTTCGCCTTCCGTTCGGCGCGGGGTCAGGGAGCCAGGGGGCCGGGCCGCCGTTGCTGCGTGTGGCGGGAGCGGGGGAACCGCGTGGCCGTCTTCTCCGGGTCGTCCTCCAGCACTCCGATGCGCTGTCCCTGGAGCAGTTGCACCGCGGGGAAGCGGCCCTTCTCGAACAGCAGGATGTTCAGCGACCCTCCGTACATGAAGTTCCCGATCCGCTCCCCCTTGTCCACCGGGACCGGGAGCTCGCCCTTGAATTTGGGCAGGAAGTTCACGGACGCGATGGAGTTGAGGCCGACGGGCACCTGCGCGACGTAGCCCTCGCCGGCCGGTCCTCCGGAGGCGTCCAGGTAGAGCGTCTTGATGATGAGGTATCCCCGGCGGAAGTCGATGAAGTCGGCGTAGTCGTAGCCGTAGCCGACGTCCCCGTTGTCGAGCAGGTCGGGGAAGTTCCGGATCCCGTAGTAGGCGCCGCCGATGTCGTCGCGGGCCTCCACCACCTCGCCCGCCACCGGGGCGTGGTACCAGTGGTAGCTGTCGGGCATCAAGATGCACGAGACCGCGGTGCCACCGATGAACTTGCCGGCGTAGACGGACTCGTCGAGCAGCTGGCCGACGTTCATGGTCACGTTCTTGACCGGGATCCGCGTCAGCTCCCCCAGCTCATCGACGATCATGTTGATGACGCAGTCGGCCGGGGCGACCACCACGGTCGGGTCGTCCTTGGCTTCGACCGGCCGCCTGCCCTCCTTGATCTCCCGGATGAAGAACGCGTTGAAGTTCTGCCAGTCCTCGACCTTGTAGTCGTCCATGCGCTTCGGACCGAGCTCCTCGATCCACTTCTTGATGAGCGGCTTCGAATCCTCCGAGTCCATCTGCACGCCTTGCAGGTGCGTGAAGTCGGCGGTCATCTCGCGCCCCGGGCCGGAGGTCACGAAGTACATGCCGTGCTGGTTCTCGTAGTTGAGCCAGCTGAACTTCTCGATGTAGGTCAGCCCGTCCTTCACGCCCGACTCCCAGTTGTACCAGTCCCTGAAGAACCGGCAGAGGGTGTCGATGTTCCCCTTCTGCCAGTCGAAGTACACGGGGTCCGACTTCTCGACCGGGCACGGCACCACGTGGGCGATCGCCTCGTCGTACAGCTTCCTGAAATCGTCGTGGTTCTCCTCGTACCACGTGGTGATCTTGCTGATGAAATCGTTGATGGTCCCTGAATACTGCTCGTGTCCCTGCGTCACGTCCGGTCTCCTTCAGCTGCCGCGTGATGGTTGCCGTGTGCCGCCGCCCAATCTGTCGCGCCCCGGGACCCGGGCACGAGGACGCGAACCGGCCACCGCTTACCACACCGACGCGTTCCGGCCGTGCGCCGGAAGCCGGAGTCACGCCTTGACGAACAGCCTGTCCAGGTACTGGTCGATGGCGGCGAGCGCGTCCTGGGGCCGGATCACGTCCAGCTCGATCAGGGGGGTGAAGCCGGTGAGGGCGAGGAGCAGGTCGGTCTCCGCCGCCGGGTCCCGCTCGGGGCCGATGTACCCGTCGGCGATCGCCCGGCGGACCAGCTGCTCGACGAGGGCGCGCCCTTGGAGCATTCCGTCGCGCGCCCGCGCGTGGACGTTCTTGTCGTGCAACGCCTCCAGTACGTAGGCGGCGCTCATCCGGCTGGTCGCGCGGGCGTCGGCGTGCAGGGGGAGCGTCTCCGTGAGCATCAGCCGGAGCACGTCGCGGGGGTGCGGCCGGTCGCCGAGCTCCTGGACGCCCCGGCCGACGCGCCGGGCGGTCTGCTCGGCCGCGAAGTCCATCGCGAAGGCGAGCATCGCCTCGCGGGAGGCGAAGTAGTGCTGCACGGCCCCGTGGGAGAGGCCCGCTTCCTGCGCGACCTCGCGCATGGTCAGATGCACCGCGCCGCGCCGCTCGACCACCCGCCACAGCGCCCGGGCGATCGTCTCGCGGCGCTCCTGGTGGTCCACCTGCTTCGGCATCGTCAGCCTCTCCGTCACTCTCTCTTCCCGGCCTCCGCAGTCTACCCGGCTTTTTCATACGGTTGACATAATACAGTTGGCCGATAACGTGGGAGCCCTTCGGAGGAGCGATCCGAGAGGGGAACCGACATGTCTGAACTGCCCTGCGTACGTACCGCGGAGGGCCTGGTCGAGGGCCGCCGGCACCGCGGCCGGCGGCACCTCGTACCTCTTCGAACTGCGGCTGAGCTCCCCGGCCATGGGCGGGGCGCTGGGCGCCTGCCACAGCCTCGACGTCCCCCTGGCGTTCGGCACCCTGGACAGCCCCACCGGCAAGGGGCTCCTCGGCGACCGGCCCACGCCCGAGGCCCTCGCGGTCTCGCGGGAGCTGCAGCAGGCGTGGATCCGCTTCGTCACCACCGGCGCCCCCGGATGGGCCGCGCACCGCCCCGACGAGCGGCTCACCCGCGCCTTGGAAGGCGAACCGAAGACCGTGCCCTATCCCGAAGAGGCCTCGCGCCGGATCTGGGAGGGACACGCCCCGGCGCCGTTCGATCTCGTATAGCCGGGACCGCCGGCGGCGGTCACCGTTTCACCCTGGTCAATGCGCAAGGAAGCGGTCTCGCCCTGCGGCCCGTGCCGGCTGCTCAGGCAGCACCGTACGAAGTCCTGGACGACGGGGTCGGCGTCCGCGGAGGGGGGCCAGGCGACGCCGACGAGACTGGGGCTGACGCCGGTGACGGGACGGTACGTCACGCCCGGGCGTGCATAGTAACGGGCGGCGGATTCGGGGGCGAGGGCGATCCCATAACCATTGGCGATCGCGCTGAGCCATTCGTCCGGCTGGTCGGTGACGGCGCCGATGCGGGCGGGGTGGCCGTCGCGTTCGTCGGCGGCCAGCCAGTAGTCCCGCCACGCGCCCGTCCGGTGCGGGGCCGCCACGAACGGCTCGTCCCGCAGGTCGCGGAACGGGATCCGCTCGCGCGAGGCGAAGGGGTGCGCCTCGGGCAGCGCGATCCAGCGGGGCTCGCTGAAGAGGACCTCCACCCGTACGGCGTCCTGGCCGAGGAAGGGCAGCCGCAGCAGGGCGGCGTCGACGCCCCCGTCGGCGAGGCCGGCGCTCGGGTCCGCCCACGAGGACTGGCGCATCTCGACCCGCCAGCCAGGCCGGCGCCGGGCGAACTCCGCGATGATGTGCGGGGTGGCCTCGTTGGCGGCGCTGGCCAGGAAGCCGACCCGCAGAACACGGGCCGCCCTGCCGGCCGCGCCCTTCGTCTCCCCCAGCGCCCGGTCCCACTCGGCCAGCAGCGCGGGCGCCCGCGCCGCCAGGACCCTGCCCGGTGCGGTGAGGACCATGCCGGTCTGCGAGCGCGTGAACAGCCGTACGCCGACCCGGTCCTCCAGCTGCTTGATCTGTCTCGTCAGTGCCGGCTGCGACACGAACAGCCGTTCCGCGGCCCGGGTCAGGCTGCCCTCCTCCGCCACGGCGACGAAGGAGCGGAGCAACCGGGTGTCGACGTCCATGCCATCAGGTTATAGACGCAGGCATTGGACGCCGCGTGGAGGGGGCGGCGAGGCTTGGTGCGCTCCCGCTCCGCACCCCGCCGAAAGGACAACCCGTGTTCAGCGCCTACGTGATCGTCACCGCCGTCACGATCGCGGCCAACGCCGGGATCGTCGTGGCGGACCTGATGAGAGCCGGGTCCGTCCTCGCCAACGCGGCCGAGGTGGGAACCCCGCGGACCTGGCTCCCGTGGCTGGCCGCGCTCAAGGGCGCCGGTGCCGCCGGGCTTCTGCTCGGGCTGCTCGGGGTCCCTTTCCTCGGTGTCGCGGCCGCGGCCGGCCTGGTCCTGTTCTACGTCGGCGCCGTCGCGGCGCACGTCCGCGCCCGCGTCTTCCACAACATCGCTTTCCCCGGCGGCTACTTGGCTCTGGCCGTCGCGTCCCTCGTCCTCACAGTGGCCTGATAGGCATCACCCGATAAGCATCAGGGGATGCGCCGCACCGCGGTGACCGCCACCGTCGCGTAACGCACGGCGAAACTCCCGCCCATGGCGTCGACGGCGGCCCCGACGCACTCCAGCACTTCCGCCACTTTGCCGGGCGGGAGCCGGGTGAGGGCGCCGTGGGTGGGCATCTGGTCCAGCCACGCGTCCCGGGTGTAGGTCCACTCCCAGTCGAAGTTCCAGTGCTCCGGCTCCCCGAATCCGCCGCTCTCGCGTATCCCGTCGGCGGCCTTGGCGTCGAGTCGCCGGTAGGCGTCCAGGGCCTGCTCCGTCGTCGTCGGGAATCCGGGCGGCGCATCGGGTGCGACCCGGCGGTAGGCCGCGACGAAGGCTTCGGTCACCTCGGGCGGAAGCCGGGGCACGTTCCAGAACGCCGCCAGCCGGCCGCCGTTCCGCAGCGCCTGCGCGGCCTTGGCCGCTCCCGCGACCGGGTCGATCCAGTGCCAGGCCTGGGCGGCGACGACGGCGTCGAAGGCGCGTCCGGCCGGGTCCCAGGCTTCGAAGGCCGACACGTCGACGTCCACGCCGAGTTGCCGGGCCTGCGCGGCCATCCGCGGGTCGGGCTCGACGCCCAGCACCCTGCAGCCGGCCGCCCGGAACTGCCGGGCGGCGATTCCGGTGCCGCAGCCGGCGTCGAGAACGCTGTCGGCCTCGGCGGCTATCCGTTCCACCAGGGCGTCGGGGTAGCGGGGCCGGGCCCGGTCGTACCGTTCGGCGTCCGTGCCGAACGACTCGGCCATCGCCCGGTATTGGTGCGGCTCCTGCTCTGAAGGGCGCGTTCGCCCTGACGGTGAAGTGGGGGTGGGCCCCCCAAGGGGGGGGCCAGCCCCCCCGTCAACGGATAGGGTCCGGCGAGAGACGGAAAGGACGTGCCGCATGCCGACCGGAGTGGCCCTGCGCGATGCGCGTGAGCAGTTGTTCGACGCCGCCGAGCGCATCCTGCTCCGGGACGGGCCCAGCGCGCTGACCAGCCGTGCCGTCACGACCGAGGCAAGCTGCGCCAAGGGCGTCCTGCACCGGCACTTCGCCGACTTCGACGCCTTCCTCGCCGAGCTCGTGCGGGACCGCATCGCCCGGATCGACGGCCGGTCCGCCGCCCTGCTCGGCGCCGCGGGCACCGGCTCCGTCGCCGGCAACCTCGCCGCCGCGCTGACGGACCTGTTCGGTCCGGTCGCCGTGGCGATCGTCGCCCTCATCACCTTCCGGGACGACCTGCGCGCCCGGCTGCGGCGGCCCGGGCCGGGCGGCGGCGTCCCGTTGCTGACGGAAGCCACCGCCATGGTCGCCTCGTACCTGGCCGCCGAGCGCGAACGGGGCCGTATCGCAGCCGGCGCGGACGTCGACACGCTCGCTCCCGCGCTGATCGGTGCCGGTCACCTGCTGTTCGCCGACCGGACGAGCCCCCGGCCGGAGGCCGGAGCCGTGCGCAAGGTCGTGGCCTCGGTCCTCGCCGGCGCCCTCCGGGAGGCTCCGGTCACGAACCGGACGTGAGGTGCAGGGCCACCACGATTGCCGCCAGCACTCCGGCCAGCGCCGCGATCAGGACGGATGACGTCACCACGTACGTCCCTCCGATGCTCGCCGTCACCCCGTTCACAAGCGCCACGACCTCCGTGGGGCTCGGGTGACGGTCCGGTCCGCCGGTGCCGGTGGTGCCGGAGTGCCGTGTGCCGGCATTGCGCCTCATGAGGGCCTCGCCTTCATCGGGGTTGTTATCCAGAAGGGGGCGGAACGCATCGTTCTCGTGCAAGTGCTGCGGGCATGGGCGTGAGCGGAGTCGAAGGCGCGGGCGAGGGCGCAGGCGAAGACAAAGGCTTTGCACACTTCCGGTCCGCCACGGCCCTATAAGGGTGTGACCGACCCGGAGGAGGTGGCTGCGTGAGCCCCCAAGGAGATCCCCGAGGAGATCACGGAGCCTTACCCCCCGAGTTGCCGGGTTTCGCCGATTTCTTCACGGCGGAGTATCCACGGGTCGTGCACAGCCTGATGAGAGCCGGAGCGACGTTCGAGGAAGCCGAGGACGCCACGCAGGACGCCATGCAGGAGCTCCTGCGCACATGGGCGGACTGCAAGAGCCCCGCGGGCTGGGTCCGGACGGCCGCGTGGCACGCGTACTGCAAGAAGGCCGAGCGCAACCGCCGGCGCCTGGTTCTGGAATCCCGGACCGCACAGCTCGCGGGCTCGCCCCCGGCAGCCCGGTCGGAACCGGACGAACACGAAAGGGTGCTGGAGGCCCTGCGCGCTCTGCCTCCCCGGCAGGGGCAGGTCCTGGCCCTGCACCTGGACGGCTACTCCGCACAGGAGATCGCGGCGCTTCTCGGCGTGAAGGCGAGCACGGTCCGCAGCAATCTGCGGCACGCGATCGCCGCACTGCGGAGCTCACTGGAGAACTACGAGGAAGAAGAAGGAGGTTCGCATGTCCGCAAGGGATGATCACGGTCTCGCCACACGCAGGGCCCAGCCGAAGCCCACCAGAGTCGCCACGCAGCACGTGCACCCGGCGTTCGAGCGATTCCTCCGGGCCGTCCGGGCCGGCGTCGAGAGCCAGCTGACCCCGGACGTGGTGGAGGAGCGGCTGCAGCGGCTCGTCGGATCCGCGTCCACCGCACCGGCCGCGGACCGCGCCGCCCGCAGCGCCGGTGTCCCCCGCTTCGAGTCCCGGGCCGGCTGGGCCGCTTACGGATATCACGTCGTTCGTCTCTGGCTGCTCGCGATTTCCTCAGCAAAAAGCCCCCGCGTCCGTCTCCAGCGGGACGATATCGACGAACTCGCGGTGGAGACGGTGGCACGGGCGCTGAGCAGCTTCCGCGACCGGGATCTGCGTCCCCTCCCGGATCCGCAGGCGGCCGATTCCGCGCTGAAGGCCGCGTTCCTCACCGAGTGCGTGCGCCACCTTCCCTACGTCAATCGAAGCCTTCACCTCATGACCGAGCAGGTTTCCTTCGAGGAATTCGAGGACACGGACGACATCGATCTCGTCGGCGCGCTGTGGGACTGCGCGACCGCCGGACAGGCGGAGGAACTGCGCCGTGCCGCCCGGGACGCGGAGGGAGACGGGGAAGGGGAGGGCGACACCGGCGAGATCGTCACGCTGACCCCCATCGCCATCCGTTCCGCGGTCCAGCGGTACCCGGAGGCCGTGGCTCCCGGCTCCATCACCTGACCCCTTTCACCTGACCCCTTTCATCTGACCCCCTTTTCCTTCGGCGCACCACCGGACGCAAGGTGGCACATGAACGTGAACGTGCACGACGTGAAAGTGCGGCAGATCCTCCGGCGCTCGTACGAACTCGACCACGAGCACTACGCGATCGGCATCGAGATCCAGCCGTACAAACTCACCGGAGTCGTCGTCGGGGCCGACGGCATGGTTCTGGCGCGCTCCCGTCGGCACCTCACGGTCATGGAGTCGGCAGAGGTGGTCAAGCGCGTGGCCGAGCTCGCGGAGAACCTCGTCGACGACAGGCTGGGGTGCGCCTTCCCCAGAAGCAGGGTGTGCGTGGGGGTCCAGGTCGGCGGGCCCGTCGACCCGGACACGGGCAGGGTGCTCCACCTGGTCAACGGCCCGGACGACCACCGGCACGAGAAACCTCCCCCGTACGAGTGGGAGGACGTCCCCCTCGGTGCGGAACTCGCCTCCATGCTGGGCTGCGCCACCTCGGTGGAGAACGACGCGCACGCCTTCGCCGCGTACGAGCAGAGCCTCGGCGTGGGCCGCGTCGACGCGACGTTCGGGGTCGTCCTCGTGCGCGACGGCGTGGGGGCCGGACTGGTCGTCCGGGGAGAACGGCTGTCCGCCCCGGTGGAGTTCGGGCACCTGCAGGTGTGGCCGAGGGGCCGCATCTGCGACTGCGGGATGCGCGGGTGCATCGAGAGCCAGGTCGGGAACCGGGCCCTGACCGCCGTGGTCAAGGAGCGGACCGGCCGGGAGCTGGACGGGCTGGAGGCCGCGATCGCGCTCGCCGACAGCGACGACGTGCAGGCGCGCGAGGCACTGGCGGCCTTCCGCAAGGCCGGCACCTCGATAGCCCGCGGCATCGCCACGCTCCTCACCCTGTTCGGGCCCACCCGGGTGGTGGTCTACGCGGCGGGGGACCTCATCCGCGGCGGGCCCGGGCGCCGGGCGGCGAACTCCTTCCTGCAGGCGATGCGGAAGTTCCCCGCGTACACGTTCCAGATCAGCAGGGACTGTCAGATCGTCACCAAACCGCTGGACGCCGTCCGTGGTGCGCACGGCGCCGCGCTGATCGCTCTGCAGGGCTGTCCCGGCGTCCGGCTCCAACACCCGTAGGAGTGCCCCATGCCCGGTAGGAGTGCCCCCATGCGCCCACGGCTCCCCGGCGACGGCCGGCTCGCCGTCGGCCTCGACATCGGAGGAACGAAGATCGCGGCCGGAGTGACCGATGCGGAGGGCCGTGTCGTCGAGCGCGTCCCGGCCGTGCCGTGCCCCTCCGACCAGGCGGCCATCCTCAAGTCCGTCGCCGTCCTCATCGAGGGACTGCGCCACCGGAATCCGGGGATCGCCGCCGTCGGCGTGGGGGCGGCGGGCCTCGTCCTCTGGCCCGAGGGGCGCATCCGGACGGCCCCCAACACCGCCTACCACGACCTGCCGCTCCGGCGGCTGCTCCGGGAGTCCACCGGGCTGCCGGCCGTCGTCGAGAACGACGCCAACGCCGCCTGCTGGGCGGAGTACCGCATGGGGAACAGCGCCGCTCACATGGCCTTCATCACCGTGGGCACCGGTGTCGGCGGAGGACTCGTCCTGGCCGGTCGCCTCTTCCGGGGCCGCACCGGGATCGCCACGGAGATCGGGCACATGATCGTCGACCCGCACGGCACCGAACGCTGCGGCTGCGGGACCATCGGCTGCCTCGAACCGCTGGCCTCCGGGCGGGCCCTCGGGCGCTACGGCAGCGCGGCGGCCGCGGCCGAACCCGGCGGGGCGCTGGCCGCGCTCGCCGACGGGTCCGGCCGGGTGACCGGGGAGGCGGTGTCGGCGGCCGCCCGCGCCGGCGACGCGGCGGCGCGGGCCCAGCTGGAGCGCCTCGGCCACTGGCTCGGCATCGGCGTCGCGACGCTCGTCAACCTCTTCGACGTCGAGCTGGTGGTCATCGGCGGCGGCGTGGCCGAAGCCGGCGAGCTCCTGCTGGACCCCGTCCGTGCGAGCTTCGCCCGCTACGTCACCGCCGCCGCCCACCGCGAGGTCCCGGCCGTCGTGCCCGCCCGGCTCGGCCCGGAGGCCGGGTGGATCGGCGCCGCCCTCCTGGCCCTCGACCACGGGGAGGAGGACCCGGCCGGCGGGGAGTGACGTCCTTCCGCTGTCCGTCCATCGGGTGAGCGTCCGCGTGTCCGGTGCCCCACGGGGCACCGGACCGATCACTCTTCCTGGACGGGTCCGTCCGTGGCCGACGGCCGGCCGGAGGAGGGACTGTGAGCGGAGGCGGCGGATGGGCGGTGGCCGCCGTGGCCGCCGTCACCGGTGGGTACGCGCTCGTCTCCCGGCGCCTGGCCCGGACCGTCGTGTCGGCGCCGATGGTGTTCACCGCCGCCGGGGTGCTCGTCGGCCCGGCCGGCCTCGGGCTGCTGGACCCGGAGCACGACGCCGGGCCGGTGCTCGCCCTCGCCGAAGCGGCCCTGGCGCTGGTCCTGTTCACCGACGCCGCCACCGTACGGTCGGAGGAGTTCCGCAACGGCTGGTTCCTCCCCGTCCGTCTCCTCGCCGTCGCACTGCCGCTGACGATCGCGGGCGGTGGTCTGCTCGCGTGGGCGCTGCTGCCGGGTCTCACGGGATGGGAGCCGGCACTGGTGGGGGTGATCCTCGCGCCCACCGACGCGTCGGTGAGCAAGACCGCCGTGTTCGCCCCGCGCATCCCCGCGGTCGTGCGGCACGGGCTCAATGCCGAGTGCGGCCTGAACGAGTGCCTGGTCCTGCCCGTGTTCGCCGTCCTCCTCGCCGCGCTGCCCGGGACGTCCGCCTCCCACCAGGGGGTGACGGGAATCCTCCGTCAGGTGCTGCTGCTCAGCCCCTTGCTGGGGCTGGTGGCCGGGGGCCTCGGCGGGGTGCTGCTGAGCAGGTCGCGCGCCGCGGGCCGGGTCGACGACGACTGGCGCCGCAGTCTTCCCCTCGCGCTCGCCGCCGGGGCGGGCGCGCTCGCGGCGGCCACGGGCGGCAGCGCCTTCGTGGCGGCGTGGGTGGCGGGCTTCGCCTTCGCGGCCGCCCTGCGCGCGGGTCCGCCGCCGGGTTCCGTCCCGGAGGGCGAGGACGACACTCTCGAGTCGGTGGAGCACCTCGCGGCGCTCCTGGCCTCACTGAGCTTCCTCGTCTTCGGCGCGGTGCTCCTCGGCCCCGCGCTGACGGACCTGAACGGGCGCGTCGTCGCCTACGCGGTGCTGAGCCTGACGGTCGTGCGCATGCTGCCCACCGCCCTCGCGCTCGCGGGCAGCCGGCTGCGGCCCCCGACCGTGGCCTATACCGCGTGGTTCGGCTCCCGCGGTCTTCCCTCCCTCGTCCTGGGGCTGGTCGTGGCGGCCGAGGAGGTGCCCGGGGCCCGGCCCATGGGCACCGCGATCGCCGTCACCGTCGGGCTCGGCATCCTCCTCCACGGCGTCTCGTCCGTCCCTCTCGCCGACCGGTACGGCCGGTGGTACGAAAGGGCCGCGTCACGCCGGCCGTCCCTGCGGGAGAGCGTGGCCGGCGGGCTGCCCGGCGAGCGCCCTCTCCCCGAGTGGAAGAGGCGGTGACCGCGGGCCGGCCGACGCGTCAGGCTCTCCGGGCCACGACGCGGCCGCGGTCCGCGGCGTCGGCGAGTGCCCGGAAGTCGTGCTCGTTCCGGTCGGCGTAGGCCTCGGCGAACTCCGCCAGCGCCCGGTCGAAGGCGTCACCGCCGCCCAGGTACGCGGCGATCGCGATCCGGTCGCCGGAGCGCGCGTGGGCGCGGGCCAGCGTGGCGCCGCACAGCTCCCCGTAGGCCTGCAGCCGGCCGGGCGGCATCGTCTCGGGCCGGGCGCTGCCCTTCCAGTCGCGCAACTGCCGGACGTAGAAGTCGCGCCGCCGCCCGTCGATCCCTTCGGCGCGCTCCCAGCCGAGGAGGATGTCGCTGACGGCCTGCATCAAGCGCTGTCCGCAGACCACGCGCTGCCCCTCGTTGGCGTACGGGCTCGGGCGCACGAACGGGGCCAGCACCGACGGGCCCGCCTCCTTGGCCTGCAGGATCAGCGGATCGTCCTCGTCGCGCCCGAGCATGAGCACGATCCAGCAGCGGGTGCCCACGCTGCCGACGCCCACGACCTTGCGCGCGGCGTCGGCCATCCGGAACTGGTGCAGGAGGTGCCGGCGGTCGGACGCGAGGCTCCGGCCGTACTGCTCGACGAGCGCGCGGAGGCGCCCTTCGAGCTCGGCCCGGCTGTCGTCGGGCATCAGGTCGCCCAGCGGGACGAGCAGGGGCGGGTCCGCGGCGATCCGCCGGGCGCCGTCGACGACCTCGGTGAGCTGGTGGAAGGCGTGCAGGTGGTCGCGGCGGCGTGCGGTCTCCAGGGCCCGGGACATCCGGCGGCGCCCCTGTTTGCCGAGCCGCTCGGCGAACAGCTCGCTCAGGAGCTCGGTGTCGGAGTGCACGTACCACACGTCGAGGTTGCGCATCCCCGCAAAGCCGCGCATCGCCTCCCGGTACGAGCGCACGGTGCCGTGGACGACGTCCCTGCGCCGCTTCTCCGGGAAGCCGTTCTCCCGTCCGGCGACCGCCAGGCTGGCGGCCAGCCGCTTGACGTCCCACTCCCACGGCCCCGGCAGGGTCTCGTCGAAGTCGTTGACGTCGAAGACCAGGTGACGCTCGGGCGAGGCGAAGAGCCCGAAGTTCAGCAGGTGGGCGTCCCCGCACAGCTGGGCCTCGATCCCGGTGCCGGGCCGGGCGCCGAGGTCCGCCGCCATGATGGCGGCGGCGCCGCGGTAGAAGGCGAGCGGCGACTCCAGCATCCTGCCGTAGCGGATGGGGACGAGTTCCGGCACGCGGCCGGCGCTCTGCTGTTCGAGAACGTCCACCGGGTCGGCCCGGCCGGCCCCGGGCTCCAGGTCCGCATGGGCCGAGCGCGGCATCCGGCCGCGCGCCTCCTTGCCGCGCGCCGCGCGTTCGTGCGGTGACAGGCGGGGTTCCGGGGCTTTCACGGCGGGCTCCTTCCCTCGTCGTCGACGCTCCGGCGCGGCCGGCGGCGCACGAACCAGAGGCACGCCGCGAGCAGGGAGACCGCGACGAGGACGATCAGACAGGTGCCCCAGAACCCGCCGGCCAGCCGGAGCCCTGCCCAGGCGGCCGCGCCGGCCGCCGCGAAGGGCACCGCCGCGAGGGCGAGCACCCGCAGAACGGCGGCGACGCCGGCCGTGCTGGGCATGTGGGGAAGCCGCTTCCGGTGCCTGAGCAGTTCCCCCGCGGCGCCCGGAGTGTAGTACTGCACGGCCTTCGCCCCCAGCCGCAGGGTGTTCTTGCGGTAGATCACCGCGAGTGCGGGCACCCAGATCAGTGGCAGCACCATGCCGACGAGGAACAGGGCGACGATCGGGGCCGTCGACACCACCCGCCGGAACGTGCTCTGCTTGCCGCCGCCGCCCACGAGGCCGAGGATCGCCGCCATCCGGACGACCAGCGACCACCGTGTCCGCCGGGGGATCCGGCCCCGGCCTCCGGGCGGGCGCCGCTTCGCCTTCCGCAGCGCCTCGGCGGCCGCCTCCGTCGACGGGTACACGTCCTGGAGGACCAGCAGGTCGGCCACGCGTCGTTCGCTCCGGGGGTCCTCTCCGGCGAGGACGGCCAGTTCGAGCACCATCTGGGCCTGGGAGAGCAGCGCCGCGACGAAGCTGACGGGCATGAGGACGATGAACGGGCCGCCCAGCACGGCGCCGTCGGCGATCGTCATGTGCGTTCCGTGGGCGATGACCTCCCGGCGGAGCTCGTCGTCCCCGGCCGCCGGCCTGTTCCGCTTGCGGCGGTCCACGGAGGCGGCGGCCCGGGGGCCGAACCGGCGCACCGCGAAGAAGGCCAGTTGCTCGGGCATGTGCTGCGGATCGGCCCAGATCATCGGCAGCAGCGCCTGGGCCTGGACCGTCGCCGACCCGGCCGCAGGGGCCGGCCGCGAGCCCTCGGTGGTGCGTCCGCCGCCGTTCATCAGTCCCACTGTGGGTCCGGCGGGCCGGGCCTGCCTCACCCGTTCCGGGTGAGGGTGTCCCCCCGCGCGGGCGGCGACCATGGCGGAAGGGGGCCGGGCCGTGGGCGCTGGAGGTCCCATGAATCGTGTCGCGGGCCGCGGTGGGGCGCGGCAGCGCTGGAGTGCGCGGCTGGCGTTCGTGGCGGTCGCCGGCGCGGTGGTGCTCCTGTTGTGCGTGGCGGGTTTCAGGAGCCTGGGACTGGTGGCCGTCGGGGTGGCGGGGCCGGCCGTGTCGGCGGCGGCCGCGTGGTGGGCGCTGACGCGCCGGGGCGTCGTGAGGGGCATCGCCCTCGTGCTGGCCGCGGCGGCGCCGGTGGCCGTGCTCGTGTCGTACGTCGCGGCGAGGCTCCTTTGGGTCGTCCTCGTCGTGCTGGGGCTCTGGGTGCTGGCCGCCGCCGCGGGCTGGGCGGCGCTGCGGCCGGACACGGCCCCGGGCACGGCCCCCGGCCGTCCGGTCCCGCCGCCCGGGCACGCCTGTCTCCTGATGAATCCGCGCTCGGGCGGCGGGAAGGTGGGGCGTTTCCGGCTGCGGGAGAAGGCGGAGGCGCTCGGTGCGGAAGTGGTGCTGCTCGGCCCCGGCCGGTCCGGGGATGTCGCCGCCCTCGCCCGCGCCGCCCTCGCCCGGGGCGCGGACCTGCTCGGGGTGGCCGGGGGCGACGGGACGCAGGCGCTGGTGGCGGGGGTGGCGGCGGAGCACGGGGTGCCGTTCCTGGTGGTGCCGGCCGGGACGCGCAATCACTTCGCCCTGGACCTCGGGCTCGACCGGGAGGACCCGTCGCGGAGTCTGGAGGCGCTCACCGACGGGGTGGAGCTGCGGGTGGACCTCGGGCGCGTGGGTGGGCGCGTCTTCGTCAACAACGCGTCGTTCGGCGCGTACGCGGGGGTCGTGCAGAGCCCCGCGTACCGCGACGACAAGGCCGGCACCCTCATGCGGCTGCTGCCCGGCGTGCTGACCCGTCAGCACGGTCCGCGACTGCGGGTCGGCGCCGGTTCTGTCACCGTCGACGGCCCGCAGGCCGTGCTGGTGAGCAACAACCCGTACCGGGTCGGTGACCGGGCAGGGCTGGGCCGGCGCGACCGGCTCGACGGCGGAGTGCTGGGGCTCGTCAGCGTCAAGGTCGACAGTGCCGTCGAGGCGGCCGATCTGCTGCGCGGCCGGCACGCACCCGGTCTGGTCACGCTCACCTCGCGCGAGCTCGTGATCGACGCCGACCGGCCCGAAGTGCAGGTCGGTGTCGACGGCGAAGCGCTGACGCTTCCCACGCCCGTGCGCTGTACGTCGGAGCCCGGCGCGCTGCGGGTGAGGGTTCCCCGGCACCGACCGGGCGTCCCGGCGGCGCGGCCGCGGCTGGACTGGCGGCGTCTGTGGGGCCTCGCGTTCACGGCGGGCGGCCGTGCCCTACCTTCCGGCGCGGCCGTTCCCGGAGCCCGGGGGCGGTCCGGGAGCTGACCCGCGTCCGAGGGCGGACTGGACCGCCCCGACGACGACGTGGGCGGCGACGCCGACGAGAAGGATGTCGCCCACCATCTGCACCATGGTGGCGATCCGTGCGGGTTCCGTGCGGGGCGTGATGTCGCCGAAGCCGACGGTGCTGAACACCGTGAGGGCGAAGTACAGGGCGTCGGTCCGGCTGAGGGGTGCGGTGAAGTCGCCCGGCCGGGCCTGCTCCATGAGGTGGTACGTGGCCGCGAAGAGCAGCAGGAACAGCGGAACCGTGGTGGCCAGTGCCTCGACCGCCCGCAGCCGGGGCCGGGGCGACCGCAGGATCGAGCGGATCTGCCAGGTGAAGAGGGCCGCCACGGCCATCAGACCGAGGACGAGGCCCACGGCCGCGCTCCCTTCGAACCTCTGGTCCATGGGCAGGAGGTAATAGGCGAGGACAAGGCCCGTCGCCGTGCCGAGGGGCCGCAGCACCGCCTTCACCGGCCCGCCTCCCGCGTCAGCCGCTCCGCCGGCAGCCGGCGGGTGAACGGGAACGCGCCCAGGGTGATGGCCGCGGCGGCCAGCACGGAGGCCTTGAGGGCGTCCAGCTGCGCCGTGGCGTAGGAGTCGACGAGCGCGTCGGTCTCGGACAGCGGCAGCGAGGCCCGTTCGGCGGCGGCGCGCACCTGGTCCGTGCTCACGAAGCTGACCCCCGCCTCCATGGCGATGCCGGCCTCTTGGCGTGCCGCGTCCGAGATCTTCGGGTTGCCCTCGATCTGCGTGGTGAAGGCGTGGACCAGGGCGCCGATCAGCAGGGAGCCGATGAGCGCGGTGCCCAGGGACGAGCCGAGGTTCTGTGCGGTGTACTGCAGGCCGCCGGCCTCGCTGCGTTCGCCCTCCCCCACGCTGGACTGCACGACGTTGCCCAGCTGGGAGGCGAGGAGCCCCATGCCCAGGCCGAGGACGGCCATCGCCAGGCCGAAGGAGAGGTTGTCGATCCGGGGCTCGATCGTGGCCAGGAGCCACACCGCCGCCACGACGAGCACGAGCAGGCCCCAGCGCACCACCGTCCGGGGTGCGGCGATCCTGCTGAGCACCGGTCCGGTCATGGCGGACAGCAGCATGGTCACGGACACCGGCAGCAGGCGCAGCCCGGTCTCGAAGGCGGTGAGGCCCTGGACGACCTGGAGGTACAGCGGGATGACGAAGAACAGGCCGAGCAGGACGAGGTTCTGGCAGAGCAGCATGGTCAGCCCGGACCGCAGCGGCGCGACCGCGAACAGCGACAGGCGCACCAGGGGCTCCCTCCCCCGCCCCTGCTGCCGCCGCTCCCAGGAGCAGAACAGCCACAGCAGAACGCCGCCCGCGGCGATGACGAACACGGTCGGGGAGAAGCCGAGGAGGGTGAAGGGCGGGTTCCGGGGCTTCAGCCACCCCCAGGAGCTGCTCTGCAGGACGCCCAGGACGACGAGGGCGAGCCCGGCCGAGGACAGGGCGACGCCTCCTTTGTCCAGTGCGGTGCGCGGCTCCGGCGGAACGTCCGGGATCCACCGGACGACGCACAGCATGGCGATGACCAGCACGACCTCGCCGGCGAAGACCAGGCGCCAGGTCAGGTACGTGGTCACCCATCCGCCGAGCAGCGGCCCCACCGCGATGCCGGCGCCGGCCAGCCCTCCGATGACCCCGTAGGCGACCGACCGCTCCCGGCCCCGGTACGCGCCCGCGACGAGCGCCGCGAGCGCCGGGAGGACGAGGGTGGCACCGAGCCCCTCGACCACCGACCAGCCGAGTGCCAGCACCCACAGGGACGGCGCCAGGGAGGTGACGGCGGACCCGGCTCCGTACACGACGAGCCCGACGGTGAAGGCCCGGCGGCGGCCGAACGCGTCGCCCAGCTTCCCGCCGGTGATCATGAAGGCGGCCATGACCAGGGTGTAGAGGGTGATGACGGCCTGGATAGCCGTGACCTCGGTGTCGAAGTCCTCGACCAGTTTGCTGATCGAGACGTTCATCACCGAGGTGTCCAGCACCATCAGGAACTGGGCCGTCCCGAGCACGATCAGGGCACGCCATCGCTTCACGCCTGCACCTCTCCGCCTTCCGGTGCGCCCCGGTGACGGGCGAGCGGCCACTTGACCGCACTCTAGAACCGCGCGGCGGCCTGCCGGCGCCTTGCGCGGGGGTGTGTCGCCGGTCCGGCCCCGGCCCGGCTCCCGGGACGGGCCCGTGTGCGATCACCCGTCATGCGTGGTGAAGATGGAGGGTGACGCTGACCTGGTCGGGCGACCCGCTGCTGGCAGCGAAGCTCTCGGTGCCCGCCGCTCCTCGCCATCACGTCCCCCGGCCCCGGCTGCTCGGCAGGCTCGGTGACGGCGCACAGGGTCCGCTGACGCTGGTCACCGGCCCTGCCGGGGCGGGGAAGACCGTCCTCGCCGCCGCATGGGCGCGGGACGGCGGGCCCCCGGGGCCCGTGGCGTGGCTGACGCTCGGCCCGGACGACGCGGCGCCGGGCGTCTTCTGGAGCTACGTCCTGGAGGCCCTGGGGCGCGCGCTCCCCCGGCTGCCCGGCGGGATCGCCGTGCCCGACGGGCCCGGCAGCGTCGGCACTTCCCTGCTGACCCGGCTCGCCGCCGCGACGGAGCGCCTGCCCGGCCCCGTGGTCCTCGTCCTCGACGGCTTCGAGCACGTGACGGGCCGGCGCGTACCGGCCGGCCTGGAATTCCTCCTCGACCACTGCGGGCCCATGCTGCGGCTGGTCGTGACCAGCCGGCTGGAACCCCTGCTGCCGCTCCACCGCTACCGCGCGGAGGACCGGCTGACGGAGGTCCGCGGCGCCGACCTGGCCTTCACCGCGCACGAGACGGCCGCACTGCTGCGCGGGCACGGCCTCGGGCCGGGGGACGGGGTCGCCCGGGCCCTGACGCGGCGCACCGGAGGGTGGGCCGCCGGCCTGAGGCTGTGCGCCCTGGCCATGCAGCGCAGCGGCGATCCGGACGGCTTCACCCGCTCGTTCACCGGGACCGAGGAGGCGGTCTCCGGCTACCTGCTCGCCGAAGTGCTCGACACCCGGCCCGCCGCCACCAGAGAACTGCTGCTGCGCGCGAGTGTTCTCGACCGCCTCCACCCGGACCTGGTCAACGCCCTGACCGGGCGCAAGGACGCCGAGGCGGTCCTGGCCGGGCTGATCCGCGAGAACGCCTTCGTCGAACCCGTCCCCGGCACGGCGTGGTGCCGGGTCCACCCGCTGTTCACCGAAGTGCTCCGCGCCCAGCTGCGGATCCGGCACCCCGTCCTCGTACCGCGGCTCCACGCCCGTGCCGCCCGCTGGCTGGCCGGGGCGGGCCGCGTCACCGAGGCGCTGGAGCAGGCCGCGGAGGCCGGCGACTGGCGGTACGCCGCTTCCCTGGCCGTCCACCACTTGCTGGCCGGGGCCCTGTTCACGGCTCCGGAAGGCGAACGGGCCGAGCGGGCCCTCTCCCGTATGCCGCCCTCCGTGCCCGGTGCCGAACCCGCCCTGCTGGCGGCCGCCTGCCGGCTGGCGCGTCATGACCGCGCCGGCTGCCGCGAGCGCCTCGCCGCGGCCGAACGGCACCTGCGCCGCAACGGCGCCGAGCCGGACCCGGAGGTCGCGCTCACCCACGAGCTGCTGCACCTGTTGTGCGAGCCCCGGGCGGACGGGAACGCGAGCGAGGACGGCGAGGACGGCGGTACCGGCCGGCCCGGACCGGCCGAAGAAGCCGCGCGTGCCGTCTCCGACCTGATGAGGCGGGTGCCGCCCGAGCTGATCCGGGCCCACCCCGAGATCGAGGCGCTGCGGCTCCTCGGGCTCGCCCGGGCGTTCCTGGGCCGCGGGCACCTCACCGAGGCCCGCCGTCTCGGCACGGAGGCCGCCGGTGCCTGCACCACGGCGGCCTCGCTCCCCGTACAGCACATGTCCCTCGGGCTGCTCGCCCTGGCCGAGAGCGCCGCCGGGGCCCTGACCGCGGCCGAGGACCACGCACTGCGCTCGCTGGTGATCGCCGGCCAGTGCGGTGCCGCGCCGGACCGCCGGACCGGTGCCGCCCACGTCGCCCTGGCCGCGGTCGCGTGCGAGCGGGACGACCTGGAAGCCGCCCACCGCCGGCTCGGCCAGGCCCTCGAACGCCCCGACGTGCACGAGGATCCGCTCCTGGCGGCCGAGGCCGCCGTGCTCCGGTCCCGTCTCGAACTGGCCCGGGGGCACTGGGAGACGGCCCTCGCCGTCCTCCCCCGCCCGGGAGCGGACGACGCGCCGTGGCCCGCCCAGCGGCTCGCGCTCACCCGCTCGGCCGCGGCACTGGCCCGCGGGGATCACGAGGCCGCCGTCACCGCCGTGCACGGCACCCGGGCCGACGGCCCCGCGCCCCTCGTCGCCCTCGCCCGCGCCCACCTCGCCGCCGGCCGCACCGGCCGCTGCCTGCGCCTGCTGGCCCGCGCCGGGGACTCCCCCGACCTCAGCCTGCCGGACCGCGTGGGCGTCCAGCTGCTGCGGGCCCGGGCCGCGCTCCTGGCCGGCGACCGGGCGACCGCCGAGCGCCTCCTCGGCCGGACACTGGACACCGCCCGGCCCGAGCGGCTGCGCCGCCCCTTCCGTGACGCCGGCCCCTGGCTGCGCCACCTGCTGGACGGCGCCGGCGGCACCGGTCCCGCGCAGCACCGCGGCGCCTGGCTCACCGCGCTCGGGGACGCGGAGCCCCCGGGCCCGGCCCAGCCCCTCAGCAGCCGGGAACGCGAGGTGCTCCTGTGCGTGCAGAGGATGATGTCCGCCGACGAGATCGCCGCCGAACTGTCCCTCTCCGTCAACACCGTGAAGACCCACCTGCGCAGCGTCTACCGCAAGCTGAGCGTCTCCCGGCGCCGCGACGCCGTCGAGCGGGGCAGGGAGCTGCACCTCCTCTGACGCGCCGCCGTCGCCGCCTGTTGCGGGTGATGGCGGTGGCCTGCGGGCGGCGCACCCTGTCACCGTTGGTGGATCCCCGACGGTGGGAGCGGTTCGACCATGCGCTACGAATTCCGTGTGACGGGCGCCGTCTCCCGTCTCCTGACCGAGGCCTTCCCGGAGCTGAAGGCGGAACCGCTGCCCCGGCAGACGCTGTTCCACGGCACGGTCACGGACGAGGCCCACCTGTACGGGCTCCTCGCCCGCTTCCAGGACCTCGGCCTGGGCGTGGAGGAGATGCGCCGCCTGCCCGAGTGACGGACGGCGCACGGTTCACCCGCTGCGGGTGATGCGACCGCCGCCGCGCATCGGCCAGCCTGCGCGTAGGAACAGCCCTTCGAGCGTTCGGCGCGTGCCCGGTCCGGTCGGCACCCGCCCGCCGGAGGAGGGAGCAGGCCATGGATCCGCCTCGCGCTCACGGCCCTCAGGGCCCCGGGTACGGCGACGGCCCCCTCACCCCCAGCGAACGCCGTGACTACGCGCGCCTTCGCCACCGCGAGGACCTGCACCACCGGAGGCTGCGCTACGCGGCGGCGTCCGTCCTGCTCCTGCTCGCCTTCGTGCTCTCGCCGCTCGCCGTGGTGGCGGCCTGGGCGAACAGCCAGGTCTCGGACACCGACCGGTACGTCCAGACCGTCGCGCCACTGGCCAAGGACCCGGCCGTGCAGAAGACCGTCACCGACAAGCTGACCACACGGGTCGTCGACAACGTCGACATCAAGGGCATCACGGACGCCCTCGGCAACGCGGTCGCCAAGGCCGGTGCCCCACCGGGGATCGTGGACAAGTCGCACCTCCTCGCAGGCCCCCTCAAGAGCGCCCTCACCACAGCCGTCCACAACGTGGTCGACAAGGTCATCACGAGCGACCAGTTCGCGCAGCTGTGGGACGGGGCGAACCGGCGGGCCCACGCGGCCGTCGTCAAGACGCTCACCGGCGAGGGGAACAGCGCCGTGGAGGCGAAGGGCGACGCGGTCGTCCTGGACCTGGGCACCGTCGTGGACAAGGTCAAGGACAAGCTGGTCGGGGAGGGCTACGAGAAGGCCGCGAACATCCCGGACGTCGACAAGACGATCACCCTGTTCCGGACCGACAAGCTCGACGACGCCCAGAGCACCATGCGCCTGCTCGACGTCGTCGGGACGTGGCTGCCCGTCACCGCGGTCGTCCTGGCCGCGCTCGCCGTGTGGGCGGCCCCCTCGCACCGGGTGGCCCTCATGACCGCGGCCGTCGGCATCGGCGTGATGATGGTGCTGCTCCTGGTGGGACTCGTCGTCGCACGGCGCATCTACCTGGACTCCGTCCCGCCCTCCGTCCTGCCCGCGGACGCGGCCGCCTCGATCTACGACACCTTCGTCCGCTTCCTGCGCAACAGCACCCGCACGGTGCTCGTCGCGGCGGTCATCACCGCACTGGCCGGCTACCTCTACGGCCCCGGGCGCGGCGCCCGGTTCGTCCGCTCGGCGAGCACCCGGGCCACCGGTGCCACCGGCCGTGCCATGGCCCGCTCCGGTCTGCGCACCGGCGCCACGGGCCACTGGCTGGAGACGCACCGGCGCTGGACCACCGGCATCGTCATCGCAGCGGCGGCCCTGGCCCTGTTCCTCTGGAACTACCCCACGGCGGCGGTCGTCGCCCTGGTCCTCGGCATCGCCGTCCTCGTCCTGGCAGTCCTCGCGGTGCTCGGCGCCGCCTCCACCGTGAACAGCACGGAGAAACAGGGGAAGCCCTCATGAACGCACACGTCTATCTCGCCTACGACTACCCGCTCCTGGGCGCCTTCTGGACCGTCCTCTGGATCGTCCTGTGGGTCGCGTGGTTCATCCTGCTGTTCCGCGTCATCGGCGACATCTTCCGCGACGACGCGCTCAACGGATGGGCCAAGACCGGCTGGCTGCTCTTCACCATCCTGCTGCCCTTCCTGGGCGTCTTCGTCTACGTCTGCGCCCGCGGCAGGAGCATGGGCGCACGCGAACGCCGTCACCTCCAGGCACAGCAGGACGCGCTGGACTCGTACATCCGCGAGACGGCGGGCGGCACGGGCCGCAGGAGCGAGGCCGACGAGCTCATGAAGCTCTCGGAGATCCGTGCCCGGGGAGACATCTCCGACGAGGAGTTCCGCCGGGCGAAGGAGAAGATCCTGCACTGAGGAAGCGACCCCCGCACGCCCGGCTCGGAGGTCCGGCGGCGGGCGGCCGCTCCCTCAAGCGGTACGGGCCAGGTGGCCGGCCGCCGACTCCGCCAGGGCGCGGACCGCCGGGTGCCAGGGGCGGGCGGGCGGTCCCGTCAGGACGAGGCGGCGCGCGGTGCGGGGTTCCAGCGGCAGCAGGACCAGGTCGGGCGGGATGAACGAGCGGGAGACCTCGGACAGGACGGTCACGCCGATTCCGGCCTGCACCATGCTGATCAGCGTCGCCAGGTCCCGTACCCGGTGGGTGGGGTCGAAGCGCAGCCCGGCGAGCCCGTGGATCGTGCGGATGCGGGCTTCGCAGCCGTTGGGCGAGATCAGGAACCGGTCGTCCTCCAGGTCCCGGATGTCGACGGACGGCTCGCCCGCCAGGGGGTGGTCCCGGGACAGCAGGGCCCGGTAGTGGTCCGTGGCGAGCAGGACGCCGGGGCCGGGCGGCGGGTCGATCAGGATCGCGGCGTCGGCCGTCCCGTCGGTCAGCCACACCGACACTTCGGCGCTGTCGCCCTCGAAGACCCGCACCGTGATCCGCGGCTGGTCCTCCCGCCAGTGCCGGAGCAGGCCGGGGACCATGCCCTGGCAGACCGTCGGCGTGGCGGCCAGCCGCACGACGCCGGTCATGGCCCCGCCGGCCTCGGCCGCGATCCGCTCCACGGACCGGGCGGCCGACAGCGCGATGCGGGCGTGCGGCAGGACCCGCTCCCCGAGCGCCGTGGTCCTGGCCGGGGTGGCACGGACCAGGAGCGGGGCGGCCAGTTCGCGTTCCAGGGAGGCGACGGCGTGGGACACCGCCGACTGGCTCATGCCCAGTTCGGCGGCGGCCGCGCTGAAGCCGCCGGTGTCGACGACGGCGAGGAAAGCCCTCAGTTGAGGGAGGTTGACGGACATGCACCGGCCTCATATGCGTATGACTTCCATGCGTTGGATCAATCGTGCCAGGTCGGTGAGGCTTGCTCCGTGCCGCCGGGACCGCCGGCGGCGGACCGCGCACCCGCAGCGGACCACGTACGCACGGAGGAGAAGAACATGCCGTACTTCCGGGTCACCGTCACCGACCCCGGCCTCCCGGCCGACGTCCAGCACGCCCTCGCCGAGGGGCTGACCGAGCTGGCCGTGTCGGTTCTGCGCAAGGACCGGGCGCGCACGATCGTCCACATCAACCCGGTGCCTTCCGGCAGTTACTTCGTCGGCGGGAAGGCCCTGACCGGCGAGCGCGACGCGCACGTCGAGGGCAGCCTCACCGCCGGCACGAACAGCGCCGCGGAGAAGGCCGCGTTCATCGCCCGGGCCGGCGAACTGCTGACCGGCCTCCTCGGCCCGCTCCCCCGGTCCGGTGTCGCGCTGCACGAACTGCACCCGGAGAGCTACGGCTACAACGGTGTGACCCAGTTCGACCACTACCGCTCCCGGCAGACGGGCTGACGTACGGGGCCGCGGCGCACGGGCGGGAAAAGCGTTTGACGCCCGGAGGCGTCCGGCGATCGGATGGTGGCCCGTGAGCACAGGGCAGATGCACGCCGACGAGCACCCGATCGGCGAGAACCTCGTACGACGGCTGATCGCCGGGCAGTTCCCGCAGTGGGCGGGGCGGGCCGTGGAACGGTTTCCGTCCGGCGGCACCGTCAACGCCATGTACCGGCTCGGCGACGACATGGTCGTACGGCTGCCGCTGGTGCGGGGCGGAGCCGCGGACGTGTCGCTGGAGCAGGAGTGGCTGCCCCGCCTCGCGCCCCGGCTGCCCGCGGCGATTCCCGAGGTGCTCGGGGCCGGGGAGCCCGCCGACGGGTATCCGTGGCCCTGGTCGGTGCACCGGTGGCTGACGGGTGAGAACCCCGTGGCGGGGGCGCTGAGCGAGCCCGTGCTGCTGGCCCGGGACTTGGCCGGGTTCGTGGCGGCGATGCGGAGCGTCACCCTGCCGGGGGCGCCGCCGGCCCACCGCGGCGGGCCGCTCGCCTCGCTCGACGAGGCGACCCGGGCGGCGATCGGGGATCTGCGCGGGATCCCGCAGGAGGGTGTCGACTGCGACGCCGTGACCTCGGTGTGGGAGGACGCCCTGCGGGCCCCCGCCTGGGACGGGCCGCCGGTATGGCTGCACGCCGACCTCATGCCGGGCAACCTGCTGGTGGACGGAGGCAGGCTCTCCGCGGTGCTCGACTTCGGATGCGCGGGGGCGGGCGATCCGGCCTGCGACTTGTTCCCGGCGTGGAACCTGCTGCCGCCCGGCGCGCGGGAGGCCTTCCGCGAAGCGCTCGGCGTGGACGACGCGACCTGGGCCCGCGGACGCGGCCGCACCCTCTCGCAGGCCCTGATCGCGCTGCCGTACTACCGGAGCACGAACCCGGCGATGGCCCGCAACGCCCGCCACGTGATCCGGGCGGTGCTGGACGAGGTCCGAAGCGGCGGCCGCGGGGCGGCACGCGCCCGGACGCGCTAGAAGTGGACCTCCTCGCAGGCGCGGCCACGGGATTCGAGGCGGCCGTTGACGTGCTCCCAGCCCTCCGCGCACACCACCGAGCGGTTCGGCAGGTCGCGGCCCACGTGCACCGTGTACTGCTGGTGGTACCCCCAGTAGCCCGTCGCGCTGTTGGCGTTCAGGCCGCCGCCCCAGATGTGGAAGTGCCCGGTGAAGTCACCGTTCCACGTCGTCGACGCCGAGACCGAGTCGACGTGGAGACCCGCCCCCTGCACGGAGATGCACGTCCGGTGGTTGCAGCCCCGCGACCCCGCTTCCGCGGAAGGCACACCGGCCGCAAGGAGCGCCAGTGCGCCGACCGCGCTCAGACCCGTGCGCAGCGCCCAACTCGTCTTCTGTCCCACGATGGTTCACGTCTCCTGGTCTCGTGGCGGGGATGACGGGGTGATCTTGCCGGCGGTTCCGCCCCGCGCCCTCGCCCGGCGCCCGGATTACACCTGAACGGCTGATGCCGTGCGGCCACGGGCCGTGCCGGCCGCTCACGCGGCGGCGGTCTCCCGGCCCGGCTGCGACGCCGTGTCGATCACCTCGTCGAGGATGTCGCGGGTGCGGACCAGGTCGGCGATCATCCGGTCGATGCGCTCCCGCTCCCCGGCCAGTTCGGCGACCAGGCGCCCGGTCGCCCGTTTTGACGGGCCGCCGTCCGGGTCGCGCATGCACGGCAGCAAGTCCCCGATCTTCGCGCTGTTGAGCCCCGCGGCGAAGAGCACCTGGATCCGGATGACCCGGTCGACCGCCCACTCTCCGTACTCCCGGTGCCCGCCGGGGGTCCGCTCGGCGGTCAGCAACCGCTGCTTCTCGTAGTAGCGCAGCGACCGCTCGCTCACACCGGTCCTCCGGGCCAGTTCACCGATCCGCACGCCGCCTCCCGACTTGAACCTGACACTGGTGACAACTTCTACCGTACGGGCATGACGAACGCACCCGTGAACACCGGTCTCTTCTCCCCCTTCCGCCTCGGCCCGCTGCACCTGCCGAACCGCCTGGTCATGGCCCCTCTGACGAGGAACCGGGCCGGTGCGGACGGCGTACCGCTGCCGATCATGGCCACCCACTACGCGCAGCGCGCCTCCGCCGGCCTGATCATCGCCGAGGGCACCACCCCGAACGCCGTGGGCCAGACGTACGCGAACATCCCCGCCATCCACCGCCCGGAGCACGTGACCGGCTGGCGGCGGGTCACGGACGCGGTGGGCGCCGCGGGCGGGCGGATGTTCCTGCAGCTGCAGCACGGCGGCCGGGTCGGTCACCCGGACAACAGCGGGCTGGTGCCGGTCGCGCCCTCGCCGCTCGCGCTTCCGGAGACCATCCACACGCCCGCCGGACGCCGGCCTTCCGCCGTGCCCCGTGAGATGACCGCCGGCGACATCCGCTCCACGGTCGCCGACTTCGCGCAGGCCGCCCGCAACGCCGTCGAGGCGGGCTTCGCCGGAGTGGAGGTGCACGCCGCCAACGGGATGCTCCTCCACCAGTTCATGGCACAGAACACCAACCGGCGCACGGACGCCTACGGCGGCTCCGTGGCGGGCCGCGTCCGCTTCGCGGCGGAGACGGTGCGCGCCGTGGCCGACGCGATCGGTCCTGAGCGGGTGGGGCTGCGGATCTCCCCGGCGAACACGGTCAACGGCATCGACGAGGGCGACACCCACCGCATCTACCCGGCCCTCCTCGACGCCGTCGCGGACCTCGGACTGGCCTACCTGCACGTGCTGTTCGCCGACCCGGACCAGGCCCTGTACCGGCGGATCCGCGGCGACTGGTCCGGCGTGCTGATGGCCAACCCCGACCTGCGCCGGTTCCCGGGCCTGCCCGCCGACGGCGGGCGGAGCGCCGGCGAGCGCCTGCTGGCCTCGGGCGCCGACCTGATCTCCCTGGGCCGCGGCTTCATCTCCAACCCCGACCTGGTCGAGCGCCTGCGTGCCGGTGCGCCGCTGAACCCGGTGCGCGAGCAGTACTCGATGTACGTGGGCGGCGAGACCGGCTACAACGACTACCCGGTGCTGGGCGCGGCCGGCGACCGAGGCCGCGTCCTCGCTGTCACGGGTGAACGCTCAGGTGCGTGAAGGCGATCGTGTGCTTGATGCCGCCGGCGAGCACGCAGTCGGTCGGCAGGCCGGCGGGCAGCGTGTGGATGGTCTTCTCGGCGACCGACCCCTTGCCGCGTCCGGCGACGACCACGCCGTCGAGCACCGCGGTGTTGACGCCCACGAGCCGGACGGAGGGACCGGAGCGGTACGCGATGACGGTCGTGCCGCCGTCCGCGTAGTGCAGGGTCTCCTCCGACCGGTTCCCGGCGAGGAGCAGGCAACTGCCTCCGGTGGTGCCCTCGGTGTGGTACGTGGCCGTGACCAGGTGCCCGGGGCCGTCCGCGCAGTGGTACGTGCCGTCGACGCTGACGGTCGAAGGGCTGCTGGAGAGGCCGAGCCCGGGGGTGTAGGTGATGTCCTCCCGGCCCGAGCAGTCCACGGCATGACCATGGCCACCACCATGGGCCTGGGCCACCGGTGCTCCTCCGGCGCTCGCAGCGACCAGGGCGAGGGAGGACAGAGCGATCCCGATGCCACGCTTGCCGACCATGGGTACTCCTTCGTTTCCTGCACGTGCGCCGGCCACGGCGCGACTGACGGCCACTTGGCTACCCCTCGCGCCCCGGGTTCCATCGCCTTCCCCGGGCCTCCGAAAGCACCGCAGGCCCTCCACGCCGCATGACGCGCTTTCACTCCCGGCTTCACGCCCTGCCGGACGGGCCGGGCCCGCGTCACCGTGGGCTGTCCCGTACCGAGCAGACGCGGTCGCCGGCGCGACCGCCCTTGGGAGGCCTGATGAGCGACATGAGCCCGGCGGCTCCCCGGGTGGCCTCCGTGGCGGTGTCCGCGCCCCCGCACCGGCACCGGCAGGGGGACATCGCCGCGGTGTTCGCCGAGGCGTTCCTCTCCGCCGATGCGGTCGTGCGCCGGCAGTTCACCGGCATCGCCGCGCACACGGGCATCGCGTACCGCAATCTGTCCCTGCCCCTGGCCGAGTACCGCCGGCCGCGCACGTTCACCGAGTACAACGCGACGTGGACCGCCACCGCCCGCCGGGTCGGGCTCGACGCCCTCGAACAGGCCCTGGCCGCGGCGGGCGTACGGCCCGGCGAGGTCGGGGCCCTCGTCACCACGACCACCACCGGGGTCTCCGTCCCCTCCTTCGACGCCGAGCTCGTCCAACGGGCCGGCCTGCCCGGTCACGTGGCCCGCATGCCGCTGCTCGGCCTCGGCTGCGCGGGAGGTGCCGCGGGTCTGTCGCGGGTGCACGACTACCTGAGGGGCCGGCCCGACGACGTGGCCGTGCTGGTCTCCGTCGAGCTGTGTTCGCTGAACTTCCAGTACGCGGACACGTCCGTCGCCAACCTCGTCGCCACCAGCCTGTTCGGCGACGCGGCCGCCGCCGTCGTGGTCCTCGGCGCCCACCGGGCCCGGGAGGCGGCAGGCCCGGCGCTGGTGGCGGCCCGCAGCCGACTGCACCCGGGGACCGAACACCTCATGGGCATGCGTGTGGGCACCGGCGGCTTCGCCGCCTTCCTCTCCCCCGAGGTCCCCGGCTTCGCCGAGAAACACCTCCCCGGCGAGGTCCACGGCTTCCTCGCGGGCCACGGGCTGAGCACGGAGGACGTCGCCGCCTGGGTCTGCCACCCCGGCGGCCCGAAGATCATGGAGGCCCTGGACCGCGGCCTCGGTCTGCCGCCCGGGGCGCTCGCGCGTTCCCGGGACTCGCTGGCCGAGTACGGCAACGTATCCTCCGCCTCGGTGCTCGACGTCCTCCGCAGGACCCTCGCCGCACCGCCCGCCACGGGCTCCGCCGGCCTCCTCCTCGCCCTCGGGCCGGGCCTCACGAGCGAACTGCTGCTCCTGGCCTGGTGACGGCTACGGGCCCCTGCCCGTCTCAGCCGGCTCCCACCGCCGGATACGGCGCCAGTGCGCGCCGGTCGGGATCCACGGCCAGGCGCCCGCCCGCCGGCGGGCGGGCCCGCTGCGCGCAGTCGCGCCGTTCGATGGAGGACGCGGGCCTGGCCGGCCTGCACCTGGAGGACCAGGTCAACCCCAAGCGGTGCGGCCACCTCGACGGCAAGGCCGCGGTGCCGCGCACCGACATGGTCCGGCGGGTGCGGGCCGCCGCCGGCGCCCGCCGCGACCCGGACTTCCTGCTGACGGGCCGCACCGACGCCCGCGCCGCCGAGGGCGCGACGCCGTGGCCCGCCGCAAGGGCATCCACCCCGACCCGGACTACCCGTCCGGCCTCGCCCACCACCTGAGGGGGCTTCGGCGTCTCCACGTCACGCCCGTCTTCGTGATGAGCCGGATCGCCGGCCGGACCGCCCACGTCATCGGACAACTCGCTCACAACGCCCTCATCCAGCCCTTGGGCGCCTGCACCGGGCCGGACCCGCGGCCGGTCCCCGCGTAGGTGTGGAAGCCCCGGCCCGTCTTGCGCCCGAGGAGGCCCGCCTGGACCATCCGCTGCAGCAGCGGGGGCGGGGCGTAGAGGGGCTCCTTGAACTCCTCGTAGAGGGCTTCCGCGATGGAGGCGACGGTGTCCAGCCCGATGAGGTCGGCCAGTTTGAGCGGGCCCATGGGGTGGGCGCACCCCAGCTCCATGGCGGCGTCCACGTCGGTGGCACCGGCGAAGCCCGACTCGGCCATGCGGACGGCCGCGAGGAGGTACGGGACGAGCAGCGCGTTGACGACGAACCCGGCCCGGTCCTGCGAGCGGACGACGGACTTGCCCAGCGCGGCGGCGAACTCCTCGACGGCGGTGACGGCTGCGGGCGCGGTGTGCAGGGACGCCACCACCTCCACCAGGGGCAGGACGGGCACGGGGTTGAAGAAGTGCAGGCCCACCACGCGGTCGGCGCGCCGCGTGGCCATGCCGAGCCGCATGACGGGGATGGAGGAGGTGTTGGTGGCGAGGATCGCCGCCGGGTCTTCGACGATCTTGTCAAGGGCGGCGAAGACCTCGGTCTTCACGTCCGCGTCCTCGACGACGGCCTCGATGACGAGCCGGCGGTCGGCCAGTTCGTCGAGGCTGCCGGTGAAAACGATACGGGCCAGGGCGTCCTCGGCGGTCGTACGGTCCAGCTTGCCCTTGCCGACGGCGCGTTCGAGGGAGGCCGTCACGCGGTCGCGCGCGGCGCGGGCGGCGGTCGCGTCCGCCTCGCAGACGACGGTGTCGAGGCCGGCGCGAGCGCAGACCTCGGCGATCCCGGCGCCCATCTGACCGCCGCCGACCACCCCGACCCGCCGGATGGGTGCCGTCATGACCGCACCTCCGTCCGGCCGGCGAGGTACCGCAGGGCGACGGCGCGGTTCGCGCGGACGCCTTCCTCCGTCGGCGGGCCGGTGATCTCCACCCGGCGGTCCGGGAGGCCGGGCGCGGGCGGCGCGACGCGCCTGACGCGGTCGGTGCGGACGGCGGCGGTCACGAGCGGGAAGTCGAGAGCGGCGCCGGAGGCGAGGAGCAGGGCGCGGCGGCGCCGTTCCCTGAGCAGCTCGGTGCGCCGCCCGGCGAAGGCCGCGTCGAGGCGGCCGAGGAAGTCCGGCGCTTCGGGCGTGAGGATCTCGTCGTGGCGGTGGCCCGGCGGGCCGGAGACCTCGACGCGGCCTGTCAGTTCGGTGAGGGGCATGCGGCTCTCCATCTGCGGAGCGGTGAGGGCCGGACGGGGAGGTCGTCCGGCCCTCACCTGGTCATGAGCGCGGGCGGGCGGGCGGGTACGCGGGTGCGCGGGGCGTTCCTAGTGGAACTGCTCCTCCTCGGTGGAGCCGGTGAGCGCGGTGGTGGAGGAGGCGGGGTTGACGGCGGTGGAGACGAGGTCGAAGTAGCCGGTGCCGACCTCGCGCTGGTGCTTGACGGCGGTGAAGCCGTCGGCCTGGGAGGCGAACTCGCGCTCCTGCAGGTCGACGTAGGCCGTCATGCCGTGCTCGGCGTAGCCGCGGGCGAGGTCGAACATCGCGTGGTTGAGGGAGTGGAAGCCGGCCAGGGTGATGAACTGGAAGCGGTAGCCCATCGCCCCGAGCTCGCGCTGGAACTTGGCGATCCGGTCGTCGTCCAGGGCCGCCTTCCAGTTGAAGGAGGGCGAGCAGTTGTAGGCCAGCATCTTGCCGGGGTGCTCGGCGTGGAGGGCCTCGGCGAACTCGCGGGCCTGGGCCAGGTCCGGGGTGCCGGTCTCGACCCAGATGAGGTCCGCGTAGGGCGCGTAGGCCAGGCCGCGGGCGATCACGGGGGCCATGCCGTTCTCGACCCGGTAGAAGCCCTCCGCCGTGCGCTCGCCGGTGCAGAACCGTGCGTCGCGCTCGTCGACGTCGCTGGTCAGCAGGTTCGCGGCGAGCGCGTCCGTACGGGCCACGATCAGGGTGGGGACGCCGGCGATGTCGGCGGCGAGCCGGGCCGCGTTGAGGGTGCGGATGTGCTGGGCGGTCGGGACGAGGACCTTGCCGCCCAGGTGGCCGCACTTCTTCTCGGAGGCGAGCTGGTCCTCGTAGTGGATGCCGGCCGCCCCGGCGGCGATCATCGCCTTGGTGAGCTCGAAGGCGTTGAGGGGGCCGCCGAAGCCGGCCTCGGCGTCCGCGACGATCGGCGCGAGCCAGTCGACGCCGGTGTCGGTGCCCTCGGCGGTGGCGATCTGGTCGGCCCGCAGCAGGGCGTTGTTGATGCGGCGCACCACCTGCGGCACCGAGTTGGCCGGGTACAGGCTCTGGTCGGGGTAGGTGTGCCCGGCCTGGTTGGCGTCGGCGGCGACCTGCCAGCCGGACAGGTAGATCGCCTGCAGCCCGGCCCTGACCATCTGGACGGCCTGGCCGCCGGTGAGCGCGCCGAGGGCGTGGACGTAGTCGCGGTCGTGGAGCTGCCGCCAGAGGCGTTCGGCGCCGCGCCGGGCGAGGGTGTGCTCCTCGCGGACGCTGCCGGACAGCTGGATGACGTCCTCCGCGCCGTAGGTGCGCTCGATGCCCTGCCAGCGGGGGTCGGCGGCCCACCGCTCCGCCAGTGCTTCCGCCGCCGTCTGTGCCTGAGCCATGATCGTCTCCCGGTGTCGCGTTCCGGACCGCGTCGAAGTTCCGTCGGTCCTGCTGTCGACGTTCTGTCAATCCTGCTAAGGGAGTCGCTCTCCCTCGGATGTCATGGCCCGCCGTGCCTTCACCGGTGCGCGAAGGGCGCTTCGCCGCTGGTTCCTGCGGGCCGCAGTAAGACTCTGACAGTGGCACTGAGTGCCATCAAGCATGGCCTTCTGCTCATTCTTGCGAATCTTCTCCCCGCGTTCCGCCAAGTCTGCGAAGGTTCAACTCCCTTCGTTTTCCTCCTCGCACACGGACAGGAGCCGATGGTGAGCAAGACGTACGCGGGAGCACGGCTGCGCAGGCTGCGCGAGGAGCGGCGGCTCAGCCAGGCCGAGTTCGCCCGCGTCCTGGCCATCTCCCCCAGCTACCTCAACCAGATGGAGCACGACTCCCGGCCGCTGACCGTGCCCGTCCTGCTGCGCCTGACCGAGGAGTTCGGCGTGGAACCCGGCTTCTTCTCCGGGCTCGGCACCGCCAGGGTCGTCGCCGACCTGCGCGAAGCCCTCGCCGAGGAGCTCTCGGCCGCCCGGGTCTCCCCGTCGGACCTCTCCGAACTCGCCTCCCGGCTGCCCTCCGTCGCCGCCGTCCTGCTCGACCTGGGCCGCCGCAACCAGGCCCTGACCGAGCGCCTGGCCGAGACGGCGGACGGCCGGGGCGGCGACGGAGGCCCGGCCGTGCCGCGCACGCCGCACGAGGAGGTCCGGGAGTTCTTCTACCGCCGCCGGAACTACCTCCACGACCTCGACCTCGCCGCCGAGGACCTGGCCGCCGGCCTCGGCATCCGGCCCGGCGGCGTGCTCCCGGCCCTCGCCGCGCGGCTCACCGAACGGCACGCCGTGCGACTGGCCACGGACTCCGGCCGCCTGCACCACTACGACCCGGCGCGCCGGGTCCTGCACCTCTCCGGCCGGCTCCGCCCCGGCCAGCGGGCCTTCCGGATGGCCACGCAGCTGGCCCTCCTCGAATGCGCCGGCGAGATCTCCGCCCTCGCCTCGGAGGACTACCCCGAGGACTCCACCGTGTGGTCGCTCGCCCGGATCGGCATCGCCAACTACGTGGCCGCCGCGCTGATCCTGCCCTACCGCGCCTTCCACACGACGGCCGAGGAGCTGCGCTACGACATCGAGCGGCTCGCCGACCACTTCGGGGTCGGCTACGAGACCGTCTGCCACCGGCTGAGCACCCTCCAGCGGCCGCGGCTGCGCGGCGTGCCCTTCTCCTTCGTCCGCGTCGACCGGGCCGGCAACATGTCCAAGCGGCAGTCGGCCACGGGCTTCCACTTCTCCCGCGCGGGCGGCACCTGCCCCCTGTGGAACGTGTACGAGGCGTTCGCCGCGCCCGGCCGGATCCACGTGCAGATCGCCGCCATGCCCGACGGGCAGCGCTACTTGTGGACCGCCCGCACCGTGACCCGGCAGCGCGGCGGCTGGGGCGAGCCCGGCAAGTCGTTCGCCATCGGCCTGGGCTGCGAGATCCGGCACGCCGGCCGGCTCGTCTACTCCGACGGCCTCGACCTGGGCAACGCCTCCGCCGCCACGCCCATCGGCATGGGCTGCCGCATCTGCGAACGCCTCGACTGCCCGCAACGGGCCGTACCGCCGCTCGGCCGCGCCCTGGCCGTCGACGAGAACAGCAGCACGTTCGTGCCCTATCCGGTGGCGCATGAGCGATGACGCCGGGGGCGAACCTCCGTAGTTGCAGAGGGTTCTCTGCAGAGACCTCTATGCAGAGAACCCTCTGCAACCTACGATGCCGGCATGCCTGAAGAACCCGAGCACGAGCACGTCCCGCAACCCGCGAGGCCCGAACGCCGCATCGACGCACGCAGCTTGCGGGGCCTGGCCCACCCGCTGCGGATGAGGATCTTCGAACTGCTCAGCCTGGACGGCCCCGCCACCGCCACGGGGCTCTCCGAGCGTCTCGGGGAGAACACGGGCACCGTCAGCTGGCACCTGCGCCACCTCGCGGAACACGGCTTCATCGAGGAGGAGACCGGGCGGGGCACGAAACGGGAGCGCTGGTGGCGCAGGGTCGCCACGGCCAACCGGCTCGACACCGCCGACTTCCGCGACGATCCCGACAGCCGTGGCGCGCTCTCGGTCTACCTGCACGAACTGACGCAGCAGCACTTCGGCAGGGTCACGCGCTACTTCACCGAAGAGTGGGACGACCGGTGGCGGAACGCCGGTACGGTCTCGGACTGGAGCACCCTTCGGCTGACGCCCGATCAGCTGGCCGCGCTCAACGCGGACCTGATGGCCGTCATCGCCCGCCACACCCCCGCCGCGGACGCCGAGCAGGCCCCGGAGGCGCTCCCCGTGGTCATCCAGCTCCAGTCCTTCCCCCGCAAGGAGCGTGGCACCGCATGACCGGGGACGGACGTGGCGGCCTCCTGCGGCGCCACCGGGACTTCCGGCTGCTGTGGTGCGGGGAGACCGCCGGCAAGTTCGGGGCGTCCGTCACCGGGGTGACGATGCCGCTGATCGCCGTCTCCGACCTGCACGCCGGCCCGTTCGAAGTCGGCCTGCTCACCGCGGCCTCCTGGGCCCCGTGGCTGATCATCGGCCTCCCGGTGGGCGCCTGGGTGGACCGGTGCCGGCGCAGGCCGGTCATGACGGGCGCCGCCGCGGTCTCCCTCGTCCTGTTCGCCGGTGTCCCGGTCGCCGCCCGGACCGGGCAGCTGAGCACGGGCCTGCTGCTGGCCGTCGCGCTCCTGGCGGGCACGGCCGCGGTGTTCTTCCAGACCGCCTACAGCGCCTACCTGCCCAGCATCCTGGAGCCCGCCGACCAGCCCGAGGGAAATGCCAAACTGCACGGCAGCGCGTCCGCCGCACAGATCGCCGGGCTCGGCTCCGGCGGCCTGATCGCCCAGTTCGCCGGCGCGGTCAACGGGATGTTCGCCAACGCCGCGACGTTCCTCGTGTCCCTGCTGTGCTTGTCGGGCATCCGGCACCGCGAGCCGCGCACCACCGGGGCGGCGCGTCGTCCCGGCTCCCTGACCGGTCAGATCGGCGAGGGCCTGCGGCTGGTGGCGCGGGACCCCTGGCTGCGCACGCTGACGCTGTTCGGCGCCACCTCCAACCTGGCCCTGATGGGGTTTCAGTCGATACTGGTGGTCTTCCTCGTCCGCACCGTGGGGCTGGCTCCCGGAACCGTCGGCGCCGTCGTCGCGGCCGCCGGCAGCGGAGGCATCGCCGGGGCCTTCGTCGCGCGCAGGGTCGCCGCCCGGGCCGGCACGGCACGAGCGATGCTGCTCTTCGAACTCGGCGTGCCCGCCTGCGCGCTGCTCATCCCGCTGACCACGGGCGGGGCCGGCGTCCTGCTCTACGTCGCGGGCGGCTTCTGCGTCTCCGCCGGCGTCGTGGCCGGCAACGTCGTCAAGGCGAGCTTCCAGCAGCGCTACTGCCCGCCCGGACTCCTCGGCCGCCTCACCGCGACCACGGCGTTCCTCAACTACGGGACCATCCCGCTGGGAGCGCTGCTCGGCGGCGCGCTCGGTGACGCCCTCGGCATCCGCACCGCCATGTGGATCACGACCGCGGGGGTCCCGCTCGCCGGGCTGGTCCTGCTCCTCTCCCCCGTCGGGCGGACCCGGGACCTGCCGGTGTCCCCGCTTCCGGAGGACACGGGGGAGGCCGTGCCCCGGCACCTCAGTCCGCGATGAGCACCGCCGCCCCGGTGACGCGGTCCGCCGCCAGGTCGGCGAGCGCCTCGTCCGCCCTGCTCAGCGGATAGCGCTGGACGTGGACGACGGGGCGGTGCCGCGCCACCTCGGCAAGATACGCGCGGCCGTCGGCGCGGGTGTTGGCGGTGACGCTGCGCAGGGTGCGCTCCTGGAAGAGGTGCCGCTGGTAGTTCAGGGCCGGGACGTCCGTCAGGTGGATGCCGGCCACGGCGAGCGTGCCCCCGCGGTCGAGGGCGGCCAGGGCGACGGGGACCAGGTCACCGACCGGGGCGAAGAGGATCGCCGCGTCGAGGGGCTCGGGCGGCGCGTCGTACGCGCCCGCGGCGGAGGCGGCCCCGAGGCCGAGGGCCAGGCGCCGCGCCTCCTCGGCGCGGGTCATCACATGGACCGTCGCACCCCTGGCCATGGCCAGTTGGGCGGTGAGGTGAGCGGAGGCGCCGAACCCGTAGACACCGAGGCGCCCGCCGGACGGCAGTTCCGCGCGCTCCAGCGCCCGGTAGCCGATGATCCCGGCACACAGCAGCGGCGCCAGCTCCTCGTCCGGCAGGCCCTCGGGCAGGCGGTAGGCGTAACGGGCGTCGACGACGGCGTGCTGCGCGTAGCCGCCGTGGAGGTCCCATCCCGTGTACCGCGAGTGCGGGCACAGGTTCTCCCGGCCGGCCGCGCAGTACCGGCAGGTCCCGCACGTGCCCGCCAGCCAGGCGATGCCCACCCGGTCGCCCCGGGCGAAGCCCCCGGCCCCGGGGCCCGTGGCGAGCACCCGGCCCACGACCTCGTGGCCCGGGGTGCAGTGCGGCACCCGTGGCGCCAGGTCCCCTTCGGCGAGGTGCAGGTCGGTGCGGCACACGCCGCAGGCCCGCACCTCGACGAGCAGCCCGGCGGGCCCCAGGGGGTCGAGGGGGCGCTCCACGCGCCGCAGGGGGTGCTCGGCGGCCGGTGCCGTGCGGTCGACGACCCAGGCCCGTGTGGTCCCCGCACCGTCCGTCGCACCATCCGTCCCGCTCGGCACCTCAGGCCTCCTTCTGCCGGCCACCGGCGGGCGCGGTCCTCTCCGGCCCGCCGGTTTCATGGTGCGCCGCCGCGGCCTTCTCCGCCAGCGAACCCGGCCGGGCAAGGCACACCGAGGGGCTCGGCCCGAGCAGCGTCACGGAAAGCAGCGTTACGGAGAGCAGCGGACCGGATGCGGGACCGGTCCGGAGGTCAGCTCCCGCGCTTCACCACCGCACCGCGGTGAAGTCGACCGGCCGCTGCTCCATGCGCTGGGTGCGCGCCGTCAGGTCCCTCATCCTTCCGGCCATGGCGGCGGCGGGCAGGAACATGCGGTCGCCGTGGCCCGGCAGCAGCCACTCGAACCGCAGCCGGCCGGCGGTCCGGGCCAGCGACGCCGCCAGCTCCCTGATGGAGTACCAGGTGACGCTCTCCGCCACCTCGATGTCGCTCGCCGAGCGCGACCAGTAGAAGCTGTCCCCGCTGAAGCAGTACCGCTCGTCGGCGACGTAGACCACGCTCCCCTCGGTGTGGCCGGGAAGCGGGTGGGCGACCACGCCGCCGGCGATCTCCACCGCTTCCGTGCCGCGCAGGACGCGGTCGGCGCCGGGAGCGGCGGCGAGGTCGCCCTCGTGGACCCACAGCCGGGCGCCGAACCGCCCGGCGTAGCGCGGGCCGTGCGCCGCGTGGTCGCGGTGGGTGAGGAGGACGTCGGTCACGGGACCGAGCCCCTCGAAGCGCGCGGCCAGCTGCTCGCTCCACCGCGGGGTGTCGATCATCATCAGCGCCCCGGAAGGCCGCCGCAGGAGATAGGAGTTGGCCGCGGCGGTGTGCGGGGAGTTGTGGCCGCAGAGGTACACGGTGTCGTCGAGGGGCAGGGGGAAAGGGTCCAGCTCCGGATCCAGCCGGCCGGAGGAGGTGCGGACGGAACGGGTGTGACAGGCGAACGCCGCCGCGTACAGCTGCCGTTCCTCCTCCTCGCTGCCGGGCTGACGGGTGATCACGGAGCGCCCGCCGGCCTCGCCGATCAGGCTCGGCGCGAGCTGCCGGGCGACGTCGCAGTCGGTGCAGCGGTCGTCCACGTACCAACCGGGGCCTTCTGCGGATCCGGAATGGGTGGTGTGCACATCGTTCACGGTGAGGCTCTTCCGACTGGGTCCGGGGCAGACCGGAGCAACCGGCCTTCGTGACAAGAAGGTTCACCGAAGGCCGCCTCGAAGCGGAAGGGGGCTCGGGTCTTGTTTCTCCCGGAGACGGCGTATCTCCCGGCTACCCTCGAGGCGGGGAATTTACGGTCCATATCGGTGCATATATCCGGTTGCGTCAGCGGAATCGTTCCGCGTCCGACCGTGGTGCTACGCACCCGGCTCCCCCGGGCATGCACGGTGTCCGTCGCCTGCCCGGTGACGGCAGCCGCGCCCGGTGGATCCGTCCAGTCCTCGCCCCCCCCCGCGACCGCGTCCAGGCCGTCATCTTCGCCTACGACACCGGCTTCGTCGCTCCCGCGCCGCGCGGCTCCTGAGACGTCCGGGCCGCGATTCCACTCCTGCGGAGGAGGGGACTCGCCGACGTTCATCTGCCAAATGCCCCGCATTCGGGTGCTTCGCAGATAAAGTCACATTGTGCCGTACCAGCGCTGACGTCGGGTCAACCTGTCGCGTCGGGGCCTCACCCAGGGGTCTCGGGCGGGGCTGGCAGCGCTGCCGCACCCGAGGGCTCTCTCAGGGTCTCGCCGGCCGGCGGGTCTCGTGGTCCGAGGAAAGGCGCACACAAGGTGCAGCACAGAAGGCCGAAGGCGCCCGTCGACAGGAACCAGGTCCGCAGCGTGGCCCGAACAGTGACGCCGTGGGTGGAGCTGCTGACGGCTGTGACCGCTCTGGCCCTGGTGATGACCGGAAGGGGCTGACCCGCGGGGCGTATCACCAGTACGCCCCGTGGAGCCAGCTCTTCGGCCGCCCGTCGCGGGACTCCGGGCCCGCGCCGGGCCCGGTTCACCCGGGCGCCCGC
>NZ_JBMMMZ010000019.1:0-19642 GCF_049725035.1 Streptomyces sp. XH2 | reverse complement strand
GTCACCCCGGTCTGGGCCCCCCGGGCGGGGGTCCCCGGCCCCGCCCCGGGCCCGTTTCACCCGTCGGCCGGCCGACGAGCCCACACACTAACGCACGGGGAAGCGCCTCGCCGGGCAACCGCGGCGCGACGAACATCCACCTGGAGGACACCGGCACACGCTTCCAGCACGTCAGCGCCCCCGCCGCCGGTACTCCCGGAGGAGCACCCCGAGCGCGGCGGGCACGGCGGGGCGCGCCGGCCCGCCGAACACCGCGGTGCCCTTCGCCAGGGCCGCGTCGGCGGTGAGCACCTCCAGGGAGATGAACGCCCGGATGAACGCACGGTGGGCGGGCGGCGCGAAGCCGGGCAGCCGCCGGCTGGCCAGCAGGTCGCGCCGCGCCCGGTCCAGGGAGGCCGCCAGCAGGGCCCGCGTCCCCGCCGTGTCCCGTCCCTGCTCCAGGTCGGCGCGGGAGACGCCGTGCCGCTCCAGCGCCTCCGCGGGAAGGGCGAGCCGCCCGTCCCGCAGGTCTTCGGCGAGATCGTTGACGAAGTCGAGCCGCTGGCTCCCGTCGATGTAGGCCCGGCAGAGCGTACGGCTGCCGGCGGCGCCGGCACCGGGACCCGGGCCGGGGCCGGGGCCTGCGTCGCAGCCGGGGCGGGAGCCCGCGTCCGGCGCCAGCACGAGACCGGCCACGAGCATGAACGCCGGGAGCGCGTACGCGTCCACGTACCTCTGGTATTCGCTCTCGTCGGCGAATCCGGTGAAGTCCCGGTCCAGGGAGGCCCCGGCGAGGAACTCCTCGATGTGGCCCTTCATGCCGGGGTGCACGGAGACGGTGTGCAGCAACGGGCGCAGCACCGGGTGTCCGCTCTCCCCGGAGGCCAGGGCGCCGGCGACCTCCTTCTCCCACGCTGCGGCGTCCTCTCCGGCCCGGCCCCCGCCGGCGGGGACCCCTGCGCCCGCGGAGCCTCGGTCGAGGAGCGTGTCCGTGTGGTGCATGAACGCGGTCGCCGCGATGACGTGCGGAACGACCTCCGCGGGCAGCAGGAGCCGCACGGCCGCGTAGGCGTGCCGGCGGTAGGCCGCTACCAGGGAACGCTGACGGGTGTAGTCGTCACGCAGCCGCGGGCCGTGAATGCCCGCGGCTGTGAGCGTCCTGCCCCATGTCTTCATCGTGGTGACTTCCTGCGGAGGGTGCCGGGAAGCGTCGAGCCTACGCCCGGGGCGGGTGAGGGCTCACCGGCGGGCGCCCGGCCCTCGCGGCGGGCGTGCCCCGCTCCCCCCCGGCTCCGCTCCTCCGCAGGGCGGCTCAGGCCGGGGCGCCGCTGAGGATGTCGACGCGGCCCGTGTCGAGCGAGTAGTAGGCGCTGACCACCGCGAGTGCGCCCTTCTTCACGAGCGGGGAGAGGTCCTTGTTGGAGCGCAGGTCGGCCGCGGTCAGCTCGGCCTGGGCGCGGATCATGGTGTCGACCGGGTCGGGGCCGCGCTGCTTGAGCGTCTTCTTGTACGCCGGCTGCAGGGCCTCGACGATCGCCTGCAGGTTGCCGGGCAGGGTCGCGCCGTCGCGCAGGGCGTCGTACGCCGCCTTGGCCGCGCCGCAGCGCTGGTGCCCGAGGACGACGATCAGCGGGGTGCCGGTCGTCAGGGGCCCGTACTCGACGGACCCGGTGACCACGGGGCCGACCGCCTGTGCGCCGGTGCGCAGCACGTAGAGGTCGCCGAGGCCGGTGTCGAAGAGGAGCTCGGGAGGCACGCGGGAGTCGATGCACGAGAGGACCACCCCGTACGGCTCCTGCGTCTGCGCCACGAACTGACGGCGGTCCGGGTCGCGGTCGGGGTGCTGGAGGTTGCCGTTCACCCAGCGCTTGTTGCCCTGCAGCAGCCGCGCGAGCGCCTCCTTGGACGTGGCCGGGCTCGCCGTCGGCGGCGCGGGCGTCGCCTTCAGGTCGGTGCCCGCCTTCCCGGTGCTCTTCACGCTCCCGGGGGCCTTCCCGCACCCCGAGAGCACGGCCGCGGCGGCGGCCGCGAGACCGCCGGTGAGCATCGCCCGGCGATGCGGATGTCCTGCTGAGCCCATCGGTCGTTCTCCTCGGCATGGCTGACACGCGGTGATGGAGATAGTCCACCGCGGTGCGGGTGCTCCCGCGGGAGGCGCGGAGGACCGCCGGGCTCATTTACCACCTACGGCCCAAAGAGCGGACACCGCCGGCACCGCTTCCCGCACCGCTGCCGGCACCCCTGCCGCAGCGGAAGGAAACTGACTGGCCGCCACATCGGCCCCTCGCCTACGGTGAGGTGACCGACGAGACACCGGATGGACAGCAGGATGAGCACGAGCACGGCCGGCCGACGCACCATGACCCTGTGGCGGCCGACGGGACCGGAGGAGCTGGCGCTGGTCGAGGCGTCCGGCCGGCGGGCCTGGCCCCCGCGCCTCCCCGACCAGCCGATCTTCTATCCGGTGCTGAACGAGGACTACGCGATCCGCATCGCCCGCGACTGGAACGTGCCCGCCTCCGGCGTCGGCTACGTCACCCGCTTCGAGGCGGACGCCGCGTTCGCCGCCCGCTACCCGGTCCGGCAGGCCGGCGGACGCACGATCCTGGAGCTGTGGGTGCCCGCGGAGGAACTGGCCGAGTTCAACCGGCACATCATCGGCCTCATCGAGGTGACCCACGAATTCCGGCCGGAGCCGCGGCAGTAGCCGACGCCGCACTCGGTCCGCGTGACCGGCGTCACACCTGACGGGTTAGGCGGGCATCGGGGCGCACGTTCTGGCCACCCCCGGACCGGCCCGCCTAGCCTGTGGAAACGGCCTCCGAAAAGGCCGCGTCGCAGCTGATGCCAAGGCTCGGGAAAAACACTTGGCCCGGATCCGCCCCGGACGGTGGTTGTGTCAGGGTACAGACGGAATTTCATCTCCGATTACGACGGTCTCGCCGGTCAGTGGTGGGATCCTCGCGGGCCGCTCGCACCATTGGGCTGGATCGCCCGGGCCCGCGCCGAATTCGTTCCCGTTCCCCATACCGGCGCCGGGGCCCCACAGGCCCGGCTGCTCGATGTGGCCTGCGGGGGCGGGCTTTTCGGTCCGCATCTGGCCGGCAAGGGATATCGCGTGTTCGGCGTGGACCTGTCGGCCACGGCACTCGGGGAAGCGCTCGGGCACGGCTTCGACGCGGTCGCCCGCGCCGACATCACCCGCCTCCCGTTCGCCGACGCGTCCTTCGACGTCGTCACGGCGGGGCAATGCCTCGAACACGTACCGGATCCCTTCGCCGTGGTGGCGGAGCTGTGCCGGGTCCTGCGGCCCGGCGGCACGCTGATCGTCGACACCATTCCCGACACCAGGACCGCCCGGCTGGTCGCCGTCACGCTCGCCGAGAACGTCCCCCTTCCGGGCAGGCCCGCCCGCGGCACTCACGACCACCGCCTCTTCGTGAACAGGGAGCGGCTGGCCCGGGTCGCGCGGCAGCACGGCGTGGAGCTCCGGCTGCTCGGGCTGCGTCCGCGGTTCCGCGACTTCATCCGTTATCTGGCCGGGCGACGCGAGGAGGTTCGCATGGTTCCCATCAAGTCCACTTCCGTCCTCTACCTCGGCGTGGGGACGAAACGGTGACGGCGGCCATTCACCAGCGGCCGGCCGGCGGCGGCGCGGTACGGGCATGGCTGGTCGGGGCCCGGCTGAAGACCCTGCCCGTGACCTTTGCCCCGATCGCGGTCGGGGAGGGGATCGCCCGTTCCCTCGGTCCCGTCAGCTGGTGGCGCACCGTGCTGACGCTGCTGTTCATGCTGGGTTTCGTCCTCGGCACGAACTTCTTCAACGACTACAGCGACGGGGTGCGGGGAACCGACGACGACCGGCAGGGGCCGGCCCGGCTGGTCGGCTCCGGCCGGGCTTCGCCCCGGCAGGTCCTCCGCTTCGGGATGTTCCTGTACGCCGTGGCGATCGTGACCGGGGTGGTCCTGGCCGTGACGGTCTCCTGGTGGATGCTCGCCGTGACGGTGTACTGCGGGCTCGCCGGCTGGTTCTACACCGGCGGCCCCCGGCCGTACGGCTACCGCGCGCTCGGCGACCTCAGCATCTTCCTCTTCCACGGCGTGATCGCCGTGTGCACCACGGCCGCCGTCCAGCTCGGCCACGTGCCCCTGCTGGCGCTCGGCGCGTCCGTGCCCATCGGCCTGCTGTCCTGCGCACTGCTGACGACGAACAACCTCCGCGACATACGGACCGACGCCGCCGCGGGAAAGATCACCGTCGCCGTGCTGCTGGGCGACAAGCGCACCCGCGTCTACTACGCGCTCTGCGTCACCGGCGCCTTCGCGTCCGCACTGCTCCTGGCGGGCGCCCGGCCCTGGGCACTACTGGTGATCGCCGCCGTCCCGTCCGCCGGCTTCCCGCTCCGCCGGGTGCTGAACGGGGCGCGCGGCAGGGACCTCATAGCGGCCCTGGAGCACACCTGTCTGCTGCTGCTCGCGTTCGGGACCCTGCTGGCGATCGGCCTGGCCCTGTGACCAGCCGGTTCGGCCCGGCCCCTGTGACCAGCCGGTGCAGCCGCTGCACCCGGCCGAAGGAGAAACATCAGTGACACCGGATCACGAAGTGCTGGTGATAGGCGCCGGATTCGCCGGAATAGGCACGGGAATCGGTCTGCGCCGGGCCGGCATGGACGACTTCGCCATCATCGACCAGCAGGACGGCGCCGGCGGTTCCTGGCACACCAACAGGTATCCCGGAATCGCCGTGGACATCACTTCCTTCTCCTACTCCTACGCCTTCGAGCCCTTCCCTTCATGGTCCAGGCTCTTCCCTCCCGGAGCGGAACTGAAGGCGTACGCGGACCACTGCGTCGACAAATACGGGCTCCGGCCCAATCTGCGTTTCCACGCGAAAGTCGTCCGCGCCGAATACAGCGGGCCGCACCACCTGTGGCGGGTCTTCCTGGCGGACGGCGCCTCCTTGACGGCGCGGTTCGTCGTCTGCGCCACCGGCTGGCTCACCGAGCCGAAGCGGCCCGCCATCGAGGGGCTGGACGCGTTCAAGGGCGACGTCCTGCACACCGCGCACTGGGACCCCTCCCTGGAGCTGGCCGGCCGGAGCGTGGGCCTGATCGGCACCGGCGCGTCGGCGGTCCAGGTGATCCCGGAGATCGCCCCGCGCGTGGAGTCCCTCCACGTCTACCAGCGCACCCCCATCTGGGTCTTCCCGAAGCCGGACTTCGCCGTGCCGGAACCCGTGCGCCGGCTGTTCGGGGCGGCGCCGTGGACGCAGCGGGCGATCCGGCTGTTCACGGACACCGCGACGGAGGCCGGCTTCGTGATCGCCATGATCCACCACCGCCGGTTCCCCTTCCTGGTGAAGGCGGGGGAAGCGGCCTCGCGGCTCTACCTGCGCAGCCAGGTCAGGGGCGACCGCGAGCTGATGGCCAAGCTGACTCCCGCGTACCGGCTGGGCTGCAAGCGGCCGTCGTTCGGCAAGGGCTACTGGCGGGCCTTCACCCGCGGCAACGTCCGTCTCGTGACCGAGCCCATCGAGCGCGTCACGGAGACCGGCATCCGTACGGCCGACGGCGACGAGCAGCGCTTCGACGTGCTGGTCCTGGCCACCGGCTTCCGGACCCTGGAGAACCTTCCGCCCTTCCCCGTGCACGGGACCGGCGGCCGTGAACTCAGGGAGTTCTGGCGGACCGAGCGGTTCCAGACGTACGAGGGGACGTCGGTCAAGGGGTTCCCGAACCTCTGGTTCATCGTCGGGCCGTACTCCTTCACCGGCGGCTCGTGGTTCGGCATGATCGACTACCAGGTCACCCACGCCTTGCGGGTGATCCGCGAGGCCCGGCGCCGGCGCGCCACGCAGGCCGTCGTCCGGCCGGAGAAGCACGACAGGTCGTTCCGGGAGACGCTGCGCCGCGTGCCGGGCACGGTGTTCGCCCACGGGAGCTGCAGGCGTTCGAACAGCTACTACTTCGACGAGCGCGGGGACGCTCCGGCCGTCCGGCCGGCCAGCACGTACGAGGCCGCGTGGCGGGCCAGGCACTTCGACCTCGACGACTACGCCTACGAACGGCTGCCCGGGAGGCCGGCGTGATGCGACTGCGTGACGTCCACGGGCGGGACCGCTCCCTGTGCGTGTTCTACGGGCTGTTCGGCCTCGCCGGAACCGCCGTCATGGGGGCGCTGGCCGTCGCCTTCGTCCGCGAGAACATGGACGCCGGCCCGTACGGCGTCGTACGGAACTTCGTCCACGACGCCCTGACGAACCTCGCCTCCCAGTTCGTCTACGCGGACCTGGTGCTGATCTGGGCGGCCCTGTCCGCCTTCATGATCGTCGAGTCGCGGCGGCTCGGGATCCGGTACGTGTGGGCGTACATCGTCGGCGCCCCGGCGCTGGCGTTGTGCGCAAGCTTCTCGGTCTTCATGTACGTCCGCCAGCTGAAGATCGCGGCTGCCGGCGCGGGCCCGGCCGGCCCCGGGGACGTTCCGCCGTTTGGCGGGGCCACCGGTCGGAAAGGCCACAAGCCGGACACCGTCCCGCTGCCCAGCGCAGGGAGGAGGCAGGCATGAAGCCTGCGACGAGGAAATCAGTGAGGTCCGTGATGGCCGCCGCGGTCGTGGGAGCGTCGGTCCTGCTGCCGGCGACCGCGGCGCAGAGCCTGTCGCGGCAGCAGCTGCCCATCTGCCCGCACGTCGTCGGCCTGTGCACGTGGACGGAGCCCGACGCCGAGGGCACGACGAGAATGTTCCAGCGCCCGGCGCCCAAGCTGAACCCGCCCGTCCGCAGCGCGAAGAACCAGAGCGGGCAGACCTGGTGCCTCTACCCGAGCCCGGCGTACGAGGGCCAGGCCTTCGTCCTCCGCTCCGGTTCGTACACGCCGGGGCTCGGCCTCACGGCCCGCTCGGCACGCCCCTGCTGATCCCTGCCCGGCACCCCCACCGGGAGCCCGCCGCCCCGCGCCCGGGCTCCCGGACCCCGCACCCGCGGCACAGAGCCGGCGGAGGCCCGCGTGGAGGAGCTCCGCGCCCGCGCCGGTCCGTGAGCGGCGGACGCGCGGGCGCTGCGGCAGGCCCCTACGCCGGGATGACCTCGGCGACGTTCCCGTCGAGGATCGCCGCCACCTGACCCTCCGGCAGCCCGGAGTGCCGGATGTAGTCGGTGGCGGCCAGGAATTCGCCGCCCGCCTGATAGGGGAAGTCGGTCCCGAGGAGGAGCCTGTCGGCGCCCAGCGACTCCACGGCCGCCCACAGCGCCGGCACGTGTCCGTGGCCGACGGTGTCGTACCACATGCGGCGCGCGGCCGCGCTGGGCTTCTCGGGGGTGTCCGGGGCCTCCCGGACGTACTGGTGGTCGGCCCTGTTGAGCACCATGGGGAGCGCCCCGCCCAGGTGCGAGATCACGATCTTCATCCGCGGCAGGCGGCTGGGGACACCCGCCAGGACGAAGTGCATCGCCGCGACCGTGTCCTCGACCGGGGCCCCGATCGTCCAGGTCAGCCGGTGGCCGGCGATGAGCGGCGATTCGGCCCCGGTGCCGGCCGGGTGCACGTACAGCACGCTGCCGCGCCGGTCGAGCTCTTCGAAGACCGGCTCGAACGCCGGGTCCGCGACCGACCGGCCCAGTACGGACGTCGTCGTGCACGCGCCCGCCATGCCCAGCTCGTCCAGCGCGCGCTCCAGCTCCTCCAGCGCCGCGTCGGTGTGCGGGAACGGCAGCGCGGCGAAGGCACGGAAGCGGTCCGGCCAGCGCCCGACCACCTCCGCGTACAGGTCGTTGGCCGTACGGGCGGCACGCACCGCGTGGTCTCGGTCGGTGAAGTGGGGCGACTGAGGGGCGACCGACAGCACCTGCTGCGCGATGCCCGCCTCGTCCATCAGCGCGAACCGCGCCTCGATGTCCGCGTCCGAGGTGCCGGCGCCGAGCCCGCGCTGCGTGGCGGTGTCGGTCTTGCCGTACGCCTGGAGCAGATCGAGATAGGCGTCCGTCCAGATGTGCGCGTGAACGTCGATCGCCATGGCAGCGGCTCCTCGTGAGACGGGTGTCGTGAGCACGCGCGTGACGCCGGAAGCCCCCGGGGACGGCAGCGGCCCGGTCAGCCCTCTCCGGGCTTCGACCACACGGCGGGCCCGCCACCACGCCAGTCGATCAGCTCCGGGTCCTCGAGCTGCATGTCGTCCGATGCGACTCCGGCACGCCGCAGGAACTCGATCACGTCCACGACGCCGTACGCCACCCCCAGGTTTTCCGCGCCCACCGTCACCCGCCGGCCGCCCGACGACGACGGCGGGTGCACGACGACGCGTGCGAGTCCGGACATGTTTCCAGCCTGCGCCAGGATCCGTCCGGATGCATCCGGACGGCGCGGGCCGGGACGGGGCCCGCCCTACCGCAGTGACCCTCCGCAACAGCCTTCCGCAATAAAGGGATGCGGCATGCACACGGACGCGGTTACCGTGGCCGCATGTCTACGCCCCGGATTTCCTAGCTGAGGACCCGCTTCCACGCCAGAAGTGTGTCCTTCAGTTCTTTCGGAGCGTTACCCCATGATTACCGTTCGCGATGCCGAGCTGCGCGCCGGCGCGCGCCTGCTGCTGTCCGGCGTCTCCTTCACCGTCTCCCCCGGCGACCGGATCGGCCTGGTCGGCCGCAACGGCGCGGGCAAGACCACCCTGATGTCCGCGCTGGCGGGCAGGGCCAGGCCCGGCGCCGGCACCGTCACCCGCACCGGCCCCGTCGGGTTCCTCGCGCAGGACTCCCGCGCCGCCGACCCGGCCGTGACCGTCACCGAGCGCATCCTCTCCGCCCGCGGCCTGGACCGGGCCCTGCGGGAACTGCGCAAGGCCGAAGCCGCGATGGCGGACGCCGCCGGGCCCGGCGCCCTGGAGCGGGCGATGAGCGCCTACGCCCGTGCCGAAGCCGCCTTCCAGGCGGGCGGCGGCTACGCGGCCGAGGCCGAGGCCGCCCGCGTGGCGGCCGGGCTCGGGCTGCCCGACCGGGTCGTGCACGAGCCGGTCGGCACGCTGTCCGGCGGGCAGCGGCGCCGGGTGGAGCTCGCCCGCATCCTCTTCGCCGGTCGCGGCGGCACGCTGCTGCTCGACGAGCCGACCAACCACCTCGACGCCGGCTCCCTCGCCTGGCTGCGCGCCTTCCTCCGGGCGCACACGGGCGGACTGGTCGTGATCAGCCACGACACGGGCCTGCTCGCCGACGTCGTCAACCGCGTCTTCCACCTCGACGCCACGCGCGCGACGATCGACATCCACAACACCGGCTGGACCACGTACCTGGCGCAGCGGGACGCGGACGAACGGCGCCGCGCCCGCGAACGCGCCGGCGCCGAACGCAAGGCGGCGGCCCTGCACGCCCAGGCGGACAAGATGAAGGCCCGGTCGGCGACGGCCGTGACGGCCAGGAGCATGGCGCGCCGCGCCGACCGCCTCCTGGCCGGGCTCGAACCGGCCCGCCGGACCGAGAAGACCGCGAAGATCCGGCTGCCCGAGCCCGCCCCGTGCGGGCGGATGCCGCTCGGCGCCGTGGGTCTGGCCAAGTCCTACGGCGACCACCGGGTCCTCGCCGGCGTGGACCTCGCCGTGGACCGTGGCAGCCGCCTGGTGGTGCTCGGCTTCAACGGCGCGGGCAAGACCACCCTGTTGCGCGTCCTCGCCGGCGAGGAGCGGCCCGACGCCGGCCGGGTGGTGCGCGGGCACGGCCTGCGGCTGGGCTACTTCGCGCAGGAGCACGACACCTTGGACGGTGCGCGCACGGTGCGGGAGAACCTCGCGGCCGCCGCCCCGCACCTGACGGACGGCGAAGCCCGGCGCGTCCTGGGCGCGTTCCTCTTCTCCGGGGCCGAAGCCGACAAGCCGGCGGGCGTCCTTTCGGGCAGCGAGAAGACCCGGCTGGCGCTGGCCGGGCTGGTGCACTCCGGCGCGAACGTCCTGCTCCTGGACGAACCGACCAACAACCTCGACCCCGTCTCCCGCGACGAGGTCCTCGCGGCCGTCGGCTCCTACCCCGGCGCGATCGTGATGGTCACCCACGACGAGGGCGCCGTCGACGCCCTGCGCCCCGACCGCGTCCTGCTGCTGCCGGACGCGGACGAGGACCTGTGGAACGAGGACTACCGGGACCTGATCTCCCTCGCCTGAGCCGGTGCGCACGGCTCCTGTCCGACGCGTTCGGCAGGAGCCGTGCCCGCGACCGGACCCCCGGCCCGCACCGGCACGGGCCCGGACCGTCACGCGGGAACGAGCGTGCGCGTCCGTGGCGTCTGCCGGCACCCGCCCACCCGCCGCCGGAGTCGTTCGCGCACCTCGGGCCACTCCTCGTCGAGGATCGAGTAGAACGCCGTGCCCCGGACCACGCCGTCCAGACCGCGGGTGTGGGCGCGGTGGACGCCTTCGAGGACCGCGCCGAGACCTTCGATCGCGGCGCGCGAACGCGCGTTGCGGGCGTCGGCGCGCAGGGACACGCGGCGGACGCCCCAGGTCTCGAAGGCGTGCCGCAGCATCAGCAGTTTGGCCTCGGTGTTGATGCCCGTGCCCTGGGCGCGTGCGGAGAGCCAGGTGCCGCCGATCTCCGCGGCGTCGGGGATCGCGGTGAGCGGGGAGCCCAGGGGGCCGCGCGGGGCCGGCGGCCAGATCACCGGGCCCTGCCAGTAGTCCAGCTCGCAGAAGCGGGTCGATCCCACGACCCGCCCGTCCGCGACCCTCACGGTGGCGAAGGGCACGCTCCGGCCCGCCGCCTGCGCCGCCAGTGCGTCGGCGACGTACTGATCCGTCGCCTCGATCCCGTGGGGCACGGGCGTGAAGGCATAGCTGCCGCGGTCTTCGGCGGCCGCCGCGGCCAGGGCCTCGGCGTGGTGCTCGGCGAGCGGCTCGAGCCGGACGGCGCGACCGTGGAGGGTGACAGGTACGGGCACGGGCCTTGCATCCTTGAGCGGAGGAACAGGGGGTTGGACTGTGCGGTCAGTGTGCGCTCCGGGGGGCGCCGGACGGGCGGCCGAAAAGTGAACGCCAGGTGACATCGGGGCGACGTCGGGCGGCTGGGGCGAACCGAGGCGGGCCGGGTCGGCGGGAGGTGACCCGCAGGCCGGCGGCCTGATCATCTGCGTGCCGGGCCGCCGTCCGGTGTGCCCGCGCCGATGCGGCAGGATCGACCGGATTGACCGGGAAGTCGATCAGGGGAGGGGCGCCGGTGGAGCTGCGTCAGCTGCGCTATTTCGTGACCGTCGCGGAGGAGCTGCACTTCGGGCGGGCGGCGGAGCGGCTGGTGATCGGCCAGCCGGCCGTCAGCCAGCAGATCCGGCGGCTGGAACGGGAGCTGAGGATCGAGCTGTTCGACCGGTCGCCCCGGCTCGTCCGGCTCACGGCGGCCGGGCAGGCCTTCCTCCCCGCGGCCCGCGCCGTACTGGCCGCGGAGGACACCGCCCGGGCAGTGGCCGCGGAGCTGGCCGGCGGCGGTGCCGGCGTCTTCCGGCTCGGCACGATCACCGGGCTCGGCGAGAGGCTCGACCGGGTGCTGGAAGCCTTCGAGGAGCAGGCGCCGGGCGTACGGGTGGAGCTCGTGGCACTGCCGGTGCGGGACCGGCTCGCGCGGCTCGCCGACGGCAGGCTGGACGCCGCCTTCGTCCGCGGTGCCGACCCGGCCGCGGGTACGGCGGCGGCGCAGGGCGGCGCCGGACTGCACCGCCGCGTGGTCTGGGAAGACGAGCTGATGGCCGCGATACCCGCCCGGCACCCGCTCGCGGACCGGCCCGCCGTGGGTCTCGCCGAGCTCGCGGTGCTGCCGCTGCGCCTGACCGAGCGCCGGAACCACCCGTCGCTGGTCGACCTCGTCCTGGGAAGCTGCCGGCAGGCGGGCTTCGAGCCCGTGCCCGGCCCGGCGTACAGCTCCCTGCAGGACACCCTCGCAGCGATCGGCTCGGGCACGCCGATGTGGACGGTGGTGTACGCCGGCAACGCCCGGCGGATGACGCTGCCGAGGGTCGCCTTCGTCCCCTTCGCCGCGCCCGCGCTCCGGCTGCCCGTCGAGCTGGTGACCCGCAGCGGCACCTCCTCCCGGCTGCTCGCCTTGCTGCACGATGCCGTGACGGACGCTCACTTCGCTGCCTGACCCGCGACGATCAGGAATCGTGATCGCTGCGAGAACGATTCGGGTCTGGGTGGCGGGGGGCCCTGCGCGGTGAACTGTTCCCGGCAGCAGGAAACGCCGGAACCGCCGGCGGGGCCCCGACCGGCCTCACTGCCTCCGCCGGCCTTACCGGCCCCACCGTGAAGGAGCACTCCCATGCCCATCGTCACCATTCAGCAGGGCCCCCGTGACATCGAGCTCAAGCGTGACCTGGTGGCCCGGGTCACCGACGCCTTCGTGGACTCCCTGCAGATCCCGGCTGAGGCCGTGCAGGTGTGGATCCACGAGGTGCCGGCCGACAGCTGGGGCGTGGCGGGAAAGCTGACCGCCGACAAGTAACCGCCGACAACAAGTAGCCGAGAAGCAGCGGAATTCCGCCCGGCCGGGAGCGGGGGTCTCCCGGCCGCCGGGTCACCGCAGGGACGACGGGCGCCGCGGCGGCGGCAGGGCCCGGAGCACTTCCCACAGGGGGCGGCCACCGGCCGCCCACTCCCCCAGCACGCGCCGGTCCACAAGGTGTATGCGCTGAGTCCGGGCCAGCGGTGGGCACCGGGAGGAGAAACGGCCGTTGGTCACCATCACGGCGACGTCCGCGCCGTGCAACGGCCGGGCCGTACCGGCGACGACGTGCAGATCCGGGGTGCCGACCGCCGAACCGCGGTCGCCCTGGCGGCGGTGCTTGCACTGGATCACCCACAGGCGCCCGAAGGGGTCCGTGGCCTTCACGTCCGCCCCGTTGTCACCTCTCCCGCCGACCTGCCGGGCGTCCGCGCAGCCGTCGCGGTACATCAGGTCCCGTATCGCGTGTTCGAACTGCGTGGGGTCCAGGGAGTCCAGCTGGGAGATCGCGTACCGCAGCGCGCCGGCCCGGAGGCGCTCCTCCTGGGCGCGCTGCTGCCTCCGGCGGAGCTCAGCTCCGCCTGCCGCGGCGGCCAGGACCGCGCCGATCAGCCCCACCCACCAGTGCACGGCGAGCCACCGCACCAGCGTGACGACCAGCCCGACCGCGGCGACCCCTGCCACGACGAACAGGACCGCCCGAACATCCGCCTGCTGCTGTCTCCTGGACCGACGGCGGCGCACCGGCCGGCGCCGGCTCACCATGCCGGCTCCGCGGCTGACGGAATCGGTTGCGTCACGCCCTGCCGGTCGCCGGCCGGCGACCACCCTCGGCCCCTGACCGACGCGCCGTCAGCCCTCTCGCACCTCTTGCGCCTCTTGCGCCTCTTGCACCTCTCGTACTTCTCGTACGACTCAAACCATCGCACGCGTGGATCCCCCTCCGGGTCCGGTGCGCTTCCTGCGCAACTCCCATGGAACCAGGGGCCACTGACAATCCCGGCGCCGGTGACGCACAGACGTCAGCCTCACGGCCGCCGCCGGGGCGGGAGGGCCGGCCCTCGACGACGCTCCGGCGCGTACGCCCGGCCCATGCCGGCCCTTGCGCGGCTAACAACGTTAGCCGTACGCTGCAGGCATGCGGCTAACGCCGTTAGCCAGAAGTCATTGCCCGCCAGGAGCCCCCATGCACTCGGTCCGCACCCGCATCGACATCGCCGCCCCCGCTTCCCGCGTGTGGCACGTGCTCACCGACTTCGACGCCTACCCGCAGTGGAATCCCTTCATCGTCAGCATCAAGGGCACGCCCGAAACGGGCGCCGTGCTGCAGAACGTCCTCCTCAACAACGGCTCCACCATGCGCTTCCGCCCCACGGTCCGCGCCGCCGTGCCCGGAAGGGAGCTGCGCTGGCTCGGGCGCCTCGGGCTGCCGGGTCTCCTCGACGGGGAGCACTCCTTCCTCATCGAGGAGACCGGGCCCGGCAGCGTGCGGCTCACCCAGGCCGAGACCTTCACCGGCGTCCTCGTGGCCGTACCCTTCATACGCCGCAAGCTCGACGTCGAGGACGCCTTCGCGGCGATGAACTCCGCCCTCAAGCAGCGAGCCGAACACCAGTGAGCACCCAGCAGCCCCTCCGCACCACGCGCACCCCCCGCGCCTCCGAGATCGCCGCCGCCGCCCGCGAACTGCTGGAGGAGCGCGGCCGCGACGAACTGACCATGCGCGCCCTCGCCGAACGCCTCGGCATCCGCGCCCCCTCCCTCTACAAGCACTTCCGCAACAAGGAAGCCGTGGAAGCCGCTCTTGTGGAGGACGCCCTGGCCGAGATGGGGGCGGTCCTGCACGCCGCCCTGGCCGAAGCGCCCGCCGCCGGCCGCGTGCCCGCGCTCCTGGCCGCCTACCGGCGGCACGCCCTCGCCCATCCCGGCCTGTACCGCCTCGCGACCACCGGCCCGCTACCGCGCGCCGACCTGCCCGGCGGGCTGGAGGAATGGGCGGGCAGCCCGTTCTTCCTCGCCACGGGCGAGCCCCACCTCGCGCAGGCCCTCTGGTCCTCCGCGCACGGCATGGTGCTCCTCGAACTCGACCGCCGCTACCCGGAGGGCTCCGACCTCGACCGCACGTGGCAGGCAGGCGCCCGCGCCTTCACCGCCCCTGGCGGTCGCTCAGCGCTGGATGTGCCGTAGCACCTCGTCGGCCAGCCGCCGGTCGAGCGCCGCGGGGAGGGTGTGTCCCAGGCCCTCGACGGTGACCAGGCGGGCGCCGGGGATGGCGGCGGCCGTGGCCTCGCCGTGGGCGGGCGGGAACATGGGGTCTTCGGTGCCGTGGAGCACCAGGGTCGGCGCGGTGACGCCGGCCAGGTCCGAGGTGCGGTCTCCGCCGGCCGCTCCGGCGAGGGTGTGGTTGAGCCCGGACCGCCGGTCGCGCGCCCGCTCGTACACCCGCTCCTCCATCGCGCGGTACTCGGCCTCGTCGAAGGGGAGGACCGTTCCGTGCAGGACGCGCCACATGGGCATCCGGGTCGTGACGTACTCCTCCCGGCCGGCCCGCGGCCCGGGTGCCGAGGAGGCGAGGGCAGCGAGCAATTCGGCGGTGGGCGGCGGGAGTTCGCCCGGCAGCGGGGGCCGGCCCGCGAGGGCGCGTCCCACGGCTCCGGCCGTGTCGGTGCCCAGGGGCGTGGCGGAGAGGCTGGTCAGGGTGCGGACGCGGTGCGGGTGGGTGACGGCCAGCCGCTGGGCGATGATGCCACCCAGGGACGCTCCCACCAGATGGGCCCGGTCGGTCCCGAAGGCGTCCAGGACGGCGAGCGCGTCGGAGGCCATGTCGGCGACGGTGTACGGATGGGCGGCGAAGTCGACCGTGGAGGAGCGGCCGATGTCGCGGTGGTCGTAGCGCACGACGCGGTGGCCGGCGGCGGTCAGGTGCCGGACGAAGCCGTCGTTCCACTGGACGCCCTGGGCTCCCGCTCCCATCACGAGCAGCACGGTCGGCCGCCCGGGGCTGCCGAACTCCTCCGCCCACAGGGTGAGGTCACCGGCCCGCACCATGCGTTCCGTGCCGGTGAGGCGGTCCGTCCCGGCCTCTCCGGCCGCCCTGCCGTCGTCTGCCTGCATGATCGTCAAAGTAACGGGCGGCGCGGGATCCCGCCATCGCGTTCGTCACAACGCCGGTGGCCCGGACGGCGCGACGCGGGCCGGGCCGGGCCGGACGGTCCTGCGCCGCTTCCCGAGGGAACGACCGGCCACGTCGGCGGCGGCTGGGACCTGCCGGACGGCACGCGCGCCCGGGGCCTGCTCGCCACGCTGCACCCCACCGCCGGGGCCTGAGCCGCGCGCCGTGCGGCGGAGCCCGGCGATCAGCGGAGGCGCAGGGCTCCCCGCACCGTACGGCCCACCGGGCTCAAGAGGCCCGCCCGGCCTCTCGCCACTGCGGGGCGAGCACCGACCAGATCTCCTCGTCGTGCCGCTCGCCCCGGTACAGGAAGCTCTCGCGCAGCACGCCGTCCCTCGTCATGCCCAGGCGCCGGGCCACGGCCTTGCTGGGCTCGTTCTCCGCGGAGACCCACCACTCCACGCGGTGGATGCCCCGCTCCTCGACGGCCCAGTCGATGAGCACGCGCACGGCACGGGTCACCAGCCCCTTGCCCACTCCCGCCGGTTCCAGCCAGCAGCCCGCCTCGGCCGTCCCCTGTGCGACGTCCATCGTCCGCAGGCAGACCGCGCCGACCAGCGTGCCGTCCGCCCAGATGCCGCAGAGCCGCCCGGTGTCGGCCGCGGCCTTCTCCGCGTACGTCTGCAGGAACGCCCGGCTCGACCTCAGGTCCGTGATGACGTCGGGCAGCCCGTTGCGCTGCCCGATGAACTCGCGCCCCCGGTCCACGTGGGCCAGGAACTCCCGGGCCTGCCACGGTTCGAGCGGGCGCAGCTCCGCGCCGTCGTCGCCCAGGGATATCGCGTACATCTTCGCCCTCCACGGCCGGAACCAGCGCAACTGGTGCACCTTGCACCTCCACAGAAGGATCTCACCACGGGAAGTGCGGAGGAGACGGCCGGGCCGGACCGGAACGGACCGGGTCAGGCAGCGGCCGGAATCGCGAACCGCACTCCTGTCATCCGTTCCGACAGCTCCCACAGGCGCCGCGCGGTCGCGCGGTCGGCCGCGGCAGGGGCGAGCGGCACCAGCGCCGGGCCGCCGCGCAGCTCGGCCGGACCGTCCGGGCCGATGAACTGTCCGCCCGCCACGCCCGGGTCCGTGGCCGCGTAGAGCTGCGGCAGCGCGCCCCGGGCAGGGGCCTGGGCGAAGAGCGGGTTCCCGATCCTGCCGAGGGCGAACCGCAACAAGCCGGTCGTCTCCTTCATCTGCAGGCCGGTGGCGGTGTAGCCCGGGTGCGCGAGCACGCTGCGCACCGGGCTGCCGGCGCCGGCCAGCCGCCGGTGGAGTTCGTACCCGAAGACGGCGTTGGCGAACTTCGACTGGTTGTAGAAGCCCATGGGCGAGTACGCGCGCTCGCCGGCGAGGTCGTCGAAGCGGAGGTGCGCCTTGCGGTGGTTGACCGAGCTCACGGTGACCACGCGGGGATCGCGCCCGGCGGTCAGCAGGCCGAGCAGCAGCCCGGTGAGCGCGAAGTGGCCGAGGTGGTTGCAGGCGAACTGCAGCTCGTGACCCTGCGCGCTCAGGGACCGGGGCGGCGCCATGACACCGGCGTTGTTGACGAGCACGTCCAGTCGCGGGTGGTCGGCGTGCAGCCGTTCGGCGAAGGCCCGGACCGAGTCGAGGTCGGCCAGGTCGAGCCGGCGCACGTCGAGCCGGGCGCCCGGCCGTTCGGCGGTGATGCCGGCGGCCGCCCTGCGGCCCTTCTCCTCGTCGCGCACCGCGAGGATCACGTGCCCGCCCCGGTGGGCGAGCGCCCTGGTGGTCGCCAGGCCGAGGCCGCTGTTGGCTCCGGTGACGACGAACACCCGCCCGGTCTGGTCCGGCATCTGCTCGACGGTCCACTGCTGCTTCGCCTGATCCACCCGCTTCGTCATGCGGCACACATTGCCCCTCGTGTCACTCGGTGTCAAGGTGCTCCCAAGTGCCATACGAGGCATGGCGTTACCATCGTCGGGTGAGCACCCGCCCCGAAGTGACCATGGCCGAGCGCAAGCGTCAGCTCGTCTCGAACGAGCTGACCGAAGCGGCGCTGCAACTCCTGGCGTCGAAGGGGTTCGACGCGGTCACCATCGACGAGATCGCGACGACCGCCGGCGTGTCCAAGCGGACGTTCTTCCGCTACTTCGCGTCCAAGGAGGACGTGGTCGTCCAGTTCCTGGCCGGCATGGGCGCCGACATGCGCACGGAGCTCGCGGCCCGCTCCCCCGAGGAGCGGCCCTCCGCGGCCCTGCGGCACACCGTGGGCGTCCCCATCGCCACCTGCGCCGACCACTCCGACAGGGCGCTGCGCGTGGTCCGGCTGATCCTGCGCACCCCCGCCCTGCACGCGCGCTTCCTGGAACGCCAGGCGCAGTGGCGCGACGACCTGGCGGCGGAACTGGCGCACCGCCTGGGCCTCGATCCCGGCGCCGACCTGTATCCGCGGCTGGCCGCCGGGATGGCCCTGACCGCCTTCGACGCGGTGCTGCACCGGTGGAGCGGCAGCGACGGGGCCGAGGACCCGGACGAACTGATCGACCGCGCGTTCGCCGTCATCGCCCCGGCGCTGGACGCCGTCTGACACCGCCCTGTCCCTCCCCCGGCCCCGTGTCGCGGGGGCCGGGCGGTGGGGGCGGGCGGTAAGCAAGGGACATGCGCATCCAGTTCCCGCCGGCGGGGCCCCGTCTCTCGGGGGGCCGGCGCGCGCTGCTTGCCGTACCCCTGGGGCTGATCGCCGTGATCATGGTGGCCGACCTGGTGACCGGCCCGGACATCCACCTCGGCCCCCTGCTCGTGGTCGCACCGGCGCTCACCGCGACGTTCGGCAGCGCACGGCTGACCGCGGCGGTCGGCGTCCTGGCCGTCACCGCCCAGATCATCCTGGGCGTCCTCTTCGGCCGCACCTCGACGGCGGACCATCAGACGCAGACGGCGGCCCTGTTCCTGGCCACCGCCTTCCTCGTCGCCTTCCGCGCCGTCCACGAGCGGCACGAACAAGAACTCGACCGCGCCCGCTGGGTCGCCGACGTGGCCCAGAAGGTCCTGCTCAAGCCCCTCCCGGCGCAGATCGGCCCGCTGGAGATGGCTTCGGCCTACGTGGCGGCCGAGGCCGAGGCGCAGATCGGCGGCGACCTGTACGCGGCGGTCCGCGCCCGGAACGCCACCCGCGTCATGATCGGCGACTGCCGCGGCAAGGGCTTCACGGCCGTCGGGGACGCCGCCCTGCTCCTCGGCGCCTTCCGCGCCGCCGCGCACCGCTTCCCCCCGCTCCCCCGGCTGGTCGCCCACCTGCACAACACCGTGTACTGGGACTCCGGGGAACCGGCCGACGACCTCGCGGCCGGGGAGGGCTTCGTCACGGCGGCCGTGCTGGAGATCCCCGACGACCGGCCCCGGGTCCACGTCATCGACTGCGGCCACCCGCCGCCGCTCCTCGTCCGCGGCGGCGACGTCGTACCCCTGGAGATCCCCGACCCGTACCTGCCCCTCGGCCTGGGGACGCCCACGACGGAAGACGACTACGAGGCCGCAGCGTTCGAGTTCCCCGACGGCGACCTGCTCCTGCTCTACACCGACGGCGTCATCGAGGCCCGCGACGCCCACGGCGCCTTCTACCCCCTCGCCGAGCGTCTGGCGTCGTGGGGCGAACGGGACCCCCGGCGCCTGGTCCGGCGCCTCCACGAGGACCTGCTCGCCCACGCGGGCGGATCCCTCGGCGACGACGTCGCGCTGATCGCCATCAGGCGCAAGCCGTAGCCGAACGACGCGAAGGGCGGTGGCGCCCCGGGGTTCCGGGGTGCCACCGCCCTTCGCGGTGGTTCATGTCACTGTCGTGGATCAGTACGCGGAGTTCACGTTGTCCATCGAGCCGTACTTGTCGGCCGCGTAGTTACAGGCGGCGGTGATGTTGGCGACCGGGTCGTAGATGTCCCACGAGGTGCCCTCGACGTGGTACGCCTTGAACGTCGGGTCGATCATCTGCAGCAGACCCTTCGACGGGACGCCGTTGACGGCGTTGACGTCCCAGTCGTTGATGGCGCGGGGGTTGCCCGTCGACTCACGCA
>NZ_JBMMMZ010000018.1:91598-158891 GCF_049725035.1 Streptomyces sp. XH2 | reverse complement strand
GCGCCGGGCCTTCGGCGGTGCCGGACGGCGCGTACCCCGGGGGGCGTCGTGCCGGCACGACGGCCGTGTCGGATCACGCGTACCGCGGGGCGTCCCTGCGCCGGGATTTCGGCTGTGCCGGACTGCGCGTACCCCGGGGCCGGACCCCGGAGCACGGCGCAGCCCTCAGTGGCCGCCCGTCGCCCGGCGTGTGGGGGGCGCCGAGGCCGGGTCCTCCGGCCAGGGGTGGCGGGGGTAGCGGCCCCGCAGTTCCGCCCGGACCGCGCGGTAGCCGTCGCGCCAGAACGACGCCAGGTCCGCCGTGACGGCCGCGGGCCGCCCCGCCGGGGACAGCAGGTGGACCAGCACGGGGACCCGCCCGCCCGCGAGCCGCGGCGTCTCCTGCCAGCCGAACAGCTCCTGCAGCTTCACGGCCAGCACCGGCTGCCCGCCGCCGTAGTCCACCCGGATCCGCGACCCGCTCGGCACCTGGATCCGCTCCGGAGCCAGCTCCTCCAGCCGCGCCGCGTCCCCGGACGCCCACGGCAGGAGCCGTTCCAGCATCCGGCCGCCGTCCAGCCGCTCCAGGTCGGCCCGCCGCCGCGCCCGCTCCAGCTCCCAGCCGAGCCAGTCGTCGAGCCGCTCCAGCAGCGCGGCGTCGGAGACGTCCGGCCACGGCTCGCCCAGCTCCCGGTGCAGGAAGGCCAGCCGCTCCCGCAGCCCGGCCCCGTCGGCCGTCCAGCGCAGCAGCCCGAGCCCCTCCCGCCGCAGCCCGTCCTCCAGCGCGGCCCGTACGAGCCCGGGGCCGGGCTCCGGCAGCGGGCGGGAGGCCAGCTCGACCGCGCCGAGCCGCTCGACCCGCCGCGCCACCACGTCCCGGCGCTCCTCGGACCAGCCGACCTCCTCGCCCTCCGCATGCAGCGCGCCCGCGGCCGCCCGCGCCGTGTCCTCGTCGATCACCGCGCCGAGCAGCACCCGCGCCGAGGCCGCCGTGACCGGCCGGTCGGCGACGGCCACCGCGAGCCAGGGCGCGCTGCGCAGCCGCGACCCGTCCCCGAGCTGCGCCCCCGTGCCGGACACCATGAGGTACGCGCCCTCGCCGCGCAGCCGGGCCACCCGCTCGGGATAGGCGAGCGCCGTCACCAGCCCCGCCACGGCGTCGTCCGGCAGCTCACCGCCGGAACCGGATGCCGTGCCGGACCCCGGCAGCGCACCCTCCAGCCGCCGCGCCTCCGTACGCCACCGCGCGCTGTACGCGTCTCCGCCGCGCCGCGCCGCGCGCCAGGCCGCCGCCAGGTCGTCCCCGTACTCCCGCGGCGGTTCCTCGCTCAGCAGGGCGACCACTTCCGCCGCACGGCGCGCACCCGCCTCGGCAGCCCCGTCGAGGAGGGCGCGCGCGAGCCGCGGATGCACGCCCAGGCGCGCCATGCGCCGGCCCCGGTCCGTGACGCGGCCGTCGGCGTCCACGGCGCCCGTGGCGGCCAGCACCTCACGGGCCGCGGCCATCGCACCGGCCGGCGGCGGGTCGAGCAGGGCCAGCCCCGACGCACCGGGGTCGCCCCAGCACGCCGCCTGCAGCGCGAAGGCCGTCAGATCGGCCACCAGGATCTCCGCCGCCGGGAACCCCGGCAGTCGCACGTCGTCGGCCTCCGACCAGCAGCGGTACACCGCCCCGGGCGCCTCGCGCCCGGCACGCCCGGCCCGCTGCCGGCCCGCGGCCCGCGAAGCCCGTACGGTCGTGAGCGCGCTCAGCCCGCGCGCGTGGTCGGTACGGGGCTCACGGGCCAGACCCGCGTCCACCACGACCCGCACCCCGGGCACCGTCAGGCTCGACTCCGCCACGGACGTCGCCAGGACCACCCGCCGGCCCCCGGAAGAGCCGGCCAGCACCGCGTCCTGCACCGCGGCCGGGGCCCGCCCGTGCACCTGCAGCACCTCGGCCCCCAGCGCCTCCCGGCCGCCCAGCCGGCCCGCCACGCGCGCGATCTCCCCGACGCCGGGCAGGAAGCACAGGACGTCCCCCTCCCGCTCCCGCAGCGCCCGCCGCACCACCGCGGCGACGTGCTCCAGCAGGGCCGGGTCCACCCGCATCCCGTGCGGCGGCCGTACGGGCCGCTCCGGCGGCGCCCACACGACCTCGATCGGATGCGAGACGCTCTCGGCCGTCACCACGGGCGCGTCACCGAGCAGCCGGGCCCAGCCCTCGGCGTCCGTCGTCGCGGACGCCGCCACCAGCCGCAGCTCGGGCCGCAGGGCAGCCCGTACGTCCAGGAGGAAGGCGGCGGCGGTGTCCGCGTCGAGGTGCCGCTCGTGGCACTCGTCCAGCACGACCGTGCCCACGCCCGCGAGCTCGGGATCGCGCTGCAGCCGCTGCAGCAGCACACCGGTCGTGACGACCTCGACCACGGTCCGCGGCCCCACCCGCCGCTCCCCGCGCACGGTGAAGCCCACCTGCTCGCCCACGCCCTCGCCGAGCAGCCACGCCATGCGGCGCGCCGCGGCCCGCGCGGCGATCCGGCGCGGCTCGGCGACCACGACGCGCTGCTTCGGGCCGTCCCCGGTGAGCCCGGCGAGGACCAGCGGCACCAGCGTGGTCTTGCCGGTGCCGGGCGGCGCGCACAGCACCGCCGCGCCGTGCGCGTCGAGCGCGCGCGTCAGCGCGGGGAGGGCGGAGCGGACGGGCAGCCGGTCGAGGGCGTCACGGTGGATCACAGGCCCAGTCTCACTCAGCGGCCGACGCCCCCGCGCCGGGGCCCGCCCCGGAAGGGAGCCGGGGCTCCCGGCAGAACAGCCCGCCGCAACGGCGGGTCACCACCACGGCGAGGGTCCGGCGGAACATCTGCCCACCGGAACCGCCGCGGAGATCATGATCCGCCGGAAGGGCCCTCGTCCCGCTCGCAGACGAAGATCGCCGTCCCCGGGATGAGGTTCCCCCGCAGCGGGGACCACCCGCCCCACTCCTGCGTGTTCCAGGCGGGCCACTCGGGCTCGACGAGGTCGGTGAGCCGGAAGCCGGCCGCGACCACGTCCCGCACGCGGTCACCGAGCGTGCGGTGGTGCTCCACGTAGACGGCGCGGCCGTGCTCGTCCTGCTCCACGTAAGGGGTGCGGTCGAAGTAGGAGGCGGCGACGGAGAGGCCCTCGGGGCCGGGCTCGTCGGGGAACGCCCAGCGTATGGGGTGGGTGACGGAGAAGACCCAGCGCCCGCCGGGCCGCAGCACACGCCGCACCTCGCGCATCACGCGCACCGGGTCCGCGACGAAGGGCACGGCCCCGTAGGCGGAGCAGGCCAGGTCGAAGGAGCCGTCGGCGAAGGGCAGGGCGCCCGCGTCGGCCTCGACGAGGGGGATGTTCCCGCCGATGCGCAGGGCGTGCTGGAGCTGGCGGTGGGAGAGGTCCAGGGCCACCGGGCGGGCGCCCTGCGCGGCGAGCCAGCGCGAGCACTGGGCGGCGCCGGCGCCGATCTCCAGGACGTCAAGGCCCTTGAGGCCGCTCGCCGGGCCCAGCAGGGCGGCGTCGGCCTCGTCGAGCCCCTCGGGGCCCCAGACGAAGCGGTCGTCGCCGAGGAAGGAGCCGTGCTCGGTCTGGTACTCGTCGGCGTTGCGGTCCCACCAGCCGCGGCTGGCCCGGCTGCTCTCGGTGTCGCCGGTGGCGCGCCGTGTCGCTTCCGGTTCGTACTCTTGGATCATCGGCGGTCGTGCCCCCGGCAGTAGTGTGGTGCGGCCCGCGAGCGGGCCCGAGCGGCGTGCGGCCGGGGAACGCGGCGGAGCGCTGAGGGGCCCCACAGCCTCGCCGAACAGAAGTTGTGCCCGATATGACGGGATTCGTCCCGGGTGTGCGCCTTCGCGCATTGACCGTGCCCGGCTGCCCCCGTATGCTACAAGTTGCGCTGCGGGCCTGCGCGCCTCAGACGGAGCAGGCCGCGCTCGCACTTGTTGTATGTCCCCTCGGTTGTCGAGGCGCGTGCGGCGATCCTTGGATCGCTGATCGCGCGTCTCCAAGGCTGTCCGGCTTCGGCAGTGCGATACGGGCTCTCGGCGTAGCAGTACCTACGACTCAATGTCCGTACCGGAGCCCTTTCCCACATGACGAGCAGCACCGAGACCACCGCCACCACCCCGCAGGTTGCGGTCAACGACATCGGTAACGAGGAAGCCTTCCTCGCCGCGATCGACGAGACGATCAAGTACTTCAACGACGGCGACATCGTCGACGGCGTCATCGTGAAGGTCGACCGGGACGAGGTCCTGCTCGACATCGGTTACAAGACCGAGGGTGTCATCCCCTCCCGCGAGCTCTCGATCAAGCACGACGTCGACCCGAACGAGGTCGTCAAGGTCGGCGACGAGATCGAGGCCCTGGTTCTCCAGAAGGAGGACAAGGAAGGCCGCCTGATCCTCTCGAAGAAGCGCGCCCAGTACGAGCGTGCCTGGGGCACCATCGAGAAGATCAAGGAAGAGGACGGGATCGTCACCGGTACCGTCATCGAGGTCGTCAAGGGTGGTCTCATCCTCGACATCGGCCTCCGTGGCTTCCTCCCGGCCTCCCTGGTCGAGATGCGCCGCGTCCGCGACCTTCAGCCCTACGTGGGCAAGGAGCTCGAGGCCAAGATCATCGAGCTGGACAAGAACCGCAACAACGTGGTCCTGTCCCGCCGTGCCTGGCTGGAGCAGACCCAGAGCGAGGTCCGCCAGACCTTCCTCACCACCCTGCAGAAGGGTCAGGTGCGCTCCGGCGTCGTCTCCTCCATCGTCAACTTCGGTGCCTTCGTGGACCTGGGCGGCGTCGACGGTCTCGTCCACGTCTCCGAGCTGTCCTGGAAGCACATCGACCACCCGTCCGAGGTTGTCGAGGTCGGCCAGGAGGTCACCGTCGAGGTTCTCGACGTCGACATGGACCGCGAGCGCGTGTCCCTGTCCCTCAAGGCCACCCAGGAAGACCCGTGGCAGCAGTTCGCCCGGACCCACCAGATCGGTCAGGTCGTCCCGGGTAAGGTCACCAAGCTCGTTCCGTTCGGTGCGTTCGTCCGCGTCGACGAGGGCATCGAGGGCCTGGTCCACATCTCCGAGCTGGCCGAGCGCCACGTGGAGATCCCGGAGCAGGTCGTCCAGGTCAACGACGAGATCTTCGTCAAGGTCATCGACATCGACCTCGAGCGCCGTCGCATCAGCCTCTCGCTGAAGCAGGCCAACGAGTCCTTCGGTGCCGACCCGTCCGTGGTCGAGTTCGACCCGACCCTGTACGGCATGGCCGCGTCCTACGACGACCAGGGCAACTACATCTACCCCGAGGGCTTCGACCCCGAGGCCAACGACTGGCTGCCGGGCTACGAGAAGCAGCGCGAGGAGTGGGAGCGCCAGTACGCCGAGGCGCAGCAGCGCTTCGAGCAGCACCAGGCGCAGGTCATCAAGTCCCGCGAGGCGGACGCCGAGGCTGCGGCCGAGGGCGCTCAGGCTGCCCCGCAGGCCGGTGGCGCCCAGGTCTCCGGCGGCTCGTACTCCTCGGAGTCGGCCGACAACTCCGGCGCCCTGGCGTCGGACGAGGCGCTGGCCGCCCTCCGCGAGAAGCTCGCCGGCGGCCAGAGCTGAGGCTCTGCACCACGGCAGCTGACAGCTGACTGAGTAAGGCCCGTTCCCCTTGGGGAGCGGGCCTTACTCGTGCTGTCGTTCCGTCATGTGAGACGCGCCGGCACGATCCGGAAGGCGGGAATGGCCGGGCCCTCCGGGCGCGTTCCCCGGTACGGAACATGAGGAGGAGCGGTCACTGTGTTGGATCCGCAGGGTTTGTACGAATGGGAGCCCAAGGGGCTCGCCGTGGCCGACCTGGCCTTGGCCCAGGACACGGCCGGCCTGGTCATGCTCTACCACTTCGACGGCTACATCGACGCGGGCGAGACCGGCGAGCTGATCGTCTCGCGGCTCCTGGACACCCTGCCGCACCAGGTCGTCGCCCGCTTCGACCACGACCGGCTCATCGACTACCGCGCCCGCCGGCCGCTGCTCACCTTCCAGCGGGACCGCTGGAGCGCCTACGAGACCCCGGCGATCGAGCTGCGCATCGTCCAGGACGCGACGGGCGCGCCCTTCCTGCTGCTGTCCGGCCCCGAGCCGGACGTGGAATGGGAGCGGTTCGCCGCCGCCGTGGGCCGGCTCGTCGAGCGGCTCGGCGTCCGGCTGTCCGTCAACTTCCACGGCATCCCCATGGGCGTCCCCCACACCCGCCCCGTCGGCATCACCCCGCACGGCAACCGCACCGACCTGATGCCCGGTCACCGCAGCTTCTTCGACGAGGCGCAGGTGCCCGGCAGCGCCGAGGCCCTCGTCGAGTACCGCCTGGCGGAGGCCGGCCACGCCGTCCTGGGCGTCGCCGCCCACGTCCCGCACTACGTCGCCCGCTCGCCGTACCCGGACGCCGCCCTCACCGCGCTCGAAGCGGTCACCGCGGCCACCGGCCTGGTGCTGCCCAACGCCGCGCACGCCCTGCGGTCCGAGGCGCTGCGCACCCAGGAGGAGATCGAGCGGCAGATCGCCGAGGGCGACGACGAGCTGGTGGCCCTCGTCCGCGGCCTGGAGCACCAGTACGACGCGGTGTCCGGCGCGGAGACCCGCGGCAACCTCGTCGCCGAGCCGGTCGAACTGCCCTCCGCCGACGAACTGGGCGCGGAGTTCGAACGCTTCCTCGCCGACAGGGAGGGCGACAGCGGTCACTGACCGCCCGCCCTATACCGTGGGGCCCATGCTGAGAGTGGGCCTCACGGGCGGAATCGGAGCCGGCAAGAGCGAGGTGTCGCGGCTGCTCGCGTCGTACGGCGCGGTGATCGTGGACTCCGACCGGATCGCACGCGAAGTGGTCGAGCCGGGCACGCCTGGACTGGCCGCGGTCGTCGCCGAGTTCGGCGACGCGGTCCTCACCCCCGGCGGCGCGCTCGACCGGCCCAAGCTGGGCGCGATCGTCTTCGCCGACCCCGATCGCCTCGCCGCCCTCAACGCCATCGTGCACCCCCTCGTCCGGGCCCGCTCCGCCGAACTCGAAGCCGCCGCGGCCCCGGACGCCGTCGTCGTCCACGACGTCCCCCTCCTCGCCGAGAACGGCCTGGCCCCGCTCTACGACCTGGTCATCGTCGTCGACGCCGGCACGGAAACCCGCCTGGACCGCCTGGTCCGCCTCCGCGGCATGACCCCCGAAGAGGCCCGCGCCCGCATGGAGGCCCAGGCCACCCGCGAGGCCCGCCTGGCCGTCGCCGACATCGTCATCGACAACGACGGCCCCCTGGAGGAACTGGAGCCCCGGGTGACGAAGGTCTGGCAGCAACTGCGCGAACGCAGCGCGGACAGCCGTTAGTCATCACGGCTGTTAGCCCTATCGGGTGAGCGTCGGCGAGGCCTGAGCGGGGCGTGGAGGCAGGTGGGGCAAGGGCTTGGGGCCGGTGCTCGTGATGTGTGGTGCGCTTTTGTGCGACGGTCAGTTGTTGCCTTGTGCATAAGGTCCCCTCATCCGACCTGAGGAGACCTTCATGGCCGTGCCCGAGTTAGCCGCGACGAGCCCGTTCGCCGCGCTGCCCGCGCCGCGCGTCCTGCCGCGCCTCGCCGGCGTCGGCATCGTTGTGCTGTCGCTGGCCTGGATGGGGTACATGGTCCGGCAGGCGGAAAAGTCGGCCGGGTTCGTGGCGCACAAGGGCACGCTGGTCGTGAAGCGGTGTGAGGAGCGCCGGGGTTACGGCGGGCACCATTCCGCGGATGCGTACGACGTCTGCTTCGGCTCTTTCCGGGCGGACAGCGGCCGGGTCGTGCGGGACGGCGCCGGGCTCCGCGGCTGGTACGCCGCGGGCGAGAAGGTGCGCGTCTATCGCGAGGGGCACCGCTATCAGCCGGTCAGCTGGCGGTTCTTCTGGGGGCGGCTGGCCTTCTTCTTCGCCGGGCTGATGATGGCCGCCTTCGGCGTGATGACCACGGTGGTCGGCCACGGGGCGAGGACCGCCGGGGAGATCAGGGCCTCGTGGGAGGCGCTGCGCCGGACGTCCGCGGGGCCGTACGTCTCCTGGCTGCTCCGGGCCGGCGGCGGCGGGACCGCCGCGTGCGCCGTGCTGGCGCTCGTCGGGTCCTGAGGGGGAATCGTGGATCTGAGGGTCGAGCCCGGACAGCTCGAAGCGTTTGCGCGGCAGGTCGGCCGGGGTGCCGAGGACATGCGGGAGGTGCTCGCGTACGCCCGTCGGCATACCGTTCTGCCGCCGGGGGCGGCCGGGTTGTACGGAGAGACGTGCGCTCTGCACGACGCCTTGCGCGGCGATGTCCTGAGCGCTGTGCGACGCATGGCCGAAATCCTGCAGAGTTCCTCGGAGGAGCTGGCCGCGGCGGCCGCCTACTACCGCCGTACCGATCGCGGCGCCGCCGCCGCATTCGACGCGCTCGCCGGGCGGAAGGGAGCCGAACGGTGACGGGATTCACCGACGTGACCGAGCCGGCCGCGTCTCTCGTCCCGCCCGCGACGCCCGCGGAGTACGTCGATCCGCTGGAGCCGTTCAACGTGGTGGCGGATTTCCTCAGTCCGAACCAATGGCTCCTCAAAATGACCGAGTTGTTCACCGGGACCGATCCGGTGAAGTGGGTCGGGGAGAAACTCGCCGGCGACTGGAAGTCCTATGCCGCGTGCGCCTCCGCGTGGCAGGCAATGGGGCACGCCTGTGACGGGATCGCCCGCAACCTCCGTTCCGGCAACGTACGCATCGACGCCGCCTGGGACGGAAACGCCGCCGGATCGGCTGCCCATTACTTCGCGTCCCTGCACGCGAACCTCGAGGCGTTCCACCGGTCCTTCGACGCGATGGGCCTCGAATACCTCGCCCTTGCCGGGTCGGTCACCTACGCCGGAGCCGGCATCGCCGACTGCCTCACGGCGATGCTCGACGCGCTGATCACCACCTCGATCGAGGTCGCCGCCTCGGCCGCCACGGGCGGCGGCGCCGCAGCCGTGGCCGCCGCGCTGGGCACCCAGGAGCTGATGACCATCCTGAGGGAGTGGGAGCACATGAACGAGTTCTTCAGCGCGGCCCAGACGGCGATGCACGCCGGCAGCGCCGCCCTGGCCCGGACCGGTGCGGAAGCCCTGACCGCGCTCAGCACCTTCCCCGTGCCGCGCACGGCCTACGACCACCCCGCGGTCTGAGACGGGACGGGCAGGAGGGGAAACGCGTGAGTGACGTGCATGAAGCGAGCGAGCAGTACGTGGGATTCGAGGAGTTCGTGACCCGCGGACGCAGCGCCGACCGGGCACGCGCCCTCCACGAGGCGCTGCAGCGGCTCGCCACCGGCAGCGCCGGCGACGTGCTTCAGGAGATGGCCCGCGACGTGCTCACCGGCCGGGTCGGCCTGCGGGACGCGGTGCGCGTCGGGGCGTACGCCGAGGCCCTGGGCGAGGGCACACGGGCCCTGCGGACGGCATGGCAGGCCCTGCCGGAAGAGGAACGCGCGCGGTACGTGGACGAGGCCCGGCGCGCCCTCGCCCTGCACGCCTCCGGCCAGGGCACATCCCCGTACTGACCGCCCGCGCCCTCACTCCTCCCCGGCCTCCGGGGGGGGGGTAGGGCATTGTGGCCGGTCGTAACAGGTCGGCGGAGCCCGCCACTTCCGACAGGGCGTTCGCCAGCGCCACCAGGACCTCCCGCACCCGGGCGATCTCCTCCCGCAGCGCCGCCGCGTGCTCCCAGCCGCGCTCGTACGAGACGGGGTCCACGTCCGCCGGGCGCAGGGACTCGTACGCGGCCAGGCGGGGGTGCCAGGTGGCGAGGACGGGGCGGAGGGCCTGGTTGAGGACGGTGACCGCCAGCGCGCCGAAGGTGATCTCGCCCGGGCCGCGGCGCGGGGCGACGTCGGGGCCGTAGCGGCGCAGGATGTCGCGCGTGGTGCCGAAGAGGCTGTAGAAGGAGGACAGGGCCTCCCGCAGGAAGCCGTCCTCCGGGCCCAGCTCGACGGTGGAGACGCGCGTGGCCAGCTCCGCGTACAGCTCCCAGGCGGCCTTGCGCTCGGCTTCCACCGGCTCCCAGACGCCCGTGATGTCGCCCAGCATCGGAATCGCCATCCGGACCGTGACCTGCTTCGGCCTGGCCCGGCCGGCGGCGTTGCGTATCCGTCGCATGATCTTCCTCCCCGGGGCCCCACAGTAGGCTAGTCCGGCCGCAGCAGACAGGCATCGGCCGGAACACCGTGGGAGAGAGCGTGGAGGGACAGGGCGCCCGCACCTGGGACGTCTTCCTCAGCTACAGCCGCGGCGACGCCCACCGCATAGCTCCCCTGCGCGACCGGCTGCTCGCCTCCGGGCTGGAGGTCTTCGTCGACGAGGTCACCGTCGCGGGCTTCGCCGGCATCAGCGACAGCATCCGCGCCGGCCTGGCCCGCTCGAAGGCGCTGCTGGCGTGCTACTCGGCGGCGTACCCGACGCGGCACGCGTGCCAGTGGGAGCTGACCGCCGCCTACCTGGCGGGCCTCGCCGAGGGCGATCCGCGCCGCCGGGTCATGGTCGTCAACCCCGAGCCGGGCACCGGGCACATCCACCCCGTGGAGCTGCGCGACGCCAAGCACTGGGCCCTGCCGGCGGGAGCGGCCGGGCTCGACGCACTCGTGGCGGACGTGCGGGCGCACGTCGCGGCGCTGGAGGGCACCATCGGGGCGACCGAGGCCGCGCCGGCCCGCTGGTTCCCGGGCCCGGCCCCGTCGCCCGCGCCCGCGTTCACCGGCCGTCTGCCCCGCCTGTGGCAGGTGCACAGCTGCCTGCACCAGCACGACGCCCCGCTCACCACCGGCCATTCGGCTCCCCGGCCGGTGCAGGTCCGGGGCATGGCCGGGATCGGCAAGACGCTGCTGGCCCAGGAGTACGCGACGCGCTTCGCCGCCGGCTACCCGGGCGGGATCCACTGGCTCTCCCGCGACACCGGCGCGGAGCCGGGCGGCACGGGGTCTTCGTACGCGCCCTACGAGGGAAGCCTGCGGGCGCTGGCCGCCGCGCACGGCCTGCCGGGGGAGGGCGGCGCGGAAGACGTCGCGGCCCGGCTGCGCGACCGCTTCGCCGCGGCCGGCGAACCGTTCCTCTGGATCGTCGACGACCTCCCGGACCGGCTGACGGCCCAGCAGGTGGCACGGCTGTGTGCCCCCCACCCGCTGGGCCGCACCCTGCTGACGACCCGCAGCCGCCGCTACGACACGCTCGCCACCCCCGTCGACCTGGACCCCCTGCCTCCCGGCGAGGCGTACGCGCTGCTCACCCACGCCGCGGCGCCCGCCTCCCCCGAGGAGCGGGCGGCCGCCGAGGCCCTGTGCGCGGCCGTCGCCGGGCATCCGCTGGCGCTCGACCTGCTGTCCTCCGCCGCGGCCGACGGCTACACCACCCTCCTCGACCGCTTCCACACGCCCGGGCGCTCGCTCCTGGACGTCCTCGGGCGGGACCGCGTCCTGCCCACCGGATACCCGGCCGGGGTGACCGCCGCGCTCGTCCGGGACGTACGGGAGGCGGGCCCGAGCGCCATGGACGCCCTGCGGCTCGCGGCGGCCTTCGCACCGACCCCGCTGACCAGGGACGACGCGGTACGGGCCCTGTCGCCGGGCAGCGCCGCCCCCGATGTCGTCGCCGCCCGCCGCCTCGACGCGGGCATCGCCGTGCTGCGCGGCCGCGGCCTCCTCGCCTCCGCCGGCACCCGCGCCTGGTCGGTGCACCCGCTCACGGTCCACGCCTGGCTGCGGCACGACCCCGAGCCCGGCCGGGCCGAACAGCTGCGGCACGCCGTCATACGGGTCCTGCGCACCGCCCACGGCACTACGCTGGGCGGCGTCGCAGCCCGGCCCGGCACGGCCGGCACGAGCAGCACGAGGGAGCCGCGGATGAAGCAGCACACGCCCGCGCCGCCGGCCGGCGCGCCCGGCGAGCTGGAGCGCATGGCCGCCTTCGACCTGCAGGTCGAGCTCGCCACCCGCATCGGCGTCCAGGAGCTGGCCCCCGGCACCGGCAGCCTGCGCGAGGCCCTCGGCTCGCTCCACGCGATGTTCGAGTTCACGCGCTCCACGCTGCGGCAGTACAGCATCAACCTCGCCGGCGGGCCGCCGCCCGAGGGTGCCCGCACCGTCCACGCGATCGCCTACGACCTCCTCAACCGCACGCTGAGGCCCTTCACCAGCACGTGGCACCCGCGGCTGGCCGCCCACGAGGCGCTCCGCCCGGAGGGCACGAGCCCGGTCGCCCACGAGGAGGCGTGGGCGGACGCCCCGGCCATGCGCGCGGCCCTCACGGAGCTGCGCACGCCGCTGCTGCGGATCGTGGGTGAACTGGCCGGGATCTCGGGCGCCGACTTCGGCCTGTCGGCGGCCGGCTCACAACCGGGCTGAGGCCTGCTGCCCGGATGCGGGGCGCCGTGCGGAGGCGGATCGCCGCGGACACAGGCCGCCGCGGATACCCGCTACGGACAGCCGCTACGGATACGGTCCGCGTCCGTCGTCCCCCGGCCCCCGGCGCTCCCAGGGATCCCGGCGCCGGCTGACCGGCCGGTACGGCGGGACGTCCCGGCCGGGCTGGAAGTGCGGGCCCTGCCGGATGTGCCGGATCACCAGGGAGAGGTCGACGGCGGTCACGGCGACCAGGACCCCGCAGGCGACGGCCCAGCCGGGGTGGTCCGTGATCGCGAAGAGCACGGTGCCCGCGACGGCCCAGACCAGGCCCCAGGCGGCCAGCCCGCAGCGCAGCCGCAGGGGGCTGCGGGCCGTGGCGGGTTCGTTGCCGGTACGCGGCATGGCGATGCACCTCTGCTTCCAGCATCCACCCGCCGGAGTGCGGGGTGCCGCCCGGCCGGTCGGCCGGGCTCAGACCAGGCGCCGGATCTCGCCCCGCACGCGGTAGAAGCCGCCGGCCGCGGGCGCGAGGGAGTCGATGACGTAGCGGGCGCCGGCCTCGCGTATGTGCCGGGGGAACTGGACGTTCCAGCTGGGGTCGTAGCCCTCGGAGACGACGTGGACCCGCAGCCGGCCGGCCTCCTGGACGCACTCGACGACGATGCCCGTCGCGGGCGCCGCGGTCACGGTGGCGAGGGTGCGGGACGGGGTGTACGTGGGCACGGCCGCGGCCGACTTGACGTCCATGGGCACCGGGACGTCGCCCGCCTGCGCCGCGGCGATGGCGCTGTCACCGGCGTCGACGCAGACCAGTGCGCCGTCCGTGGTGACCATGTACAGCTTCTCGTTCAGATACTGCATGGACAGCGCCGAGCCGCCGCCGGTGCCGAGCTTCCACAGCCGGGTGCCGTCCGCCGCGAAGCAGTACACGGACGAGGAGGAGTCGCCCGCGAAGACGTAGCGGCCACCGGGGGAGGTGGCACAGGAGTAGACCACGGTGTCGCACGGGTAGGTGGCCTCGACGGCGCCCGTGGCCTTGGACAGGCGCTGGACGACCCGGCGGTTGGTGCCGGCGTAGACGGCGTGGTCCTCCTGCCAGCCGAACAGCACCGAGCCGGACGTGGGGGTGTGCCACAGCTCGCCGCTGCCGTCCTGGGCGTAGGCGGTCACGCCGCGCGAGTGGCCGTGGTAGACGGCGCGCTCGTCGCGGCGGACCATCCAGGCGTGGTCGCCGCTGCTGTTGCGTGACCACTGGTACTCGTCCTCATGGTCGATGACGGTGAGTCGGCCGTTGCGGTCGGCGACGTCGAGGACGCCCTCGCGGATGTCGAGCCAGAAGATGTCGACGTCGGAGGAGATCTCGTAGGCGGCGAAGGGCAGCTTGGAGGACAGGTCGTAGACCGTGCCGTCGTCGCACCCGGCGTAGATCCAGAAGTCGTCCGCCACCAGGCACTTGACGCCCGCGGGCAGCTGGTAGCGGGCCAGGACCTCGCCGTCGTGGCCGAGGGTGTGGACGTGTCCCGCCTGGTTGCCCACCCAGCAGCGGTCCTCGTCCACGTGGATGCCGAACGCGGAGGAGCCGGTGTCGAAGCGCCACAGCACCGGTGCCACGGCCCGCGCGGTCGACGGGGCGGAGGAGACCTGACGGCGCGTCACCGGGCGGGCGGCGCGCTGCCCGGCCACGGCCGGGGCGTACCCCTTGCGGACCTTCTCGCCGACCTTCTTCGCCGCTGCGGCCCGGGCCTTCTCCGCGCTGGGGAACGAGGAGGTCTGGCTCTGGCCGGGGGCGCCGATGCGGCCGTAGCGGACCGTGACGGACGTGCCGGCGACGGTGACCTCGTAGAACTTGTGCGCCCCGCCGCCGTCCTGCGACAGCTCCAGGTACGTCGTCTCTCCGGCCATGGCAAAGCCCCTCTTCCCCGTCCGTCGGCCACGGCGGCCGATCTCCGTGCCGAGCACGCTAGGGGCTGCCACTGACAACCGGGCCTCGCTCGCCTGCGCGAGCAGCGCCGCAAACAGACGAACCGTTAGAAAAGGGGCTCGGGGAGCACTCCTTCGAGGGACAGGAGGGCGCGCTTGATCTCCAGCCCGCTGCCGAACCCGCCCAGGCCGCCGTTGCTCTCGATGACGCGGTGACACGGCACCACGACCGGCAGGGGATTGCTGCCCATGGCCACGCCCACGGCCCGGGCCGCCCCGCGCTCGCCCACGCGGTCGGCCAGGTCCTGGTAGCTGACCACGGTCCCGTACGGGACGCCGGCGGCCAGCTCGCGCAGCACGCGGCGGTTGAACCCGGAGGTCAGCGACCAGTCCAGCGGGACCGAGAAGGTCTCCCGGCGGCCGGCGAAGTAGGCCGTGAGCTCGGCGGACGCCCGGTCGAGGACCTGCCGCGCGGCGCACGGCCCGGTCGCCGGCCCGGTCCCCATGCGGCGCGCGAGGCCGGCCACGGCCGCCTCCGTCTCCTCCGCGCCGGCGCGGAAGATCACCTGCAGCAGCCCCCGGGGCGTCGCCGCGATCCCCAGCGGCCCGATGGAGGCGCCGACCGTCGCCCACGCCCACTCCTGCGGCCGGGGCGGCGTCGCAGCCGCAGCGGCCGGTTCCAGGTCCGTCATGGGGCCAGCGTAGGCCGTCCGGGGGACCGCCGGGCCCCGGACCGCACAAGTGATCCACGATCTTGCGATCGGGCGGGCCGGCGGGCCCGGCCGCGGGTCCCCCGGGGGGCGGAGCCCGCTAGAGCCCCAGCCAGCTCAGGATCGACAGGGGGCCGTCGTCCTCCTCCTGCACCTCCTGCTCGTCCGCCGCCTCCTCCAGGGCCTCCTCGATCACCTGCGGGGCGTTGCTGATGATGCCGTCGACCCCCATGCGGGCCAGTGCCACGGCCCGGTCGCCCTTGTCCACCGTCCAGGCGGACACCTCCAGCGGCCGCCCGTGCGCTCCCCGTACGGCGTGCACCGCGCGCACGTAGGCGGCGGTGACGCTTTTGTGGTTCGGGTTGATCTGGTCGGCGAACGCGGCGTAGGACCGCAGCTCCGAGGGCTTGGGAGCGCCCAGGAAACCCGTCTTCACGTCCGGCCGCACCCGGTGGAAGGCTTTGAGGGACGGCGCGCTGAAGGACTGCACGACGAGGGAGCTCCGCACGTGCCGGGCGTTGAGCCACCCGGCGCGCTGCAGCTCGGCCGCCAGCTGCCGCTCGATGCCCGGGTACAGCTCGGGCGCCTTGACCTCCAGCAGCAGCTTCTGCCGGTTGTGGTCGACGCGCTGCAGGTAGCGCCGCAGCGTCGGCACCCGCTCACCGGCGAACCTGCGGTCGTACCAGCTGCCCGCGTCGAGCTTCTGGATCTCCGCGAGGGTGAAGTCGGCGATCTTCCAGGGGGCGCGGCCGGGATAGCGCCGTCTGGCGTCGGTGGTGCGCTCCAGCGTCGTGTCGTGCATGACGATCAGGGCGCCGTCCTTGGTGCGCTGCACGTCGTTCTCCACCCAGGTGATCCCCAGGTCGGCGGCCTCGTCGATCGAGGCCAGCGTGTTCTCCGGGGCCCGGACCGGCACCCCGCGGTGGCCGATCGCGAGCGGCGCGGAAGCCTGCGAGGACTTCGCGGCGGGGGCGGCCGCCGGGACCGCCAGGGCCTGGGGAGCGGCGAGGAGGAGTGCGGACAGGCCGAGCAGCGCGCTGGTCACGGCGGAGACGGGGCGGATGCGCATACGGGCTCCTCGCGGCGGCTGGACACGGACGGGCACGGACGCCGGAGGCGCCCCCGACCCCTGGTGTACGGGACGGGCCCACCTCAGACAAGTACGCGACGGAAGCGCCGCGGGCGCACGGCGACGGGTGTTCTTCGCCGGACCGCCGCCCGCCGTTCGCCCCGGGAACAGGGGCCGGACGGCGGGTGTCCGGCCGTTGTCAGTGGCGGGTCGTACCGTGGTCCCATGCGGCCCGTATCGAAGATCGAACGCAAGGTGGCGCCTTTCGAGGTCGTCAGCCCCTTCCAGCCCAGCGGTGACCAGCCCACGGCCATCGCCGAGCTGGAGCGACGTATCCGCGCAGGTGAGAAGGACGTCGTCCTCCTCGGTGCAACCGGCACCGGCAAGTCCGCGACCACCGCGTGGATGATCGAGAGGCTCCAGCGGCCGACGCTCGTCATGGCGCCGAACAAGACCCTGGCGGCCCAGCTCGCCAATGAGTTCCGCGAGCTCCTGCCCAACAATGCCGTCGAATACTTCGTCTCGTACTACGACTACTACCAGCCCGAGGCGTACGTTCCGCAGTCGGACACGTACATCGAGAAGGATTCCTCGATCAACGAGGAGGTGGAGCGGCTGCGCCACTCCGCCACCAACTCCCTGCTCACCCGGCGTGACGTCGTCGTGGTGGCCTCGGTGTCCTGCATCTACGGCCTGGGTACCCCTCAGGAGTACGTCGACCGCATGGTGCCGCTGAAGATCGGCCAGGAGATCGACCGCGACGAGCTGCTGCGCCGCTTCGTGGAGATCCAGTACACCCGCAACGACCTCGCGTTCACCCGCGGCACCTTCCGCGTCCGGGGCGACACCATCGAGATCTTCCCGGTCTACGAGGAGCTCGCCGTGCGCATCGAGATGTTCGGCGACGAGATCGAGGCGCTCTCCACGCTCCACCCGCTCACCGGAGAGGTCATCTCCGACGACCAGGAGCTGTACGTCTTCCCCGCCAGCCACTACATCGCCGGTGCCGAGCGCATGGAGAAGGCCATCGCCGGCATCGAGACGGAGCTGGAGGAGACCCTCGCCCGCATGGAGAAGCAGGGCAAGCTCCTGGAGGCGCAGCGGCTGCGCATGCGCACCACGTACGACATCGAGATGATGCGTCAGATCGGCTCCTGCTCCGGCATCGAGAACTACTCGCTGCACATGGACGGCCGTGAGCCCGGCTCCCCGCCCAACACCCTCATGGACTACTTCCCGGAGGACTTCCTCCTCGTCATCGACGAGTCGCACGTGACCGTCCCGCAGATCGGCGCCATGTACGAGGGGGACGCCTCCCGCAAGCGCACGCTGGTCGAGCACGGCTTCCGGCTGCCGTCGGCCATGGACAACCGCCCGCTGAAGTGGGAGGAGTTCACCGAGCGCATCGGCCAGACGGTGTACCTGTCGGCCACGCCCGGCACCTACGAGATGTCCCGGTCCGACGGCTTCGTCGAGCAGATCATCCGTCCCACCGGCCTCGTCGACCCCGAGGTCGTCGTCAAGCCGACCGAGGGCCAGATCGACGACCTGGTGCACGAGATCCGCAAGCGCACCGAGAAGGACGAGCGGGTTTTGGTCACCACCCTCACCAAGAAGATGGCCGAGGACCTCACGGACTACTTCCTGGAGCTCGGCATCCAGGTCCGCTACCTGCACAGCGACGTCGACACGCTGCGCCGGGTGGAGCTGCTGCGCGAGCTGCGGGCCGGCGAGTACGACGTGCTGGTCGGCATCAACCTGCTGCGCGAGGGCCTCGACCTGCCCGAGGTGTCCCTCGTCGCCATCCTGGACGCCGACAAGGAGGGCTTCCTCCGCTCCGGGACGTCCCTCATCCAGACCATCGGCCGCGCGGCGCGCAACGTCTCCGGCCAGGTGCACATGTACGCCGACAAGGTCACCCCGGCGATGGAGAGGGCCATCGAGGAGACCAACCGCCGCCGGGCGAAGCAGATCGCGTACAACAAGGAGCGGGGCATCGACCCCCAGCCCCTGCGCAAGAAGATCGGCGACATCGTCGCGACCCTCGCCCGCGAGGAGATCGACACGCAGGAACTGCTGGGCTCGGGCTACCGCGACAAGGGCGCCAAGGGCAAGGCGCCGGCGCCCTCCGCCCCGGCCGGCAAGGCGGCGGGCAAGGGGGCGAAGGCCGCCAAGGGCGGCAAGGCGAAGGCCGCCGCCGCGGTGACGGACAAGCCCGCCGCCGAACTGGCCCAGCAGATCGAGGACATGACCGACCGTATGCGGGCCGCGGCCGCGGAGCTGCAGTTCGAGGTCGCCGCCCGGCTGCGCGACGAGGTGAGCGAGCTCAAGAAGGAGCTGCGGCAGATGAAGGAGGCCGGCCTCGCCTGACGCTCCGGCACCGCCCGCCCCGGACCGCGGGCCGGGATGTTGCAAGACCGCCACAAATCCCGTCCGGATTCGTGTGCGGTCGGGGTCCGTGCGTAGGGTCTGGGCGGAGGCCGTGCGGACGCGCGGCCCACGGGGATAGAACGAGAAGGGACTGCGCGTGACGGTCAACTTGTCCAAGGGTCAGGGCATCAGCCTGCAGAAGGCAGACGGGGGCACCCTGACCGCCGTGCGGATGGGGCTGGGCTGGCAGGCCGCCCCCCGCCGCGGACTGTTCGGGTCGCGCACGAGGGAGATCGACCTCGACGCCTCGGCGGTGCTGTTCGCCGGTGGCCAGCCGGTCGACGTGGTCTTCTTCCGCCACCTGGTCAGCGACGACGGCTCGGTCCGCCACACCGGTGACAACCTGGTCGGCGGCGCCGGCACGGGCGGCGACGACGAGGCCATCCTCGTCGACCTGCAGCGCGTTCCCGTGCACATCGACCAGATCGTCTTCACGGTGAACTCCTTCACCGGCCAGACGTTCTCCGAGGTGCAGAACGCCTTCTGCCGCCTGGTCGACGAGACCAACGGCCAGGAGCTCGCCCGCTACACCCTCGACGGCGGCGGCGCGTACACCGCGCAGATCATGGCGAAGGTGCACCGTTCCGGCAGCGGCTGGGCGATGACCGCCATCGGCACGCCGGCCAACGGCAAGACCTTCCAGGACCTGATGCCGGCGATCCTGCCGAGCCTGTAGGCACAAGCGTCCTGACCGCATCCCGGGCCCGGCGGAGAGTGTTTCCGCCGGGCCCGCGGGCACGGCAAGGACGGAACACGACAAGCGCAGAACGAGCATGAGCAACGAGGGGGCGCAGGAATGACGGCCGAGCTGGTGCGGGGGCAGAACCACCCGCTGTCCGGGACCCGCCTGGAGATCCGGGTCTCCGCGGGAGGCCCCGTCGTCGCGGGCGCCACGCTCGCCGGCGCGGACGGCAAGGTGTCCGGCGCCGACCGGGTCGCCCACCCCGCCTCCCACCGCCTGCCCGGCCTGGAGGTCTCCCGGCAGGCCGCCGCCGACCACCGGCTCGCCGTCGACCTGGAGGCCCTCCCCGAGGGCGTGCACCGGGTCCACGTGCTGCTCGCGCTGCCCACCGGGGCCGGCGGCCCCACCTCCTTCGAGGCGCTGGCCGCCCCCTTCGTCGCCGTCACCGAGCTCGACGGGGCGGAGATCGCCACGTACACGATCACGGACCTCGGCGTGGAGTCCGCGGTCGTCGCTCTGGAGCTGTACCGCAGGCAGGACGCCTGGAAGGTGCGCGCCGTCGGCCAGGGATACGCGGGCGGGCTTGCCGCGATGCTGCACGACCAGGGCCTGGAGCAGGCCTTCGAGACGGCCGCGGCCATCAACGAGGCCGTCACTCGCGGCATGGCCCGCGCCGTGGCCCCGCCGCCCCCGCGCCCGGCCGCGGACCCCGAGCCCCCGCGCCCCGCCCCGGACCCCGCACCGCAGGGCCCCGCGGCCGGGAGCGGGCCCGTCGACTACCGTCACCCCCGCCGCGCCACCGCCACGCCCCCCGCACCGGCTCCGGCCGCCCCGCCCGCCGAGCCGGGGCAGCCCCCGCGCCCCGTGGCCGGCGACGCCAACGGCTGGACGATGGACGAGCGGCTCTACAACCAGGTGTGGGGCATGTTCGAGGACCTGGCCCGCACGACCGCCGCCTACCGCAGCGCCGTCGACTTCGCGGAGTCGCGCCTGGAGCAGGAGCTCGACAAGGTGCTCTCCGACCCGGCCACCCGGGTGGGCCCCGCCGCCGACGCGGCCCGGGCCGAGGCCCGCGCCCGGCAGGCGAGCCTGGTGGAGCAGGCCCGCGCCGTCCTCGACCGGGACCTGACCCAGCTCACCGCCGAGGCCGAGGTCGTCGAGCACGCCCTGCCGCCGGCCTTCGCCCGCTGGGACAGCCCGGTCTGGCAGGGCTACCAGGTGCCGCTGGAGACCCCCATGGCCCTGCGCCTGGGCGACCTGCACCTGCCGGAGAGCGCCGGCCTGCGCATCCCCATGCTGGTGCGGCTGCCCCTGGAGCGCGGCCTGTGGATCGACAGCGGCCGCCCCTCCGGGCTGCAGTCGGCGGTCGTGGACGCGACCGAGCTGCGCCGCCTCGCCATGGAGACGGCCGTCGCCCACGCCGCGCGGCTGCTCGCCGTGTACCCGGTCGGGGACTTCACCGTCCACGTCATCGACCCGGCGGGCGCGGCCGGCGGAGCGCTCGCGCCGCTGCTGCGGACCGGCGCGCTGAAGGAGCCGCCCGCGGCCGGTGCGCAGGGCGTCTCCGCGCTGCTGGAGCGGCTCACGCGCCGCGTCGACCTGGTGCAGATGGCGGTGCGCAGCGGCGCCGCCGACTCCCTCCCGCCGGACCTGGACACCGCCGAGCAACTGCTGATCGTCAACGACTTCCCGCACGGCTTCGACGACCGCGCGGTCAACCAGCTGCGCTACCTCGCGGACGAGGGCCCGTCGGTCGGGGTGCACCTGATGATGGTCGCCGACCGGGAGGACACCCGGGGGTACGGGCCGGTGCTCGACCCGCTCTGGCGCGCGCTGCTGAGGATCACGCCGGTCCCCGACGACCACCTCGCCGACCCGTGGGTCGGGCACAGCTGGACGTACGAGCCGTCGCTCGTACCGGCCGGCAGCGACGTCGTCCGCCAGGTGCTCCAGCGGGTGGGCCAGGCGCGGCAGGCCTACGGCATTTAGTAAGCAAAGCGCCGCTGAGCTGGGCTTTTGGGTTTTCCTTTACTGTTCCTTGGGGCTTCCTGTACCGTTTTGGGGACTGGCGCCGACCGCCGACGTGCCCGTACGACACCCGGAGGAACAGTGGACGTCTCCCTGACCCTGTGGGCGCTGACCATCCTCGGTCTCTGCGCCCTCATCGCCGCCGACTTCTTCATCGGAGGCCGCAAGCCGCACGAGGTCTCCCTCAAGGAAGCCGGCGTCTGGACGGCGGTCTGGGTCGCCCTGGCCGGCCTCTTCGGCCTCGGCCTGCTGGTCTTCGGTGGCGGCCAGCCGGCCGGCGAGTTCTTCGCGGGCTTCATCACCGAGAAGTCGCTCAGCGTCGACAACCTCTTCGTCTTCGTCCTGATCATGGCGAAGTTCGCGGTCCCGCCGGTCTACCAGCAGCGCGTGCTGATGGTCGGCGTGCTCATCGCCCTCGTCCTGCGGGCCGTGTTCATCGGCGCGGGTGCGGCGATCATCGCCAACTTCTCCTGGATCTTCTACCTCTTCGGCGCCTTCCTGATCTGGACCGCCTGGAAGCTCATCCAGGAGGCGCGCGCCGGCGAGGAGGAGGAAGAGTTCGAGGAGAATCGTTTCCTCAAGTTGGTGGAGAAGCGGTTCCCCTCCACCGACCGCTACCACGGCACCAAGCTCTTCGTCGTGGAGAACGGCAAGCGCCTGATGACGCCGATGCTGATCGTCATGCTCGCGATCGGCACCACCGACGTCCTCTTCGCCCTGGACTCGATCCCCGCGATCTTCGGCCTGACCCAGGACCCGTACATCGTCTTCACCGCCAACGCCTTCGCCCTCATGGGCCTGCGACAGCTGTACTTCCTGATCGGCGGCCTGCTGAGGAAGCTCGTCCACCTCTCGTACGGCCTGTCGGTCATCCTGGGCTTCATCGGCGTCAAGCTGGTGCTGCACGCCCTGCACGAGAACGGCGTGGGCGTCCCGGAGATCAGCATCCCGGTGTCCCTCGGCGTCATCTGCGCCGTGCTGGTCGTCACCACGGTCACCAGCCTCCGCGCCTCGCGGAAGCAGGCGGAGGCCGAGGCCCTGGCGGCCGCGACGGCCGCTCCGGAGGGCGAGAACGCCGGCGACGCCGAGGACGCCGCCCGCGTCTGACGGCGTCCCGCCCCTGCGCCCCAGGAGGCCGTCCCCGCTCAGGCGGGGGCGGCCTCCGGCGCGGTTCCGGGCGCCGCGGACGGCCGGGTCTCGGGCAGCAGCGCGAAGCACCCCAGGCTGACGGCGGCGACGGTCACGAGGTAGCCGGCGACCGCCCAGGGCGGGCCGGAACCCTGCGCCAGGGCCGTCGCCACGACCGGCGTGAGGCCGCCGCCCACCACCCCGGCCAGGTTGTAGCCGACCGCCGCCCCCGTGCAGCGCACCCGGGTCTCGAACAGCTCCGGGAGGTAGGCGGCGACGACGCCGACCACCGCCGCGAAGGGCACCGCCGCCCCCGCGAAGCCCAGCGTCATCCACACCGGCCGCCCGGTGTGCAGCAGGGCCACCAGCGGGACCATCCACAGGGCGAGGCCGGCGCTGCCGGCCAGGCACAGGGAGCGCCGCCCGTAGCGGTCGCCCAGCACGGCGAAGAGCGGGATGAGCAGGGTGGACACGGCGACGCCCGCCATGATGCAGCCGAGCATGACCGTGCGGCCGACCGCCAGCCGCTCGGTGCCGTAGGCCAGGGCCCAGGTGCTCATCGCGTAGTGGACGGCGTAGACGAGGGAGAGCCCGCCCGCGACGAGCAGGACCGGCCGCCAGTGGCCGCGCAGGAGCTCGGCGAGGGGCAGGGCGGCCCGGGTGTCCGTGGCCTCCAGCGCGCGGAACTGCGGCGTCTCCGGGAGCCGGGCGCGCAGCAGCAGGCCCGCCGCCGCCATGAGGCCCGCGCCCCAGAACGGCACCCGCCAGCCCCAGGCCAGGTAGTCCGCCTCGGCGAGCCCCGCCGACAGCACGAGAGCGAGGCCGTTGGCCAGCAGGAACCCCACCGGCGCGCCGAGCTGCGGGAAGCTGGTCCACAGGGCGCGGCGGTGCGCCGGGGCGTGCTCCCCGGTCAGCAGCACCGCCCCGCCCCACTCCCCGCCGAGCCCGAGGCCCTGCGCGAACCGCAGGACGAGCAGGAGCAGCGGTGCGGCGACGCCGATGCTGTCGTACGTGGGCACGAGCCCCACGGCGACCGTGGCCAGGCCGGTCAGCAGCAGGGAGGCCATGAGGACGGGCCGGCGGCCGTGCCGGTCGCCGATGTGCCCGAAGAGCACCGCGCCCAGCGGGCGGGCGAGGAAGCCGACCCCGAAGGTGCCGAAGGCGGCGAGGGTGCCGAGCAGCGGCGACGCGGTGGGGAAGAACAGCGGCCCGAGGACGAGCGCGGCGGCGGTGCCGTAGACGTAGAAGTCGTAGAACTCGATGGCGGTGCCGGTCATGGCGGCGAGCGCCAGGCGCGGCATGGACGGCGCGCGGTGCGGCGAATCGTGGGGCGGCTGCATGTACTGCCCAACATCCAGCCGGCAGGGCAGGCAACGGGCGTGCGGGTGCGCGGCGGGGGGCGCGGGGGAGTCGCGAAATTTTTTCGTCCGGATTTGCGTAGGTATGGCCATCCGGCTCGAAGGGGTGTAGCTTAATGAGTGAGGCCGCCGCATCCGGAGGAATTTGGATGGACGGCCTCACTGCATGCCCGGGCCCACCGCAGGCCCGGGCTTTGTCGTGCGCTCGGGGTCTCCCGTGCGCCGGCGGGGTCACCAGCCGCGCTCGCGCCATTCCGCGAGGTGGGGACGCTCGGCGCCCAGCGTGGTGTCCGCGCCGTGGCCCGGGTAGACCCAGGTCTCGTCCGGCAGCTGCCCGAAGAGCTTCGTCTCCACGTCGCCGAGGAGGCTCGCGAAGGCCTCGGGGTCGTTGTGCGTGTTGCCCACGCCGCCCGGGAACAGGCAGTCGCCGGTGAACACGTGCGCGTGGCCGTGCGGGTCGTCGTAGACCAGCGCGATGCTGCCCGGGGTGTGGCCCACGAGGTGGCGGGCGACGAGCTCCACGCGGCCGACGCGGATGACGTCGCCGTCGCTCACCGGCACGTCCGTCGGCACGGGGATGCCCTCGGCGTCCTCGCGGCCCGCGTACGTGGTGGCGCCGGTGGCGTCGACCACCTCGCGCAGCGCGCCCCAGTGGTCGGCGTGCCGGTGGGTGGTGACCACGGACTTGATGCCGCTGTCCCCGATGAGGGAGAGCAGGGTGTGCGGCTCGGCGGCCGCGTCGATCAGCAACTGCTCGTCCGTGGCGCGGCAACGCAGGAGATAGGCGTTGTTGTCCATCGGGCCGACCGCGACTTTCGAGATCATCAGGTCGGTCAGCTCGTGCACGTCCGCCGGTCCGCCGACCTTCACCGCTCCGCTGTACGTCATGTCGTCAGCCTATGCCTTCACCCCCTTCCTCCACCCCCGCTAAAGCGGGGGCAGGGCGGGCAGCGTGCCCCCGGCCGTCTCCAGCGTCGCGCCCTTGTCGCCGCGGCCCGCGAGCCACCCCAGGAGGGCCGCCGGGGAGCCGCTGACGGTGACCGGGGCGCCCTCCGCGGTGCCGTCCATGCCCCAGGTCCTGCCGTCGCCGGCGACGAGCGTGACGGCGGGGATCTCCGGGCGGCCCGACCAGCGCTCGGCGAGGAAGGCGATCTCCCGGCCGGTGAACTCCGCCGGCAGGTCCTGCAGCTCGTAGCCGGCGTCCAGGTCCACCAGGTGCAGTTCGAGCTCGATCCAGCGGCGGAAGGGGACGCGGGCGGCCCGGTCGGTCACGCCGTTGCGCATGACGACGGTGCGGGTCCAGTCGGCGGGGGCGGCGGCCTGGGCGCTCAGGCGCTCGGCGCTGTCGCGCAGGTCGGCGAGGTGGACCTCCAGGGGGCGGCCGGCGTCCCGGGCGATGTCCGCGTCGCGGGACTCGGCGCTCGCGTACATGGGGCGGCCCGCCAGCACGTTGACGAGCGCGTCGGCGTTGCGCGCGACGTGGGCCAGCACGTGGCCGCGGGTCCAGTCCGGGAGCCGGGACGGCCCGGCGACGGCGGCGTCGTCGAGCTTGCCGGCCGCACTCAGGAAGCGGTCGGTCGCTTCGCGTACAGATGCCAGGTCACGCACGTGGTCGATCATGCGGCCGACGATAGCGCCGCCACTCGTCCGGGTGAAGGTGTCGGACTCCGGCCGTAAATCGAATGTGCGTGCTATAGGCTCGGTGGGGCATCGCATCCGACAACAACGCGGCGGCCCCCCTACCCTGGACCGGGGGCGCGCGCCTCACCGCCCCAGGAAACCGCCCGCAAGAACCGCTCCCGGGAAGCGCTCCCGAAGGCGACCGCAGGAGCGGCCCCATCGATATCGTTCTCAAGAAAGGTGCCGACCGGCGTGGCTGACCGTCTCATCGTCCGTGGCGCTCGCGAGCACAACCTCAAGAACGTCTCGCTCGACCTCCCCCGCGACTCCCTGATCGTGTTCACGGGGCTCTCCGGCTCGGGCAAGTCGTCCCTCGCGTTCGACACGATCTTCGCCGAGGGGCAGCGCCGCTACGTCGAGTCGCTCTCCTCCTACGCACGGCAGTTCCTCGGGCAGATGGACAAGCCCGACGTGGACTTCATCGAGGGCCTGTCCCCGGCCGTCTCCATCGACCAGAAGTCGACCTCGCGCAACCCGCGCTCGACGGTCGGCACCATCACCGAGGTCTACGACTACCTCCGGCTGCTCTTCGCCCGCATCGGCAAGCCGCACTGCCCCGAGTGCAGCCGCCCCATCACCCGCCAGTCGCCGCAGGCGATCGTGGACAAGGTGCTGGAGCTCCCCGAGGGCAGCCGCTTCCAGGTGCTCTCGCCGCTGGTGCGCGAGCGCAAGGGCGAGTTCGTCGACCTCTTCTCCGACCTGCAGACCAAGGGCTACAGCCGGGCCCGGGTGGACGGCGAGACCATCCAGCTCTCCGACCCGCCCAAGCTCAAGAAGCAGGAGAAGCACACCATCGAGGTGGTCATCGACCGCCTCACCGTCAAGGACAGCGCCAAGCGCCGCCTGACCGACTCGGTCGAGACCGCCCTGGGCCTCTCCGGCGGCATGGTCATCCTCGACTTCGTCGACCTCGCCGAGGACGACCCCGAGCGCGAGCGGATGTACTCCGAGCACCTCTACTGCCCCTACGACGACCTGTCGTTCGAGGAGCTGGAGCCGCGCTCGTTCTCCTTCAACTCGCCCTTCGGCGCCTGCCCCGAGTGCACCGGCATCGGCACCCGCATGGAGGTCGACCCCGAGCTGATCATCCCGGACCCGGAGAAGTCGCTGGACGAGGGAGCGATCAGCCCCTGGTCGCACGGCCACACCAAGGACTACTTCAGCCGCCTGGTCGACGCCCTCGCCGACGCCCTCGGCTTCCGCACGGACATCCCCTGGGCGGGGCTGCCCGCGCGCGCCAAGAAGGCGCTCCTCAACGGCCACAAGACCCAGATCGAGGTCCGCTACCGCAACCGCTACGGCCGCGAGCGCGCGTACACCACGGCCTTCGAGGGCGCGGTGCCGTTCGTCAAGCGGCGCCACTCCGAGGCCGAGAGCGACGCCAGCCGCGAGCGCTTCGAGGGCTACATGCGCGAGGTGGACTGCCCGACCTGTGAGGGCACGCGCCTGAAGCCGATCGTGCTCGCCGTCACCGTCCAGGGCCGGTCCATCGCCGAGGTCTCGGCGATGTCGATCAGCGAATGCGCCGACTTCCTGCGGGACATGAAGCTCACCGGCCGCGAGAAGAAGATCGCCGAGCGGGTCCTCAAGGAGGTCAACGAGCGGCTGAAGTTCCTCGTCGACGTCGGCCTGGACTACCTCTCGCTCAACCGCGCCGCGGGCACCCTCTCCGGCGGCGAGGCCCAGCGCATCCGCCTCGCCACCCAGATCGGCTCCGGCCTCGTCGGCGTGCTCTACGTCCTGGACGAGCCCTCCATCGGTCTCCACCAGCGCGACAACCACCGCCTGATCGAGACCCTCGTCCGCCTGCGCGACATGGGCAACACCCTCATCGTCGTCGAGCACGACGAGGACACCATCAAGGTCGCCGACTGGGTCGTGGACATCGGCCCCGGCGCCGGCGAGCACGGCGGCAAGGTCGTGCACAGCGGCCCCCTGAAGGAGCTCCTGCGCAACAAGGAGTCGATGACCGGGCACTACCTCTCCGGCAAGAAGGCCATCGCCATACCGGACGCCCGCCGCCCCGTCGACCCCGGCCGCCGGATCACCGTCCGCGGCGCCCGTGAGAACAACCTGCAGGACATCGACGTCTCGTTCCCGCTCGGCGTGCTCACGGCCGTCACCGGCGTCTCCGGCTCCGGCAAGTCCACGCTGGTCAACGACATCCTGTACACGCACCTCGCCCGCGAACTGAACGGCGCCCGGGCCGTGCCCGGCCGCCACACCCGCGTCGACGGCGACGACCTGGTCGACAAGGTCGTCCACGTCGACCAGTCGCCCATCGGCCGCACCCCGCGGTCCAACCCGGCCACGTACACCGGCGTCTTCGACCACATCCGCAAGCTCTTCGCGGAGACGATGGAGGCCAAGGTCCGGGGCTACCTGCCCGGCCGCTTCTCCTTCAACGTCAAGGGCGGCCGCTGCGAGAACTGCTCCGGCGACGGCACCATCAAGATCGAGATGAACTTCCTGCCGGACGTGTACGTGCCGTGCGAGGTCTGCCACGGCGCGCGCTACAACCGGGAGACCCTGGAGGTGCACTACAAGGGCAAGTCCATCGCCGAGGTGCTGGACATGCCCATCGAGGAGGCCCTGTCCTTCTTCGAGGCCGTGCCCACCATCGCCCGCCACCTGCGCACGCTCAACGAGGTCGGGCTCGGCTACGTCCGCCTCGGGCAGTCCGCGCCGACGCTCTCCGGCGGCGAGGCCCAGCGCGTGAAGCTCGCCAGCGAGCTGCAGAAGCGCTCCACGGGCCGAACGGTCTACGTCCTGGACGAGCCCACCACGGGCCTGCACTTCGAGGACATCAACAAGCTCATCTCGGTGCTGTCCGGCCTGGTCGACAAGGGCAACAGCGTCATCGTCATCGAGCACAACCTCGACGTCATCAAGACCGCCGACTGGGTCGTCGACATGGGCCCCGAGGGCGGCAGCGGCGGCGGCCTCGTCATCGCCGAGGGCACGCCCGAGGACGTCGCGTCGGTGCCGTCCAGCCACACCGGCAAGTTCCTGCGGGAGCTGCTCGGGGACCGCGTCAGCGACGCGGTTCCGCTGCCGCGGAAGAAGCCGGCGGCCAGGAAGAAGGCCGCTGCCCGCAAGGGCTGACCGTCTTGTCCTCATTGCCGGACGGGCTCTCTTCCGGGAGAGCCCGTCCGGACGGTTCTCCGGCGCCGGGTAAGGTCGGTCCGCAGTCACCGTGAGTCCAGCGCTGGAGCCCCCATGAGCACCCCCTCGTCCCCGCAGAGCCCCGCCGGGTCCCCCTGTGCGTCGCGCCGCACCGTGCTCCGGGGCGCCGCGCTCGCGGGTGTCGCCGGGCTGGGCGCCGCCGCCTGCGACGGCAAGACCGGCCCCAAGGCCGCCCCGGTGCCCACCGCGCCGGTGGACCTCGGCCCCGCGGCCGACGTCCCCGTCGGCCAGGCACGGCTCTTCCGCGAGGAGCGGCTGATCGTCTCGCAGCCCGTGCAGGGCCAGTACAAGGCGTTCAGCGCGGTGTGCACGCACGCGGGCTGCGTGGCCGACAAGGTGGACAACGGCAAGGTGCGCTGCCCCTGCCACGGCAGCGAGTTCGACGCGAACACCGGCAAGGTCCTCCAGGGCCCGGCCGGCGACCCGCTGCCGTCCGTCCCGGTCCGCGCGACCGGCGGCAAGCTGATCGCGGGCCCCGAGGCGTAAGCCCTCGCCGGCGGGCCACGGAGGACGCGGCTGTTGCGGCCGGTGAAGCATTCCGCCGGACCCTCGCCGTGGCGGCTCGCCGCCCTTGCGGCGGGTGAACCTTGAGCCCGGCCGCGAGCCGTTCCCCTACGCCCACTCCCAGGCGATCCCCACGATCCCCGGACGCACGCACGGCTCCACCAGGTGCACCATGCGGTGGCGGCCGGCGAGCGTCAGCTCCTGCAGCCCGCCGCGGGGCGCCGCCGCCGAGCTGCGGGTGAAGCGCAGACAGCGCGCGGGCAGTGCCGCGGCGTCGAACCGGACCTGCAGCACGTACTGCCCGCCCGCGAAGCTGAAGCCGCGCACGTACTCGCCGGCGGGCCCCGCCGTGCCGTCGTCGAAGCCGTAGCCGAAGACGTGGGTGTCCCCGGCCCGCAGCCGGGTATCGAAGAGCAGCTCGGCCACCAGGACGCCGGCCGCCGTGTGCCACCGCACCCGCCCCACGCGGCAGTTCTCGTTCGCCCGCACGGCCACCCGGCCGGGGTCGCAGCCCTCGTCACCGTGGTGGATGGCGAGGTAGCGGTCCACGCCGTCCCGGTGGGCGCGGACGACGTGGTGGGAGTCGCGCCCCCGCAGTTCGCGGCCGGCCCCGATGCGGACCCGCTCCAGGTGGCAGACCGTGTGCAGGCCGCCGTCGGCGGGCGACTCCAGCTCGGCGAGGAGCCGCTCCAGCGCGTGCGACTCCTCGACCAGGGAGCGGTACGAGCGCGCGGCCGGCCGCTCGGCGCCGGTGCGCGGCTCACCCGGCTCCAGCAGCCGGGTGAGGGAGTGGGCGGGCAGCTCCAGGACCTCCTCCAGGACCCGCACCGCCCTGAGCGACTCCTGCCGCTGCGGCCGGCGCGCCCCCTGCTGCCAGTAGCTGAGGCTCGTCACACCGACGTGCACGCCGCGCTGCGCGAGCCGGTGCTGCACCCGGTGCAGCGCGAGCCCCCGCACGCTCAGCGCGGTCCGCAGCGCCACGTGGAACGGCCCCGTGCGCAGGGCCCGGGCCAGCTCGGCTTCCGCCGCGTGGCGGTCCGGATCCCCGCCGGACCGTGTGCGTGCCATCCGTTCCCACCCCTGTGCTCTGTGAATATTCACAAGCGGTGACTGCGGCGGCCCCCGCCGGACCGCTGTGATCCGTATGGCCGGGCAACGGACGTTCACATCCGGTACGCCTCGTTCACACCGTCGGCTCACCGAGCATTGAAGCCGGTTGACCATTCACTGACAACTCCCTGATGCTCCTCACCAGCGTCCGGACGCGCCTCCATCACCACCCCCCGCCTCGGGAGGAACGTCCATGTCCCGTGCATCGGCACAACTGAACAAGCCCGGAAAGGCCCGCATACGCGGCAGACGGCTGTCCACCGCAGCCGTCGTCGCGGCCGCGCTGCTCGCCGTCCCCACCACGGCATCGGCAGCCGGCGGGGACCACGCGTCCCTGCGCGCCTCGAAGAAGCTGAACATCACCATGCAGGCCCAGCAGAAGAGCAACTGGTGCTGGGCCGCCTCCGGCAACACCATCGCCACCTGGTTCGGGCGCAACTACACCCAGAACCAGTTCTGCAACGCCGCCTTCCGCCGCCAGCAGGGCACGGAATGCCCCAACAACCAGGCCACGCTGGGCAATGTGCAGACCGCCCTGCAGTGGGCCGGCATCAACCCCGGTTCGTACGTGACCGGATGGCTGCGCTACCCGACGGTCCAGAGCGAGGTCAACGGCAACCGGCCGATCGAGACCCGCATCCAGTGGTCCTCCGGCGGCGGCCACATGCACGTCCTCTACGGCTACGACGACGCGAGCGGGTTCGTGTACTGGGGCGACCCCTGGCCCTCCAGCAACCGCTACAACTGGGCCTCCCACGACTGGTACGTGAACAACAACGACTTCTCCTGGACCCACTCGCTCTACCGGATCGGGGCGTGACGACATGACCGACCGGATGACCCGTCAGGCGGCCCGGAAGCAGCACTCCCGGCGCAACGCGGCCCGTGCGGTGGCCGCGGGCGCCGTCACCGCCGCCGCCCTCGGCCTCGCCCCGCTCGCGCACGCCGCCACCCCGGCGCCTCCCGCGGCCCCCACCGCCGCCGGAGTCTCCGCCGCGCACGAGGCGGCCGCCTCCTCCTCCACGCTCAGCACGCTGTCCCGCTTCTTCGCCCGCGACGGTGCGGTCGCCGCGGCGAAGGCGCAGCCGAGGATCGAGGGCGCGACCGTGCCCGTCTACACGCTCTCCCCGGAGTTCGTCGCCGGCAAGGACGGCGCCTCCGTCGCCACGCTCGACTTCCTCGCCAGCAAGGCGGTCTCTGCCGACGGCCAGAAGGCGTCGGTGTGGACCGCGCGCACCGGCGGCGACTGGAAGGTCGTCAACATCGCCACCGGTGACGACGAGACGCGCTACGCCGCCGAGGGGCAGCAGAAGCTCGGCGGCGGCACCGTCTTCCGCGAGCCCCAGATCGACGCCTGGTACGTCCAGCGCGGCGACCGCGTCCTGCCGCTGGACGACGACGCCGTCCGGGCCGTGGGCGAGCAGGGCACCACGCTCGACGGCTACCGCGCCCGCGTCCACAAGGCGTACGGCGACAAGCTGCCCGGCTCCGCGTACGCGAAGAAGGGGCAGGCGGGCGGCTACGGCCAGGAGCCGGCCGCGGCCGGGGAGCAGCAGGCGGCGCCCGCGCCGCAGGCCGGCTCCGGCCCGCTGAGCACGGCGTCCGCGGCGGCGGCCGGCGGCACGGCCCTGCTGCTCGGCGCGGGGGCGGTGGTGGCGCGCCGCAGGCTCCGGCGCCGCTGACCCGGGCCCGGGTCCGGCCGGATCCCCGCCGATCCGGTCGGTCCGTCCGGATCGGCCCCGATCCACCGTGATCCGCCCCGCGTTCCCGGTTCCGTCCCCGGCCGCCACCCCCGGCCGGGGCCGGAGCCGGTCCCTCCGCGGGCGGACGCCGATTGTCACTGCCCGCCAGTAGGGTGTGTGACATGGCCGACCCCAGCAGCTACCGACCCAAGCCGGGACAGATCCCCGACTCGCCGGGGGTCTACCGATTCCGTGACGAGCACGGCCGGGTGATCTACGTCGGGAAGGCGAAGAGCCTGCGCTCGCGCCTCTCCTCGTACTTCCAGGACCTCGCCGGCCTGCACCCGCGCACCCGCACGATGGTGACCACGGCCGCCTCCGTCGAGTGGACCGTGGTCTCCACCGAGGTCGAGGCGCTCCAGCTCGAGTACTCCTGGATCAAGGAGTACGACCCCCGGTTCAACGTCAAGTACCGCGACGACAAGAGCTATCCCTCCCTCGCCGTCACCCTGGGCGAGGAGTTCCCGCGCGTGCAGGTCATGCGCGGCCCCAAGAAGAAGGGCGTGCGCTACTTCGGCCCGTACGCCCACGCCTGGGCCATCCGCGAGACCGTCGACCTGATGCTGCGCGTCTTCCCCGTGCGCACCTGCTCGGCCGGGGTGTTCAAGCGCTCCGCCCAGATCGGCCGCCCCTGCCTGCTGGGGTACATCGGCAAGTGCTCCGCCCCCTGCGTGGGCCGGGTCAGCCCCGAGGAGCACCGCGAACTGGCCGAGGAGTTCTGCGACTTCATGGCCGGGCGTACCGGCGCGTACATCCGCCGTCTGGAACAGCAGATGCACGATGCCGCCGAGGAGATGGAGTACGAGAAGGCGGCCCGCCTGCGGGACGACATAGAGGCCCTCCGGCGCGCCATGGAGAAGAACGCCGTCGTCCTCGCCGACGCCACCGACGCCGACCTGATCGCCGTCGCGGAGGACGAGCTGGAGGCCGCGGTGCAGATCTTCCACGTGCGCGGCGGCCGGGTGCGCGGACAGCGCGGCTGGGTGACCGACAAGGTGGAGGCCGTCGACACGGCCGGTCTCGTCGAGCACGCCCTGCAGCAGCTCTACGGCGAGGAGAGCGGCGACGCGGTGCCCAAGGAGGTCCTGGTCCCGGCCCTGCCGGAGCCGGTGGAGCCCGTTGCCCAGTGGCTGGGCGAGCGCCGGGGCTCCCGCGTCGACCTGCGCATCCCCCAGCGCGGGGACAAGAAGGACCTGATGGCGACGGTCCAGCGCAACGCCCAGCAGGCCCTCGTCCTGCACAAGACCAAGCGCGCCTCCGACCTGACCACGCGCTCCCGGGCGCTGGAGGAGATCGCCGAGGCCCTGGAGCTGGACTCCGCGCCGCTGCGCATCGAGTGCTTCGACATCTCCCACCTCCAGGGGCAGGACGTGGTCGCGTCCATGGTCGTCTTCGAGGACGGCCTGGCGCGCAAGGGCGAGTACCGCCGCTTCCAGATCAAATCGTTCGAGGGCCAGGACGACGTCCGGTCGATGCACGAGGTGATCGGCCGGCGGTTCCGCCGCTATCTGCTGGAGAAGCAGAAGGCGGGGGAGTGGTCCGAGGAGAACGCCGTCGAGGCCGCGGAGGAGGAGACCGCCCGCACCGAGGACGGCCGCCCCAAGCGCTTCGCCTACCCGCCGCAGCTCGTCGTGGTCGACGGCGGGCAGCCGCAGGTGGCCGCCGCCCGCCGCGCGCTGGACGAGCTCGGCATCGACGACGTGGCCGTCTGCGGCCTCGCCAAGCGGCTGGAGGAGGTCTGGCTGCCCGGCGAGGACGACCCCGTCGTCCTGCCCCGCACCAGCGAGGGCCTCTACCTCCTGCAGCGCGTGCGCGACGAGGCCCACCGCTTCGCCATCGCCTACCAGCGCAGCAAGCGCACGAAGACGCTCAGGGCAGGCCCGCTCGACGAGGTCCCGGGCCTCGGGGAGACCCGCAAGAAGGCCCTGCTCAAGCACTTCGGCTCGGTCAAGCGGCTGCGCGCCGCCACGGTCGAGCAGATCTGCGAGGCGCCGGGCATCGGCCGCAAGACCGCCGAGACGATCGCCGCCGCGCTCGCGGCGGCGGCCCCGCCCGCCCCCGCGGTGAACACGGCGACGGGCGAGATCATGGAAGAGGCGGGGGAATGACGGGACACGCAGTATGGAAGGACGGGGCCGCGACCGCGGCGCCGTCGGTGAGACGGGGGTAGCAGCATGACCGGGAACGACCGAGACGGAGCACAGGTGAGTACGGGCACGACGGCGGATGCGGCGGCCGAGACGGCGGGCATCCCCGAACTGGTGATCATCTCCGGCATGTCGGGGGCGGGCCGCAGCACCGCCGCCAAGTGCCTGGAGGACCTCGGCTGGTTCGTCGTCGACAACCTGCCGCCCGCCCTGATCCCCACCATGGTGGACCTCGGCGCCCGCTCCCAGGGCAACGTGGCCCGCATCGCCGTGGTCGTGGACGTCCGTGGCCGGCGCTTCTTCGACAACCTCCGCGAGTCCCTGGCCGACCTGGCCGCCAAGCAGGTCAAGCGGCGCGTGATCTTCCTGGAGGCCTCGGACGACGCCCTGGTGCGCCGCTTCGAGTCCGTGCGCCGCCCGCACCCCCTGCAGGGCTCCGGGCGCATCGTCGACGGCATCGCCGCCGAGCGGGACCTGCTGCGCGAGCTGCGCGGCGACGCCGACCTGGTGATCGACACCTCCAGCCTCAACGTCCACGAGCTGCGCGCCAAGATGGACGCCCAGTTCGCCGGCGAGGAGGAGCCGGAGCTGCGGGCCACCGTCATGTCCTTCGGCTACAAGTACGGCCTGCCCGTCGACGCCGACCTCGTGGTGGACTGCCGCTTCCTGCCCAACCCGCACTGGGTGCCTGAGCTGCGCCCCTTCACGGGCCTGAACGAGGAGGTCTCGGGCTACGTCTTCAACCAGCCCGGTGCCAAGGAGTTCCTCGACCGCTACACCGAGCTCCTGCAGCTCATCGCCGCGGGGTACCGCCGCGAGGGCAAGCGCTACGTGACCATCGCGGTCGGCTGCACCGGCGGCAAGCACCGCTCCGTCGCCATGTCCGAGAAGCTGGCCCACCGCCTCGTCTCCGAGGGCGTGGAGACCGTCGTCGTGCACCGGGACATGGGGCGCGAGTGACCGGCCGCACGTCCAGGCTCCGCCGGGTGCGCCGCCTCGTCCCCGGGCGGGCGACGCGCGGCCCCGAGGGGCGCGCGAAGCGCGGCGCCCAGCCCAAGGTGGTCGCCCTCGGCGGCGGGCACGGCCTGTCCGCCTCGCTCGCCGCCCTGCGCCGGATCACCGGCGACCTCACCGCCGTCGTCACCGTCGCCGACGACGGCGGCTCCAGCGGCCGGCTCCGCGACGAGCTGGGCGTGCTGCCCCCCGGTGACCTGCGCAAGGCCCTCGCCGCCCTGTGCGGCGACGACGACTGGGGCCAGACCTGGGCCCGGGTGATCAAGCACCGCTTCACCAGCGAGGGCGATCTGCACGACCACGCCGTCGGCAATCTGCTGATCGTCGCCCTGTGGGAGCAGCTCGGGGACCCCGTCCAGGCCCTCGACCTGGTCGGCAAGCTGCTCGGCGCGCACGGCCGGGTGCTGCCCATGTCCGCCGTGCCGCTGGAGCTGCAGGCGCTCGTCAAGGGCCACGACCCCGCCGAGCCCGAGGCCGTCACGACCGTCCGCGGCCAGGCCACGGTGGCGCTGACCCCCGGTGAGGTGCAGTCCGTGCACGTCGTCCCGGAGGACCCGCCGGCCGTGCCCGAGGCCGTCGCCGCCGTCCTCGACGCCGACTGGGTCGTGCTCGGCCCCGGCTCCTGGTTCTCCTCCGTCATCCCCCACCTGCTCGTGCCCGAGCTGCTGGAAGCCCTGCAGGAGACCAAGGCCCGCCGGGTGCTGTCGTTGAATCTCGCACCACAACCGGGTGAAACCGATGGCTTCTCCCCGCAGCGTCATTTGGAGGTTTTGGCCCGACACGCCCCTAAACTCGCCCTGGACGTGGTGCTGGCCGACGAGGCCGCCGTGCCCGACCGGGAGAGCCTCACCGAAGCCGCGAAGCGGCTCGGGGCCGCGGTCGAGCTGGCGCCGGTCGCCGCGCCCGACGGCTCCCCGACCCATGACCCGGAGCTGTTGGCCGCCGCGTACGACCGTATTTTTCGGATGCATGGAAGGATCGGCCCATGGCGATGACGGCAGCGGTGAAGGATGAAATCTCCCGGCTCCCCGTCACCCGCACCTGCTGCCGGAAAGCGGAGGTCTCGGCGATCCTGCGGTTCGCGGGCGGTCTGCACCTGGTCAGCGGGCGCATCGTGATCGAGGCGGAGCTGGACACCGGGATCGCCGCCCGGCGGCTGCGCAAGGACATCCTGGAGATCTTCGGGCACGCCTCCGACCTGGTGGTGATGGCCCCCGGCGGGCTCCGCAGGGGCAGCCGGTACGTGGTCCGGGTGGTGGCGGGCGGTGACCAGCTGGCGCGCCAGACCGGCCTGGTCGACGGCCGCGGCCGGCCGATCCGCGGGCTGCCCCCGCAGGTCGTCTCCGGCGCCACCTGCGATGCCGAGGCCGCCTGGCGGGGCGCCTTCCTCGCCCACGGCTCCCTCACCGAGCCCGGCCGCTCCTCCTCCCTGGAGGTGACCTGCCCCGGGCCGGAGGCGGCGCTCGCGCTGGTCGGCGCGGCCCGCCGGCTGCAGATCGCGGCCAAGGCGCGCGAGGTGCGCGGTGTGGACCGCGTGGTCGTCCGCGACGGCGATGCGATCGGTGCCCTGCTGACCCGGCTGGGCGCGCACGAGTCGGTGCTGGCCTGGGAGGAGCGGCGGATGCGCCGCGAGGTCCGTGCCACGGCCAACCGCCTCGCCAACTTCGACGACGCCAATCTGCGCCGCTCGGCCCGTGCCGCCGTCGCGGCCGGGGCCCGGGTGCAGCGTGCGCTGGAGATCCTCGGCGAGGAGGTGCCCGAGCACCTGGCCGCCGCGGGCCGGCTCCGCATGGAGCACAAGCAGGCCTCCCTGGAGGAGCTCGGCGCGCTGGCCGACCCGCCGCTGACCAAGGACGCCGTCGCCGGCCGGATCCGGCGCCTGCTCGCCATGGCCGACAAGCGCGCCCAGGACCTCGGCATCCCGGGCACCGAGTCCAACCTCTCCGATCTGTCGGACCTCTCCGAGGAGATGGCGGAGGGCATGGCCGGCTGACCGGCCGCCCACCTCCGGTTCGAGCCACCCGGTGCCGTGCGGGGCGCCGGTGCGTGGCTCTTTCCGCATCGTTGACATGATCATGCGGACTCTCCAGTCTGGCGTCCGTGCATGACGTGGCAGACAACAGCAAGGGGGGCTCATGAGACGCAGGACGAGATCGGTCCTCGCGGCGGCTTCGCTGCTCTTCGGCGGACTGGCCGCGGCACCCTTCGCCCACGCACAACCCGCCGCCGCACCCGCGGCGCGCGACGGTGACGGCGCACCGGCCGTCTGGACCGCCAGCATCACCGCCGGCCAGGTGCCGCTGCTGCTCGCGGCTGGCGTCGACGGCCAGGAGCTCGCCGAGCGCCCGCAAGGGACCAAGGCGGCCTCCGTCGAGCTCTACCTCACCCCGGGCCAGGCCCGTGACCTGCGCGACCGCGGCGTCGGCCTCACCGAGAAGCGGATCTCCCAGCGCACGAAGGAGCGCCTCAGGGCCGCGGGCGACGGCGTCTTCCGCCCGTACAGCGGCAAGAACGGCCTCCAGCAGGAGCTGCTGGACACCGCGAAGGCCCACCCCGGCCTCACCAAGGTCGTGAGCATCGGCAAGACCGTCCGCGGCCAGGACATCCTCGCCCTGAAGCTCAGCAAGGACGCCCGCACCGAGCCCGACGGCCGCAAGCCCGCCGTGCTGTACATGTCCAACCAGCACGCCCGGGAGTGGATCACGCCCGAGATGACGCGGCGGCTGCTCCACCACTACCTCGACGGCTACGGCAAGGACGCCCGCCTCACCGACGTCGTGGACCGCGCCGAACTCTGGTTCGTCCTCTCCGCCAACCCCGACGGCTACGACTACACCTTCCAGAGCCCGGCCACCCGCCTGTGGCGCAAGAACCTGCGCGACAACAACGGCGACGGGAAGATCACCCCGGGCGACGGCGTCGACCTCAACCGCAACTTCCCGTACAAGTGGGGCTACGACAACGAGGGTTCGTCCCCCCGCCCGGGCTCCGAGACCTACCGCGGCCCGGCCCCCGCCTCCGAGCCGGAGACGCGGGCGCTCGACGCCTTCGAGAAGAAGCACCGGTTCGGCTACGCCGTCAACTACCACTCGGCGGCCGAACTGCTGCTCTACGGCGTCGGCTGGCAGGTCGCCACGCCCACCCCGGACGACGTCCTGTACAAGGCGCTCGCCGGCACCCCGGAGAAGTCCGCCATCCCGGGCTACCACCCCCAGGTCTCCTCCGAGCTCTACACGACCAACGGCGAGGCCGACGGCCACGCGGCGAACGTCAACGGGACGATGATGTTCACCCCGGAGATGTCGACCTGCCGCACGGCCTCCGAAGCCGACCCCCACGACCGCTGGGACCCGGCGGACTGCCCGTCGTCCTTCAGCTTCCCCGACGACGAGAAGCTCATCCAGCAGGAGTTCGCGAAGAACATCCCCTTCGCGCTGTCCGTGGCCGAGACCGCCGTCAACCGCGAGGGCGCCGACCGGCCCCGCTCGTCCGTGGGCCTGACCGCCCCCGACTTCACCCCCGACGCCTTCACCACCTCCTACGCCCTCGGCGACGAGCAGGAGGTCGCCGTCACCGCCCGCAAGAGCCTGCGCGAAATGCGCCTCAACTACCGCATCGACGACGGGCGTCCGCACTCCGCGCCGCTGGAGGCATGGAAGGGCGGCGACCGCTACGGCGGCAAGGACAGCATCCGGTTCGCCGAGTACCGCGCCTACGTCGAGGGCGCCGAGCCCGGCTCGAAGGTCCGGGTCTGGTACACCGGCCTGACGCGGGACGGGAAGCCCACCGCCAGTGAACCCTTCACCTACACCGTGGCGCACCGCCCCGAGGCCGACACCCTGGTGATCGCTGACGAGGGCGGCACGACCGCCGCCCGGCACACCGCCCTCTACACCGGCGCCCTGGCCGCGGCCGGCCGCGACGCCGCCGTCTGGGACGTCGCCACCCAGGGCGCACCGCACGCGCTCGGCGTGCTCGGCCACTTCAAGAGCGTCGTCTGGTACTCCGGCGACAACCGGCCCGGCGGCGCGACCCTGCCGGCCGTGCGGGACTTCGTGAACGAGGGCGGCAAGCTCGTCGCCGCGGGCAAGCAGGCGGGCGGCTACGCCCTCGTCGGCGAGGTGGAGACCGACGACTTCAGCCAGTACTACCTGGGCACGGGCGGCCGCGTGTCGCAGCCCGCCCCCGCGCGCTTCACCGGGACCGGCGCCCTCGCCGGCACCGGCGTCCGCCTCGGCGACGCCCCCGGTGACCGGGTGGACGGCGCGGGCGCGTACACCCCCATCTCCGACGAGCTGCCGCCGGCGGGCTTCCCGCAGTTCCGCAGCGCCGCCGCGGGGGAGTACACGAACGGCGCAACGGACGGCCGGTGCACCGGAAGCGGCGTCACGTTCCGTGACGGATCTTGTGGTGCGGCGGCGGACGCGCGCCGCGCGGCAGCCGTCTCCACCCCCGCCACGGTGCTCCTGGGGTTCGGTCTCCAGCACGTCCCGGACCCCGCCGAACGGTCCGCGCTCATTAGTGCAGCCCTGCGCTCTGTCAAGGGGTGAAGCCGCTCCAGAGGCCCAGTGACGCCAATGTCACGTCCCCACCTTCTTAGAGGTAGGGTCGGTGGTGGTCGGGGACATCCCAAAACAGCCCGCCGGCGGACAGTCCGGCACACCAACGAGGAGATCGGTTCGTGACGATCCGCGTAGGCATCAACGGCTTTGGCCGTATCGGTCGTAACTACTTCCGCGCGCTCCTGGAGCAGGGTGCGGACATTCAGGTAGTCGGTGTCAACGACCTGACCGACAACGCCACCCTGGTGCACCTGCTGAAGTACGACAGCATCCTCGGTCGTCTCAAGCACGAGGTCAGCCACACCGACGACACGATCACTGTCGGCGACATGACCTTCAAGACGATGGCCGAGCGCGACCCGGCGAACCTGCCCTGGGGCGAGCTGGGCGCCGACATCGTCATCGAGTCCACGGGCATCTTCACCAAGCGCGAGGACGCCGCCAAGCACCTCGCCGCCGGTGCGAAGAAGGTCCTCATCTCGGCTCCGGCCAAGAACGAGGACATCACCATCGTGATGGGCGTCAACCAGGACAAGTACGACGCGGCCAACCACCACGTCATCTCCAACGCCTCCTGCACCACCAACTGCGTGGCGCCGATGGCCAAGGTCCTCGACGAGAACTTCGGCATCGTCAAGGGCATGATGACGACGGTCCACGCGTACACCAACGACCAGCGCATCCTGGACTTCCCGCACTCCGACCTGCGCCGCGCCCGCGCCGCCGCGGAGAACATCATCCCGACCTCGACCGGTGCCGCCAAGGCCACCGCCCTGGTCCTCCCGCAGCTGAAGGGCAAGCTGGACGGCATCGCCATGCGCGTCCCGGTCCCGACCGGCTCGGTCACCGACCTCGTCCTGGAGCTCGACCGCGAGACCACCAAGGAAGAGATCAACGCCGCCTTCCAGAAGGCCGCCGAGGGCCAGCTCAAGGGCATCCTCGAGTACACCGAGGACCCGATCGTCTCCTCGGACATCGTCAACTGGCCGGCCTCCTGCACCTTCGACTCGCAGCTGACGATGGTCCAGGGCAAGCAGGTCAAGGTCGTCGGCTGGTACGACAACGAGTGGGGCTACTCCAACCGACTGGTGGACCTGACCGTCTTCGTCGGCGGCCAGCTCTGATCTCTCTGCCCGCTGGTCGTACGATCACAGGCATCGGGATGTAGGGGACGGGGCTCATACGACGCGATGAAGCGTCGTACGAGCCCCGTCTCATGACTGTCCCCAGCTACCGCTGGGAGGGGCCCCCATCCGACTGGACGGGGATCTCCCACCTACGGACGTACCGGAGTCACCGCATGAAGACGATCGACGAACTCATCCAGGACGGCGTCGAGGGCAAGCGGATCTTCGTCCGCGCCGACCTCAACGTGCCGCTCGCCGGCACCACCATCACCGACGACGGCCGCATCCGCGCCGTCGCCCCGACGATTGCCAAGCTCGCCGCCGCGGGCGCCAAGGTGATCGTCGCCTCCCACCTGGGCCGTCCCAAGGGCGCCCCGGACCCCCAGTTCTCCCTCGCCCCGGCCGCCGTGCGGCTCGGCGAGATCCTGGGCAAGCAGGTCTCGTTCGCCACCGACACGGTCGGCGACAGCGCGAAGGCCACCGTCGCCGCACTGGCGAACGGCGAGGTCACGCTGCTGGAGAACCTCCGCTTCAACGCGGGCGAGACCAGCAAGGACGACGCGGAGCGCGGCGCCTTCGCCGACGCCCTCGCGTCGCTGGCCGACCTGTACGTGGGCGACGGCTTCGGCGCCGTGCACCGCAAGCACGCCTCGGTCTTCGACCTCCCGGCGCGCCTGCCGCACGCCGCCGGCGACCTGATCGCCACCGAGGTCGGCGTCCTGAAGAAGCTCACCGAGGACGTCGCGCGCCCCTACGTGGTGGTGCTCGGCGGCGCCAAGGTCTCCGACAAGCTGGGCGTCATCGACAACCTGCTGGAGAAGGCCGACCGCATCCTCATCGGCGGCGGCATGTCGTACACCTTCCTCAAGGCCAAGGGCCACGAGGTCGGCATCTCGCTGCTGCAGGAGGACCAGATCCCGGTCTGCCTGGAGTACCTGGCCCGCGCCGAGAAGCGCGGCGTGGAGTTCGTCCTCCCCGTCGACGTCCTGGTCTCGGCCGACTTCCCGGACCTGAAGACCAAGGCCCCGGCCAACCCGGAGCTCGTCGCCTCGGACGCCATCCCGGCGGACAAGGAGGGCCTGGACATCGGCCCGAAGACGCGCGAGCTCTACGCCTCGAAGCTCGCCGACGCCGGCACCGTCTTCTGGAACGGTCCGATGGGCGTCTTCGAGCACCCCGACTACGCCAACGGCACCAAGGCCGTTGCCCAGGGCCTGCTGGACTGCGACGGCTTCACCGTCGTGGGCGGCGGCGACTCGGCCGCGGCCGTGCGCACCCTTGGCTTCGACGAGAATGCTTTCGGCCACATCTCGACCGGCGGCGGCGCCAGCCTCGAGTACCTCGAGGGCAAGACGCTCCCCGGCCTCGCCGCACTGGAGGACTGAACCACTGTGAGTGCACGTACCCCGCTGATGGCGGGCAACTGGAAGATGAACCTCAACCACCTCGAGGCCATCGCCCACGTCCAGAAGCTCGCCTTCGCGCTCGCCGACAAGGACTACGAGGGCACCGAGGTCGCCGTCCTGCCGCCCTTCACCGACCTCCGCTCGGTGCAGACGCTGGTCGACGGCGACAAGCTGAAGATCAAGTACGGTGCCCAGGACGTCTCGGCGTTCGACTCCGGCGCGTACACCGGCGAGATCTCCGGCGCCATGCTCGCCAAGCTGAAGTGCACCTACGTGGCGATCGGGCACTCCGAGCGCCGCCAGTACCACGGCGAGTCGGACGAGATCTGCAACGCCAAGGTCAAGGCCGCCTACCGGCACGGGCTGACCCCGATCCTGTGCGTCGGCGAGGGCCTGGACGTCCGCAAGGCCGGCGGCCAGGTCGCGCACACCCTCGCGCAGGTCGACGGCGCCCTCAAGGACGTCCCGGCCGAGCAGGCCGAGAGCATCGTCATCGCCTACGAGCCGGTGTGGGCCATCGGCACCGGCGAGGTCGCCACGCCCGAGGACGCCCAGGAGGTCTGCGGGGCCATCCGCGGCCGCCTCGCCGAGCTCTACGGCCGTGAGGTCGCCGACAAGATCCGCATCCAGTACGGCGGCTCCGTCAAGTCCGGCAACATCGCCGCGATCATGGCGCAGCCGGACGTCGACGGCGCCCTGATCGGCGGCGCCGCGCTGGACGTGGACGACTTCGTCAAGATCGTGCGCTTCCGCGACCAGTAGCAGCGCTATGACGAGGAGCATCCCTCGTCGTACCCTGTCGGGGCCGGGACCGGCGCGTTCGCGCCACCCGGCCCCTCACCGTCTACCGTCCGAGAGAGTTGGTCCAGCCGTGGTCATGGGGTTCTCGATCGCCCTCATCATCTTCAGCGTGCTGATGATGATGCTGGTGCTCATGCACAAGGGGAAGGGCGGCGGCCTGTCCGACATGTTCGGCGGTGGCATGCAGTCCTCCGTCGGCGGTTCCTCCGTCGCCGAGCGCAACCTCGACCGCATCACCGTGGTCGTCGGCCTGCTCTGGTTCGCGTGCATCGTCGCACTCGGCCTGCTGATGAAGCTCGATAGCTGACGTACCGTCGTGAGCGCGGCCTATCATTGAGGTCGCGTCCTCACGGCCGGGCTGTAACTCCTGCCACTGGACGCGCGTTGGGCCTTACGTAGACTGGGGCGCCCGCAGCGGAGCCGTCGGTTCAGACGGTCCGCAGCACCATTACGCAGGGAGTTACGACCGTGGCAAGTGGCAACGCGATCCGGGGAAGCCGGGTCGGAGCGGGGCCGATGGGTGAGGCCGAGCGGGGCGAGTCCGCGCCGCGCCTCCGCATCTCCTTCTGGTGCTCTAACGGGCACGAGACGCAGCCGAGCTTCGCCAGCGACGCACAGGTGCCGGACACGTGGGACTGCCCGCGCTGCGGCTTCCCGGCAGGCCAGGACCGGGACAATCCGCCGGACCCGCCGCGCACCGAGCCGTACAAGACCCACCTCGCCTACGTCCGCGAGCGGCGCAGCGACGCCGACGGCGAGGCGATCCTGGCCGAGGCGCTCGCGAAGCTCCGCGGAGAGATCTGACCGAACGGCACCCCTCGTGGGTGCCGTTTCGTGTTGCGCTCGAACCGACCGCAGATCAATTAGGTTGGAGGGCGGCGGGGCAGTTACGAGAATGAATGGGCTGATGTCCGAGATGAACGCAGAGGACCGCACCAGGCTGGACCGGACCCCGGAGTGGAACGCTCTGGCCAAGCACCGGGACGAACTGGGGGAGGTGCACCTGCGCGAGCTCTTCGCGGACGATCCGCGGCGGGCCGAGACGTACGCCCTCACCGTCGGCGACCTCCACTTGGACTACTCCAAGCACCTCGTCACCGACGAGACCCTGCGCCTGCTGCGCGAGCTCGCCGCGGCCGCGGGCGTCGCGGAGCTGCGCGACGCCATGTTCCGCGGCGAGAAGATCAACACCACCGAGGGCCGCGCCGTGCTGCACACCGCGCTGCGCGCCCCGGAGTCCTCCGTCGTCAAGGTCGACGGCGAGAACGTCGTCCCGGCCGTCCACGCCGTGCTGCGCAAGATGCAGGTCTTCTGCGACCGCGTGCTCTCCGGCGACTGGAAGGGCCACACGGGCCGGCCCATCAAGAACGTCGTCAACATCGGCATCGGCGGATCCGACCTCGGTCCGGCGATGGCCTACGAGGCGCTGCGCGCCTACACCGCCCGCGACCTGACGTTCCGTTTCGTCTCCAACGTGGACGGCGCCGACCTGCACGAGGCCCTGCAGGGCCTCGACGCCGCCGAGACGCTCTTCATCGTCGCCTCCAAGACGTTCACGACGATCGAGACCATCACCAACGCCACCTCCGCGCGGAACTGGCTGCTGACCGAGCTGCGGGCCGGCGAGGACGCCGTCGCCAAGCACTTCGTCGCCCTGTCGACGAACGAGGAGAAGGTCTCCGAGTTCGGCATCGACACCACCAACATGTTCGAGTTCTGGGACTGGGTCGGCGGCCGCTACTCCTACGACTCGGCCATCGGGCTCTCCCTGATGCTCGCCATCGGCCCGGACCGCTTCCGCGAGATGCTCGCCGGCTTCCACCTCGTCGACGAGCACTTCCGCACGGCGCCCTTCGAGGAGAACGCACCGCTGCTGCTTGGCCTGCTGGGCGTCTGGTACGGCAACTTCCACGGCGCCCAGTCGCACGCGGTCCTGCCCTACAGCCACTACCTGTCGAAGTTCGCCGCGTACCTGCAGCAGCTGGACATGGAGTCCAACGGCAAGTCGGTCGACCGCGAGGGACGGCCCGTCAGCTGGCAGACCGGGCCCGTCGTCTGGGGCACCCCCGGCACGAACGGCCAGCACGCGTATTACCAGTTGATCCACCAGGGCACGAAGCTGATCCCGGCCGACCTGCTCGGCTTCGCGCGGCCCGTCGACGACCTCCGGCCGGGGCTGGTGGCCCAGCACGACCTGCTGATGGCCAACCTGTTCGCCCAGGGCCAGGCGCTGGCCTTCGGCAAGACGCCGGAAGAGGTCGCGGCGGAGGGCGTTCCCGCCGAGCTCGTCCCCCACAAGACGTTCCGCGGGAACCACCCGACGACGACGATCCTCGCGAGCGAGCTGACGCCGTCGGTGCTGGGGCAGCTGATCGCCCTGTACGAGCACAAGGTGTTCGTCCAGGGTGCGATCTGGAACATCGACTCCTTCGACCAGTGGGGCGTCGAGCTGGGGAAGGTGCTCGCCAAGCGGGTGGAGCCGGCGCTGACGGAGGGCGCGGACGTTCCGGGGCTGGATGCGTCCACGGCGGCGCTCGTGTCGCGCTACCGAGAGCTCCGCGGGCGCTAGCCGCCGCGCCCTCGGGCGGGGCCGGGCGCCCGGCCTGAGGCGGTTCCGGCACCGCCGGACGCGTCGAGAGTGGCTGAGCGCCGTGGCGGCGGTGTCAAGGATGCGCCGCGTCCTTGACCGGGCGAAGGGCGCTCGCGCCCTTCTCTTCCGCCGCAGCGGTGCTCAGCCACCATCGGCCTGTCCGGCGGTGCCAAGACGACGGCCCGGCCCCCGAAGAACGGGAGCCGGGCCGTTGGCATACGTGCCGTCAGGGCGACGCCGGGGGATACAGCCCCCGCGGCAGCCGCGCCGCCGCGGCCGCGTCCAGCAGCCACAGCGTGCGGCTGCGGCCGCACGCGCCGGCAGCCGGCGCCTGGATCTCGCCCGCACCGCTCAGCGCGAGCGCAACGGCGTTCGCCTTGTCCTCGCCCGCGGCGAGCAGCCAGACCTCCCGCGCCGCGCGGATCGCCGGCAGGGTCAGCGAGACCCTGGTCGGCGGCGGCTTGGGCGCGCCGTGGACGCCCACGACCGTGCGCTCGGTCTCCCGTACGCCCGGCATCTCGGGGAAGAGGGACGCGACGTGCGTGTCGGGGCCGACGCCCAGCAGGAGCACGTCGAAGGACGGCACGGGGCCGTGGTCCTCCGGGCGTGCGGCCGCGGCCAGCTCCGCCGCGTACGCCTCGGCCGCCGCGTCCGCGTCGTCGTGGCTGCCGTCGGCCGCGGGCATGTAGTGCACCCGGGCCGGGTCGAGGTCGACGGCGTCGAGCAGGGCCTCGCGGGCCTGCGTGGCGTTGCGCTCCGGGTCGCCCTCGGGGAGGAACCGCTCGTCGCCCCACCACAGGTCCAGGCGCGACCAGTCGACCGCGTCCCGGGCGGGCGCCGCGGCGAGGGCCGCGAGCAGCCCGTTGCCGTTGCGCCCGCCGGTGAGGACCACGGACGCCGAGCCGCGGGCGGCCTGGGCGTCGACGATCTTCGTGATCAGCCGGGCCGCCGCGGCCTGCGCCATCAGCTCCTTGTCCCGGTGGACGACGATCTGCGGAGTGCTCACTTGCCGGCCGCCTTCTTGCCGCCGGCCTTCTTGGCGGGGGCCGGGGCGGCCTTCTCCCCGGCCTCCGGAGCCTCGTCGGCCTTCTCCTCGGCAGCAGCCGGAGCCTCGGCGGCCGGTGCCTTCGGGGCCGGCGCCGCGGGCGGTGCCTCGTTCAGCCGGTCCACCCCGTACTTGAGGGCGGCCTGGTAGATGTCGTCCGGGTCGAGCCGGCGCAGCTCCTCCGCGAGGAGCTCCGCCGTCTCGCGCCGCTGGAGGGCGACGGCGCGGTCGGGCTGGCCGGGCATGGAGAGCGTGGCCAGGGAGCCGTCCGGGCGGTGCAGGACGACGGGCCCGTTCCGGGTCTCCAGGCGGACGGCGGTGAGGCCGGGGCCGTCGGAGACGGTGCGGCGCACCGGGACGCCGAGGCGGTCGGCGAGCCACAGGGCGAGGAGCTCGGCGCTGGGGTTGTAGCCCTCGCCCTCGACCTCCGCGGAGACGACGTCGGCGTGCTGCTGGTCCAGGGCGGCCGCGAGCATGGAGCGCCACGGCGTGATCCGGGCCCAGGCGAGGTCGGTGTCGCCGGGCGTGTAGTGCGCCGAGCGGGCCGACAGCTCCTTGACGGGGTCCTCGGCGGCGTACGCGTCGGTGACGCGGCGCTGGCCGAGGGCGCCCAGTGGGTCCTCGTGGGGGTCGGCCGGGGAGGAGACCGGCCACCAGACGACGACGGGGGCGTCCGGCAGCAGCAGCGGCAGGACGACCGACTGGGCGTGGTCCATCACGTCGCCGTAGAGCCGCAGGACGACCGTCTCGCCGGTGCCGGCGGAGGTGCCGACGCGGACCTCGGCGTCGAGGCGGGCCTTGGCGCGGTCGCGCGGGGAGCGGCTGACGCGCTTGATGACGACGAGCTTGCGCGAGGGGTGCTCGCGGGACGCCTCGTTGGCGGCCTTGAGCGCGTCGTAGGCGTGCTCCTCGTCGGTGACGATGACGAGGGTGAGCACCATGCCGATGGCCGGGGTGCCGATCGCGCGGCGGCCCTGGACCAGGGCGTGGTTGATCTTGCTGGAGGTGGTGTCCGTGAGGTCGATCTTCATGGCCGGCGCCAGCTCCGTCCGTCTCGTGCGAGCATCTCGTCCGCTTCGACCGGGCCCCAGGTGCCGGCGGGGTAGGACGCGGGCTTGCCGTTCTTGTCCCAGTACTCCTCGATGGGGTCGAGGATCTGCCAGGACAGCTCGACCTCCTTCAGGCGCGGGAAGAGGTTGGCGTCGCCCAGCAGGACATCGAGGATGAGCCGCTCGTAGGCCTCGGGGCTGGACTCGGTGAAGGACTCGCCGTAGGCGAAGTCCATCGAGACGTCCCGGACCTCCATCTGGGTGCCGGGCACCTTGGAGCCGAACCGCATGGTGACGCCCTCGTCCGGCTGCACCCGGATGACCAGGGCGTTCTGCCCGAGCTCCTCGGTGGCGGTGTGGTCGAAGGGCGAGTGCGGGGCGCGCTGGAAGACGACCGCGATCTCGGTGACGCGGCGGCCCAGGCGCTTGCCGGTGCGCAGGTAGAAGGGGACGCCCGCCCAGCGGCGGTTGTCGATCTCCAGCTTGATCGCGGCGTAGGTGTCGGTCTTGGAGTGGGGGTCGATGCCCTCTTCCTCCAGGTAGCCGACGACCTCCTCGCCGCCCTGCCAGCCGTGCGCGTACTGGCCGCGGACGGTCTCCTTGCCGAGGTCCTTGGGCAGCCGGACGGCGCCCAGCACCTTGGTCTTCTCGGCGACCAGCGCGTCCGCATCGAAGGAGGCGGGCTCCTCCATGGCGGTCAGCGCGAGCAGCTGGAGGAGGTGGTTCTGGATGACGTCGCGGGCGGCGCCGATGCCGTCGTAGTAGCCGGCGCGGCCGCCGATGCCGATGTCCTCGGCCATGGTGATCTGCACGTGGTCGACGTAGGACCGGTTCCAGATCGGCTCGAAGAGGGTGTTGGCGAAGCGGAGCGCCAGGATGTTCTGGACGGTCTCCTTGCCGAGGTAGTGGTCGATCCGGAAGACCTCTTCGGTCGGGAAGACCTCGTGGACGATCCGGTTGAGCTCCTGGGCGCTGGCCAGGTCGTGGCCGAAGGGCTTCTCGATGACGGCGCGCCGCCAGGAGCCCTCCTTCTGCTCGGCCAGGCCGTGCTTCTTGAGCTGCTGGACGACCTTGGGGAACCACTTCGGCGGCACCGAGAGGTAGAAGGCGAAGTTGCCGCCCGTGCCCTGGGCCTGGTCGAGCTCCTGGACGGTGCTCTTGAGCTTCTCGAAGGCCTCGTCGTCGTCGAAGTCGCCCTGCACGAAGCGGCAGCCCTGGACCAGCTGCTGCCAGACCTCCTCGCGGAAGGGCGTGCGGGCGTGCTCCTTGACGGCGTCGTGGACGATCTGTGCGAAGTCCTCGTTCTCCCAGTCGCGGCGCGCGAAGCCGATGAGCGAGAAGCCCGGCGGCAGCAGACCCCGGTTGGCGAGGTCGTACACCGCCGGCATCAGCTTTTTCCTGGACAAATCGCCCGTGACGCCAAAGATGACCAGGCCCGACGGCCCCGCGATACGCGGGAGCCGTCGGTCCAGAGCGTCACGCAGCGGATTGCTGCTTGTGCTCAATTCACGCCTCCGGAGCGAGGCGCTTGAGCTCCGCCTCGGTGGACTTCAGCAGGTCGTTCCAGGACTGCTCGAACTTGTCGACGCCCTCGTCCTCCAGGAGCTGCACGACCTCGTCGTACGAGATCCCGACCTTGGCGATCGCGTCGAGCTCGGCCTTGGCCTGCTCGTACGTGCCGCGCACCGTGTCACCGGTGATCCGCCCGTGGTCGGCCGTGGCCTCCAGGGTGGCCTCCGGCATGGTGTTGACCGTGTTCGGGGCGACCAGGTCGTCCACGTACAGCGTGTCCTTGTAGGCCGGGTCCTTGACGCCGGTCGAGGCCCACAGCGCACGCTGCTTGTTGGCGCCGGCCTTCTCCAGGACGGCCCAGCGGTCCGAGGAGAAGACCTCCTCGTAGGCCTGGTAGGCCAGGCGGGCGTTGGCGAGGGCGGCCTTGCCGCGCAGCGCCTTGGCCTCGTCGGTGCCCAGGGCGTCCAGGCGCTTGTCGATCTCGGTGTCCACGCGGGACACGAAGAAGGACGCGACCGAGTGGATCAGGGACAGGTCCAGGCCCGCGGCCTTGGCCTGCTCCAGACCGGTCAGGTAGGCGTCCATGACCGCGCGGTAGCGCTCGAGGGAGAAGATCAGCGTGACGTTGACGCTGATGCCCTTGCCGATCACGTCGGCGATCGCCGGCAGGCCCGCCTTGGTGGCCGGGATCTTGATCAGCGTGTTGGGGCGGTCCACCAGCCAGGCCAGCTGCTTGGCCTCGGCGACGGTGGCCTTGGTGTCGTGCGCCAGACGGGGGTCGACCTCGATGGAGACCCGGCCGTCCTGGCCGTTCGTGGCGTCGAAGACCGGGCGCAGGATGTCGGCGGCGTCGCGCACGTCCGCCGTGGTGATCATGCGGATGGCCTCGTCGACGGTGACCTTGCGGGCCGCGAGGTCGGCGAGCTGCTGCTCGTAGCCCTCACCGCTGGAGATCGCCTTCTGGAAGATCGACGGGTTCGTCGTGACGCCCACGACGTGGCTCTGGTCGATCAGCTCGGCCAGGTTGCCGGACGTGATGCGCTTGCGGGACAGGTCGTCCAGCCAGATCGCGACGCCTTCGTCGGAGAGGCGCTTGAGTGCGTCTGTCATGGGTTCTGCATCTCCTACTTGCTCGTAAAGGGGCGTCAGCGGCGGGCGGCGTCGGCGTGCTCGATCGACTCGCGCGCGGCCGCGACGACGGCCTCGGTGGTCAGACCGAACTCGCGGTAGAGCACCTTGTAGTCGGCGGAGGCGCCGAAGTGCTCCAGCGACACGATGCGGCCGGCCTCGCCGACGTAGCGGTGCCAGGTCAGGCCGATGCCCGCCTCGACGGCGACCCGGGCCTTGACGTCCGGCAGCAGCACGCCGTCGCGGTACGCCTGGTCCTGCTCCTCGAACCACTCGACGGACGGCATCGAGACCACGCGGGTCGGGATGCCCTCGGCCTGGAGCTGCTCGCGGGCCTCGACGGCCAGCTGGACCTCGGAGCCGGTGCCGATCAGGATCACCTGCGGGCGGCCGCCCTCGGCCTCGAACAGGACGTAGCCACCCTTGGCCACACCCTCGTTCGCCTCGTACGTCGGGACGTTCTGGCGGGTGAGGGCCAGACCGTGCGGCGCGGGCTTGACGGTGTGGCGCTTGGTGATCTCGCGCCAGGCGATGGCCGTCTCGTTGGCGTCGGCCGGGCGGACCATGTTCAGGCCCGGGATGGCGCGCAGGGCGGCCATGTGCTCGACCGGCTGGTGGGTGGGGCCGTCCTCGCCGAGGCCGATGGAGTCGTGCGTCCACACGTAGGTGACCGGCAGCTTCATCAGCGCGGCCAGGCGGACCGCCGGGCGCATGTAGTCGGAGAACACCAGGAAGGTGCCGCCGTAGACGCGGGTGTTGCCGTGCAGCGCGATGCCGTTCATGGTCGAACCCATGGCGTGCTCGCGGATGCCGAAGTGGATCGTGCGGCCGTAGGGGTTCGCCTCCGGCAGCGGGTTGCCCACCGGGAGGAAGGACGACGACGGGTCGATCGTGGTGTTGTTCGAACCGGCGAGGTCGGCGGAGCCGCCCCACAGCTCGGGGATCACGCCGCCCAGCGCCTTGAGGACCTCACCCGACGCCTTGCGGGTGGCGACGTCCTTGCCGGCCGGGAAGACCGGGACGGCCTTCTCCCAGCCGTCGGGCAGCTCGCCCGCGACGATCCGGTCGAACTCGGCGGCGCGCTCCGGGTTGGCCTCGCGCCACTCCTGGATGCGCTTGTCCCACGTGGCGTGGGCCTCGCGGCCGCGGTCGACGACCTTGCGGACGTGGGCGAAGACCTCGTCCTCGACCTGGAAGTGCTGCTCGGGGTCGAAGCCCATGACCTTCTTGGTCGCGGCGACCTCGGCCTCGCCCAGCGCGGAGCCGTGCGACGCCTCGGTGTTCTGGGCGTTCGGGGCCGGCCAGGCGATGATCGTGCGCGCGGCGATGATCGAGGGACGCTCGGTCTCCTCCTGCGCGGCCTTCAGCGCGGCGTGCAGCGCGTGGATGTCGAAGTCGCCGTCGGCGCCCTGCTCGATGCGCTGGACGTGCCAGCCGTACGCCTCGTAGCGCCCCAGGACGTCCTCGGAGAACGCGGTCTCGGTGTCGCCCTCGATCGAGATGTGGTTGTCGTCGTAGAGCGCGACGATGTTGCCGAGCTTCTGGTGGCCGGCGAGCGAGGACGCCTCGGCCGAGATGCCCTCCTCCAGGTCGCCGTCGGAGACGATCGCCCAGATGGTGTGGTCGAACGGGGAGGTGCCCGCCGGCGCCTCCGGGTCGAACAGACCGCGCTCGTAGCGGGCGGCCATGGCCATGCCCACGGCGTTGGCGATGCCCTGGCCGAGGGGGCCGGTGGTGGTCTCCACGCCCCGCGTGTGGCCGTGCTCCGGGTGGCCGGGGGTCTTGCTGTCCCAGGTGCGGAAGGACTTCAGGTCCGACAGCTCCAGGCCGTAGCCCGCCATGAAGAGCTGGATGTACAGCGTCAGGCTGGTGTGGCCGGGGGAGAGGACGAAGCGGTCGCGACCGGTCCAGTCGGCGTCACTGGGGTCGTGCCGCATCATCTTCTGGAACAGCAGATAGGCGGCGGGCGCCAGGCTCATGGCCGTGCCCGGATGGCCGTTGCCGACCTTCTGCACGGAGTCCATGGCCAGGACGCGGGCGGTATCGACGGCCCGCTGGTCCAGTTCGGTCCATTCGAGGTCTGTGGTGGTCGGCTTGGTGCTCACCCTTGGATCAGGGCTCCTCTCCACATGGTCTTGTCTGCCGGGGGCGGTATGTTCCGCCACGACGCGGCGTGGTCGAGCCTACCCCTGCGGGGACGCGCATCTTTTCGACGTACAGTCGGCTGCCCGCTCCCGGGCAAGCGAATCGCGGCGGCAGGGATTCCCGCCGCGGGTGCGGCGCCCTGGGTCCAGCCTGCCGGGCGGCGCGCCCGCCCGCCTCCCGAAGGCGACCGTTGCGTCATGTCCGGGGAGCTCCGCGGCGGTGTCCGGGGCGCGCGGCGGGGCGTCCGTGATCCGTTGCGCGCGCCCTCAACACGACCCACCCCGGCGGAGGCCGTGCCATCGCCTGCGTCTAAAGTGGCGTGGTACGCGCAAGTCTTTACCGGGCTTTCCGTCCCGGATGTGCTTGCTGGCCTTATCTCTGTCAGGGGTGTGCGTGACGGCCGTCGAATCCCGTCCTGCGGGGGTGCTCACCGAGAGCCCCGGTCACCGGCCGTTCGGGGCCCGTGCCAAGGCGTTCGTGGCGCTGACCAAGCCGCGTGTCATCGAGTTGCTGCTGATGACCACCGTGCCGGTGATGTTCCTCGCGGCCCAGGGCGTGCCCGACCTGTGGCTGGTCCTGGCCACCTGCATCGGCGGCTACCTGTCCGCGGGCGGCGCCGGTGCGTTCAACATGTGGTACGACCGCGACATCGACGCCCTGATGGACCGCACGTCGCAGCGCCCGCTGGTGACCGGCATGGTCTCCCCGAAGGAGTGCCTGGTCTTCGCCTCCGTGCTGACGGTGGGCTCGACCCTGTGGTTCTGGTTCCTGGTCAACCCGCTGTCGGCGATGCTCTCCCTCGGCGCCAACGCCTTCTACGTCGTCATCTACACGATGATCCTCAAGCGGCGCACCGCGCAGAACATCGTGTGGGGCGGCATCGCGGGCTGCATGCCGGTCATCATCGGCTGGTCGGCCGTCGCGAACTCCGTCTCCTGGGCCGCCGTCGTCCTGTTCCTGGTGATCTTCTTCTGGACGCCGCCGCACTACTGGCCGCTGTCGATGAAGGTCAAGGACGACTACGAGCGCGTGGGCGTGCCGATGCTGCCCGTCATCGCGGGCAACAAGGCGGTCGCCAAGCAGATCGTCCTCTACAGCTGGGTGATGGTCCTCGTCTCGCTCTCCCTGCAGCCGCTCGGCTACACCGGCTGGTTCTACACGGTCGTCGCGGCGGCGCTGGGCGGCTTCTGGCTGAAGGAGGCGCACGCCCTGCAGCTGCGCGCCAACGCCGGCATCACGGGCGCGAAGCTCAAGGAGATGCGGCTCTTCCACTGGTCCATCACCTACGTGTCGCTGCTGTTCGTCGCAGTGGCCGTGGATCCCTTCCTTCGTTAATTACCGGTGGGTAGCATCTGCGGCATGGCAGATGACACCACCCCGCAGGACGGCACGGCCGGCAACGCCGCACCCGACGCCCGGGCGGACCGCAAGGCCGCCCGGCTCGCCCGTCAGATCGACACCTTCGCCAAGGGCCACGGCGGCTCCGCCGAGGGCCAGCTGGCCCACATCGCCCGCGGCACCGTACGGATCGCCCTCGTGGGCGCCGACGGCGAGTGGGGCAACCTCGTCGCCCCCTCCCTGGACGTCGCGCAGAAGGCCGCCGAGAAGGCCGGGCTGACCCTCCACGACGACTTCGACGGCGAGCTCGCCGCCAAGGTCCGCACCGGCCCGTACGAGTGGTCGCGCATGGCCGGCATCCAGGTCGGCGGCCCGGCCAACCCCGCCGCCGGCTGACCCGGCGGCCGGGCCGGCGACTGCCGATAACCGACGAGCCCCTCGGCCGTTAGACCCCCGGGGAGCGGCCGCACGCGCGCCGCTCGGGGCGGGGACGGCACGAGGGGGGCGGATGGACGGCATGCCGCCGCTCGTCGACCAGCACAGCCACGGCGCGGTCCACGGCGAGCTGGGACTCGGCGGGTTCGAGGCGCATCTGGCCGCGGCCGCGGGCGCAGCGGGCCCGGCCCCGCCCGGCACGTCCTTCTTCGACAGCCGCACGGGGCTCGCCCTGCGCCGCTGGTGCCCGCCGCTCCTCGGCCTGGACCCGCACTGCTCTCCCGTCCGCTACCTGGCGCGCCGCCGCGAGCTGGGCGCCTACCGGGCCGGGCAGCTGCTGCTGCGCGGCGCCGGCATCGGCACGTTCCTGCTGGAGACGGGGGAAACGAGCGCCCTCACCTCGGCCGCCGAGCTCGCCGGGGCCGCCGACGGCAGCGCGCACGAGGTCGTCCGGCTCGAACCGCTCGCCGAGCAGGTCGCGGACACCTCCGGGAGCGCGGACTCCTTCACCGCGTACACGGCCGAGGCGCTCTACGCGGCCGCCCGCGGCGCCATCGCGTTCGCCTGCAGTCTCCCCTTCTGCGACGGGAGCCCGCCGGGCCTGGCGGAGGTGCGCAGGGCCGCGGGGCAGTGGCTGCGGTCGCGCCGCCCGGGCGGCCGGCTGGACGACCCCGTCCTCGCCCGCCACCTGCTGTGGAGCGCGCTCGCCGCCGGGCTCCCCGTCCAGCTGCACTGCTCCGACCCGCTGCGGCTGACCCGCTTCCTGCGGGCCACGGCGGGCCTGGGGTGCGATCTGGTGCTGCTGCCGGACCCCTGGCACCACCGGGAGGCCGCGCAGCTCGCCGGCGCCTTCCCGCACGTCTACGCGGACGTGGGGCGGCTTCCTGAGGAGACGCTGCGTGAGGCGCCCTTCGGCAAGCTGCTGTTCTCCTCCGGCGCGCGCGGCCCGGCGGAGCTCTACGTGGTCGCCGCCCGGTCGTTCTCGCAGGCCATGGAACGGCTCATGAGCGACTGGGTGGCCGACGGCTGGTGCCGGCGGGCGGACGCGTGCAGGATCGCCTCGCTCGTCGCGGCCGGCACCGCCCGCAGGATCTACCGGCTGGACGCGCCGGCCGGCTGAGCCGGGACGGCCTCGTGCCCGTCCGCGGGGGCGGGCAGGACGGGCTGCCCGCCGCGGTCGCGCAGCGACAGGAAGACCCGCAGCACGGCGATCCACACCAGGCAGGAGCCGAACATGTGGGCGCCGACGACGACCTCGGGCTCGTCGTTGAAGTACTGCACGTAGCCGATGACGCCCTGGAACATCAGGACGGCGAACAGCTCCACGGTCCGGCGGCGCGGCACGGCCGGCGCCTTCACGGCCCGCAGCACGAACCACAGGGCGATGGTCAGGCCGACCACGATGTAGACGAAGTCGACGTGCAGCTGGGTGACCTCGCGCCAGTCCAGCGGGATGCGGTGGACGTCCTTCTTGGCGTCGCCCGCGTGCCGGCCGGAGCCGGTGACGACCGTGCCGACGAGGATCAGCACGGTGGTCGCCGCGACCAGGACCCAGCTGAGCTGCCGCACCGGACGCGCCACCAGGTCGCGCGGTGAGTCGTCGCCCTCGCCCGAGCGGTGCCACATCACCACGGCCACCGTCAGCAGCGCGGTCGCCGCGAGGAAGTGCAGGGCGACGATGTACGGGTTGAGGCCCGTCAGCACGGTGATGCCGCCGATGATGCCGTTGCTCGCGATCAGCCAGAACTGGGCCCAGCCCAGCCGCGTCAGGGGACGGCGGCGCGGGGCACGCGCGCGGGCCGCCACGATCGCCACGCCGACGATCGCGCAGAGCACGTACGTCAGCATGCGGTTGGTGAACTCGATGACGCCGTTGATGCCCATCTCCGGGGTGGGCGTCAGGCTGTCCTCGGTGCAGGTGGGCCACGTCGGGCAGCCGAGCCCCGACTGGGTGAGCCGGACCGCGCCGCCCGTCACCACGATGACCACGCCCATCACCACGCAGGCGAGGGCCGCTCGCTCGACGAAGCGCGCGGACGGCTGCCAGCGGTCGGCGACGATCTGGAGGGGGTTCAGCGTTTTCGGCACGGGCTCATCGTAAAGGGGAGCTTGTGCACGGATTCACGAGGGGTGCGCGTCGTGTGTTTCCGCGCCGTCACTCCCAGCGGAAGAACTTCGCCGCCGCCCCGAGGCCCAGCACCGCCCAGACGGCGAGGATGCCGAGGTCTCCCCACGGCATGCCCGCGCCGTGCTGCAGGACGTCCCGCAGGCCGTCCGAGAGCGCCGAGATCGGCAGCAGCTCCAGCACCGCCCGCACCCCGCCCGGGAACTTCTCCATCGGCACGATCACGCCGCCGCCGACCAGCAGCAGGAGGAAGACGAGGTTCGCCGCGGCGAGCGTCACCTCCGCCTTCAGCGCGCCGGCCATCAGCAGCCCCAGCCCGGAGAACGCCGCCGTGCCCAGCACGAGCAGCAGCACGACCGCGAGGGGATTGCCCTGCGGCGACCAGCCCAGCGCGAAGGCGATCACCGTCAGCAGCACGACCTGCAGCACCTCGGTGACCAGCACCGAGCAGGTCTTCGCCGTCATCAGCGCCCAGCGCGGCAGCGGCGAGGCGCCCAGCCGCTTGAGGACGCCGTAGCGGCGCTCGAAACCGGTCGCGATGGCCTGGCCGGTGAACGCCGTGGACATCACCGCCAGCGCCAGCACGCCCGGGGCGAGGAAGTCGACGGCTTCGCCCTCGCCCGTGTCGACGATGTCGACGGCGCTGAAGAGCACCAGCAGCAGCGTGGGGATGACGACGGTCAGCAGCAGCTGCTCGCCGTTGCGCAGCAGCATGCGGGTCTCCAGCGCGGCCTGCGCGCGGATCATCCGGGAGAGGGGAGCGGCACCGGGCCGCGGGGCGAAGGCCCCGTCGCCCGCCGAGATCGCATCACTCATGCCCGCAGCTCCTTACCGGTCAGCTCCAAGAAGACGTCCTCCAGCGTGTGCCGCTCGACCGCGATGCGGTCCGGCATGACGCCGTTCTGCGCGCACCACGTGGTCACCGTGGCGAGCAGCTGCGGGTCGATGCGGCCGCCCACGCGGTACGTGCCCGGGGTCAGCTCCGCCGCCGTCGATTCGGCGGGCAGGGCCTTCAGGAGCGAGGTGAGGTCCAGGCCGGGCCGGCCGCTGAAGCGCAGGGTGTTCTCCGCGCCGCCCCGGCACAGCTCCTCGGGGCTGCCCTGGGCGATGACCCGGCCGCTGTCGATGATGGCGATGTCGTCGGCCAGGGCCTCGGCCTCGTCCATGTAGTGCGTGGTGAGGACGACGGTGACGCCGTCGGTGCGCAGCTCGCGCACCAGGTCCCAGGTGGCGTGCCGGGCCTGCGGGTCCAGGCCGGCGGTCGGCTCGTCCAGGAAGACCAGCTCGGGGCGGCCGACGACGGCCATGGCGAGCGCGAGCCGCTGCTGCTGGCCGCCGGAGAGCCGCCGGTAGGACGTCCGGCCGCAGCCGCCGAGGCCCAGCCGTTCTATGAGGGAGGGCACGTTTAGGGGGTGCGCGTGCAGGGCCGCGACGTGGCGCAGCATCTCCTCCGCGCGCGCCCCCGCGTACACCCCTCCGCTCTGCAGCATGACGCCCACGCGGGGGCGGAGCTCGGCCGCGTCGGCGACGGGGTCGAGCCCCAGGACGCGGACGGTGCCCGCGTCGGGGCGGCGGTAGCCCTCGCAGGTCTCGATCGTGGTGGTCTTGCCGGCTCCGTTGGGGCCGAGGACGGCGGTGAGGCCGCCGCGGGCGACGGACAGGTCGAGCCCGTCCACCGCGGCCTTCGGTCCGTACCGCTTCACCAGCCCGCGGACCTCGACCGCGGGCCGGTCCGGGGCCTCGGGGGTGTCCCCCGGGAAGACGCTGCGCATGGCGCGAAGTCTACGAAGCCGGGCGTGTCCCCGGAGGCCCCGGGGTGGAACCCGTTCGCGGAGGGACCGCCGCGGGAGCCCGGAACCACGGGCCTCCGGGCAAGATCGACGGGTGGCGGTTAGGTAACCCTTAGTGATCGAGGACACCGCCGGCCGGCGGGGGCGAGGCTTGTCCGCCTCCGGGTAATTACGCAACAATGGTGTTGTGAAATACGCGGGCGAGGCTTCACGGGGCCCCGCGGCCGGTCCGGAAGGATCCGCGGCCGCCGGGTTGCAGCGGCCTGCGCCCGGGCCCGCGCGCGAGGAGGACCGTCGCGAGCACGGCCATGACGAGCAGCGCGGCACCCGCAACCGCGTCGCGCGCTCCATCCTCGACCACGGCCCGTCCACCGCGGCCGAGCTCGCCCTTCGCCTGGAGCTCACCCAGGCGGCCGTGCGCCGCCACCTCGACACCCTCGTCGCCGAGGGTGTCGTCGAGCCCCGGGAGAAGCGGGTCTACGGCGCCCGGAGCCGCGGCCGCCCCGCCAAGGCCTTCGCGCTGACCGACTGCGGCCGCGACGCCTTCGACCAGGCCTACGACAAGCTGGCCGGCGACGCCCTGCGCTGGATCGCGCAGGCCGCCGGCGGCGGCGAGATGGGGGAGGCCGCGGTCGCGGCCTTCGCCCGGGCCCGGATGGCCGCCCAGGCCGAGGGCTACCGCCGGGCGCTGGAGGCGGCCCCGCCCGAATCCCGCACGGAGGCCCTTGCCAGGGCATTGACCGCGGACGGGTACGCTGCTACGGCGCGTAGCGCGCCGGTCGGCGAACAGCTTTGCCAGCACCACTGCCCGGTCGCCCATGTCGCCGAGCAGTTCCCGCAGCTGTGCGAGGCGGAGACCGAGGTCTTCTCCCGCCTGCTCGGGACACATGTGCAGCGTCTTGCCACCATCGCCCACGGCGACGGGGTGTGCACGACGTTCATCCCGAAGAGCAAGACCAAGACCACCACAGCATCCGCCAGCACGGCCGGGAGGAACCCCGCATGACTCTCCCCACGGAGACTGCCCACCCTGAGCTCGAAGGCCTGGGCACGTACGAATACGGCTGGGCCGACTCCGACGTGGCCGGCGCCGCAGCCAAGCGCGGCCTTTCCGAGGAGGTCGTCCGCGACATCTCGGCGAAGAAGTCCGAGCCGGAGTGGATGCTCAAGCTGCGTCTCAAGGGTCTGAAGCTCTTCGACAAGAAGCCCATGCCGACCTGGGGCTCCGACCTCTCCGGCATCGACTTCGACAACATCAAGTACTTCGTGCGCTCCACCGAGAAGGCCGCCGCCTCCTGGGAGGACCTGCCGGAGGACATCAAGAACACCTACGACAAGCTGGGCATCCCGGAGGCCGAGAAGCAGCGCCTCGTCGCCGGTGTCGCCGCCCAGTACGAGTCGGAGGTCGTCTACCACCAGATCCGTGAGGACCTGGAGGCCCAGGGCGTCATCTTCCTGGACACCGACACGGCCCTGAAGGAGCACCCGGAGCTCTTCCAGGAGTACTTCGGCACGGTCATCCCCGTCGGCGACAACAAGTTCGCGTCGCTGAACACCGCCGTGTGGTCCGGCGGCTCGTTCATCTACGTCCCGAAGGGTGTCCACGTCGACATCCCCCTGCAGGCCTACTTCCGTATCAACACGGAGAACATGGGCCAGTTCGAGCGGACGCTGATCATCGTCGACGAGGACGCCTACGTCCACTACGTCGAGGGCTGCACCGCCCCGATCTACTCCTCGGACTCGCTGCACAGCGCGGTCGTGGAGATCATCGTCAAGAAGGGCGGCCGCTGCCGCTACACGACGATCCAGAACTGGTCGAACAACGTCTACAACCTGGTCACCAAGCGTGCCGTGGCCTACGAGGGCGCGACCATGGAGTGGGTCGACGGCAACATCGGCTCCAAGGTGACGATGAAGTACCCGGCCGTCTACCTGATGGGCGAGCACGCCAAGGGCGAGACGCTGTCGATCGCGTTCTCCGGCCAGGGCCAGCACCAGGACGCCGGCGCCAAGATGGTCCACATGGCGCCGAACACCTCCTCCAACATCGTCTCCAAGTCGGTGGCGCGAGGCGGTGGCCGCACCTCCTACCGCGGCCTGATCGAGATCGGCGAGGGCGCCCACGGCTCCAAGTCGAACGTGCTCTGCGACGCCCTGCTCGTGGACACCATCTCCCGCTCGGACACCTACCCCTACGTCGACGTCCGCGAGGACGACGTCTCCATGGGTCACGAGGCGACCGTCTCCAAGGTCAGCGACGACCAGCTCTTCTACCTGATGAGCCGGGGCCTGTCCGAGGACGAGGCGATGGCGATGATCGTGCGCGGCTTCGTCGAGCCGATCGCCCGCGAGCTGCCCATGGAGTACGCGCTGGAGCTCAACCGGCTGATCGAGCTGCAGATGGAAGGCTCCGTCGGCTGACCTTCCCCCGCCCTTAAGGCAGGGGAGGGGCACGGACGCCCCCGACCGCAGCAGCGAACCCTTTGTGACAGGAAGAGAGCACGACGACAGCCATGGCTGACAACACCCCCGCCGGCAGCACGACCGACGGCGCCATCCAGGTGGGCGGGCCGCAGCAGCCCATCGACGCGCGCGTGAGCGCCCCCGCCTCGTACGACGTGGCGGACTTCCCCGTGCCGCACGGCCGCGAGGAGGAGTGGCGGTTCACCCCGCTGGAGCGCCTGCGCGGTCTGCACGACGGCTCGGCCCTTGAGAAGGGCGTGAACGGCGGCGGCGTCAAGGTCGAGGTGAGCGCCCCCGCCGGCGTCACCGTCGAGACCGTCGGCCGCGACGACGCCCGCCTCGGCCGGGCCGGCAAGCCCGTCGACCGCGTGGCCGCCCAGGCCTACAGCTCCTTCGAGAAGGCCTCGGTCGTCTCGATCCCCAAGGACGCGGTCCTCACCGAGCCCGTCACCATCTCCGTGCACGGCGAGGGCGGCGTGGCCTTCGGCCACCAGGTGGTCGAGGTCGGCGCCTTCGCCGAGGCCGTCGTCGTCCTGGACCACACCGGTGACACCACGCTCGCCGCCAACGTCGAGTTCCTCGTGGGCGACGGCGCCAAGCTCACCGTCGTCTCCGTCCAGGACTGGGACGCCACCGCGGTGCACGCCGCCCAGCAGACCGCGCTGATCGGCCGCGACGCCTCCTTCAAGTCCGTCATCGTCACCTTCGGCGGCGACCTGGTCCGCCTCCACCCGCGGGTCGTCTACGGCGCCCCCGGCGGCGAGGCCGAGCTCTACGGCCTGTACTTCACGGACGAGGGCCAGCACCAGGAGCACCGCCTCTTCGTCGACCACGACACCCCGCACTGCCGCAGCAACGTCGCCTACAAGGGCGCGCTGCAGGGCCAGGACGCGCACGCCGTCTGGATCGGCGACGTCCTCATCCGCGCGGCGGCCGAGGGCACCGACACCTACGAGCTCAACCGCAACCTCGTCCTCACCGACGGGGCCCGCGTCGACTCCGTGCCCAACCTGGAGATCGAGACCGGCGAGATCGTCGGCGCCGGCCACGCCTCGGCGACCGGCCGCTTCGACGACGAGCAGCTGTTCTACCTGATGGCCCGCGGCATCCCGGCCGACGAGGCCCGCCGCCTGGTCGTCCGCGGCTTCTTCGCCGAGCTCGTCCAGCAGATCGGCATCCCGGAACTCGAGGAACGCCTCATCGCCAAGATCGAGGCCGAGCTGGAGGCGTCGGTGGCATGAGCGAGACCCTTTTCGTCCGAGTGGCCGCGCTGAGCGACCTGGAGGAGGACACCCCCAAGCGGGTCGAGGTCGACGGCGTCGCCGTCTCCCTCGTCCGCACCGAGGGCGAGGTCTTCGCCATCAACGACATCTGCTCCCACGCGAACGTGTCGCTCTCCGAGGGCGAGGTGGAGGACTGCGCCATCGAGTGCTGGCTGCACGGCTCCAGCTTCGACCTGCGCACCGGAAAGCCCTCCGGCCTGCCGGCCACGCGCCCCGTCCCCGTATACCCCGTCAAGATCGAAGGGGACGACGTGCTCGTCTCCGTCACCCAGGAGTCCTGAGTTCCCCATGGCAACGCTTGAGATCCACGACCTGCACGTCTCCGTCGAAGCCGAGAACGGCCCGCGCGAGATCCTCAAGGGCGTCGACCTGACCGTGAAGCAGGGCGAGACCCACGCCATCATGGGCCCCAACGGCTCCGGCAAGTCGACCCTGGCGTACTCCCTCGCGGGTCACCCCAAGTACACGATCACCGGCGGCACCGTCACCCTCGACGGCGAGAACGTCTTGGAGATGTCCGTCGACGAGCGCGCCCGCGCCGGCGTCTTCCTCGCCATGCAGTACCCGGTCGAGGTGCCCGGCGTCTCGGTCTCCAACTTCCTGCGCACCTCCGCCACCGCCATCCGCGGCGAGGCCCCCAAGCTGCGCACCTGGGTGAAGGAGGTCAAGGAGGCCATGGAGCGCCTCAACATGGACCCCGCCTTCGCCGAGCGCAACGTCAACGAGGGCTTCTCCGGCGGTGAGAAGAAGCGCCACGAGATCCTCCAGCTGGAGCTCCTCAAGCCGAAGATCGCGATCCTCGACGAGACCGACTCCGGCCTGGACGTCGACGCCCTGCGCCAGGTCTCCGAGGGCGTCAACCGCGTCCGCGAGACCGGCGAGGTCGGCACCCTGCTGATCACGCACTACACGCGCATCCTGCGCTACATCAAGCCCGACTTCGTCCACGTCTTCTCCGGCGGCCGCATCGTCGAGTCCGGCGGCGCCGAGCTGGCCGACAAGCTGGAGTCCGAGGGCTACGAGGCCTACCAGACGAAGGGCGGCGTCACCGCGTGACCATACTGCCGGGCCTCCTCGACACCGAGGCGATTCGCAAGGACTTCCCCATCCTGGACCGCACGGTCCACGACGGTAAGAAGATCGTCTACCTGGACTCCGCGGCCACCTCCCAGAAGCCGCGCCAGGTGCTCGACGCGCTCAACGCGTACTACGAGCGGCACAACGCCAACGTCCACCGCGGCGTCTACACCATCGCCGAGGAGGCCACGGCGCTGTACGAGGGCGCGCGCGACAAGGTCGCCGCCTTCATCAACGCCCCCAGCCGCGACGAGGTCATCTTCACCAAGAACGCCTCCGAGTCGCTCAACCTCGTGGCCAACATGCTCGGCTGGGCCGACGAGCCCTACCGGGTCGACCACGACACCGAGATCGTCATCACGGAGATGGAGCACCACTCCAACATCGTCCCGTGGCAGCTGCTCTCGCAGCGCACCGGCGCGAAGCTGAAGTGGTTCGGCCTCACCGACGACGGCCGCCTCGACCTGTCCAACATCGACGAGATCATCACCGAGAAGACCAAGGTCGTCTCGTTCGTGCTGGTCTCCAACATCATGGGCACGGTCAACCCCGTCGAGACCATCGTCCGGCGCGCCCAGGAGGTCGGTGCGCTCGTCGTGATCGACGCCTCCCAGGCCGCCCCGCACATGGTGCTGGACGTCCAGGCCCTCCAGGCCGACTTCGTGGCCTTCACCGGCCACAAGATGTGCGGCCCGACCGGCATCGGCGTGCTGTGGGGCCGTCAGGAGCTGCTGGAGGACCTCCCGCCGTTCCTCGGCGGCGGCGAGATGATCGAGACCGTCTCGATGCACTCCTCCACCTACGCCCCCGCGCCGCACAAGTTCGAGGCCGGCACGCCCCCGATCGCCCAGGCCGTCGGCCTCGGCGCCGCGGTGGACTACCTCTCCTCGATCGGCATGGAGAACATCGCCCGCCACGAGCACGCGATCACGCAGTACGCCGTGACCCGCCTCCAGGAGGTCCCGGACCTGCGGATCATCGGCCCCACCACGGCCGAGGACCGCGGCGCCACGATCTCCTTCACGCTCGGCGACATCCACCCGCACGACGTGGGCCAGGTCCTCGACGAGCAGGGCATCGCGGTGCGCGTCGGCCACCACTGCGCGCGGCCCGTCTGCCTCCGGTACGGAATTCCTGCGACCACGCGGGCGTCGTTCTACCTGTACTCCACGCCCGGCGAGGTCGACGCCCTGGTCGCGGGTCTGGAGCACGTCCGGAACTTCTTCGGGTAGAGCGGGGATCTTGTGAAGCTGGATTCGATGTACCAGGACGTCATCCTGGACCACTACAAGCACCCGCACGGGCGGGGCTTGCGGGACGGCGACGCCGAGGTGCACCACGTCAATCCGACCTGCGGCGACGAGATCACGCTGCGGGTGCGCATGACCGGCGACACCATCGAGGACGTCTCGTACGAGGGCCAGGGCTGCTCCATCAGCCAGGCCAGCGCCTCCGTCCTCAACGAGCTGCTCGTCGGCAAGGAGCTGGAGCAGGCGCAGAAGATCCAGGAGACCTTCCTGGAGCTGATGCAGTCCAAGGGCCGCATCGAGCCGGACGACGCGATGGAGGAGGTGCTGGAGGACGCGGTCGCGTTCGCCGGCGTCTCCAAGTACCCGGCGCGCGTGAAGTGTGCTCTGCTGAGCTGGATGGCGTGGAAGGACGCGACCGCCCAGGCACTGGGCGAGGGCGCTGAGAGGAAGACCGCATGAGCGACAACGCAGGGATGACCACCAAGCCGGCCACGGAGGAGGAGGTCCGCGAGGCCCTCTACGACGTGGTCGACCCCGAGCTGGGCATCGACGTCGTCAACCTCGGCCTGATCTACGGCATCCACATCGACGACGCCAACATCGCCACCCTCGACATGACCCTGACGTCCGCGGCCTGCCCGCTGACCGACGTCATCGAGGACCAGGCGAAGTCGGCCACCGAAGGCATCGTCAACGAGCTCCGGATCAACTGGGTCTGGATGCCGCCGTGGGGCCCGGACAAGATCACCGACGAGGGTCGCGAGCAGCTCCGCGCGCTCGGCTTCAACGTCTGACCCGCGCACTCCGCACAACGGCAGCAGCCCGCCCCTGACCCCGGTCAGGCGGCGGGCTGCTGCTGTGTGGCGCAGTGGATGCCGCCGCCGCCCTCCGCCAGTTCGTGGATTGCGATCCGGCGGATCGTGCGGCCGGGGTGGAGGTCGCGCAGGAGGGACGCGGCGCGGTCGTCGGCGCGGCGGTCGCCGAAACGGGGGACGAGCACGGCGCCGTTCGCCACGTAGTAGTTGGCGTAGCAGCCGAGGAAGTCCTCGCCGCGCCTGCCGAGGGCGGCCGGATCCGGCTCGGGGAGGTCCAGGACCTCCAGGGGCCGCCCGTGGGCGTCGGTGGCCGCCTTCAGCGCGGCGCGCGCCTGCTCGTACACGCGTGTCCAGACGTCCGGCTTCGCCCCGGGCGGCGGGCTGCTCAGCAGGACCGTGCCGGGGGCGGCGAAGCGGGCCAGGGCGTCGACGTGGCAGTCGGTGACGTCCTCGCCGCGGACGCCCTCCAGCCAGATGACCTCGCGGGCGCCGAGCAGTGCCTCGAGGGCCTTCTCGATGTCGTCGCGCGAGTGCCCCGGGTTGCGGTTGTCGTTCACCAGCGAGCTCTCGGTGACCAGCAGCGTGCCCTCGCCGTCGGACTCCAGCGAGCCGCCCTCGGCGACGACCGGCGCCTCGATGCGGGGCACCCCGAAGGCCTCCAGCACCCGGCGCGCGACCAGGCCGTCCCGGGGGTGCTCCTGCTTGCCGCCCCAGCCGTTGAAGCCGAAGTCGATCCCGGCCGCGGTGCCGTCCGGGCCGGTGACGAAGACGGGGCCGGAGTCCCGCAGCCACAGGTCGTCGACGGGCACCTCCACGATCTCCACGCCCCCGCCGCACGCCTTCCGCGCCGCTCCGGCGTCCTGCGGCCCGGCGAGCATCACCACCGGCTCGTACTCCGCGATCACGCGGGCGATCGCGGCGACGTCCTCGCGGACGGCGGCGGTGTACCGGCCCCAGACGGGACCGGCCGGCGGCCAGCCCATGAAGGTCCGCAGGTGGGGCTGTGACTCCCCGGGCATCCGGCGGTCCGGCTGGTGCATCGTCGGCGCTCCTTCGAAGACGGACGGTTCTGGGGCGGATGTTTCTGAGGCGGACGGTTCTCCCCCGGGAGGACGCGGAACACCGGCACCGGCGTTGACAGCCTTCGCGATGCGTACGGCCGTACGCAAGCCGTGGTCCTCGATGAGCCGGGCGACCGGTTCGCCGTGAGGCGGCGAGTTCGCCTTGAGAGGCCCCGGCCGGTTAGGTTTTCGGGCATGACCGATGCTGTTGCCCCCCGTACCACCGGCGCCGTCGCCGCCGGCCTCGCCACGATCACCCAGGACGGGACCGTCCTCGACACCTGGTTCCCCGCCCCGGAGCTCACCGAGGACGCCGGCCCGGCCGGCACCGAGCGCCTGAGCGCCGAGCGCGCCGCCGAGCTGCTCGGCGAGAACGCCCTCAAGGCCGCCGGCCCGGACCCGCGCCGGGGCGTCGAGGTCGTGGCCGTCCGTACGGTCATCGCCTCGCTGGACGACAAGCCGCTCGACGCCCACGACGCCTACCTGCGCCTGCACCTGCTCTCGCACCGCCTGGTGAAGCCGCACGGCCAGAGCCTGGACGGCATCTTCGGCCTGCTCGCCAACGTCGCCTGGACCTCCCTCGGCCCCGTCGCCGTCGACCAGGTCGAGACGGTGCGCCTGAACGCCCGCGCCGAGGGCCTGCACCTGCAGGTGACCAGCATCGACAAGTTCCCCCGGATGACGGACTACGTCGCCCCGTCCGGCGTGCGCATCGCCGACGCCGACCGCGTCCGCCTGGGCGCCCACCTCGCCGCCGGCACCACCGTCATGCACGAGGGCTTCGTCAACTTCAACGCCGGCACGCTGGGCACCTCGATGGTCGAGGGCCGCATCAGCGCGGGCGTCGTCGTGGGCGACGGCTCCGACATCGGCGGCGGCGCCTCCACCATGGGCACCCTCTCCGGCGGCGGCAAGCAGATCATCTCCATCGGCGAGCGCTGCCTGCTCGGCGCCGAGTCGGGCATCGGCATCGCCCTCGGCGACGAGTGCGTGGTCGAGGCCGGCCTGTACGTGACCGCGGGCACCCGCGTCACCCTGCCGGACGGCCAGGTCGTCAAGGCGCTGGAGCTCTCCGGCGCCGACAACATCCTCTTCCGCCGCAACTCCACCTCCGGCGCGGTCGAGGCCCGCCCGTACAAGAGCACCTGGGGCGGTCTGAACGAGATCCTGCACAGCCACAACTGAGCGGGACGGCGCAGTGGAGCGGCCGCACCCCGGGCGAGGGGTGCGGCC
>NZ_JBMMMZ010000018.1:0-91588 GCF_049725035.1 Streptomyces sp. XH2 | reverse complement strand
CACCCGCCACCCGGGCGGGGGCGGGGGCTGGGGCGCGGCCCCCCCCGGGGGGGGGGGGGCGCCCGCTTCCCGCATCTGCGGGGTGGGGGCGAGGCGTCAGAGCGCCTTGTACGCCTGCAGCAGCGCCTCCGTGCGTTCCGGGGACGCCGCCCGCAGCGGCGCCCGCACCGGCCCGCCGGGCAGGCCGAGCGCGTTCAGCAGAGCCTTCGCAGTCACCGTGCCCGGCAGGCCCGACGCCATCATCAGCTCCATCAGGGGCAGCAGCCGCGCGTGCAGCCGGGCCGCCTCGGCGGTGTCGCCGCGGTCGTACGCGTCGAGCACCGACGCGACCGCCCCGCCCGCGACGTTCGCGACCGTGCTGATGTATCCGACGCCTCCCACCGAGCGCAGCGGAAGGTTCAGTTCCTCGCAGCCCGAGTAGTAGGCGAGGTCCGTCGCGGCGATGACCTTCGAGCTGCCCAGCATGTCGTAGGCGCAGTCCTTGACGCCGGCGATGCGCGGGTGCTCCGCGAGCCGCAGCATGGTGGCGGGCTCGATCCGGGTGCCCGTGCGGCCGGGGATGTCGTAGAGCATCACCGGCAGGCCGGTCGCGCCGGCCACGGTCAGGAAGTGCTCGGCGATGTCCTCCTGCGGCGGCCGGCTGTAGTACGGGGGCACGACCAGCACCCCGTGCGCACCCGCCGCCTCGGCGGCCCGGGCCAGCTCGACGGTGTGCCGGGTGTCGGCCGTGCCGATGCCCGCCGTGATCCGCGCCCGGCCGCCGACGGCCTCGGCCACGGCGCGGATGAGCGCGCTCTTCTCCGCGTCGCTGGTGGTCGGCGACTCGCCGGTGGTGCCGCTGAGGACGAGTCCGTCGCAGCCGCCCTCCCCGGCGAGGCGGTCGGCGAGGGCCTGCGCCCCGTCGAGGTCGAGCTCTCCCTGCGGGGTGAAGGGGGTGACCATCGCGCAGACGGTACGGCCGAAGGGGCTGGCGGGAGCAGTGATCGTCATGGAGGCGATTCTCGGCCCCTTCGACCGTACAGGTCTATTTAATTGTTCTCCGCCTACCAGTAAGTGGCGCTACGGCTTCCAGCGCAGCACCTGCGGGTCGTGGTCGCTCGCCTGGTCGGCGAACTCCGCGTTGACGTGGACGATGTCGTAGTCCACCCGGCGTACGTGAGAGCTGGTCAGGATGTGGTCCAGCACCTGGGAGTTGCCCTGGTAGACGTAGCCGTAGCGCTGGGCGCGCGGCAGCCGGTCGACCTGGTCGGTGAGGACCTTGCCCGCGGTGAGGGCCTTCAGCGCGGGCGAGAACTGATAGTCGTTCAGGTCGCCCGCGACGATGACGTTCGCGTTCCGGTCGGCCGCCAGCAGCTGCTTGACGAACGCGTTCACGAGCCCGGCCTGCTGGGTGCGCTGCACCTCGGAGGAGCGGGCCGGCGGCTGGAAGCGGCTGTCGACGCCCTGGTCGCCGCCCTTCGAGTTGAAGTGGTTCGCGACGACGAAGACCCGCTGTCCCCGGAAGGTGAACTGGCCCGCGAGCGGCTTGCGGCTGTTCGCCCACGCGGCGGCGGCGGGCTCGACCCGGCCGGGGGAGACGGACAGCGCGGCCTTGCCGCCTTCGCGGACGGCCTTCACGGCGGTGGTGGAGTCACCGCCGGGCTTGTCGGTGAAGGACACCCGGGCGGGGTTGAAGAGGAACGCGGTACGGATGTTGCCGCCCGGCTGGCCGCCGTCCTGGTCGTTGACGGGGTTGATCTGCCGCCACTCGTAGGCCGGGCCGCCCGCCGCCTTGATGGCGTCGGTGAGCTTCTTCAGTGTCTGCCCCGCGTCCACCACGCCGTTGTCGGTGGTGCCGTTGTCGTCCTGGACCTCTTCCAGGGCGACGATGTCGGGCGAGGCGAGGTTGGTGACCAGCGCGGACGCCAGCCGGTCGAACTTCGCCTGCGGCGTCTTGGGGGAGAGGTTCTCGACGTTGTACGTGGCGACCGCCAGCTCGTCGCCGCGCTGCTTGCGCGTGGTCTCGCGCTTCAGGCCCCGGTCGGTGAGCTTGCCGAGCTCGGTGGCCTGCAGGGTGTAGCCGCCGTAGTTGTCGTAGTCCAGCGGGCCGGCGGTGGTGCCGGACAGCTCGTCGCCGACGTTGGCGACGGGGAAGGGGCGCTGGGCGAAGGGGATCAGCGAGGCGACCTTGACGCGGCCGGCGTTCGGGTCGCGGTACGCGCCGTAGAGCGTGCCGCCGCGGCCCGTGCGGTTGCGCCGGGGCTCGGCGGTGACCCACAGCTCGTTGTGACCGGTCGCGCCGACGACGGGGGCGTTCTGCACGGAGACGCGCATGCCCTCCAGCGACTCGAAGCGGTCCAGGGCGTACGTGCCGGGGCGCAGCTGCAGCTTCTCGATCGAGCCGCCGTGCGCGTCGGGCGCGTAGCGGTCCGGGATCTGCGACGCGCTGAGGCGCACGGGGGCCGGGAGGGTGTTGCCGGAGGACCCGACCCGCCACGTGGCCCTGGTGAGCTGCGTGACCGACTGCAGGCCGGCCGACTCGCCGCCCGGGTAGTACTCGGTGACGGTGCCGGAGACGGTCACGGCGTCGCCCACGGCCACGTCCGGGGTGGTGGAGCCGGTGAAGACGAAGATGCCCTCGCTCGTGGCGTCGTTGCGGTCCGGGTGCGTGTCCTGCATCCAGAAGCCGCGGGCCGAGCCGAAGGCGCGGACGGCGGTGACGACGCCCGGCACGTCGGCGACCTGCCGGCCGGCGAGCGGCGACACGCGGGTCGTGCCCTGGATGTCGTGGATCCGCAGGCCCTCGGCGCTCGCCGCCTCCGGGGCGGCGAGCAACCCGGCCGCGAGCGCGGTGGCGAGGAGGGAACCGAGGGCCGCGGGTCTGCGCAGGGCGGCGCGGCGGGAGGACGGGGCAGTGGGCACGAGGGCCTCCGGTGAGGAATGCGAGGGGGGTATGGCGTGGAGGAATCGTCGTTGACGCGATCCTGACGATCTCTACGCGCGTCAATGTCTTGCGCACCCGGGGAAGTTGTCAAGGTTCCGCGGGTAACCGTCAGCCATATGTCGGCCCACGGTTCGGCGAACCGGGCGGCAGGGCGGGAAACCCGTCTACGCTTGGGCACCGCGCCCCGTCCGCGGCGCCCCATGCCACACCGCATGCCACCACGCGCGTCGCCGCACGTCACCGCACGTGCCGCGACGCATGTCACGACGAGGAGAAACCCCCCTGATGTCCGGAGACCGTCCGACCATGCCGCCGGTGCGGCTCCCCTCCGACGCGGAGCTCGCGCGCGACGCGCTGTCCGCGCCGCTGCTCGCCCGCGCCGCGAAGCTCGCGCGCTGGGCCGGCGAGGAGGGCGTCCCGGTCGGGGTCGGCGGCGAGCTGCTCGCGGAGCAGCTCCGCGAGGCGACCGGGCTCCTCGGGCTCGCGGGCGACGAGGACGGCGACGCGTACGCCATGGACGCGTGGCAGCACGCGCTCGACACGGGGCTCGTGGACTTCGAGGAGCACGAGGAGGAGGCCGAGGGGCCGGAAGCGGGCGAGGACGAGCCCCGCGGCACCGCCGTCGCCGGCGAGGAGCTCGCCACGCTCACCTCCGGCAGCCCCGCCGACATCCTCGACCTGTGGCTCGCCGGCTTCGAGAGCGTCCTCGCCGACGCCGCCGCGCCCGACCTCGGCGAGATCGCCGACCGGATCGCCGAGGGCGAGGACCTCGACCTCGACTCCCTCGACTGGGACCCCGAGGGCGAGGCCGACTTCCTCGACGGCGTCCTCGGCAACCTCTACCTGCTCACCGCGCTCGAACAGAGCGACGCGGACCACCCCGTACCGCTGCCGGCGCTCGCCGCGTCCATGATCGTGCCGGACGACATGGACGAGCCCACGGACGACATCCTCGAAGAGGTCTCCGACGCGATGATGCGCCTGGACGACCAGTTCCGGCTGCTCGCGCCCACCGGCATCATCGCCTACCAGCCCGTCGACGAATCCCTCATCGAGGAGGTCGACGGCGAGGGCCACATCCGCGAGTCCGTCGACGGCGTCACCTCCGAAACCCCCGAGGAGGAGGACGTCAGCCGCTACGGCATGGTCTCCCTCACCCCGCTCGGCCTCCTCGCCGTCCGCGAACGCATGCAGGAGGCGGGCGTCGAAGCCCCCGCCGTCGGCGACCTCGCCGACAAGGGCGCGGACGCGCTCCTGGCCGCCCTGCCCGGCCACCCGGAGACGGCCGCCCGCGCGGAGGCCGAGCTGTGGCTCGCCCGCCGCACGCCTGCGGAGGCCGCGGCGGAGCTGCTCGCCGCCGGGCGCGGCGACGACCTGGACGCGCCGTCCCGCCGCCTCGCCTGCCAGCAGACGCTCTCCCTCGTCGGCGCCGGCGCCGAGCCCGCCGTGCGCGAGGTCCTCGACGACCGCGAGCTCGGCGGCCTCGCCCGCGTGTGGCTCGCCGAGCACGGCGCGGCGGACGTGCCCGAGCCCGGCGAGGACATGGTCTTCTGGCTGACCATCGACACGATCGCCGCCCAGCTGGCGGCGTCCGGCGACACCGACGAGCTGCGCGGGCTGGTGGAGAGCCTCGTCGGGCAGCACAGCGGGTTCTTCGACGCGGCGTGGCGGGTGGACCACCCGGCGACGGCGGACGTCCTGGAGGCGATGGGCCGCCTCCACCCGGAGAAGAAGGTGGCCAAGGAGGCCCGCAAGGCGGCGTTCAAGGCGCGCTCGCGCGGCTGACCTTCCCGGTGGCCCCGGTGGCCCGGCCCTTCTCGGTCCGGGGCGCCGGGGAATCTTCCGCCGCGACGGCGATCGGCCACGGTGGTGGATTCCGGCGGTGCCCGGCCGGCCTGAGCCGGTCCGGCACCGCCGGATGCGTTCGCGGTGGTTGCCCGCCGCTGCGGCGGAGGGAACTGCTGGGGAGCCGGAGCCGGCCGGGTTCCCGGGCGCGGCAGCGCGTTCCGCGCGCCCCGCGCCCGTCCCCCGCGCTTCGTGTGGTGTTCATACCGCATTCCGTGGGGAACGGGAACGTAGGCGCGTGAGCCAGCGGACCCGGGAGTGCAGATGACCCTCAGCCGAAGAGACTTCGCGAAACGATCCGCCGTCGCCGGTGCCGGCGTGGCACTGACCGGCAGCGTGGGCGTCCTCGCCAGTGCCCCCGGAGCGCTGGCCGGCGGCGTGCCGGAGCAGCGAGGGGCGCGCCCCCGCCCCGCCCGCCCGCCGGGCTACGGCCCCCTCGTGCGGGACCCGAAGGGCCTCCTCGCCCTGCCGGCAGGCTTCTCGTACCGCGTGGTGACCCGGGCCGGCACCACCAGACTGGAATCGGGCGAGCCCACCCCTTCGAACCACGACGGCACGGCCGCCTTCGAGGGCCCCCGCGGCACCACCCTGCTCGTCAACAACCACGAGCTCAAGGGCCCCCGGGCCGGCTGGAAGTACCCGGTGCCGCTCGCGGAGGGGCTTGTCTACGACCCCGCCGCGTCCGGCGGCTGCACCGTCGTCGAGGTGTCGCACGACGGCGCGCACGTCACGGAGTGGGTCGGCATCGCGGGCACGTCCACCAACTGCGCCGGCGGCGCCACCCCCTGGGGCACGTGGCTGACCTGCGAGGAAACGGAGGACAAGGCCGGGCAGAACGGCATGACGAAGACGCACGGCTACGTCTTCGAGGTCGACCCGCACGACCGCCGCGCGGGCCGCGACCCCAGGCCCGTCAAGGCCCTCGGCCGGTACGCCCACGAGGCCGTCGTCACCGATCCGGCCCACGGCCACCTCTACCTCACCGAGGACGCCGCGGGCCCCAACGGCCTGTTCTACCGCTGGACCCCGCCGGCCGGCTTCCGGCACGGCCGCGGCCGGCTGCGCACCCTCGCCGACGACGCGGGCCGGCTGCAGGCCTTCAAGTGCTTCGACTCCGGCGGCCGGTTCGTCGACGACCTCTCCCGCGCCACCCGCCCCGGCACGGTGTACGGCGTGGACTGGGTGGACGTGCCGGACCGCGACGCGGCGTCCGTCTCGGTCCGCAAGCAGTTCAAGGACGGCCAGGTGACCCGGGCCCGCAAGCTGGAGGGCATGTGGTGGGGCGACGGGGGCGTGTACGTCGTCTCGTCGTTCGCCCGCGAGGAGAGCCCCGTGCAGCACGACGGCCAGGTGTGGTTCTACAACCCGCGGCGCCGCACCCTCACGCTGAAGGTGCGTTTCGGGGTCAACGAGCACCCGGAGCGGGACGGCGCCTTCGACGGCCCCGACAACATCACGGTCTCCCCGCACGGCGGCCTGATAGTCGCCGAGGACGGCGAGGGCGTGCAGCACCTCTTCGGCGCCCTGGACGACGGCAGCACGTACCCCGTCGCCCGCAACGAGCTCAACATAGGCACCGCGCAGAAGCCCGAGTACAGCGAGTTCACCGGGGTCACCTTCTCGCCGGACGGCAGGACGCTCTTCGCCAACATCCAGGAGCCCGGCATCATGCTGGCGATCACCGGCCCCTGGCGCCGCCAGTAGGGCGGTCTCCGGGAATCCTGGCCGGCCGCCTTTGTTGAAGCAGGGGTGACCATCCGCCTCTCGATACTCGACCGCTCCCGCACCCGCCGGGGCCGCCCGCAGGCCGAGGCACTGCGCGACACCGTACGGTTCGCGCAGCAGGCCGAGGCGCTCGGCTACCACCGCTTCTGGGTCTCGGAGCACCACGGCGTGCCCGGCGTGGCGGGCTCGGCCCCGACCGTGCTCGCCGCGGCGGTCGCCGCCGCGACCTCGCGGATCCGGGTCGGCACGGGCGGCGTGATGCTGCCCAACCACCGCACCCTGGTGGTGGCCGAGCAGTTCGGGGTGCTGGAGTCCCTCTTCCCGGGCCGCATCGACATGGGCCTGGGCCGCTCGGTGGGCTTCACGGACGGCGTCCGGCGGGCCCTGGGCACGGAGAAGGAGGCCATGGGGGACTTCGGCGGGCAGCTCGCCGAGCTGGAGGGCTGGTTCACGGACGGCCCGCGGCCCCGTTCCGAGGTGCACGCCCGCCCGGCGGAGGGCCTGCGGGTCCCCGCGTTCGTCCTGGCCAACGAGGCGGGCGCGGAGTTGGCGGCCGCCGCCGGCGCGGCCCTGGTGATCGGCGGCCTGAGCGGCGAGGAGCGGATGCTCGCCGCCGTCGGGCGCTACCGGGAGGCGTTCCGGCCGTCGTCGTGGTGGCAGCGCCCGTACGTCGTGGTGGCGGGCAACGTGGCCGTCGCGGGCAGCCGCGAGGAGGCCCGCCGGCTGCTCGTCCCCGAGGCGTGGGCGCTGGCCCATTCCCGGACGCACGGCGTCTTCCCGCCTTTGGAGCCAGCGGAGGAGACCGAGGCGCGGGTGATGACCGAGCGGGAGCGCCGCCTGTACGAGGAGGGGCTGCGCGGGCACATCCACGGCACGGAGGAGGAGGTGGCGGCCGCGCTCGGCGCGCTGGTCGAACGCAGCGGCGCCGACGAGGTGCTGGTCACCACCTCCTCCTACGACAGGGAGGCCCTGCTGGACTCCTACCGCCGGCTGGCCCGGGTCGCGGGCCTGCCGGCGGCGGGAGCCCCGGTGCTCACAAAGCCTGCGCCGCCGGCTTGACCAGGTCGCGGACCGTGCGGGACTTCACGAACTCGCCGAGGGCGGTCATCTCCCACTCGCCCGAGTACTGCCGGATGAACTTCGCCATCAGCACGCCCGTCTTGGGCTCGGAGCCGGTGAGGTCGAAGCGCACCAGCTCCTCGCCGGTGCGGGCGTCGAGGAGGCGGCAGTAGGCCTTGGCGACCTCGCTGAACTTCTGGCCGTTGAAGGAGCTGACGGTGAAGACCAGGCCGGTGACCTCCGGCGGGAGCCCGGCCATGTGCACCGTGATCGTCTCGTCGTCGCCGGAGCCCTCGCCGGTGAGGTTGTCACCGGAGTGCTGGACGGCGCCGTTGAGGATCTGCAGCTTGCCGAAGTAGCAGGCGTCGATCATGTTGCGGTCGGGGCCGTAGGCGATGACGGAGGCGTCCAGGTCGATGGCCCGGCCGCCCCAGGCCGGCTCCCAGCCCAGGCCCATCTTGACCGACTGCGTCAGCGGCTTCCCGCCCTTGACCAGGGACACCGTCTGGTTCTTCTGCAGGCTGACCCGGCCCTTGTCCAGGTTGATCTTCCCGCTGCCGGGGGCCGGGGCGGGCGGCGCCGGGGGCGCGGCGGGCACGGGCGGCGCGCCCGCGGGCAGCGGCGGGGCGGCGACGGGCGGCGGCACGGGGGCGGCGGGCGGCTGGACGTGGGCCGGGGCGGCCGCCGCGGGCTCCTCCACGCTCACGCCGAAGTCGGTGGCGATGCCCGCCAGGCCGTCGGCGTAGCCCTGGCCGACCGCACGCACCTTCCAGGCACCGGCCCGCCGGTAGACCTCCACGACGACGAGCGCGGTCTCCGAGCCCAGCCGGGGCGGTGTGAACGTGGCCAGGACCGAGCCGTCGTCCGCGTTGCGCACGGTGGCGGTGGGCTCGATGCCCGCGAACGTCTGGCCCTGGGCGTCGGGGCTCGCGGTCACCACGATCTTGTCGATGGCGGCGGGGACGGCGGCGGTGTCCACCGTGATGGCGTCGGGCGTGCCGCCGGCCGCGGCGCGGTGGGCCACGCCCGGCCCGGAGGGCTGGTTGTAGAAGACGAAGTCGTCGTCGGAGCGCACCTTGCCGTCGGCGGTGAGCAGCAGGCCCGATACGTCGAGCCGCACCGGGGCGGTGACGTCCACCGTCACGCGGGCGACGGAGAGAGGGATGTTCGAGCCGGGTGTCATAGCGGTCATGCCCCGGGTAACGAGCGGCCGCTCTTTGCGGTTCCATTACCGAACACCTGATGCGGTCCTGTTACGGAGTTCGCCGTTCCTGTTGTCGTCGCAGGTCAGCGAGGGTGCCGGCGCGGCGGCTCGGCGCCGCAGAACTCGCCGCCGACGAGCCCCGCGCCCTCCTGCACGGTCCCCGCCTCCGCGGCGAGCAGGGCGGCCGCGTACGGCTCCGAGTCGTCCCGGGGCTCGTAGCCGAGCGCGCGGGCCGAGGACAGGTCCCACCACGCCCGGGTGTTGGCGGAGCTGCCGTAGGCGACGGTGTGGCCGACGTCCTCGGCCGTGAGCGCGGCGTGCACGAGCCGTGCGCAGTCGCCGGGGCTCAGCCAGACCGACAGCATGCGCACGGATGCCGGCTCCGGGAAGCACGCGCCGATGCGCAGGGAGACGGTCTCGATGCCGTGCCGGTCCCGGTAGAGGGAGGCGAGGTCCTCGCCGAAGCACTTGGAGAGGCCGTAGAAGGTGTCGGGGCGGTGCGGCGTCTCCACGGGCAGTGGCCGGCCGCCCTCGGCGGGCAGGGGCGTGAAGCCGACGGCGTGGTTGCTGGAGGCGAGCACCACGCGCCGCACGCCCGCCTCGCGCACGGCCTCGTAAAGGCGGTACGTGCCCTCGACGTTGGCGCGCAGGATGTCCGCGAACGGCGCCTCCACGGGGATGCCCGCCAGGTGGACGACCGCGTCCACGCCGTCGAGGGCCTCGCGCAGCGCCGCGCCGCCGGCGGCCGGGTCGGCGAGGTCCGCGGTGACCGCCTCCGGCTCGCCCGGCACCGGGCGGACGTCCAGGAGGCGCAGCCGGTGGCCGTGGGCGGGCAGCAGGGCGCGCAGGTGGGTGCCGATGCGGCCGGCCGCGCCGGTGAGGAGGACGGTGCGGGAAGCGGGCATGGCCGGGACCTCCTGAAGATCGGAATTGTCCAATCCGATTATTCCGTGGGCGAGATGACGATCGTCACGAAATAACCACGCGCCCCGCCCGGCTTCACCCACCGGAATGCAGCACCCGCCTCACCGAACCACAAGGAGCACACCCATGCCGACCCCGACCGCCGCGCAGGCGAGCGCCGTCCAGGGAACCGTCGCCAAGGGCTACGAGGGCGTGCGCGAGGCGTTCGAAGCCACCTTCGCCGAGGAGCGCGCCGGGCACTCCGCCCAGCTCGCCGCCTACGTCCACGGCGAGCAGGTCGTCGACCTGTGGGGCGGACCCGGCATCGAGGGCGACTCCCTCACCGGCGTGTTCTCCTCCACCAAGGGCGCCGCCCACCTCGTCGTCGCCCTCCTCGTCCAGGAAGGCGTCCTGGACCTCGACCGCGAGGTGCGCCACTACTGGCCCGAGTTCGCCGCCGCCGGCAAGGAACACGTCACCCTGCGCGACCTCCTCGCCCACCGGGCCGGCCTCATCGGCGCCGACGGGGGCTTCACCTTGGAAGAGCTCGCCGACGACCGCGCCGTGGCCGGGAAGCTGGCCGCCCAGCGCCCCTACTGGCGCCCCGGCACCGCCTTCGGCTACCACGCCTACGTCATAGGCGCCCTGACCGGCGAGGTCGTCCTGCGCGCCACCGGGCGCACCATGCAGGAGCTCTACGAAGAGCGCATCCGCGCCCCGTACGGCCTCGACTTCCACATGGCCCTCCCCGAGGAGCACGAGCACCGCTTCCTCACCACCCAGCCCATGGACCCGACGCCCGCCCAGACGCGCTTCCTGCAGGAGAACGCCCCCGGTCCGCACAGCCTGTGCGGCGTCGCCTTCAACCTCAACCACACCGTGCCCACGGTCCTGGAAGAGCTGCCGAACCACCGCGTCATCCGCGCCGGCGGCCCCGCGTCCGTCGGCGGCACGGCGTCCGCGCGCGGGCTCGCCGGGATGTACGCGGCGGCCGTCAGCGGCCTCAACGGCAAGGAGGCGCTGCTGACGCCCGGCACGGCCGCCGAGTTCGCGCAGATCCACTCCGCGGGGCACGACCTCGTCGCGGGGGCGTTCGCGGCGTTCGGGCTCGGGTTCGTCAACATGTCCGCGGACAGGTTCCCCTTCCTCGGCGCCCGCGCCTTCGGCCACGGCGGCGCCGCGGGCTCACAGGCCTTCGCGGACCCGTCGACGGGCCTGGCCTTCGGCTTCAACCGCCGCCGGTTCGCCTTCCGCGAGGACAACCACGCCCAGGTCACGCGCCTGGCGAGGGCGCTCCACGAGGCGGCGAGCATCTGATGCGCGACGCTCGCCGGGTTTTCGGCGCCGCCGGGCCCGGCTTGAGGCTGTTGGGCGCCGCCGGGTGGCGCCGCGGTGGTTGATCGCCGCCGCGGCGGAGGAAGCGCCTGGGCGCAGGCCATCCCTCCGCCGCGGTGGTGTGTAACCCTCACCGTAGGTATCCGGCGGTGCCGAGCCGGCCTGAGGCTGCTCATGTTTCGGGCATCAGCCCCGTGAATGCCTGGGCGCAGGGCCCTGCCCTCCGCCGCGGTGGTGCGCAACCCTCACCGGTGGTGTTCGGCGGTGGCGAGCCGGCCTGAGGCTGCTCATGTTTCGGGCATCAGCCCCGTGAATGCCTGGGCGCAGGGCCCTGCCCTCCGCCGCGGTGGTGCGCAACCCCCACCGGAGGTGTTCGGCGGTGGCGAGCCGGGCTGAGGCTGTTGGGCGCCGCCGGGTGGCGCCGCGGCGGGAGGGCACGCCTGGGCGCGCGGGCCCCGAGACCGCGGCTCACCCCGCCGTCAGCGGGGTGAGACGAAACCGCACTCGTACGCGGCGATGACCGCCTGCGTGCGGTTGCGGACGCCCAGTTTGGACAGGGCGCCCGCGACGTGGGTCTTCACCGTCGCCGCGCCGAGGACGAGCTCCGTGGCGATCTCCGCGTTCGACAGGCCGCGGGCCATCAGCCGCAGCACCTCCGCCTCCCGGTCCGACAGCTGCGCGCGCAGCCGCCCCGCGGCCGCCCGGGCCCGCCGTGCCTCCGCGTGCTCGGCCGCGAGCGCCCGCACGGCGGCGGGGAAGAGCAGCGAGTCGCTGCGGGCCACCAGCCGGACGGCCTGGACGAGTTCGTCCGCGCCCGCCCGCTTCAGCAGGAAACCGCTGGCTCCTGCGCGCAGCGCGTCGTACACGTAACTGTCGTTCTCGAACGTGGTGACGACGATGACCCGCGGCGGGTCCTCCATGCCGCCGCCCAGCAACTGCTCCGTGGCACGGATCCCGTCGACGTCGGGCATGCGCACGTCCATCAGCACGACGTCCGGCCGCAGCTCGCGGACGACGGAGACGGCCTCCGCGCCGTTCGTGGCCTCGCCGACGACCTCCAGGTCCTCCTCCGCGCCGAGGATCGCCCGCAGGGCGGTCCGCACCATGCGCTCGTCGTCGGCGAGCACGATCCGCAGGGGCGCCGCCGTCACCGGCCCGCACCCCCGCCCAGCGGCAGGCGGACGGCGAGCCGCCACACGCCGTCCCGCTCGCCCGCACTGCTGCTGCCGCGCAGCAGCCGGGCGCGCTCCGCTATGCCCGTCAGGCCGCGGCCGCCACCGGCGCGGCGGTGTGCGTGTGCCTGTGTGGGCGTGCGGCCCTTGTCGGCACCGACCGGATTCTCCAAGGCGACCTCCACGGCCTCGTCGTTCACAGTGATCCGCAGCAGGACGGGCACCCGGCCCGCGTGCCGCAGGGCGTTGGTGAGCCCCTCCTGCACGATCCGGTACGCCTCGCGGGAGACGACCGGCGGTACGCGCTCCAGGGCGGGCGGCGCGGTGAAGGCGACCGTGCCGCCCGCGGCCCGGGTGCGCTCCAGCAGCCCGTTCAGGTCGGCGAGGGTCGGGGCGGGCGCGGCGGAGGCGGCGCCGTCCTCGCGCAGCAGCCCCAGGACGGTGTCCAGCTCGCCGACCGCCTCGCGCGTGGTCTCCTCGATCGCGGCCAGTGCCTGCCGGGCGAACTCCGGGTCGGCGTCGAGGACCTTGCGCGCCGCGCTCGCCTGCAGCGTCACCGCGCTGAGGGCGTGCCCCACGGAATCGTGCAGCTCGCGCGCGAGCCGGTTGCGCAGGGCCAGGCGCATGGCGTGCTGTTCGGCGGCGGCCAGCCGGTCGGCGGCCGTCGGCCCGAGCAGAACGGGCGCGCAGCGCGCGAGCAGCGCCCCCGCGCCCGCGGACGCCGCGGCGAGCAGGACGAGCACCGCCAGCCCGGCGAACGGCATCAGCAGCTGCCACGGCAGGGACATGTCGCCGAGCCCGTACGGGGCGTCCGTGCCGCCGGGAACGCCGGTGACCGGCAGGGCGATCAGCATCAGCGCGAACGGGGGCGTGGCCAGCGACATGCCGCTCAGGATGCCGCCGGCCAGCAGGTGCAGGGTGTACCACAGGGCGGTCCGCCCGCGCGCGGCCCACGACTCGGCCGGGCCCGTCGCGAGCTCCTCCTCGGGCAGCCCGCACAGGGACCGGGCCGCCGTGGACTCCAGGGTCCGCACCCACGGCACCAGCGCCGTCACGGCCGCGGGCACCAGCGCCAGCGCGAAGACGCCGAACTGCCGCCCCAGCGTATTGGGGAACAGGATGTTCGCGCCGCTGCTGGTGAAGACCCCCGTCAGCGTGCTCGCCAGCAGGTAGTACGGCATGAGCAGCGCGCCGCCCAGCAGGAGGTGCACCCAGCGGAGCCGGGCGCGGCGGCCCAGCAACGCGCGGGCGCCGCGCCGGAGAAGGGACGTCACGAGGCGAGGGCCTCCACGCCGGTGCGCCCGGGGACGTCCGCGGCGGTGCGCCCGGTGACGTCCACTGCGGTCCGCCCCGGGGTCGCCGCGGACATGCGCGCCGAGCGCGCGGCGAAGAAGCGCGCGCCCGCGGCGAGGACCAGCAGACCGGTGATCACCTGCACAGCGTAGGTGACGCCCATCGCGGCCGTCGGCCCCCGGCCGTCGTCGGCCAGCGACGTCAGCGTCGCGAGCAACTGCCAGCCGCCCCATGCCGCCGAGGCCGCGGAGCCGACGCCCGCGAGGAGCAGCGGCACGCGCAACGACAGGCGGCTGCCCCTGCTCGCGCCGGAGAGCAGCAGGACGATGCCCACGACCGTCGCGGCGGCGTACAGCACGTAGCCCGACTCCCCGGCCGCGAACGCGCCGCCGTACCCCCGGGCGAGCTCCGGCGACAGGCCCGCCGACCAGCCGCACGTCCACAACAGGTGCACGCCACCGGGCACGACCGCCAGCACCGCCGCGGCAGTCAGCGCGGCCCGCTGCCCGCGGCCCGGAGCAGCGCCCGCCAGGTCACCGGCGGTGCCCTGCCACAGGTGCCCCCAGCGGTCGCGGGCGTACAGCACGAACAGGGAGCCCAGGGCCAGCCCCTGGACGATGAACCCCGTGTAGACCACCCCGAACACCCACTCGTCCAGGAACGGCCGCTCGCTGCCGCCGGCCGTCGTGCCGCTCCCGCCCAGCGCCCGCACCAGCAACTGCGCCGGAAACCCGTACATGATGGGCGTCAGCAGCCCCACCGCGCCCCACATCGGCAGGAGCAGCAGCCACGCCGGTACGCGCCTGCCCCACGGGCGGGTCAGCAGCAGGGCGAGGACCACCACGGCGGCGTCCATCAGGATGGTCACGGCGTTCGCCACGACCAGGCCGGCGTCGGCATCCCGCAGGGCGCTGCCCTCCGGGATGCCGATGTGACTGCCCGCCACCCATGCGACCTTGAGGCCGAGATAGGGCAGGCACGCGGCGATGGTCACCGCGCGGAGGGCGCGGCGCTTGGTGGCGTGGTCGTCCGGGACGGTCGTCGTCGTACTGGTCATGAGACCAGGGTTCCGCCGCGGATGCGCCTGCGCGTCGCCCTGAGCGGCGGACCTCCTCCGCCGCAGGGTGGAGCGGGCTCTCCACCTCACGTCCACCTCCGGATCCATGGACGGCGCGATCACCGCCGCGCATAGTGGGGGAATGGACGAGATGAGCATGATCACGAGCGTGGGCGGGGGCATCGGGAGCCTCGCGCCCGAGCAGTTCGCGCCCGAGACCGTCTACTTGAACACGGCCGCCACGGGGCTGGTCCCCGCACCGGCCGTCGCCGCCATGCACGACGCCGCGACCGCGTACTCCCGAGGCCGGCCCGGCGGCGAGGACCACTTCCAGGTGGTGGACGCCGTCCGCGACGCCTTCGCCCGGCTGGTGGGCGTGCCCGCGCGGAGAGTCGCCACGGGCGGATCCGCCGCGGTCTTCTGCGGGCTCATCGCCCAGTCACTGCCGGACGGCGCGGAAGTGCTGTGCGCCGAGGGCGACTTCAGCTCCCTGGTCAATCCCTTCCACGTGCGGCCCGGCCTGCACGTACGGACCGTCCCTTTGGAGAAGATCGCGGCGGAGGTCCGGCCCGGGACGGCCCTGGTGGCGGTCAGCTCCGTGCAGTCCGCGGACGGGCGCGTCGCCGACCTCCGGGCGATCGAGGAGGCCGCCCGAGCGCACGGGGCCCGGACGCTCGTCGACATCAGCCAGTCCGCGGGGTGGCTGCCGACGGACGCCGGCGCCCACGACTTCACCGTGTGCGTCGGCTACAAGTGGCTGATGGGGCCCCGCGGCACGGCCTTCCTCACCGTGCCGGAGGACCTGGGCGGCCTCAGCCCCGTCTTCGCCGGATGGGTGGCCGGGGAGGACCCCTGGGGCAGCACGTACGGGCCGGTCACCGCGCTCGCCTCCTCCGCGCGCCGCTACGACCACAACCCCGCCCTCCTGGCGTACGTCGGGTCCCTGGCCGGGCTCCGGCTCGTCGAAGAGCTCGGCCCGGAGCGGATCGCGGCCCACGACCGCGCCCTCGCGGACCGCTTCCGCGCGGGGCTCGCCCGCCTCGGCCACCGGCCGGTCCCGGCGGACGGCTCCGCCATCGTCTCGGTCCCCGGCCTGGGCCCGGGCCCCACGGAGCGCCTCTCGGCGGCGGGCGTACGGGCAAGCACGCGTGCGGGCCGTCTGCGGGTGGCGTTCCACGTGTACAACAGCGCCGCCGACGTGGACGCCGCGCTGGCGGCGCTGTCCTGAGCGTCACGCCTCCGGCGAGGCGCGGGGGCGAGACCCGGCCACCCCGTTCCGCCGCGGCGGGCGGGTTCGGCACCGCCGGATGCGTTCGTGGGGGTTGCTCGCCGCCGCGGCGGAGGGGGTGTGCCGGGGGTGTGCCGGGGCCCGGCCTTGCCCTCCGCCGCGGCGGGAGGAGCAGGCGCTACCTCAACGGAGTGACCTCGCGTGCCCCGATGAAGTCCGGGCGGCGCGCCGGGGCCGCGAAGGGCTCCTCCGGTGCGTTTTCCACGCTGTTGAAGACGATGAACACATTGCTCCGCGCGAACGGCGTGATGTTGTCGCCCGAACCGTGCATGCAGTTGCAGTCGAACCACGTCGCCGAACCGGCCGGCCCGGTGAAGAGCCGTATGCCGTGCCGGTCCGCGAGCCCGGTGAGGGCCGTGTCGGACGGCGTGCCCGCTTCCTGCATCCGCAGGGACCGCTTGTAGTTGTCCCGCGGCGTCACCCCCGCGCAGCCCAGGAACGTCCGGTGCGACCCCGGCATGATCATCAGGCTGCCGTTGGTGGGGAGGTTCTCCGTCAGCGCGATCGACACCGACACCGTCCGCATCCGCGGCAGCCCGTCCTCCGCGTGCCACGTCTCGAAGTCGGAGTGCCAGTAGAACCCGGCGGCCCCGAAGCCCGGTTTGACGTTGACCCGCGACTGGTGGACGTAGACGTCGGAGCCGAGGATCTGCCGCGCCCGCCCGGCCACCCGCGGATCGCGCACCAGCTCCGCGAACACCTCGCTGATCCGGTGGACCTCGAAGACCGACCGCACGTCCTGCGAGTGCGGCTCGACGACCGCTCTCTCGTCGGCCCGCACCGCCGGGTCACCGATCAGCCGGTCGAGTTCGGCGCGCAGGACGGCCACTTCGTCCGGTGTGATCAGCTGGTCCACGGTGAGGAAGCCGTCGCGTTCGTAGCCCGCGAGGCCGGCCGCGTCGACCGGCCCGGGGGCCGGGGCCCCGGAGGCCGAGGGCCACACCACCGGGTCCCGCCGCGGAACGGCGGCCTCGCGCGTGCCGCGCGTGGGGTAGAGGTCGGTGACCGCGGCCATGGTTCAGCCCTCCTCCGTCAGCAGCGGGTAGACGCCGTTCTCGTCGTGGTCCTCCCGCCCCGTGACCGGCGGGTTGAAGACGCACACGCAGCGGAAGTCGGTCTTCGGCCGCAGGGTGTGCCGCTCGTGCCCGTCGAGCAGGTACATCGTGCCGGGCGAGATCCAGTGCGTCTCGCCGGTCTCGTCGTCGGTGAGCTCGGCCTCGCCCTCCACGCACAGCACGGCCTCGATGTGGTTGGCGTACCACATGGACGTCTCGGTCCCGGCGTAGAGGACGGTCTCGTGCAGGGAGAACCCGACCCGCTCCTTGGCGAGGACGATCCGCTTGCTCTCCCACGTACCGCTGCGGGCCTTGACGTGCCGGTCGGTGCCTTCGATGTCCTGGAGCGAACGGACGATCATGGTGAGTGCCTTTCTGTTCCGTGGTGCTTGTCTTCTTCGGTCAGGCCGTTTCGCGGACCGCGCGGGCGAGGGTCCTCAGCCCCTCGTCCAGCTCCTCGGGCGAGATCGTCAGCGCGGGCAGCAGCTTGACGACCTCGCCCTCCGGGCCGGACGTCTCCACGAGCAGCCCGAGCTCGAAGGCCCGCCGGGAGACCGCCGAGGCGCGGTCCTTGTCGGCGAACTCCAGCCCCCACACGAGCCCGCGGCCCCGGTATCGCGCGCCCAGGCCCGGGTGTTCGGCGCAGATGGCGCGCAGGGCCTCCTCGGCCTGCTCGCCGCGGGCGAGGGTCTGCTTCTCCATCTGCCTGTCGGTCCAGTACGCGTCGAGCGCCGCGGCGGCGGTGACGAAGGACGGGTTGTTGCCGCGGAAGGTGCCGTTGTGCTCGCCGGGCTCCCACACGTCGAGCTCCGGGCGGAAGAGGGTGAGCGACATCGGCAGCCCGTAGCCGCCGATGGACTTGGACAGGGTCACGATGTCCGGGGTGATGCCCGCTTCCTCGAAGGAGAAGAAGGAGCCGGTGCGGCCGCAGCCCATCTGGATGTCGTCGACGATCAGCAGCATGTCGTGCCGCTCGCACAGCGCGGCGAGCCCGCGCAGCCACTCGGGGCGGGCGACGTTGATGCCGCCCTCGCCCTGCACCGTCTCGACGATGACGGCGGCGGGGGTGTTCAGGCCCGAGCCCTGGTCGGCGAGCAGCCGCTCGAACCACAGGAAGTCCGGCACGGTGTCGTCGAGGTAGTGGTCGAAGGGCATGGGCGTGCCGTGGACGAGGGGGATGCCCGCGCCGGCCCGCTTGAAGGCGTTGCCGGTGACGGCGAGCGCGCCGAGCGACATGCCGTGGAAGGCGTTGGTGAAGGACACGATCGCCTCGCGGCCCTTGACCTTGCGGGCCAGCTTGAGCGCGGCCTCGACGGCGTTGGTGCCCGTCGGGCCGGGGAACATCACCTTGTACGGCAGGTCGCGCGGGCGCAGCACGACGTTCTGGAAGGCCTCCAGGAAGGCGCGCTTGGCGGTGGTCCCCATGTCCAGGCCGTGGGTGACGCCGTCGCGTTCGATGTAGTCGATCAGCGCGCGTTTGAGGACCGGGTTGTTGTGGCCGTAGTTGAGCGCCCCGGCGCCGGCGAAGAAGTCGAGGTACGTGTGGCCGTCCTCGTCGTACATCCGGCTGCCCTGGGCCCGGTCGAAGACCGCGGGCCAGCTGCGGCAGTAGCTGCGGACCTCCGACTCCAGGGCCTCGAAGACGCTGAGGGCGGGCGGGGTGATGGTCATGGGCTGCTCCTGTCGGTGCGTTCGATGCGTTCGGTGCGTCCGGCTGCTGAGCGCGTTCAGTGCGCCTCAGCGCGCTTCAGTGCCCCTCAGGGCGTTCGGGGCGCGAGGGGGCCGATGCGGTGCAGCACTTCGGGGTCGTGGCCGTCCTCGGGGAACAGGCCGCCGTGGAAGAGGACTTCGCGTTCGACGGTGGCGCCGTGCCGCTCGGCGAAGGAGGCGAAGAGGCGGTTGGAGGCGGTGTTGCCCGGCGTGACGGTGGTCTCGATCCCGTCGAGGCCGCCCGTCTCGCGGGCCACCCGGGCGACGAGGCCGTCCAGCAGCGCGGCGGCCAGGCCGCGGCCGCGGTGGGGGCCGTCCACGGCCACCTGCCAGATCACGAGGGTGCGGGGGCGGGCGGGGCGGATGTAGCCGGTGATGAAGCCCGCGGGCTCCCCGTCGCCGGTGCGGCGGGCCACGGCCGAGGTGGCGGCGAAGTCGCGGCACCACAGCAGGTAGCTGTACGAGGAGTTGAGGTCCAGGGTTCCCGAGTCGCGGGCGATGCGCCAGATCGCGGCTCCGTCGTCGACGCGCGGGACGTCGAGCGTGAGGTCCTCCGGAATTCCCGGGAATTCCCGGGAGGAGGCCGGGCGGGCACGTGCAAGGTCTGCTTGTGCGGCGGTCATGCGGAGGGAATTTACCGATGCGGATCGGAAATCGCATCGGGGGTGCGGGTTACCCGGCGGCGGGTGGTTGTGTTATCGCGCGGAGGCGCGTGGGCGGGCGAGGCGGGAGCGGTGGGGGATGCTTTGCCCGGAAATAACCGGGCGAAAGGGGTGGGGTGTGGAGTGTGTCACAGGGGGTTGCGGGCTGGATGAATTCCCTTGCGAAAACGTAAGGAAAATTCTGCGTTTAGGGTGCGGGTAAGCGGGCAGGAGAATGCGCGGGGAGTTGTCTGCGTGAATACGAAAGGCGGGTTCCGGGGAATTTACCGGGGCCCGGGCGGGGCCGGCCGGAGCCCGGGTCCGGCAGCCCCTTGGCGTGCGGGAGGAGCGGGCTCGTACAGTGCGGTCCATGAGCGACAGCGATGTGCTGCACATCAAGGGGCGGGTGCTCGTCGGCGCGGACCCGGAGGGCGGGGTGCGCGACGAGCTGTGGGTCGTCGACGGCCGGATCACCTTCGAACGGCCCGTGGGGGCGCGGGACGTCACCACCATCGAGGGCTGGGCGCTGCCCGGCCTCGTGGACGCGCACTGCCATGTGGGGCTCGACGCCCACGGGCCGGTCGACGAGTCCACGAGCGAGAAGCAGGCCCTGACCGACCGGGACGCGGGCGCCCTGCTGCTGCGGGACGCCGGCTCGCCCTCCGACACGCGCTGGATCGACGACCGCGAGGACCTGCCGCGCATCATCCGCGCCGGGCGCCACATCGCGCGGACGCGCCGGTACATCCGCAACTACGCGCACGAGATCGAACCGGAAGACCTCGTTGCGTACGTGGCCCGGGAGGCGCGGCGCGGGGACGGCTGGGTCAAGCTCGTCGGCGACTGGATCGACCGCGAGACCGGCGACCTGTCCGCCTGCTGGCCCCGGGGCGAGGTGGCGGCGGCCATCGCCGAGGCGCACCGGCTCGGGGCGCGGGTCACGGCGCACTGCTTCGCGGAGGAGACGCTGGCGCCGCTGGTGGAGGCGGGCATCGACTGCGTCGAGCACGCGACCGGGCTCACCGAGGACACCATTCCGCTGTTCGCGGAGCGGGGCGTCGCCATCGTGCCGACGCTGGTCAACATCGCGACGTTCCCGCGGCTCGCGGACGGCGGCGACGCGAAGTTCCCGCGCTGGGCGGACCACATGCGGCGCCTGCACGCGCGCCGCTACGACACGGTGCGGGCCGCGTACGACGCGGGCATCCCCGTCTTCGTCGGTACGGACGCGGGCGGCTCCCTCGCCCACGGCCTCGTCGGCCAGGAGGTCGCCGAACTCGTCAAGGCCGGCATCCCGCCGGTCGACGCCCTCGCCGCCACGACGTGGGCGGCCCGCGCCTGGCTCGGCCGCCCGGGCCTGGAGGAGGGCGCCCCGGCCGACATCGTCGTCTACGGCTCGGACCCCCGGTCGGACGTACGCGTCCTCGGCTCACCGAGCCGGGTGATCCTGCGGGGGCGGGTGATCCGCTGAGGGCGGGGTGCGGCCGGCAAGTTCCCTCCGCCGCGGCGGTGATCGGCCACGATGGTGGTGCTCGGCGGTGCCGGGCAGGCCTGAGGGCGCTTCGGCACCGCCGGTCACCTCCGGTGGGGGTTCCGCTCTGCTGCGGCGGCAGGAACCGGGCAACTGCCGGCTTGCCGGGCCGGTCAGCTACGGCGGTGCCGGGCAGGCCTGAGGCGGGTTCGGCGCCGCCGGTGGCGTTGCGTGGGGTTGCTCGCCGTTGCGGCGGGAGTGGTGGTGCGGGCATCTGCCCGGCGAGTTATCTCCGCCGCGGCGGAGATCGGCCACGATGGTGGTGTTCGGCGGTGCCGGGCGGGCCTGAGGGCGCTTCGGCACCGCCGCCGGTCATCTCCGGTGGGGCTTGCGCTTTGTTGCGGCGGCAGGAATGGGTTCGGCAGTGCCCCGCGGCCCGGGTGGACGGGGCGGCGCCGTCGTGGACGGGCCGCGGCGGGACATCCACGCCGCCACCACCGCCCCCGAAACGTTGTGCCACACCGAGAAGACCGCCGCCGGCAGCGCCGCCGCGGGGCTGAAGTGCGCCGTTGCCAGGGACGCCGCCAGGCCCGAGTTCTGCATGCCGACCTCGAAGGCCATCGCCCGGCTCGACGGGCCGCCGAGCCGGGCCACGCGGCCCGCCGCGTAGCCGAGGGCCAGGCCGAAGCCGTTGTGGAGGACGACGGCGAGGAGGACGAGGGCGGCCGCGTCCTTGATGCGGGCCGCGCTGCCCGACACCACGATCAGCACGAGGACGGCGATCGTCAGCGCCGACAGGGAGGGCAGCACGCCCAGCACCCGGGCGACGCGCCGCCCCGCCGCCATCCGCACCAGCGCCCCGCCGACCACCGGCACGAGCACGGTCTTGAGGATGTCGGTGAACATGGCGCCCGCGTCCACGTCCAGGAACCGGTCCGCCAGCAGCAGCGTCAACGGCGGCGTGACCAGCGGCGCGACGAGCGTCGACACGGTCGCGACGGACACCGACAGGGCGACGTCCCCGCGCGCGAGGTACGTGACCACGTTGGACGCCGTCCCGCTCGGCGCGCAGCCGACCAGGATCACCCCGGCCGCCAGCTGCGGCGGCAGCCCCAGCGCCGTGGCGATCAGCCAGCCCAGCCCCGGCATGATCACGTAATGGGCGACGAGGCCGAGCCCGACCGCCCAGGGCCGCCCCGCGACCGCACGGAAGTCGTCACCGGTCAGCGTCAGGCCCATCGTGAACATCACGACGCCCAGCAGGTACGGCACGGCCGGCGCCCAGCCGGTGAAGTGCGACGGCGCGGCGAGCCCCAGCGCCCCGGCCGCGACGACGAGCAGCGGGAACACGGTGACGGCCAGCCGCGCCGTCCGGTCGGCGGCTGCCGGGGCTGCCGGGGGTATGCGCGAGGTCGCCATACGGCGGCACCCTAGCGATCACTCCCGCCCTCGGCCAGAGGCGGTCTCACCCCTCGGCGAGCGCTTTCCCGAGGGCCTCCGCGAAGCGGTCCGTCGTCGCCCGGTCCCGGACCGCGAGGCGCAGATAGTCCGGCCCCAGCCCCGGGAACGTGTCGCCGCGCCGCACCGCGAACCCCAGCCCCCGCAGCCTGCCCCGTACGGCCGCGGCACCCCGCACCCGGATCAGCAGGAACGGCCCGGCCGCCGGCCCGTGCACCCGGACCCCCTCGAACTGGCCCACCGCGGCCGCCAGGTACGTCCGGTCCTCGGCGAGCCGCCGCGCCGCGTGCCCGGCCTCCGCGAGCGCCGGGGGAGCGCTGCACGCCTCCGCCGCCGCCAGCGCCGGCGACGACACCGGCCACAGCGGCTGCGCGCGCTCCAGCCGGGCTATGGTCCCGGGCGACGCGAGGACGTAGCCGATGCGCAGGCCCGCCAGCCCCCACGTCTTGGTGAGGCTGCGCAGCACGACCAGCCCCGGCAGGTCCGTGACCGACGCCAGCGACTCCGCCTCGCCCGGCACCGCGTCCATGAACGCCTCGTCCACGACGAGGGTCCGGCCCGGCCGGGCGAGCCGCGCCAGGTCACGCGCCGGGTGGAGCACGGACGTCGGGTTCGTCGGATTGCCGACGACGACCAGGTCCGCGTCGCCCGGCACCGCGCGCGGGTCCAGCCGGAAGCCGTCCGCCTCGTCGAGCAGCACCCGCTCCACCTGGTGCCCCGCGTCCCGCAGCGCCGCCTCCGGCTCCGTGAACTGCGGGTGCACGACGACCGGCCGCCGCACCCGCAGCGCCCGCGCGAGGAGCACGAACGCCTCCGCCGCGCCCGCCGTCAGCAGCACCCGCTCCTCCGGCAGCCCGTGCCGCGCCGCCACCGCGCGCCGCGCGGCCCGCCCGTCCGGGTACGCGGCGAGCCCGTCCAGCGACGCGGCTATGCGCTCGCGCAGCCACACCGGCGGCGTGCCGGCCCGCACGTTCACCGCGAGGTCCGTCAGCTCCGCGCCGGCACCCCGCACTTCGGCGTCACCGTGGTGGCGCAGGTCGGGTTCGCTGGGAGTGTGCATGGCCGCGGGCCGCCTTCTTGTGAGTGCCGGATGGTCGTCGGCGGGCGCGTGCGGCCCACCCGGAAACGGTACTGACGGCCGCCGAAGGACCGTCAAGCGGGTCCGTACGCGACCGCGCACGTCGCCCGCGCGGATTTCCGCTTCCCCACGGCCAGGACGGCGCCCGGCCCGGCCGCCAGCAGCGCCGCCGCCTCCGCAACGGCCGGCGTGCCCACGGCGGCCAGTGCGGCGGCCGACGGCCCCGGCACGGCGACCCGTGACAGGGCGTCGGCCCCGTAGGACCGCAGCGGCACGCCCAGCCGGGCGGCCGCCTCCAGCAGCCCGGCCTCGCCCGCCTTCGCCTCCACGGTCACCAGCGCGGACGGCCGCAGCCCGGCCGCACCCGCCTCGGCCAGTGACCGCTCGATCAGCTCCAGCACCTCCGCGGCCGGCACGCCGCGGCGGGCGCCCACGCCCACGTAGACGGAGGCGGGAACGGAGGCGGGGGCCATGGCATCACCCGCGGGCGGCGGCGCCCGCCACGAGCCGGGCGGCCGCGCCCGGGGCGCCCGCCCAGTGCACATGCAGGTACGAGGCGTGGACCCCGCCGGCCACGAACCCCTCCGTGCGGCGCTCCGGGTGGGTGAAGCCCCACGCCGGGGCCGCGCCCGCGCCCGGCTCCGTCACCGTGCGGTGGAACTCGTGGCCCCGGACACGGGTGCCCGCCTGCGCCAGCGGATTGTCCGCGATCGCCACGGCCTCGCGGTAGCCGAGGGTCAGACGGCCGGACATCCGGGCGTCCGTGGGGAGCACGCCGCACATCGGCTTGCCGTCCAGCGAACGGGAGAGGTAGAGCAAGCCCGCGCACTCGGCGATGACCGGGGCGCCGGACGCCGCGAGGGCGGCCACCTGCTTGCGGAGCGGTTCGTTCGCGGAGAGCTCCGGGGCGTAGACCTCGGGGAAGCCGCCGCCGATGACGAGGGCGGCGGTGCGGTCCGGGAGGGACTCGTCGTGGAGGGGGTCGAAGGGGGCGACCTCGGCGCCTGCCGCGCGCAGGAGTTCTGTGTGCTCGGTGTACGAGAACGTGAACGCCGGGCCGGCCGCTACTGCCACTACCGGTGCGTTCTTCGGGTGCACGCCGGTGGTCGGGTTGTGCCCGCCCTCCCCCAAGCTCTCGGCTTCGTTCGAGCAGGGGGGACCCCCATCGCCCTGCGGAACGCCTGCCCACAACGGAGCGGCAGGGTCCCAAGTGGCATCCGTCAGTGGTGGCGCGCTGTGAGCCAGTGCCAGCAGACCCTCCAGGTCGCAGCCCTCCCTCACCTGGGCCGCCTGGGCCTCCACCGCCTCCACCGCCTCGGTGCTGCGTTCCGCCACCGGGACCAGGCCCAGGTGCCGGGACGGCGTGTGGACCTGCTGGACGCGGCGGACCGCGCCCAGCACCGGCACGCCCGATTCCGTCAGCGCCTCCCGCAGGAGCGCCTCGTGGCGGTCCGAGCCGACCTTGTTGAGGATGACGCCCGCGACCCGTACCTCCGGGTCCCAGGACGCGAAGCCGTGCACCAGCGCGGCCACCGAACGCGACTGCGACGACGCGTCCACGACCAGCACGACCGGCGCCTTCAGCAGCTTCGCCACGTGCGCCGTCGACGCCAGCTCGCCCTGCCCGCTCGCCCCGTCGTACAGGCCCATCACGCCCTCGATCACCGCGACGTCGCAGCCCGCGGCCCCGTGCAGGAACAGCGGGGCGATCCGCTCCGGGCCGCACATGTACGCGTCGAGGTTGCGGCCCGGGCGGCCGGTCGCGAGCGCGTGGTAGCCGGGGTCGATGTAGTCCGGCCCGACCTTGTGGGGGGAGACCGCGAGCCCCGCGCCGGCGAAGGCCCGCATCAGCCCGGTGGCCACCGTGGTCTTGCCGCTGCCGGAGGCCGGCGCGGCGATGACCAGGCGGGGGACGCGCGTACTCACCACTGGATGCTCACCACTCGATCGACGCTCACCACTCGATGCCCCGCTGGCCCTTCTGACCGGTGTCCATCGGGTGCTTCACCTTCGACATGTCCGTCACCAGGTCCGCGAACCCGACCAGCTTCTCGGGGGCGTTGCGGCCCGTGATGACCACGTGCTGGGTGCCGGGACGGTCGCGCAGCACCTCGATCACCTCGTCCGTGTCGATCCAGCCCCAGTGCATCGGGTACGCGAACTCGTCCAGCACGTAGAGCTTGTACCGCTCGGCCGCGAGGTCGCGCTTGACCTGCTCCCAGCCCTCGCGGGCCTTCTCCTCGTTCGACAGCTCGCTGTCGCGCTGGATCCACGACCAGCCCTCGCCCATCTTGTGCCAGTCGACGGTGCCGCCCTCGCCCGACGCACCGAGCACCCGCAGCGCGTTCTCCTCGCCGACCTTCCACTTCGCCGACTTCACGAACTGGAACACCCCGATCGGCCAGCCCTGGTTCCAGGCCCGCAGCGCCAGGCCGAACGCCGCCGTCGACTTGCCCTTGCCGATGCCGGTGTGGACGAAGACGAGCGGGCGGTTGCGGCGCTGGCGCGTCGTGAGCCCGTCGTCGGGAACGGTGGTCGGCTGCCCCTTGGGCATTACGCGGCCCTCCTGGTGTGAGTGGTCCGTACGGTGTGTACGAGCGCGGAGATGCTGTCCGCGCGCAGCTCGTCCAGCGTCACGACCGGGCCGCGCAGCTCCCGGCCCAGCTCGGCGGCGAGCCCGAGCCGCACCGGCCCCTGCTCGCAGTCCACGACCACCGACGCCGTGCCCTCGCCGGCCAGCAGCCGCGCGGCCCGCGCCGCCCGCTGCAGCGGCTCCGGGCCGCCGGTGGCGCGCCCGTCCGTCACCACGACCAGCAGCGGCCGCCGCGACGGGTCGCGCAGCCGCTCCACCCGCAGCACCTCGTGCGCCCGCAGCAGACCCGCCGCCAGCGGCGTGCGGCCGCCCGTCGGCAGCTTCTCCAGCCGGGCCGCGCCCGCGTCCACCGACGACGTCGGCGGCAGCGCCACCTCGGCGCCCGCACCGCGGAACGTGATCATCCCGATCTTGTCGCGGCGCTGGTACGCGTCGAGCAGCAGCGACAGCACCGCGCCCTTCACCGCACTCATCCGCTTCCGGGCCGCCATGGAACCGGAGGCGTCCACGACGAACAGCACGAGATTGCCCTCGCGGCCCTCGCGCACCGCCTCCCGCAGGTCGTCGCGGCGCACGAGCAGGCCGGGGCCGCTGCGCCCGCGCACCCGCTGGTGCGGCGCGGCGGCCTGCACCGTCGCGGCCAGGTGCAGCCGGGACAGGGCACCGCGGGGACGGCGGGAACCGGTCGTCCGGCCGTGCGCCGTACGGGCCCGCGAGCGGCGGCCGTCGGCGCCCTCGCCGAGACCCGGGACGTCGAGCCTGCGGGTCCGGAACGGGGCGGAGGCGGCGACGGCCGGGGCCTCCGGGGCTTCCCCGGTCGCGGGCGCGCTCCCGGGGGCCTCCGCGGACTCGGACCCGGACCCGGACCCCGTCCCGGATTCCGCGGGCTCCTGCCGCTGCTGCGGCACGTCGGGCGGCGTGCCGTCGGAGCCCGGGCCGTCCTGCGGGGGCTGCTGCCCGCCGCCGTCGGGGCCGCCGCCCTCGGGACCGCCGTCGCCGGGACCGTCGTCGTCCGGCCCCTCGGGTTCGGGCTCGGGCTCGTCGTCCTCGAACTGCCGCAGGATCTCGTCGAGCTTGTCCTCGTCCAGGCCGGGGGCGTCGAACGGGTTGCGCCGGCGGCGGTGCGGCAGCGACAGCAGCGCGGCCTGCCGCACGTCCTCGGTCAGCACGTCCGTCCGGCCCGCCCACGCGGCCAGCGCCGACGCCGTCCGCGCGGTCACGATGTCCGCGCGCATGCCGTCCACTTCGAAGCCCGCGCACACGGCGGCGATCCGGCGCAGCGCGCCGTCGCCCAGCCGCACGGACGGCAGCAGCGCGCGGGCGGCGGCGATTCGCTCGCGCAGCGTCTCCTCCTCGGCGGCCCACTTGGCGGCGAACGCGGCCGGGTCCTCGTCGAAGGCGAGCCGGCGGCGGACGACCTCGACGCGCTCGTCGGGCTCGCGCGAGGCCGCGACCTCGACGGTCAGCCCGAAGCGGTCGAGGAGCTGGGGGCGCAGCTCGCCCTCCTCGGGGTTCATGGTGCCGACGAGGAGGAAGCGGGAGGCGTGACGGACGGAGACGCCCTCGCGCTCGACCGACGACACACCGGTCGCCGCCGCGTCGAGGAGGGAGTCCACGAGGTGGTCGCCCAGCAGATTGACCTCGTCGACGTAGAGGACGCCCCGGTGCGCGGCGGCCAGCAGGCCCGGCTCGAAGGCCTTCACGCCCTCGCCCAGCGCCCGCTCGATGTCGAGCGCCCCGACGAGCCGGTCCTCGGAGGCGCCGACGGGCAGCTCGACCATGCGGGCGGGGCGGGCGTCGCCCTCCTCGCCCGCATGGGGCCCGTCCGGGCAGGTGGGGTCGGGGGCCGCGGGGTCGCACGAGAACCGGCAGCCGGGGACCGTCACGACCCGCGGCAGCAGCGCCGACAGGGCCCGTACGGTCGTCGTCTTGGCCGTTCCCTTCTCACCCCGTACGAGCACTCCGCCGATGGACGGCGAGATGGCGTTGAGCAACAGGCCCAGCCGCATGTCGTCCATGCCGACGACCGCGGTGAACGGGTAGGTGGCCGAGGCCGTCAACGGGTACCCCCTGTGTTGTCGTTCCGCGCGAGCGGAGCCGGCGCGCCCGGCGGTATGAACGGGACGCCCTTCGGGACCCCGTCCTCGATCAGCCGCAGCAGCGCGTCCGTGTCCGCGTGTTCCTCGATCAGATCGCCCAGCCGGTCCAGCTGCTCCTCCCGCAGCGCGGCGAACGACGTGTCCGGGGCCGGCACGAAGGCCCGCCCCGCCGCCTCCGCGACGCGCCGCAGGAACGCCCGGCGGAAGCCGTCGCTCTCCAGGGAGCCGTGCCAGTGCGTGCCCCACACCGAGCCGACCCGGCAGCCGTCCAGGAACGGCTCGTCGCCGCCCCGCAGGTCCGCCACGCCGTGGTGGATCTCGTAGCCCTCCACGGGCTCGCCCAGGGCCGTGCCCACCGGTCTCGCCAGGGTCTTCTCCGCGGCGAAGCGGATGCGCACCGGCAGCAGGCCCAGCCCCTCGACCGTGCCCGCCTTCGACTCGACCTCGTCGTCGATCCGCTCGCCCAGCACCTGGAAGCCGCCGCAGATGCCCAGGACGGGGCGGCCCTCCGCCCCGCGCCGGGCCAGGGCGTCCGCGAGCCCGCGCTCCCGCAGCCAGTTCAGGGCCCGTACGGTGCCGCGGGTGCCCGGCACCACGACCAGGTCGGCGTCGGCGAGCTCCTCCGCGCGGTCGACGAAGCGCACGACCACGCCCGGCTCGGCCGCCAGCGCGTCCACGTCCGTGAAGTTCGACATCAGCGGCACGGCGCACACCGCGACCCGCAGCACGTCCGCGCCGTGCGGCGGGGCCACCACCGACTCGCGCACCGCGCCCCGCAGGGAGACCCGCAGGCCGTCCTCCTCGTCGATGCCGAGGCCGTGCGCGAACGGCAGGACGCCGAACGTCCGCCGGCCCGTCAGCTCGTACAGCATGTCCAGGCCCGGCTCCAGCAGCGTCACGTCGCCCCGGAACTTGTTGACGACGTAACCCGCTATCAGCTCCTGGTCCTCCGGCGACAGCAGCGCCGTCGTGCCGAAGAACGACGCGAAGACGCCGCCGCGGTCGATGTCGCCCACCACCACCACGGGCAGCCGGGCCGCCCGGGCGATGCCCATGTTGACGATGTCGCTGCGCCGCAGGTTGATCTCGGCCGGGCTGCCCGCGCCCTCGCAGATGACCGCGTCGTGCGTGCGCCGCAGCTCCTCCAGGCAGCCGGTCACGGTGCCGAACAACTGCTCCTGCCGCCCCGCGTGGTAGCCGCGCGCGCTGAGCTCGCCCACCGGCTTGCCCATCAGGACGACCTGGCTGCTGCGGTCCCCGCCGGGCTTCAGCAGGACGGGGTTCATGAGCGCGCTCGGCTCCACGCGGGCCGCGGCCGCCTGCATGGCCTGCGCGCGGCCTATCTCCGCGCCCTCGCGCGTCACGAACGAGTTGAGCGACATGTTCTGCGCCTTGAACGGCGCGACCTTGACGCCCTTGCGGGCCAGCCAGCGGCAGATGCCGGCCGTCACCACGCTCTTGCCCGCGTCCGAGGTGGTGCCGGCCACCAGCAGGCCCCCGCCCAGCGGGCCCGCGGGCCCGCTCCTGTCAGCCGTCACCGGCTCCTCCTTGCCGCTCTTGCCGTCGTCAACAGGCTGCCCACTGTGCGGGCCGCCACCGCCGTCCCCAGGGCCAGCAGCGACACCCGGTGCGAGAGGCGCACCGCGCGCTCGATGTCGTCCGTCCGCACGGGGCGGTTCTCCGCGCCCAGGACGGGGCGGTGCTCCACCCGGCCCGCGTACGCGAGCGCGCCGCCCAGCCGCACGCCGAGCGCGCCCGCGAACGCGGCCTCCACGGGACCCGCGTTGGGGCTGGGGTGGCGGGACGCGTCGCGCCGGGCCACGCGCCAGGCGCCGCGTGGATCCGGGCCCGCGAGGACGGCGAGGGCCGCGGTCAGGCGTGCGCCGGGCCAGCCGGCCACGTCGTCCAGGCGGGCCGAGGCCCAGCCGAAGCGCCGGTAGCGGGCCGACTTGTGGCCGACCATGGCGTCCAGGGTGTTCACGGCCCGGAAGCCCACCAGGCCGGGCACGCCGCCGAGCGCGCCCCACACGAGGGCGCCGACGACGGCGTCGGAGGTGTTCTCGGCCACGGACTCCACGACGGCGCGGGCGATCTGCTGCCCGTCCAGCGCCTGCGGGTCGCGGCCGCACAGGTGCGGCAGGCGCTCGCGGGCGACCTCCACGTCACCGGCGGCGAGCGCGCCCCCGATGGCGCGGGCCTCCCGGCCCAGGGACGTGCCGCCGAGCACGGCCCAGGTGGCGGCGGCGGTCAGCGCGACGTCGGCGGTACGGGAACGAGAAGCGCGTACGGTACGGGCCAGCAGTGCGGCGCCTGCCGCCGCGCCCCCGGCGCACACCAGGGTGTGCAGGGCACCGCGGCCGCGGTCGTCGCGCCACAGGCGCTGCTCCACGGCGTGCGCGGCGCGGCCGAACGCGGCGACGGGGTGGCCGCGGCGCGGGTCGCCCAGGACGCGGTCACCGAGGAAGCCGAGGGCGGCGCCGCACGCGAAACCGATCGGATCGGCACGCATCGGATCAGACCGCCGTCACGCCTCGGCGGGAAGAGAAGGCTCTGCGGGGCGTTCGGTGGCGGGCGCCGGGCATGACGATGTGTCCTCACTCAGGGTCCGCGCCCTGGCTCGACGTGACCGGCGACCAGAGTCTCCTGGCTCCCGGATCCGCGCCCGCCCCGGCCTTCCGGCTCGCCGCCGTGGCCATCGCGTGGGGGAGACGCTCCCCGGTGACAGTGGCGGGACCGCGCCGGATTCGCACCGGACTTCCTCTGCTGTCGCCGTTTGGCTCCGGAAGTCCACCATGCGCCGCGGGCGCCGTCAACTCGCTCTGACCTGGCCCGAGCGCTTCCCGTGCCGGGTGCGGCCGACGCCTTTTACCGCCGCCGCGGCGTGCAACCCCCGTGTACGTGTCCGGCGGTGCCGAACCCACCGGCGGGGCGGCGCCGGCGGAGACGTACACCCAGGATGATCGCCGTTGCGGCGGGAGTTCGCTGCCCGGCAACGAGACGCAAGCGGCCGCGGCGGCGGGGTTCGTTGCGCGGCAACGAGATGCGCTTGACCGCGGCGGAAGCCGGTTGCGCGGCCGCGGCGCAGCCCGGCTTCCCCGCGGGTACGCGAACGGCCGGACCCCTGAAGGGGTCCGGCCGTTCGAAGGCGGAGCGCGGCTACGCCACGATCAAGTAGATGCCGTAACCCACGGCCGCCGCGCACAGCGCGAAGCACGCGTACGCCCCGGAGCGCGCGAGCGCACCCGCACCCGCACCCGAGTCCGCCGAGCCCCCCGCACGGGGCGACGTGCCCACGATGCCCAGGGTGAAGATGCCCACCAGGCCGACCGTCACCACGAGGCTGACGCCGAAGACCTGGCCGAGAGCTGCCCAGTCGATGTGCATGCGTTTCTTCCTTATGCCTTAGCTCGCCGCGGCGGCGGCAGGAGCCCGCCCGGCCTCGGGGGAGGGGGAGACCGCGGCGGCGAGCGGGCCGGCCGGCGGCGGGGCGACGGCCTGCAGGGCCGCGGTGACGACACCGGCCGGCTCGGCGCCGGTGACGGCGTCGCGCGAGTCCAGGTCGTCGTGGGTGACGGGCTTGCGGCGCGAGGCCAGCCAGATCGCGCCGGAGACGGCCAGGCCGAGGACGGCGACCGCGGCGACGCCCCAGTCGCCCTGGTCGGCGAGGAAGGCCGCGCCACCGGCGACGAGGCCGGCCGCGGGGAGGGTCAGGCCCCAGGCCATGACCATGCGCCCGGCGGTCGACCAGCGCACGACGCCGCCCTTGCGGCCGAGGCCGGCGCCCATGATCGAGCCGGAGCAGACCTGGGTGGTGGAGAGCGCGAAGCCGATGTGCGAGGAGGCGAGGATCACGGTCGCGGCGCCGGTCTGGGCGGCGAAGCCCTGCGCGGGCTTGATGTCGGTGAGGCCCTTGCCGAGGGTCTGGATGATGCGCCAGCCGCCCAGGTACGTGCCGAGGGCGATGGCGAGGCCGGCCGAGACGATGACCCACAGCGGCGGGTCGGAGTGCGGTGCGACGACGCCGCCGGCGACGAGCGCGAGGGTGATCACGCCCATGGTCTTCTGCGCGTCGTTGGTGCCGTGGGCGAGGGAGACCAGGGCGGCCGAGGCGATCTGCCCGGCGCGGTAGCCCTTGGCGGTGTCGCGCTCGTCGCGGCCGCGGGCGAGCCGGTAGGTGAGCCGGGTCGCGCACCAGGCGGCGAGGCCGGCCACGATCGGCGCGGCGACGGCGGGGATGAGGACCTTCATGACGACCTTGTCGGCGTTGACCGCGTCGAAGCCGACGGAGACGACCGTCGCGCCGATGAGGCCGCCGAAGAGGGCGTGCGAGGAGCTGGAGGGCAGACCGGCGAGCCAGGTCAGCAGGTTCCAGACGATCGCGCCGACCAGACCCGCGAAGATGATCTCCGGTCTGATGCCCGCGCTCTCATCGATGATTCCCCCGGAGATCGTCTTGGCGACCTCCACGGACAGGAATGCGCCGACGAGGTTCAGCACGGCCGACATCGCCACTGCCACCTTGGGCTTGAGGGCCCCGGTGGAGATGGTGGTGGCCATGGCGTTGGCCGTGTCGTGGAAGCCGTTCGTAAAGTCGAACACCAAGGCCGTGACGATCACGATCCCGATGAGAAGCGTGATGTGTTCCATTCACCCAGGCAATCAGCTCGATGGTCAGTACAGCGGGGACCGTAAAGACCTTGGGTGAACGGAAGGTGAACTGACCCGGGCGGGGCAGTGACGCGAACCGGAGGCGGGAAACGGATGCAGAGGGGTGGAGGACGGATGAGGGAGACCGAGCAGATCCGCCGGACGTGGGCCGATGTGGTGGAGGCGGCCCGCCGCACGACCGCCGACGGCCTCGTCGTGGGCACGTCCGGCAATGTCTCCGCCCGGGTCGGCGACGTGATCGTCGTCACACCGAGCGGCGTCCCGTACGACCGGCTGACCGCGCGCGACGTGGTGGCCGTCGACCCGGAGGGCCGCCGGCTCCTCGGCGACCTGGCCCCCACCAGCGAGCTCCCCCTGCACCTCGCGGTCTACCGCGCCACGGACGCCGCCGCGATCGTGCACACGCACGCCGTCCACGCCACGGCCGTCTCCACGCTCGTCGACGAGCTGCCGCTGATCCACTACGTGACCGGCGCCCTCGGCGGGCCGGTCCGCGTCGCTCCGTACGCCCTCTACGGCAGCGACGAGCTGGCCGCGCACGCCCTGGAGGCCCTCGACGGGCGCACCGGCTGCCTCCTGCGCAACCACGGCACCCTCACCTACGGCGCCGGACTCGACCAGGCCTACGACCGCACCGCCCAGCTGGAGTGGATGAGCCGGGTCTGGCTCACGGCCTCCTCCGTCCCCGGCCGCGCTCCCTCCCTGCTGACCACGGAGCAGGCCGACCGCGCCACGGAGAAGCTCCGCGGCTACGGGCAGCCGTAGGCGGCCCGTAGCCGGGCCCGGGGGCCGCGGCCGGGCCCCGGCCCCCCCGCCCCGGGCTCCGCCGCGCAGCAGACCTCCGCCGCAACGGCGAGCAACCACCGCGGCGGAATCCGGCGGTGCCACGCCGGGCGGTAAGTGCCGGGCGGTGAGTCCGGCACCGCCGGGACGGCACATCGTGCTTGCGCGCCACCGCGGCGGCGCAGGAGCCCGGGCCGCCCGGACAGCCCGTGCAGCAGAAGCGCGCGACGCCCCCTGGGCCTGCGCAGCGGAAGCGCACGGCGCACACCCCCGGCCCCGCGCAGCGGAAGGCGTCCACTGGCCGTGGCCGCCCGTCCCGCCCACACTGGAGGGCATGGGCATACGGACCACGGCAGCCGTGGCCGCCGTCAGTGCGATCGGTGCCGGCGCGGCCGCCCTCGCGGCCGGCCGGTACGCCTCCGACGCGGCCCTGCGCGCGGCACCCGGCGGCCCGCCGCCGGACCAGCCGCGGCTCACCGTCCACTCCGTCGACGGCGACCGCATCGCCCTCACCCGTCACGAGGCCTCGCTGCGCCCCGGCACCTACGGGCTGACCGGGCGCGGCCTGCACGCCGTCGTCGGGCCCGTCGTCCAGGACGCGCCGCACGCCGCCGACACCGTCGTCCGCCGTCTGGTGCGCGTCACGCGCGGCGGGCCGGAGCCGGGTGACCGGGTGTGGCTCACACCGCAGCTCCACGCCGGGAACCCCCGCGACACCCTCGGCCTCGACCACGCCGACGTCGTCGTCCCCGGCGAGCTCGGACCGCTCCCGGCCTGGTTCGTGCCCGCCGCCCGCGACACGTGGGTGATCGCCGTGCACGGCCTCGGCGCCACGCGCGAGCACCCCATGGTCGTCATGCCGTTCCTGCACCACCTGCGGATGCCGGTCCTCGCCCTCGGCTACCGGGGCGACCCCGGGGCGCCCCGGCCACCGGACGGAATCAGCCGTTTCGGGCTCGCCGAATGGCATGATCTCGCCGCTGCCGTCCGTTATGCCCTGGCCCACGGCGCCCGCCGGGTCGTCCTCCACGGCTGGTCCACCGGAGCCACCATGGCCCTGCTGGCCGTCGGCGACCCCGGGCTGCGCCCGCACATCAGCGGCGTCGTCCTCGACTCGCCGGTGCTCGACTGGCCGGCCGCCCTGCACGCCCTGGCCGCCGGCCGCGGCGTGCCCGCCCCGCTGCTCCCGCTCGCCGTGCACGCCGCCCGCGGCCGGACCGGAATGGCCCCCGACGGGCTCGACCGGCTCCGGGACCCGGCCCGGCTGACCGTCCCCGCCCTCCTCGCCCACGGCCCCGACGACACCGTCGCCCCGTGGCACACGTCACGCGAACTCGCGGCGGGCCGTCCCGATCTGATCGTCCTGCACACCGTCCGCCGGGCCCCGCACGCCGCGATGTGGAACGCCTCCCCGGAGCGTTACGAAGAGGCGCTGCGGAGGTTCCTCATCCCCTTCATGTGACGCTCCCACAGCCCCCAAGCTGCCCTGATCCAGCGGCAGGAAGTGAAGGGTGGACAGCCGGACAATTGATTCCGATTGGGTTTTCGGAGCGGCAGCGGCAAGACTGCTCCTGTGACGTCCCGTACTCCGCGCGACTCCCGGCTCAGACTTGTCCCCCGACAGCCGATCGCCGCTGCCCGCCGGGCCGTGGCCAACCGAGGCTCCCGCCCGGCGCCCCGCCCGCCGGCCGGCACCCCCGCCCCGGCCGAACTCGCCCGGCAGGCCAGAGACTGCCTCACGGGCGCGGTCCGCGTGGCCCGCTGGGCGGCCGACGAGCGTGGCCGCGGCGCCACCCTGCGCCCCGGTACGACCGGCGGGCTCTCCGAGGAGACGGCCGGACGGGCCGCCGCGGCCCTGGGCCTGACGCCCCACCAGGCGCGCGCCGACTGGGACCGCGCCCGCCTCGCCGGGCTCGTCGAACTGCACGGCGGCACGGCCCGCCCCGGCTGGCGCATGCAGGCCTGGGACCGCGACGACGGCGCCGTCCTGCGCGGCTGGGTCGCCCTCTTCGACGCCTGGTCCCTGGCCCACCCGGCGCCCGCCGGCACCGACGCGACGGTCGCCGCCGAGGTCGTCGAGGCCGCGCCGCAGCTGCTGTCCGTCATGCACCTGTCGGCCGGGCCCGTGCCCGTCGCGATGCTCCTCGACCTGCTGCAGCAGCGCGTCGCCGAGATCCGCGCCGAGCGCTGCGAGGTCCCCTACGGCGGCCCGCCCGTCCCCGCCGCCCGGCCCGCCCCGACGGACGACGACCCGCTGGAGGAGCTCCTCGGCTGGGCGCTCGAAGGGCTCGCCTCCGTCGGCGCCCTGGTCATGCGCGGCGGCCCCGGTCCGCGGGCCGGCGCGGAGGCCGAAGCCGTGCTGACCCCGCTCGGCAACTGGGCGGTGTGGGTCAAGCTGGAGCAGATCTGCGTCGCCGCGCAGAGCCCCGCGGGCAACATCGAGCTGTCCGCCGAGGCCATGCTGCGCGGCTGCGCCGACCTCACCCCGGGCCCGGCCCGCGCCGAGTACCGCGCGTGGCTCGCCGCCCGCCCCGCCGGCAGCGCCCAGTGCGAGCTGCTGGACGCGGCCCGCGGCGACGACGCCCTCGTCCGGGGTCTGGCCTTCGAGGCGCTGCGGGCGGTCGGCGCGGCCGCGGAGCCCGCCGTCCGGGCCGTGCTGGACGAGCCGTGCCTGCGGCCGTACGCCCTGCTGTGGCTCGCCGAGCACGAGGGGCGGGACCCGGAGCAGGCGGCCGAGGTGCTCACCCGCGAGGAGGCCACCTGGCTGTGGGTGGACACGGCCGCCGCCGTCGCCGACCACGGCGAGAGCCGGCTGCTCGTGCGGCACCTCGACTCGGCGGTCCAGGGCACGGTGCCGGGGCTGCTGGAGGAGGTGCGGGCGGTGGGGCATCCGCGCACGGTGCAGGTGCTGGTCGCCCTGGCGGCGGCCCACCCGGACCCGGCCTTGGCCAAGGCTGTCCGGAAGGCGGCCTTCCAGGTGCACACGGGCGGCGTCTGAGCGGCGTGCCCCCGCGGGGGCGCGCACGACGGAGCTGAGCCCGGCCCGCCCGGCCGGGCTCAGCCCGCCGGGACGTACGTCCCGAAGCTCCACACGTTCCCCTCCAGGTCCCGCGCCATGTAGTCCCGCGAGCCGTACTCCTGGTCCGTCGGAGGCATCAGGATCTCCACCCCGCCCTTCTGAGCCTTCCGGAAGTGCGCGTCGGTGTTCTCGACCACGACGTAGACGCCCACCGGCCCGCTCTCCTTCATGGCTTCGGCGAACACCCCCACCCGGCCCTTCGAACCGATCATCACCCTGCCGTTGCCGTAGGCGAGTTCGGCGTGCAGGACCGTGCCGTCCTCGCTCTCGTACAAGGCGGCCCGCGTGAAGCCGAACGCCTTGGTGAGCTGCTTGATCGCCGCCTTCGCGTCGCGGTAGAGCAGCGTGGGGTAGATGCTCGGCGTGTGCGTGCCTGTCACGATGTCACTCCTTAGCGGTCGTTCCCCGCTCAGCGGAACGTGTTGCAGCGGGCCATGTCCCCGGTGCCGTACCCCGTGTTGAACCACTGCTGCCGCTGCGCGGCCGAGCCGTGCGTCCAGCTCTCCGGGGTCACCCTGCCCTGGAACTTCTCCTGGATGCGGTCGTCGCCGACGGCCGCCGCCGCGGACAGGCCGTCGTCGATGTCCGCCTGCGTCAACCGGCTGATCAGCGGCCGCCCGGTGGACTTCTCGGGCGTCGTCGTGGCGTGCCGGGCCCAGACCCCGGCGTAGCAGTCGGCCTGCAGCTCGACCTTGACGGAGTTGCTCTCGGCGCCCGTGCGCCGGTCCTGGGCCCGGCCCAGCGTGCCCATCAGGTTCTGGATGTGGTGCCCGTACTCGTGCGCGACGACGTACGCCTCCGCGAACGGGCCGCCGGTGGCGCCGAACTTGGTCCGCAGCTCGTTGAAGAACCCCAGGTCGAGGTAGACCTTGCGGTCGCCCGGGCAGTAGAACGGCCCGACGGCCGAGGACGCGGCCCCGCAGGCCGTACGGACCTGGCCCGTGAAGAAGACGGTCGACGCCGGGGTGTACGTCCCGGAGCGGCGGCCGAACTCCTGGCTCCAGAACGACTGGGCGCTGTTGACCACCGCGACGATCCGGCAGTCCTCGCGGGTGTTGGCGTCGCGGCCCGTCCGGCAGTGCTGATCGACCTGCGCGTCGCTGCTCGCCGTGCCGCCGGGCGTCGGCTGCGAGCTCAGCCCGAGCTCCTGCGGCCCGATGCCGAAGAACAGCCCCAGGACCAGGGCGATCAGGCCCACGATGCCGCCGCCGATCGTCATCCCGCCGCCCGGGATCCGGCCGCCGCGCTGGTCCTGGACCTGGGAGGTGTCCAGCCCCGCGTCGTCGTCGAACTGCATGCGCCCACCGCCTTCCCACCCCTGAGTATCGGTGAATCGCGTCATATGTCGCTATTGCTCGGGTGTCCGGTCCGGCGTGTCGGCGGGGCCGGCCGCCGGCGCCCGGATATCCAGGACAAACGGTACGGAAGGAGTGGCCCCATGGCGACGGCGGACCCGGTGCACGACGCCCATCGCACCCCCTTCCGGGCCGCCCTCGCGCTCCTCCTCGCCACCCTGCTCCCGGCCCTGCCGCCGGCCGCCGCGGCCCGCCACGAACGGCACGCCCCCTTCGGCGACCGGCTCACCCTGCACGCCGCCGCGCCCACCACCCGCCCCGCCGGTGCCGCCCGCGCGCCCCGGCTGCGCCTCGCGCCGGGCGGCCTGGAGGCGTACGACCCGGACACGGGCGCCCGCCGCTGGACGTACGTCCGCGAAGGCCACCGCCCGCTCCAGGCCGCCCACCCCGTCCGCGGCGAGGCCGTCGCCCTCTGGGACGACGGCCTCGTCACCGGCACCTCCCTCCACGGCCGCGCCCTCTCCGTCTGGCACCGCGGCGTCCCCGGCGCCCGCCGCGGGCCCGCGCGCGGCGCCCTCCACCTGATCGGTTCGCCGCCGGGCGCGGTGGCCGTCGTCACCCCACGGCTCGTCACCGCCTACGGGCCCGCCGACGGCGACCTCCGCTGGCACCGCGAGGCGGGCCCCGGCTGCGCCTTCGACCCCACCCGCACGGCCCACCGCGCGGGCCTCCTCCTGATCGCCCGCCACTGCGCCCCCGGGACGCCCTGGACCTCCCGGATCGCGGCGGTCTCCGCGACGGCGCCGTTCGCCTAGCGGCGTGGCGACGCGTGTGCCTTCGCCCGGGCGCCGGTGGATCCGCTGCCGCCGGTCCGGCGCCGTCGCTGCGGCAGATTTTCCGCCGCGACGGCGAGATGCCCGACGGCGGCTATCGGCGGTGCCGAGCCGGGCCTGGCCACCGGGCGGTCGGGGTCCCGCTCGCGGGCTCGGTTGCGGCCCGGGGGCCCGGGGGCCCGGGGCCGGAGTTCACCGGCCGCGCCGACAAAATTCTCCGCCGCAGCGGCGAGATGCCCGACGGCGGCTACCGGCGGTGCCGAGCCGGGCCCGGGGCCGGAGCGCACCGGCCGCGCCGACAAAATCCTCCGCCGCAACGGCGAGACGCCTGACGGCGGCTGCCGGCGGTGCCGAGCCGAGCCGGGCCCGGCCGCGGCCCCGGGCCGAGCCCCGGTACGGCACCGCCGGCAGCCGCCGTCGTGGCTGATCACCGCTGCGGCGGAGTCTGCGGCGGAGTCATGGGTGCGGGGCGCACCCGTACGGTCCGCCGGGGCCCGGCCCCGGAAGGCGGTTGCGCATCACCGTTAGACTGATGGGTATGGCATTCCTCCTCGTGCATTAGACGGCGTCGGCCGCCCCCCGCCCGCGCCCGCAGAGGCGCGCCCCCGCGCGCGGCCGAGTTCACTCCCGTCCCCACCGCCGTCCACCACGCCCTGGAGTAATCCCCGTGATCACCGCTTCCGGCATCGAGCTGCGCGCCGGCGCCCGCATCCTCATCGAGAACGCGTCCTTCCGTATCGCCAAGGGCGACCGCATCGGCCTCGTGGGCCGCAACGGCGCGGGCAAGACCACCCTCACCAAGTGCCTGGCCGGCCAGGGCATGCCCGCGGGCGGCACGATCTCCCGCTCCGGCGAGGTCGGCTACCTCCCGCAGGACCCCCGCACCGGCGACCTCGACGTCCTCGCCCGCGACCGCATCCTCTCCGCCCGCGGCCTGGACACCGTCCTGCGCAAGATGCGCGAGAACGAGGACCGCATGGCGAACGGCAAGGGCGCCACCCGCGACAACGCGATGAAGAAGTACGCCCGCCTGGAGACGGAGTTCCTCACCAAGGGCGGCTACGCGGCCGAGGCGGAGGCCGCCACCATCGCGGCCGCCCTCGGCCTGCCCGACCGCATCCTCGGGCAGCCCCTGCACACCCTCTCCGGCGGTCAGCGCCGCCGCGTCGAGCTGGCCCGGATCCTCTTCTCGGACGCCGACATCCTGCTCCTGGACGAGCCGACCAACCACCTCGACGCCGACTCCATCGCCTGGCTGCGCGACTACCTCAAGACGTACCGCGGCGGCTTCATCGTGATCTCCCACGACGTCGACCTCGTCGAGACGGTCGTCAACAAGGTCTTCTACCTCGACGCCAACCGCTCGGCCATCGACGTCTACAACATGGGCTGGAAGCTGTACCAGCAGCAGCGCGAGGCCGACGAGAAGCGCCGCAAGCGCGAGCGCCAGAACGCCGAGAAGAAGGCCGCGGCCCTCAACTCGCAGGCCGACAAGATGCGCGCCAAGGCCACCAAGACCGTCGCCGCGCAGAACATGGCCAAGCGCGCCGAGCGGCTGCTCAAGGGCCTGGACGAGGTCCGCGCCTCCGACAAGGTCGCCAAGCTCCGCTTCCCGGAGCCCGCGCCCTGCGGCAAGACCCCGCTCACCGCCGCGGGCCTGTCCAAGTCCTACGGCTCGCTGGAGATCTTCACCGACGTCGACCTGGCCATCGACAAGGGCTCGCGCGTCGTCATCCTCGGCCTCAACGGCGCCGGCAAGACCACGCTGCTGCGGCTGCTCGCGGGCGCCGAGAAGCCCGACACCGGCGAGGTCACCCCCGGTCACGGCCTCAAGCTCGGCTACTACGCCCAGGAGCACGAGACGCTCGACCCGGACCGCACGGTCCTGGAGAACATGCGCTCCTCCGCGCCCGACCTCGACCTGGTCGAGGTCCGCAAGACGCTGGGCTCCTTCCTGTTCTCCGGCGACGACGTCGACAAGCCCGCGGGCGTGCTGTCCGGCGGCGAGAAGACCCGACTGGCCCTGGCCACCCTGGTCGTCTCCTCCGCCAACGTGCTGCTGCTCGACGAGCCCACCAACAACCTCGACCCGGCCAGCCGCGAGGAGATCCTCGGCGCGCTGCGCACGTACAAGGGCGCAGTGGTGCTGGTGACCCACGACGAGGGCGCCGTCGACGCGCTGGAGCCGGAGCGGATCATCCTGCTGCCGGACGGTGTCGAGGACCTCTGGGGCCCGGACTACGCGGATCTGGTCGCTCTCGCCTGATCCGGGGCCGTGACGGCCGTCGTCTTCCCACCCGAGTCCCATCCGAGTCCCACCCGAGCCCTGCCCAGTGCCCGGCGCTTCGTAGCGCTCCGTGACGGGTGTGATCGGTGCCGTCCCGATCATTCGGCCGACGGGTGATCCTTCATCTGAGTGAGTGCGGCTCGTACCCCGCTGCCGCCCGCTGCCCCGGCGCACGACCCGTGCCATGCGCCGGGGCGTTCGCACCGCCGGCCGGGAGTGCCCCGTCTGACCTGCCCCTTCGCTACGCCACCCGTACGGTCGTACGAGCGCGATCGTTCGGAATTCCCTGCTCCGAGGCCTGCGGGCGCCGGAAATCCGGGCCGCCGGGGGCCGCGGACTTCTCATGGACCTTGTCGAATGGGTGGCCAGGAGGCCGTATAGGGGTGATCATGAGAGTCAAGAGGCGCATCTCCCATGAGGAGGCACGGGTGGCCGAGACTCTGAAGAAGGGCAGCCGGGTGACCGGCGCCGCGCGCGAGAAGCTCGCGGCAGACCTGAAGAAGAAGTACGACTCCGGTGCGAGCATCAGGGCGCTGGCCGAAGAGACCGGCCGCTCCTACGGCTTCGTTCATCGGATGCTCAGTGAATCCGGCGTGATCCTCCGGGGTCGCGGCGGAGCGACGCGCGGCAAGAAGGCCGCCTCGGCCTGACGCCCCGCGCACCCAGGGCACCGACAGTGTGGGCAGTGCCACCCGGTCGGTCGAGCAGTCGACCGGGTGGTTACTGTGCAGTCACCTACTGTGCAGTAGCCCGATCGGAGGCCCTTCGATGACCGCCCCCAACGACAAGACTCTGCTCGACACCCTGCTCGACCGTGACGGCGTCCGGCTCACCGTGGACGACGCGGTGGCCACCGTCACCCTCACCAACCCCGCCAAGCGCAACGCCCAGTCGCCCGCGCTCTGGCGGGCCCTGACCGAGGCCGGACGGCTGCTCCCGGGCAGCGTCCGGATCGTCGTGCTGCGCGGCGAGGGCCAGTCCTTCTCCGCCGGGCTCGACCGGCAGGCCTTCACCCCCGAGGGCTTCGAGGGCGAGCCCTCGTTCATCGACCTGGCCCGCGGGAGCGACGAGGCGCTCGACGCCGAGATCTCCGCGTACCAGTCCGCGTTCACCTGGTGGCGGCGCAACGACATCGTCTCCATCGCCGCGGTCCAGGGCCATGCGATAGGCGCCGGCTTCCAGCTCGCGCTCGCCTGCGACCTGCGGGTCTGCGCGGAGGACGTGCAGTTCGCCATGCGCGAGACCAGCCTGGGCCTGGTGCCGGACCTCGGCGGCACGCAGCCGCTGGTCTCCCTCGTCGGCTACGCCCGCGCGCTGGAGATCTGCACCACCGGCCGCTTCGTGCGCGCCGCGGAGGCCGAGCGCGCCGGGCTCGCCAACCTCGTGGTGCCGGCGGGCGAGCTCGACGGCGCCGTCCACGACCTCGCCGCGGCGATCCTCGCCGCCCCGCGGGACGCCGTGGTCGAGACCAAGGCCCTGCTGCGGGGCGCGGCCGGGCGCACCTACGACGAGCAGCGGGTGGCGGAGCGGGCCGCGCAGGGGCGGCGGCTGCGGGATCTGGCGGGTGTGGGGGAGTAGCGGAGAGCTCGCCGGGGGCGCGTTCGGGTCAGCCCCGGACGCGGACCCCGTAGCGGGTGCGCAGCACGTGCAGCTCCCAGGAGGACACGGCCGTGACGGACAGCGGGCCGCCGAGGAACGCGGCGATCTGCACGCCCACCGGCCCGTTCGGCAGGCCGTCGCCGAGCTGGGCGACGTTCAGCACCCACACGAGGACCGCCGTGAGGACGGCCGGCAGGGCGGCGTGCACGTCGGCCGTGTTGAATGCGTAGCGGGCGGCGGCGCCCGAGGCGAAGAAGAGGAAGGAGCCCGCCCAGATCAGCAGGGGGATGCCCGCGATCAGGACGGCCAGGCAGATCACGGCCTGGAGCACGAAGATCCCCTCCAGCACCTTGTTCAGCACGAGGAGGAGCAGCACCGCGCCGACCGCGCCGATCGGAATGCCCAGGTACCAGCCGATGGCCTTGAGCGGGTAGCGCAGCCGTGAGCGCAGCACGGGGCGGTGCTGCGGCGGCGCGTACCAGATGAATCCGGCGATCACGAGCGGGCCGACGAGGATCAGCACCAGGGGCGCCATGAACAGCTTGGTGAAGCCGTCCTCGAACACGGCGCTCCAGCCGCCGTCCACGCCGTAGACGGATATCAGCAGGAACGTGGTGAGCGCGCCGGCGGCGGCCCGCGCCTTCTGGACGCGGCCTATGACGGGGTCGATGACCCGGCCGGGGCTGGGGGCGGCGAAGATGCCGTTGGCGTGGCGGCGGGCGTGGCGGGCGAGGCTCAGGCCGTTGCCGGTCAGCAGATGTCTCAGCGCCATGCGGTGTGTTCCCCCTGTGATGCGGTGCTGCTTGATCGATCAAGCCGGGATCCTATCGCTGTGGGCATGACAGCCAAGGTCGGTGGTGCCGGCTGGCGGTGGCCCCCGCGACCTGCCCCGATGCCGTCGCGCGCCCGGCGCGCAGCCGGACCGGCGGCTCACTCCGGCCGTGGCCCGCTCCGGTCGTTTCCCCCGGATCCCCCGAGCGGGCCGGGGAATGCGCACCTAAGGTGGCAAAGGGAGCCCACAGCCCACGGCCCATGGCCCGTAGCCGAGAGAGGCGAATGGACGATGAGCGAGACCGTGTACAGCAGCGAGAGCGTTCCGACCGCCCCGGCCGACCGCGGCCGCACCACGATCGCCGACGGGGTGGTGGAGAAGATAGCCGGGCTCGCCGCCCGCGACGTCGTCGGCGTCCACGCGATGGGCAGCGGCCTCTCGCGGACGTTCGGGGCCGTCCGGGACCGGGTGCCGGGCGGCAGCAGGTCGGTCGCGCGCGGTGTGAAGGCCGAGGTCGGCGAGGTCCAGACGGCCCTCGACCTGGAGATCGTCGTGGACTACGGGGTGGCGATCGCCGACGTCGCCCGGTCCGTGCGGGAGAACGTCATCGCGGCGGTGGAGCGGATGACCGGTCTGGAGGTCGTCGAGGTCAACATCGCCGTCACCGACGTGAAGCTGCCCGACGAGGAAGAGGAAGAGCCGGAGCCGAGGCTTCAGTAGGGTCCGGTCCCGTCTTCAGTGGAGGAGCTCGCGATGAGCATGGCCGTGGTCGGCCTGATCGCCGGCATGGCGCTCGGATTCGCCGGGTACTTCGGCGGGTTCGGGGCCTTTCTGCTCGTAGCCGCCCTGGGGGCGCTCGGGTTCGTGGTGGGCCGCTTCCTCGACGGGGACCTGGATCCGGGCGAGTTCTTCCGGACGCGGGACCGGGACGGGCGGCGGCGGTGACGCTTCCGGCGGGTGAGCGCGGGGCGACACGGATCGCGGACCGCGTGGTGGCGAAGATCGCTTCACAGGCGGCCCGGGAGGCGTTGGGCGGTGCCGTGGCGCGGGGTGCCCCTGCTGCGGGTGCCCCTGCCGGGGGTGGCGTGGAGACGGGGCCGCCGTACGCCGACGTCACCGTGCACGACGACGTCGTCCGGGTGCGCGTTGCCGTCGAGCTCGGCTACCCCTCGGACATCGGGGCGCAGTGCGGGGCGGTGCGACGGCGGATCACCGAACGGGTGAAGGCCCTGGCGGGGATGGACGTGCCGGAAGTGGCCGTCACCGTGGAGCGGCTGCATTCCACGCACACGGTGTCGGCGGGGCGGGAGCGGGTGCGGTGAGCGGGATCGAGGCAGGGGGCGGGGCCGGGGGCGGCAGGGCCCAGGTCGGGAGCGGCGAGGCCGGGGGCGGCGTGGTCGGGGGCGGGGCTCCGGTCCGGCGGTTCTGGGCCGTGCGGCGGGTGCCCGCCTTCCTGGTGGCCGCCGTGGTCCTGGGGGCGGCCGGGCTCCTGCTGTACGACGTCGCCGCCGTCCGCGCGCACCGGCCCGCGATGGAGTGGCGGCGGCGACTGGCCCACGAGCTCGCCACCCGGCCCCTCGGGGACGCGTGGGTCGTCGGGGGTGCCGTCGTCGCCGTGGTGGTGGGGGCGTGGCTCGTTCTCCTCGCCGTCACGCCCGGCCTGCGGTCCCTGCTGCCCATGCGGCCCGACCGCGCCGACCTCCGGGCCGGGATCGACCGGCGCGCCGCGGCGCTCGTCCTGCGGGACCGGGCCATGGAGGTGGCCGGGGTGCAGTCCGTACGGGTCAAGGTGGGGCGCCATCGCGTGCACGTACGGGCCCGGTCCCACTTCCGGGACCTCGACGACGTACGGGCCGACGTACAGCGCGTGATGGCCGAGGGAGTGCGCAAGCTGGGGCTCGCGCGCGAGCCCGGGGTGTCGGTGCGGGTCAGCCGGCCGGCGAAGAAGTGAGGGGGAAGAAGTGAGGGGCGGTGTGCGGTGCTGAAGGGTGTCAACCGGGTGCTGGTGGGCGCGGCCGGGGTCGTGCTCGTCGGGCTGGGGGCCGCTGTTCTTGTCGGTGCGCTGGATCTTCAGCGGAGCTGGGGCTTCACGCTCCCCGCGGCCTGGCCGTTCGACGGGCCGCGGGACGTGCTCCTGAGCCGGGCCGCGCAGACCAAGTGGCGGGGCGAGGGCTGGTGGTGGCCCGCGGTCATCGCCGGGCTCGGCGTCGTGGTGCTGCTGGCGCTGTGGTGGCTGCTGGCACAGGTGCGGCGACGCCGGCTGCGCGAGCTCGTCGTGGACTGCGGGGACGGCGAGGAGGCGGTGCTGCGGGGAAGAGCGCTGGAAGAGGCGGTGTGCGCCGAGGCGGAGGCGCAGGACGGGGTGGAGCGGGCGCTGGTCGCGCTGCTGGGGCGGCGGACGGCGCCGGAGGCGCGGGTCGGGCTGACGCTCGCGCCGCACGCGTCGCCGGCGGTGGCGCTGGCGCGGCTGGACGGCGAGGCGCTGGAGCACGCGCGGGTGTCGGCGGGGGTGGGACGGCTGCCGGTGGAGGTGCGGGTGCGGGCGGTTCGGCACCGGGCCGAGCGGGTGGGGTGACGGTTGACCGTCGGCCTCAGAAGCCGTGGCGCGCCCCGCCGTCCACCGGCAGCATGACGCCGGTGAGGTAGGACGCCGCCGGGGAGAGCATGAAGGCTGCCGTCTTTCCGAATTCGGCGGGGGTGCCGTAGCGCCTCAAGGGGATCTGCGCCGTGTGGTGTTGTCTCGTTCTCTGCGGGTCGTCCGAGAGCGCGTCCAGTTCTCTCACCCTGTCCGTGTCGATGCGGTGGGGGAGGAGGCCTACGACGCGGATGCCCCTCGGGCCCAGTTCCGCGGAGAGGGACTTCGCGAAGCCCGCCAGGCCCGGGCGGAGGGCGTTGGAGACGGTCAGGCCCGGGATCGGCTCGTGCACCGATGCCGAGAGGACGAAGCCGATCACGCCTCCTTCGGGGAGTTCGCGTGCGGCGGTGCGGGCCATGCGGACGGCGCCCAGGAAGACCGTGTCGATGGCCCGTTGCCACTGGTCGTCGCTGACGTCCGCCGCGGTTCCCGCGGGCGGGCCGCCCACGCTGATGAGGATGCCGTCGAAGCCGCCGAAGTGATCGCGGGCCGCGGCGATCACGCGGTCCGGGGTGGCGGGGTCGGCGTTGTCGGCCGCGACTCCGAGGGCGCTGGGGCCCAGGGCCGTCGCCGCGGAGCGGGCGGATTCCTCGGTGCGGCCGGTGACCACGGCCTTGGCGCCGTCGGCGATGAGTTCCTGGGCGGTGGCGTTGCCCAGGCCCCTCGTGGCCCCCGTGAGGACGTACGTGCGGTCTTTCAGTCCTAGATCCATGGGGTCAGTCTTGCGGAGGGAAGAGGGCGAGGGCGGCGTTGACCAGGCCGATGTGGCTGAACGCCTGGGGGTGGTTGCCCAAGTGGCGGGCGGCGTCGGGGTCGTACTCCTCGGCCAGGAGGCCGACGTCGTTGCGGAGGCCGAGGAGGCGCTCGAAGAGGGCGTGGGCCTCCTTGGTGCGGCCGGTCGTGTGGAGGGCTTCGGCCAGCCAGAAGGAGCAGGCCAGGAACGCGCCCTCGTTGCCGGGCACGCCGTCCATGGGCTTTCCGTCGCGGCTGTAGCGGCGGAGGAGCCCGCCGTGGGAGAGCTCCTGGCGGACCGCCTCGACGGTGCCGGTGACGCGGGGGTCGTCGGGCGGGAGGAAACCGACGCGGGGGATGAGGAGCGTGGCGGCGTCGAGCTCCCGGGAGCCGTAGGACTGGGTGAAGGTGTTGCGCTCGGCGTCGTAGCCCCGCTCGCAGACCTCGCGGTGGACCTCGTCGCGCATGGCGCGCCAGCCGTCTGCGTCGCCGTCGAGGTCCGGGTCGGCTTCGAGGGCACGGACGGCGCGGTCGGCGGCGACCCAGGCCATGACCTTGGAGTGGACGAAGTGACGGCGGGGGCTGCGGATCTCCCAGATGCCCTCGTCGGGCTCGCGCCAGTGGTCCTTGATGTACTCCATCAGGCAGCGCTGGAGCTTCCACTCGTGGGGCTTGGCGGGCAGGCCCCAGCTGCGGCAGAGGTGGAGGGAGTCCATGACCTCGCCGTAGACGTCCAGCTGGAGCTGCTTGACGGCGCCGTTGCCGACGCGGACGGGGGCCGAGGCCTCGTAGCCGGGGAGCCAGGGGAGTTCGGTCTCGGGGAGTCGGCGCTCGCCGGCGAGACCGTACATCACCTGCAGGTCGGCCGGGTCTCCGGCGGCGGCGCGCAGGAGCCAGGCGCGCCAGGCGGCGGCCTCGTCGCCGTAGCCGGCGGAGAGGAGGGCGCCGAGGGTGAGGGTGGAGTCGCGCAGCCAGCAGTAGCGGTAGTCCCAGTTGCGGACGCCGCCGATCTCTTCGGGGAGGGAGGTGGTGGAGGCGGCGGCGATGCCTCCGGTGGGGGCGTAGGTGAGGGCCTTGAGGGTGATGAGGGAGCGGACGACGGCTTCGCGGTGGGGGCCGCCGTAGGTGCAGCGGCCCGCCCACTCGCGCCAGTCCGCAAGGCTGTGGCGGAGGGCTTCGTGGGGGTCGACGAGGGCGGGGCGGGGCTGGTGGGAGGGGTGCCAGGTGAGGACGAAGGCGACCTTGTCGCCGGCGGAGACGGTGAACTCGGAGCGGGTGCTGAAGTCGTGGCCGTAGGTCTTGACGGGGGGCTCGCTGCGCAGCCAGGCCGAGTCGGGGCCGGCGACGGCGACGCGGTGGCCGTCGGAGCGCCGTATCCACGGGACGACGCTGCCGTAGTCGAAGCGCAGGCGGAGGACGCCGAGCATGTCGACGCTGCCGGAGACGCCCTCGACGATGCGGACGATGTCGGGGGCGCGGTCGCGCTGGGGCATGAAGTCGAGCACTTTGACGGTGCCGGCCGGTGTCTCCCAGACGGTTTCGAGGACCAGGGAGTCCGGGAGGTAGGAGCGGCGGGTGCAGGGCGTGCCGGGGCCGGTGGCGGCGGGGGCCAGGCGCCAGTGGCCGTTGTCCTCGTCGCCGAGGAGGGCGGCGAAGCAGGCGGCGGAGTCGAAGCGGGGCAGGCAGAGCCAGTCGACCGAGCCGTCGCGGCCGACCAGGGCGGCGGTCTGGAGATCGCCGATGAGCGCGTAGTCCTCGATGCGTGCTGCCACGCGGAGCGTCTTCCCGCGAGGCGGGAAGGCTACTCGGGGGTGGCGGCTGTACGGGCTACGTCCGGTTGCGCGGCGGTCGCGGCGGGGGCGGTTCCGGCGGCGCGGTCGCGGCGCTCGCGGCGGACGAGGATGATCCAGCCGACGGGCACGAAGGCGGCGAAGAGCCACCACTGGACGGCGTAGGCCATGTGGGGGCCGATGCTGTCGTGGTCGGGGGCCGCCACCGGCTCGGGGCCCTTGGCGCCGGGGTCCGGGTCGGTGAGCTCGATGTAGCCGCCGAGGACGGGGCGGTGCAGGGACTGCGCCTGGCGCTCGCTGTTGATGCGCATGACCTGGCGGGGCGGCAGGCCGCGGGTGTCCTTGATGCCGCTGGAGTCGGTCTCGTCGGCGCGCAGCCGGCCGGTGACGGTGACCTTGCCGGAGGGCGGGGCGGGGACCTCGGGGAACTTCGTCAGGTCGCCGGTGGAGGGGATCCAGCCGCGGTTGACGAGGACGGCCGGCCCGTCGGCCTTGTCGGTGAGGAGGAGGGGGCTGAGGACCATGTAGCCGGACTTGCCGTCGGCGTCGGTCCGCAGCCGGACGACGACCTCGCCCTTGGTGTCGAAGGTGCCGCTCGCGGTGACCCGGCGCCAGACGTCGTCGGAGACGTCCTTGCCGGGCGCGGACAGCTCGGTCACCGGCACGGGGTCGGCGGCGAGACTGCGCGCGACGAAGTCGTTGCGCGCGACCCGGTGCTCGTGGCGGTGGAACTGCCAGAAGCCCAGTTTGATCATCACCGGGATGAGGACGAGCCCCACGAGGGTGAGGATCACCCACTGCCGGGACAACAGGAAGCGGTACACGCATTTGACGGTACCCGGCCCGGTTCGCCCCGGGTGCAGTGGGTGGCTCCCGTCAGGAGGCGGGGGCGGGCACCACGTGGGAGAGCAGCTGGACGAAGGCGGCCTCGTCGATCACCGGGGTGCCGAAGGAGCGGGCCTTGGTGGTCTTGGTCGTGGGGGAGTCGGGGTCGTTGGTGACCAGCACGCTGGTGAGGCGGGAGATGCTGGTCGCGACGTGCAGCCCCGCCTCGATGGCGCGGTCCTCCAGCAGCTCGCGGTCGATGGAGGTGTCGCCGGAGAAGGCCACCCGCATGCCCTGAATGAGCTGTTCGCCCTCTTTGTAACGCCCGGGGTTGGGGTACGGGCAGGCGGGGCGCTTGCGGCTCGGCCGCCAGGAGCCGGGCGTGCTGTATGAGCGCTGATGCCCGATATGTGCGGAAGTGTTGGGGGTTGTCGGCCTGTCGGACCACTCCGTGAGCGGCTGGCAGGCGAGCAGCGGCAGCCGCAGATCGGCCGCGGCCGCGAGGTGGAGGCTCGGCCGGAAGGCCTCGGCGAGCACGCGGGCGTCGTCGAGCGCGTGGTGGGCGCGCTGCTGCACGACGCCGTAGTGGGCGGCGAGCGACTCCAGCTTGTGATTGGGCAGCGGGAGCTGCAGCTCCTTGGAGAGCGCGATGGTGCACAGCCGCTGCCGGACGGGCGCGGTCGCCCGGGCGCGGGCGTACTCGCGGGCGATCATCGACCAGTCGAAGGCGGCGTTGTGCGCCACGAGGACGCGGCCTTCGAGGCGCTTGGCGAACTCGTCCGCGATCTCGGGGAAGAGCGGGGCGGAGGAGAGCACGGAGGTCGTCAGTCCGTGGATCCACACGGGGCCCGGGTCGCGCTCGGGGTTGACCAGCGTGTACCAGTGGTCCTCGACCTCGCCGCGGGCGTCCAGCTGGTAGACCGCCGCGGACACTATCCGGTCGTCCCGGGCGAGCCCGGTGGTCTCCACGTCGACGACCGCGTACCCCTCGGGGTACGCGGTCGGCCACGGAGTCGGAGCGGCGGCTGCGGTCTGGTCTTCGAGCATGGTCAGAAAGAATACGGGGGCGGACTGACAGTGACGGGGCCGGGCGGTCAGTCGATGACGAGGCGGCCGGGTGGGAAGAGGTCCGCGCCGCGGATGTGAGTCGTGTGCCGGAGCTTGATGGTGAGGTGTTCCAGAGGGGCCAGCGGGGTCAGGTCGACGGGCTCTGTTCCTGCTGCGTCGCAGGCGCTCAGGGTGAGCGCGGCGAGGGCCCGCATCTCGGCCAGAGGAGCGAGACTTCCGCTCAGGGTGCAGCCCACCAGCGTCAGGTCCCGCACTTTTCGGTGGTGGACGAGGGTTTGCGGGTCGAGTGCAGAATGCAGATTCACCTGCAGGATCGTCAGGAGCGGGGGAGTCTCCTGCTGCGCGAGTGCGGCGGCCTGCGCGTGACCCGTGATCGTCAGACGGGAGAGTCCGGGCCACTGGTCGAGGCCGTCAAGGCTGATCGAGTCGGCCTCACTTAAGAGAGTGAGACCGGTGAGCTGCGGGCCGACAGGAATGTCCGCTGTTCTCCGGACGGGACGGCAGTTGAGGTGAAGGTGGCGCAGTGCGGTATGCCCGGCGAGCGGTCCAAGGGACAGGCTGTCCATCAGACGGCCCAGGAAGAGCGTCTCCACCTCGGTCGTGGTGAGCGAAGACAGGCTCTCGACCGCCGGGCATTCGACGAGGGCGAGGCGCTTCAGCTGCCTGCAGCGGATGAGCGGAGTGAGGTCGGTCAGCTCGTGGTTGCCGACGAGGTCCAGTGACTCCAGGTGCTCGTGCCGGGTGATCTCCCCGGTGAGCCGGTGATTTCCCTCGACCGACACGTGCCGGACCCGGGGAAGCCGGGGGAGGGCCCGGATCTGCTCCGCCGACTCCACTCGCACGAAGATGCGCCCCACCTTCGCCTCGGCGAGCACCGCATCGACGAATTCCTCGGTGTCGAACGCACTCCAGCACCGCGAGAGCGCCACCTGAACCGGTGAACGGTCGTCGTTCCGGAAGCGCGAGAGCACCGCCAGCGCCCCGTCCCCGCCGATCAGCCTGGCCGTCCGTATCGTCGCCCGCGCGCTCTCCTCGTCCAGCTCCTCCGGCCCCTGGAGCAACTCGATCACCAGCTCGCCGGCCTTGGCCAGTGCCTCGGCCTCCTCGTCGCTGCGCGGCGGCAGCAGCGCCTTCGTCCGCGCCTCGATGCCGGCCCGGACCTCGGGATCCAGCTCGGGCGCGTGTTCCAGGCACGCGGCCATCAGCAGCGTCAGCCGGTGCCGGTGACTCTTCACCCGGTCCGCGCGCCGCATGAGTTGCCGCAGCAGCCGCGCCCGCTCCTCCGTCCGGGCGTGTCCGACCGCCATCCGGACCACGTCCTCCCACTGGTCGTCGTGCGCCTTGCTCACCAGCAGGCCGAAGTCCCGCGCTTCGACGGCCGCCCTCGCCCCCAGGTAGTCCTGGAAGGTCCGGTGGACGAAGTCCATCGACCCCGGCACCGGTTCGCGCAGCAGCCCGCTGCGGATCAGCAGATGGGTGAAGACCTGCCGGGCGTCCCCCTGCGCCCGCACCTGCGGCATCGCGGCCAGCCACTCCTCGATCATCTCCGTGGCGTCCGCGCACGCCGTGACCGTCTGGCCGTTCCGGATCAGCCAGTACGCGAGCCGTTGGAGCAGCAGCGTCTGCTCGTCGCGCGTGAGGTCGACGCCTTCCACGGCCGTGATGTCGCGCTCGTTGTCCCGCCGCACGAGCAGCATGTCGAGCGCCGCGTCGTACAGCTCCTTCCGCGCCCGCGGCAGATGCATCCGCCGGTCGCGGTTGAGCGCACACAGCAGCGCGCACATCAGAGGATTCGTCGCCAGCCGCCCGAGCTCCCGCCGCGTGGCCACCGCCTGCTGCAGGGACTCCTCGAAGGCCCCCTCCGCGCCCGCCGCCCGGTGCCAGTGGGCGATGAACCTGCGGATGTCCTCGCGGTCCATCGGCTGGAGCGCGTACGAGGTGAAGCCCTGGCCGTCCAGCCAGTCCTCCGGGACCGCCGACGGCCGCGTCGTCACCACGTACCGCGCCTTCGGGAACGCGGTCAGCAGCGACTGGAGCCACTCCCGCGTACGCCGTCGCTGGTCGGCCGGGACCTCGTCCACGCCGTCGATCAGCACCAGCGCCAGGCCGCTCGACAGCAGGCTCTCCGCCCAGCCCGCCGGCGCCAGTCCGGCCAGGGGGTTCCCCGTCGCGCTCAGGAACTCCCCCGGCACCGGCAGCGCGCCCCGCTGCGTGAGCGTCCGCAGCCGCAGCACGAACGGCATGGAGCAGTTCCACTCGAAGTGCTCCGGGCCGAACGACCGCCGCGCCGCGTTCGTGGCCAGCCACTGCACGAGCGTGCTCTTGCCCGAGCCCGCGGGCCCCCGCAGCAGCATCCGCTCGCAACTCGCCAGCGCCTGCTCCGTGGAGACCGATGCCTGTGCGAGGTGCGGTGAGGCATCGGCGGCCCAGCGGGCTTCGTCCCCGCCCGTCACCCTGAGGGAGATGTACGCCGTGCTCAGCGCCCACTCCCGCTCCGCGCACCCCAGCGTCAGCCCGAACAGCTCCACCCGCCCGTACGTCGCGGCGATGTACTCCCGATACTGCTCGTCGAACTCCGCGCCGCCCGGTACTGCGTCCATCCGGTCGAGCAACTCGGCCAGCCTCCGCTGCGACTCCCCCGACCGCCGCACCAGCTCCACGTCCGCCCGCGCCGCGAACGTCGGCAGCGACGTCGCGTACTCCACGATGTGCAGGCACGCCGCCCCCAGCAGCTCCGCGAACGCCGCCTCACCCGCCTCCCCGAGCCCCGCCCGCTCCACGATCCCCGGGCACCGAGCGAGCAGCTCCGTACGCAACCGCCCGGGGTCGAGGTCGGCGGCGAAGAGCGCGCGCTGGTCGAGCGGGCCCGCCGCCGCGAACACCTCGCACACCGCGTCCGCCGTCGCCTGCCACTCGTGCTCAGGCAGCCGCTCCCAAGGCCCCTTCCGGAGCTCCGACAGCCGCCGCACCAGGCGCGAGGTCTCCTCTTCCCCGAGCATCCCGGGGCGCCGCCGCCCCCACCCCACCGGTGCGGCCGCCTTCGCCGCGAGCCCCGCCCCCGGGCTCCTGGCCAGCGCCGACTTGGCGAGCGCCCCCGCCACCGCCCCCGCCACTCGCGCGAGGACCGCCTCCCCTGCCACCACCCCGTGCTCCCCCTCTTCGAACCTCCGGTAACACAATTCGATACCGAAGGGTAACTACCCCTGGCGGAAGGCCTGATGACGCGCCTATCGTGCGCCCATGCCGCACCTTCCCGATGTCGTGCTGTGGTCCATACCCGCCTTCCTCCTGCTCACCGCACTGGAGTTGGTGAGCTACCGGCTGCGCCCCGCCGAGGAGACGGGCGACGCGGGCTACACGACCAAGGACGCGGCGACCAGCATCGGAATGGGCGCCGGCAGCCTCGTCTTCGACGCGCTGTGGAAGATTCCGATCGTCGCCGTCTACACCGCCCTCTACGAGCTCACGCCGCTGCGCGTCCCCGTGCTGTGGTGGACGCTCCCGCTGATGCTGCTCGTGCAGGACTTCTTCTACTACTGGTCGCACCGCGGGCACCACGTCATCAGGATCCTGTGGGCCTGCCACGTGGTGCACCACTCCAGCCGGAAGTTCAACCTCACCACCGCGCTGCGCCAGCCCTGGACGACGCTGACCGTGTGGCCGTTCTATCTGCCGATGGTCGCCGCGGGCGTGCACCCGGCCGCGCTGGCCTTCTGCTCGTCGGCGAACCTCGTCTACCAGTTCTGGGTGCACACCGAGCGGGTGGGGAAGCTGCCGCGGCCGTTCGAGTACGTCCTGAACACGGCCTCCCACCACCGCGTCCACCACGCCTCCCAGGGCGGCTACCTGGACCGCAACTACGGCGGGATCCTGATCGTCTGGGACCGGATGTTCGGCTCCTTCGTGCCCGAGGGCGAGAAGCCGGTGTACGGGCTGACCAAGAACATCGACACGTACAACCCGCTGCGCGTCGCCACCCACGAGTACGCCGCGATCGCCCGTGACCTGCGCGCCGCGCGTGACTGGCGGGAGCGGCTGGGGAGGGTGTTCCGCGGGCCGGGCTGGCAGCCGGCGCCCCGGGAGGAAGCACCCGCCACCGCCGCCGGAGCCGTTCCCGCGCGCGAGCACGCCGCGTGAACCCCTCCCGCGCCTTCTCCGTCCCCTTCGGTGTCCTCTTCGGCGCCGTCGCCCTCGCCCACCTCGGCGCCCTGCTGGCCGGGTCCGCCGTCGCGCTCGTCACCAAGCCCGCCCTGATGCCCCTGCTCGCGGCGTACGTCCTCACGCGCGGCGGGCCCCGGCTGCTCGCCGTGGCGCTGCTGTTCGGATGCGGCGGTGACACGCTCCTGCAGGCCGGTGGGGACCTGCCGTTCCTGCTCGGCATGGCGTCGTTCGCCGCCGGACACGGCTGCTACCTCGTGCTGTGCTCGCGGCACGGCAGCCCCGGCGGTGCCCGCACCCGCCGGCTGGCCGCCGGCTACGGGGCGGCCTGGCTCGTCACCGTCGCGCTGCTGTGGCCCGGTCTGGAAACCGGGCTGCGGGTGCCCGTCGCGCTCTACAGCCTGCTGCTCGTCACGATGGCGCTGTGCGCGACCCGCACGCGGCCGCTCGCCGCGGCGGGCGGGGCGCTGTTCGTCGTGTCGGACACCCTGATCGCCACCGGCGTCGCCGGCTGGCCCCAGGCGCCTGCCGCCCAGTTCTGGGTGATGCTCACCTACATCGGGGCGCAGCTCCTGCTCGCCGAGGGGCTCCTGCGCAGCGCGGAAGGGGCCGGGCACCTGCCCGGCCCCTTCTCGGGGAAGAGTCCCGCCACGGGGAACGTCCCCTCCTCGCGCGAGCGCGAGCGTCAGCGCACCGCGTCCAGGGCGTCGACGATGCCGAAGCCGTAGAAGCCGTTGACGGGCTTCGTGCCGGTGCAGACGGCGTCCACCTTGCCGTCGCCGTCACCGTCGTACGGGGCCGTCGGGCAGCCGGGGTTGTCGGCCTGCGCCTTGAGGAGCCACTGGATCTCCTGCGGGGACGACTTGGGGTGCGCGCTCTTCAGCAGCGCCGCCACGCCGGCCACGTGCGGGCCCGCCATCGAGGTGCCCTGCAGGAAGCCCCAGTCGCCGCCGGGCAGCGTGGAGAGGATGCGGCCGTCCTTCCCGGGCAGGTCCGGGACCTGGTACTTGTCGCCGCCGGGGGCCGCCACGTCGATCTGGCCCAGGCCGTAGTTGGAGTAGAACGACTTCTGGCCCTTCGCGCCGGTCGCGGAGACGGTGACCACGCCGGGCAGCTGTGCCGGGACGTCGAGGCAGACGGACGGGTCGATCTTGCGCTTCTCCGCCGGGCGGCCCTTGTCGTTCGGGCTGGTGTCGTCGGCGATCTCCTTGGCGGCCAGGTCGAAGTTGGAGTTGCCGGCCGAGGCCACGTTGACCGTGCCCTTGTCCTGGGCGTACTTCGCCGCGCGGGAGACCGACTCGGCTATCGCCTTCTGGTCGGGGTCGTCGGCGCAGTTGAACATCCACGGGTCGACGTAGTAGCTGTTGTTCGTCACCGCTATGTCGTGCTCGGCGGCGAAGACGAAGGCGCAGACCACGCTCTCCGCGTAGAACAGGCTGTCCTTGTTGGAGACCTTGAGCGCCGAGATCTTGACGTTCGGGGCGACGCCCGCGATGCCGACGCCGTTGCGGGCCGCGGCTATCGTCCCGGCCACGTGCGTGCCGTGGTAGTCCTTGAGCGGGTTGTACGGGCGCCAGGCGCCGGGCGTGGTGTCGGCCTTGCCGCTGACGCAGCTCGCCGACTGGGCCCGGGAGAAGTTCGGGGCGAGGTCCGGGTGGGTGTCGTCCACGCCCGTGTCGATGACGCCGACGGTGACCTTGCGGCTGCCCGGGTTGACCTTCGCGGCCTGGTCCGCCTTGATGGCGGGCAGGTCCCACTGCAGGCCCTCCAGGGGCTCGGTGCCGCCGGCGGACTGCCGGGCCGCCGCCGCGGCGCTCGCCTTGGGCAGCTTCACCTTCTCGGGCTTGCCGACGTCGGTGGTGGCGGCCGGGACGATCGGCGCGGTGCGGGTGGCGCCCGCGGACTGCACGCCGGGGACCGCGCGCAGCGCCTTGGCGAAGTCCGGGTTCTTGGAGTGGGCGACGATCACGCCTATCTGCTCGTAGGCGGTCACGACGCTGCCGCCCGACGTGGCGACGGCCTTCTTCACCTTGGCGACGGTGGCGCGGTCGGCGGAGGTGTTCACCACGTACGACAGGAGGGGGCCGTCCGTGGCGGCCTGCTTCGCCTCGGGCGCGGCCTGCGGCGCGGCGGCGGCGACCCCCGGCAGGAGGCCGAGCGAGGCGGTGAGGGCGAGGCCGACGGGAACGGCGAGCAGTGCGTGCCGTCTTGAACGCAGAGGAGCCATGAGTTCTCCACATCATCCGAAAACCGCCGGAGCGCGGGCCGCGCGCGGGCGGGTACATGACGAGTGAAGCTAGCGCCGATCATGGCACCGGGCAATGCATTCCGGAACAAACGCCCTGACCGTCATCGTCGGGCAGCAAATGTCCCTGGAGCGGAGGGAATTCGGAAGGGGAGCATCCGCCTCCGAGGAGGGGGAGCGGAGGGCCGGAGCGGGCCCCGGACCGGGGTGCGGGGTCAGGGGGCGAGGTCGCTGTCCCGCAGTGACTCGATGCTCAGCGGCGGCAGCGGCACCCGGGGCCCGTACCAGCGGCCCGCCCGCGGGAGGGGCACGGACCTGCCGGTCGGCACCGCCGCTATGGGCGCCGTCAACCTGACGATCCCGAACGGTCGCCGACCGGGGGACGGCGGGGGAGGAGGAGGCGCATCGCTCACACCAGGGTCAACGAGGCCGCGGGCGGGCGGTGTCGCCCCGGCCCGCGGCTGCCGCCGAATTCCGGGTCTCCCCCCTGTCGCATACTGCGACCTGCCTCTACGATGCGTGATCCGGATCACAAGCCATCGGCTCGCGCCTCACACCCCCCTTGTCAGGAGAGACCGTGGACACCGCACCAGTCACCACTCAGGGGCCGGACGAACCCGACGGCCCGGGCACCACCGCAACCGCCCCGCCCGCCGGCGCGGCCAACCGTTTCGCCGAGGTCCAGTCGAGCGCCGAGTTCGGCGAACTGCGCCGCACACAGCGCTCGTTCGCCTTCCCGCTCACCCTCGCCTTCGTCTCCTGGTACCTGCTGTACGTCCTGCTCTCCAACTACGCGGGCGACTTCATGGGCAGCACGGTCGTGGGCAACATCAACGTCGCGTTCGTCCTCGGCTTGGCCCAGTTCCTCACCACCTTCCTGATCGCCTGGTGGTACTCACGGCACGCGGCGGCGAAGCTCGACCCGAAGGCCGAGGCCCTCCGGGCTCGCCTGGAAGCGGGGGAATGACCGTCATGGCCGGCATCTCCAGTGCCCTGCACACCGGGATCCCGCTCGCGGCCGGCGCCGCGAGCGAGCACCGCACCCTGATCATCACGCTCTTCTCCGTCTTCGTCGCCGCCACCCTCGCCATCACCGTCTGGGCCGGCCGGCAGACCAAGGACGCCACCGACTTCTACGCCGGCGGCCGCTCCTTCACCGGCTTCCAGAACGGCCTCGCCATCTCCGGCGACTACATGTCCGCCGCGTCCTTCCTGGGCATCGCGGGCGCCATCGCCCTCTACGGCTACGACGGCTTCCTCTACTCCATCGGCTTCCTCGTCGCCTGGCTGGTGGCCCTGCTGCTCGTCGCCGAGCCGCTGCGCAACTCCGGCCGCTTCACCATGGCCGACGCCCTCGCGTACCGGCTCAAGCAGCGGCCCGTGCGGACCGCCGCCGGCACCTCCACCATCGTCGTCTCGATCTTCTACCTGCTCGCGCAGATGATCGGCGCGGGCGCCCTCGTGGCACTGCTGCTCGGCGCCTCGGGCGAGGGCTCACGGCGCTGGATCATCGGCCTGGTCGGCCTGGTGATGGTCCTCTACGTGACCATCGGCGGCATGAAGGGCACCACGTGGGTGCAGATCGTCAAGGCGGTCCTGCTCATCCTCGGCACCCTGCTGATCACCGTCCTCGTGCTCAACAAGGTGGGCTGGAACGTCTCCACCCTCCTCGGGCGCGCCGCCGAGGAGAGCGGCAAGGGCAAGGCCTTCCTCGAACCGGGCCTGCAGTACGGCAAGGACGGCACCACCAAGCTCAACTTCATCTCGCTCGGCCTCGCCCTCGTCCTGGGCACCGCCGGCCTGCCGCACATCCTCATCCGCTTCTACACCGTGCCCACCGCCAAGGCCGCCCGCAAGTCCGTGAACTGGGCCATCGGCATCATCGGCGCCTTCTACCTGATGACCATCGCGCTGGGCTTCGGCGCCGCCGCCCTCGTGGGCTCCAAGTCCATCACCGCCTCCGACCCCTCCGGCAACACCGCCGCCCCGCTGCTCGCCCAGGAGGTCGGCGGCGGCGCCGGCTCGACCGGCGGCGCCGTCCTCCTCGCCGTGATCTCCGCGGTCGCCTTCGCGACGATCCTCGCCGTGGTCGCGGGCCTCACCCTCGCCTCCTCGGCCTCGTTCGCCCACGACCTGTGGGCCAACGTCATCCGCAAGGGGAAGACCAGCGAGAAGGAGGAGGTGCTCACCGCCAAGTGCGCCGCCGTCGTCATCGGCGCGGTCGCCATCGCCCTGAGCATCTTCGCCCACCGGCTCAACGCCGCCGCCGTCGTGGCCCTCGCCTTCGCCGTCGCGGCCTCCGCCAACCTCCCGACCATCCTCTACAGCCTCTTCTGGAAGCGCTTCACCACCCGGGGCGCCCTGTGGTCGATCTACGGCGGGCTGATCTCGTCCGTCGGCCTGGTGATCTTCTCCCCGGTGGTCTCCGGCAACGAGAAGGCCCTCTTCCCGGGCATGAGCTTCGACTACTTCCCGCTCGGCAACCCCGGCCTGGTCTCCATCCCGCTCGGCTTCCTGCTGGGCTGGCTCGGCTCGCTGCTCTCCGAGCCGGAACCGGACGCGGACGCCAAGTACGCCGAACTCGAAGTCCGCTCCCTCACGGGGCACGGCGCGCACTGAGCTTTCTTCCCGGACCCCGCCGGGACCTCCCGCGCACAGAGGCCGGACGGGCCGAATCCAGCCCGTCCGGCTTTTGAGGACCAGGGTCCGGGACGGAGCCCCGAAGCCACCCGCGCCTCCGGCGATCGCGTACGCTGCGGGCAGCGAACGAACGTTCAACCCCCAGTCCGCCGGAGGCGCCGCGTGCTGATCGACACCTACGGTCGCGTCGCCACGGACCTGCGCGTCTCCCTGACCGACCGCTGCAACCTGCGCTGCACCTACTGCATGCCCGAAGAGGGCCTCCAGTGGCTCGCCAAGCCCGACCTGCTCACCGACGACGAGATCGTCCGCCTCGTCCGCATCGCCGTGACCCGGCTCGGCATCACCGAGGTCCGCTTCACCGGCGGCGAGCCCCTGCTGCGCCCCGGCCTCGTGACCCTCGTCGAGCGCTGCGCCGCGCTCCGGCCGCGCCCCCGGATATCCCTCACCACCAACGGCATCGGCCTCGCGCGCACCGCCCCGGCCCTCGCGTCCGCCGGCCTCGACCGCGTCAACGTCTCCCTCGACACGCTGCGGCCCGACGTCTTCCAGCGGCTGACCCGCCGCAAGCGCCACCAGGACGTCCTCGACGGCCTCGCCGCGGCCCTCGCCGCCGGCCTCGCGCCCGTGAAGATCAACGCCGTCCTGATGCCCGGCATCAACGACGACGAGGCCCCCGGCCTGCTGGCCTGGGCCCTCGACCACGGCTACGAACTGCGCTTCATCGAGCAGATGCCGCTCGACGCCCAGCACGGCTGGCGCCGCGACGGCATGATCACCGCGGCGGACATCCTCACGAGCCTGCGCACCCGCTTCACCCTCACCCCCGAGGACGCCGGCGAGCGCGGCGCCGCCCCCGCCGAACGCTGGCTCGTCGACGGCGGGCCCGGCCGGGTCGGCGTCATCGCCTCCGTCACCCGCCCCTTCTGCGGCGCCTGCGACCGCACCCGGCTCACCGCCGACGGGCAGATCCGCAACTGCCTCTTCGCGCGCGAGGAGTCCGACCTGCGCGCCGCGCTGCGCTCCGGCGCCACGGACGAGGAGCTCGCCGCGCGCTGGCAGCGGGCCATGCGGGGCAAGAAGGCGGGCTCGGGCCTGGACGACCCGGCCTTCCTGCAGCCGCAGCGGCCCATGTCCGCCATCGGAGGCTGACCCCGGGAGCCCGCGGCGGCTCCCTTCGCCCTCGTGCCCTACGGGCGGGGCGAGGCCTCCCACTCCTCCAGCGTCACCACGTCCTTCAGGAAGCCCCGCAGCCCGAGGAAGTTGGACAGGTGCTCGCGGTGCTCGTCGCACGCGAGCCACGTCTTGCGGCGGTCCGGAGTGTGCAGCTTGGGGTTGTTCCACGCCAGCACCCAGACGGCGGGGGCACGGCAGCCCTTGGCGGAACAGATCACGGCGTCATCGGGGGAAGTCACACCCCAGACTCTACGAACCGCGTGCAGACACGGCGACGCCGGGCAGCCACGGGGGGAGCCGCCCGGCGTCGGTCTGTCGCTCCGACGGGGGATGCGGAGCGCTTAGGAAGTATGTCACGGGGTGCCCGGCGTGCGGCACTGAAACCACATGATTGATCTGAGGTTTTCTTGAGCTTTGCGGCGCGCGCCCTCGCCCGCCGCGCCCCCACGGCGTATCAGCCGTGGTCACGCCCTTGATCGCCCTCGGAGCCACGGCCGGCTTCCGGGACGGATTCCGCCATCTCCCCGCCGGGACCCGGCATCAGCACCGGCCGTGTCGGGGCCGGTACGAACGTGCCGGGCAGCGAAGGGGCGTTCTCCCGCCCCGCGTTGGCGATCACGACCGCCACGTACGGCAGCGCGGCCCCCAGGATCAGCGTGCCGATCGCCACAAAGCGCTCGACGTTCCACAGCACCACGGTGAGCACCACCGACAGGGTGCGGATCGCCATCGAGATGACGTAGCGGCGCTGGCGGCCGCGCACGTCCTCGGCCAGGCCCTGACGGGCCCCGGTGATCCTGAAGACCGCCGCTCCGCCCTGCTTCCGCATCACGTTCCACCACCTGATCCGCCGCGCCCGCACGCCCTCGCCGGGACACCCTCCACGTTACGCCGCGTGGCCACCGGGTACGAGAGCGGGTCCCGCGGCGTCCCCGTTCCCACCTGCGGCCGCGTAGGCCGGGCCCTTACGGCGGCGGACGGACCGCTCCGGCGTGCGCCGTACGGACGACGGCCCCAGAATGGCGGGGCACGGCACATCGCGCCGCTGAGGAGGCGACATGAGCTGGTTGTGGGCCATCATCGTCGGACTTGTCCTGGGCCTGATCGCCAAGGCCATCCTGCCGGGCAAACAGCAGGTTCCCCTGTGGCTGACGATCATCCTGGGCATGATCGGCAGCCTGCTCGGCAACTGGGCGGCCACGGGGCTCGGCATCAACGAGACCAAGGGCATCGACTGGGGCCGGCACCTGCTGCAGCTGGCCGGCGCCGTCCTCGTCGTCGGCATCGGCGACCGGCTGTGGGTCGCGGTCCGCGGCGGCAACAGGAGCGGCGGCAGACACGCGGCGTGACGGCGGGGGACACCGGTGGGGAACCGCGCGCCGTAACGGCGCCGGGGCGGCCCGCACGCGTCACGCGCACGGACCGCCCCGGGCCGGAGAGCGGCGGATCCCCTACCGCAGCTCGGCGATCTTCCGGCCGGCCTTGAGGTAGACCTTCCCGGCCCCGGCGACCTTCGCGACCGTCTCCGTCACGACCTCGCCCAGCGGGCGGATCGCGTCGGCCTCGGCCAGCACCACGGCCTCCTGGCCGCCGTCCGTCTCGACCACGAGCCGCAGACCGTTCTGCTTGGCCACCCGGCGGGCCGCCGAGGCGGACGGCTGGAAGCCCAGGACCTGGCTGAGCACCGCCGTCGCCGGCGAGGCGCCGTGCTCGGCGAGCTCCACCACGGGCGTCTCCACGTCGGAGAAGCTCTTCTTCGAGAACTGCGCGACGAACCCGGCCCGGGCCGCCATCGCCGCCTCGATCCCGTACAGCGCGGCCACGACCTCACCCGCGAGGATCTTCTTGAGGTCCATCGGGTGCAGCGAGCGCTCCTCGACCCGGGACAGCGCGAGGGTGATCTCCTCGTCCGTCCACTCGGTCCACGCCTTCAGGTACGGCTCCATCAGCCGGTCCGGCACCGACATGATCTTGCCGAAGACGTCGTCGGCGGGCGCGGTCAGGCCCACGTAGTTGCCCTTGGACTTGGACATCTTCGCGCCCGTGCCGTCCGTGCCCTCGATCAGCGGCATGGTGACGACGAGCTGCGGCGTCCGGCCCTTCAGCTCCATGAGCTTGCGGCCCATCTGCAGGTTCAGCAGCTGGTCGGCGCCGCCCAGCTCCACGTCGCAGTCGAGCGCGACCGAGTCCAGGCCCTGGGCGATCGGGTACAGCAGCTCCGACATCGACAGGCCCGAACCCGCCGCCAGGCGGCTGCGGAAGTCCTCGCGCTGCAGCAGCTGCGAGACCGGCACCTGCGACAGCAGCCCGAGCAGCTCCGGGAAGGTGTACGGCGCCAGCCAGGCGCTGTTCTGGACGAACGTGACCTTCTCGAAGTCGAAGAACGGGCGCACCTGCTCGCGGTAGCCCGCGAGGTTCTTCGCGATGTCCTCGTCCGTCAGCGGCGGGCGCTCGGCCGTGCGGCCCGTCGGGTCGCCGATCTTGGCCGTGAAGTCGCCGATGAGGAGGGTGACGTCGTGGCCCATGCGCTGGAAGCGGCTGAGGATGATCACCGGCACGGCGTGGCCCAGGTGGACGTCGGCCGCCGTCGGGTCGATGCCCAGCTTGAGCTTCAGGCCCTTGCCCTCCGCGCGCCGCTTCTCGATCCGCTCGGCCAGCTTGTCCACGCCCGGCAGCACCTCGACGGTGCGGGCGGCGATCAGCTCGGCCTGCTCCTTCGGCGACAGATCCGTCAGATCGAGATAGCGCCGCGAGCCCGTCTCCTGCAGCAGCCGCTGGACGGTCTGGTCGGAGGAGAGGTCCTGCGCGAGGAGCTCGCCGGCGCGGGCGACGGATTCGCCGAGGCGTGTCATGACATTCCTGGGGTCGAGAAGGGGACAGGTGGACGCGGACCAGTCTATTCGGCCCGGTGCCGCGCCCACGCTGTCGCACCCCCTCGCCGTCGCCCCGGCTGCCGGACGGGTCTGTCAGACCCCCCGGCTCACCGAGCTCATGTTGAAGTCCGGCACGCGCAGCGCGGGCGCCGCGGCCCGGGTGAAGTAGTCGCCCCACTCGCGCGGCAGCGTCGGCTCGGTGCGGCCCGCCTCGGTGGCCCGCGACAGCAGCGACACCGGGGACTCGTTGAAGCGGAAGTTGTTGACCTCGCCGACGACCTCGCCGTTCTCCACGAGATAGACGCCGTCCCGGGTCAGCCCCGTCAGCAGCAGCGACGCCGGGTCGACCTCGCGGATGTACCACAGCGACGTCAGCAGCAGACCGCGCTCGGTGGCCGCGACCATCTCCTCCATCGAGCGCGTGCCGCCCGCGTCCAGGATCAGGTTGTCCACGCCCGGGGTGACCGGCAGGTCCGTGAGCCCGGCACTGTGCCGCGTGGTGACCAGGTGCTCCAGCACCCCGTCACGGATCCAGTCCACCCGCTCCAGCGGCAGCCCGTTGTCGAAGACCGACGCGTCGTCCCCCGAGGAGGCCGTGAGCACGAACGGCGCGCACTCCAGACCCGGCGCCCGCGGGTCGCTGCGCAGCGTCAGCGGCAGCGGGGACAGCTTCTCCCCGACCCGGGTGCCGCCGCCGGCCTTCGAGAACACTGTCCGGCCCTCGGCGGCGTCGCGCGCCGCGGCCGACCACATCTGGTAGACGAGCAGGTCCGCCACGGCCGTCGGAGGCAGCAGCGTCTCGTACCGCCCGGCCGGCAGCTCGATCTTCCGCTCGGCCCACGCGAGGCGCCGCGCCAGCTCGGCGTCCAGCGCCTGCGGGTCCACGTCCGTGAAGTCCCGCGTGGACCGGCCCGCCCACGCCGAGCGCACGCCGTCCGGCGACTTGGCGTTGAGCTCCAGGGTGCCGGTCGGCTGGTCGTGGCGCAGCCGCAGCCCGGCGGACGTGCCCAAGTAGGACGAGGAGACCTCGTGGAAGGCGAAGCCGTACAGCTCGCGGCCCGCGGCGCGCGCCCCGGCGAAGGACTCGCCGAGCGCGGGCGCGAAGCCGTCGAAGACGGCGGAGGACGTCTCGGCGGGCGCGGCGGTGAAGTCGGGGGAGTGCGGCACGCCCGTCACCAGCGGCTGGGCGTCCTCGGCCGGGCCGGCCTCGCGCGCGGCGGCCTCGGCGGCCCGCACCAGCGGCTCCAGCTCTCCGGCCGTCACGGCCGAGCGCGACACGACGCCCGAGGCGGTGCCCTCCGCGCCGTCGACGGTGGCGATCACCGTGACCGTACGGCCGCGGGTGACGCCGTTGGTCGTCAGGGCGTTGCGCGCCCAGCGGAGGTTGGCCGTGGAGCGCTCGCTGGCGATCACCATGCAGCCGTCGGCGCGGGACAGCTCCAGAGCGCGCTCGACGATCTCGTGCGGCTGGTTACGACGGCTCACTGACCGGCCTCCTCAGTGGTGTTCAAGATGTTGACGTTCTCGAAGAGGGCCGAGGGGCAGCCGTGGGAGACGGCCGCGACCTGGCCCGGCTGCGCCTTGCCGCAGTTGAACGCGCCGCCCAGCACGTACGTCTGCGGACCGCCGACGGCCTTCATCGAACCCCAGAAGTCGGTGGTCGTGGCCTGGTAGGCCACGTCGCGCAGCTGACCCGCCAGCTTTCCGTTCCGGATCGCGTACGCCCGCTGCTGCGTGAATTGGAAGTTGTACCGCTGCATGTCGATCGACCAGGAGCGGTCGCCGACCACGTAGACGCCGCGCTCCACGCCGGAGATCAGCTCCTCCGTCGAGGGCCCGTCCGCCGCCGGCCGCAGCGAGACGTTGGCCATCCGCTGCACCGGGACGTTGGAGGGGGAGTCGGCGAAGGCGCAGCCGTTGGACCGGTCGAAGCCGGTGAGCTTCGCGATCCGCCGGTCCAGCTGGTAGCCCACCAGGACGCCGTCCTTGACGAGGTCCCAGGACTGGGCCTCCACGCCCTCGTCGTCGTAGCCGATGGTCGCGAGGCCGTGCTCCGCGGTCCGGTCGCCCGTCACGTTCATGAGCTCCGAGCCGTACTTCAGCTTGCCCAGCTGGTCGAAGGTCGCGAAGGAGGTGCCCGCGTAGGCCGCCTCGTAGCCCAGCGCGCGGTCCAGCTCGGTGGCGTGGCCGACCGACTCGTGGATGGTCAGCCACAGGTTGGAGGGGTCGACCACCAGGTCGTACGAGCCGGCCTCGACGCTCGGCGCGCGCATCTTCTCCGCGAGCAGCTCCGGGATCTCCGCCAGCTCCGCGTCCCAGTCCCAGCCGGTGCCCGTCACGTACTCCCAGCCGCGGCCGGCCGGGGGCGCGAGGGTGCGCATCGCGTCGAAGCCGCCGGTGACCGGGTCGACCGCGACCGCCGTCAGCTGCGGGTGCAGCCGCACGCGCTGCTGGGTGGTGGTCGTGCCCGCCGAGTCCGCGTAGAACTTGTTCTCCTGGACGGTCAGCAGGGAGGCGTCCGCGTGCGCCACCCCCTCCGCCGCCAGCAGCCGCGCGCTCCAGTCCGCGAGCAGCGCGCCCTTCTCGGCGTCCGGCACGTCGAAGGGGTTGACCTCGTAGGACGACACCCACGTCCGCTCGGCGTGCACCGGCTCCGCCGCCAGCTCCACCCTCTCGTCGGAGCCGGCTGCCGCGATCACCTTCGCCGACAGCCTCGCCATCGCGACGGCCTGCCCGGCCACCCGCGCCGCCGCGTCCATCGTCAGCTCGACGCCCGCCGCGAAGCCCCAGCTCCCGCCGTGCACCACCCGCACCGCGTACCCCAGGTCGGTGGTGTCCGAGGTGCCCGCCGGCCGGGCGTCCCTCAGCCGCCAGGACGCGCTGCGCACCCGCTCCAGGCGGAAGTCCGCGTGGTCGGCCCCCAGGGCGCGGGCGCGCGCGAGGGCCGCGTCGGCGAGTTGCCGCAGCGGCAGTGCGAGGAACGACTCGTCGATTTCATGTGGCACGGATGGCCTCCCCTAGGCGTGCGGTGTCTCCCGAAGACGCAGTGAATCACGCCGCACCACGCCCGGGGGCGGCCTTCTGCGCAGTTCAGGGGCGGACCGGAGCGCACTCCGGGAAGTGCTCCCCACGGGCCGTGCCGCTCGGCCCGGCTCCGTTTTCTGTAGGGACCCCACAGGGTCCGCCATGCGCTCCTGTTAGGGGCGGGCTGCGCGCCGTGCGCCCCGGCCCGATAGTTTTCGTACGGTACAGACGACCAATGGCAGCTAATGGCAGCTACACGTGAAGGAAGGGTGGTCCTTTGAGCCGCTCGGTTCTGGTCACCGGAGGAAACCGGGGCATCGGCCTCGCCATCGCCCGCGCCTTCGCGGAGGCGGGCGACAAGGTCGCCTTCACCTACCGCTCGGGTGAGCCGCCGGCCGCCCTCCTGGACCTGGGGTGCCTCCCCGTCAAGTGCGACATCACCGACTCCGAGCAGGTCGAGCAGGCCTACAAGGAGATCGAGGAGAAGCAGGGCGCGGTCGAGGTGCTGGTGGCCAACGCCGGCGTCACCCGCGACCAGCTGCTGCTGCGGATGTCCGACGAGGACTTCACCTCCGTCCTGGACACCAACCTCACCGGCACCTTCCGGGTCGTCAAGCGGGCTTCGAAGGGCATGCTGCGCGCCCGCAGGGGCCGCATCGTGCTGATCTCCTCCGTGGTGGGCCTGCTCGGCTCCGCGGGCCAGGCCAACTACGCCGCCTCCAAGGCCGGTCTGGTCGGCTTCGCCCGCTCGATCGCCCGTGAGCTGGGCTCCCGCAACGTCACCTGTAACGTCGTCGCCCCCGGCTTCGTCGACACCGACATGACCCGCGTGCTCACCGACGAGCAGCGCGAGGGCATCACCAAGCAGGTTCCGCTCGCGCGCTACGCGCAGCCCGAGGAGATCGCCGCCTCGGTCCGCTTCCTCGCCTCCGACGAGGCCGCATACATCACTGGAGCCGTCATTCCTGTCGACGGCGGATTGGGCATGGGTCACTGAACGACATGAGTGGAATCCTCGCAGGCAAGCGCATCCTGGTCACCGGCGTCCTCACCGAGTCGTCGATCGCCTTCCAGGCCGCGAAGGTCGCCCAGAACGAGGGCGCCGAGGTCATCCTGACCGGCTTCGGCCGGCTCTCCCTGGTCGAGCGCATCGCCAAGCGGCTGCCCAAGCCGGCGCCGGTCATCGAGCTGGACGTCACCAACCAGGAGCACCTGGACGGGCTGGCCGACAAGGTCCGCGAGCACCTCGGCGACGACGTGCCCCTCGACGGCGTCGTGCACTCCATCGCCTTCGGCCCCCAGGGCGCCTTCAACTTCTTGGAGGGCACCTGGGAGGACGTCTCCACGGCCGTCCAGGTCTCGGCGTACTCCTACAAGTCGCTGACCATGGCCCTGCTCCCGCTGATGCGCGAGGGCGGCTCGGTCGTGGGCCTGACCTTCGACGCGCAGATCGCCTGGCCGAAGTACGACTGGATGGGCGTGGCCAAGGCCGCCCTGGAGTCGACCAACCGCTACCTGGCCCGTGACCTCGGCCCCAAGGGCATCCGCTGCAACCTGGTCTCCGCCGGCCCTCTCAAGTCGATGGCCGCCAAGTCCATCCCGGGCTTCGAGGAGCTCGCGGACGTGTGGAACCACCGCGCCCCCATCGGCTGGGACCTGACCGACCCGGAGCCGGCCGGCCGCGGCGTCGTCGGCCTGCTGTCGGACTTCTTCCCGCGCACGACGGGTGAGATCGTCCACGTGGACGGCGGCGTCCACATGATGGGCGCGTAGGCGCTCCGCGAGGCTGCCTGAACGCTTCGCCGGATGTGCGGTCGTCCGGCTGCGGATCGTCCGTGGCCGGCCGCGCCCACGCGGCGGAGCCGCAGACTGATGCCGCCCCCGCGCCCCTACGGGCGCGGGGGCGGCCCCATGATGGGCCATCCGCCCCCGACGCGCGCGCCCGGTGCCCGTTCCGTTGCTCCGGAACGGGCACCGGGCTTTTCCGGCTCGTGCGCCGGAGCCCGCCCCCGCACACTGAAGGGCGGGAGGAGGTACGCGCATGAGGTCCCCGTTCCGCCGCACCGCGGCCCTGCTGTTCGCCGCCGCGGCCCTGGCCGGCTCCACGGCCCCCGCCTCCCCGGCGGCCCCCGCGCCACCGGCCGCCCCGGAACCGGCCGCCGCCCCGGCCGGGCCCCGGCACGCCGAGTGTCGCACCCGCGTCCACGGCTCCCACGCCACCGCCCACTGCTTCAACGGCAACGCGACCACCGACCACGTCCAGCTGCACGTCGAGTGCGTGCGCTGGTGGGACCCGGACATGGACACCGCCCGCGCCGCCGTCGGCCCCGCCGAACACGTCTCCCTCACGCAGCGCTGCTGGCTCGGCATACGCCACGCCTGGGTGACCCACCGCGCCGCGTGAGCCCGCGCGCCGAACGCCGCACGGGCCGCGGCTCAGCAGGCGCCGGCGACGCCCCGGCAGCCGAACGGATAGGCGCTCGCCTCCGCCCCCGCCGTCTCCTCGTCCCCCTCCTCGATGGCCGCGACCAGCCGCCCGTGATCCACGAGCCCCTCGGGCCGCAGCGCCGTCCCCACGTCCGCCCGCAGGAACTCGCGCATCACCCCGCCGAGGTCCGCGTACACCTCGGAGATCACCTCGTTGTGCGCGGCGGAGACGACGGCGGCGTGCAGCGTGGCGTCCGCCTCCACGAACCGCTCCGCGTCGCCCGAGCGCCACGCCTCCTCGCGCCGCTCCAGCAGCGCGGCCAGCTGCACCAGGTCCTGCTCGGTGCGGCGGCGTGCGGCGAGCCGGGCGGCCGAGGCCTCCAGGGCGCTGCGCAGCTCCGCCACGTGCCGCGGGTCGGCGTCGGCGAAGCGGCGGTTCATCACTCCGGCCAGCTCGCTGGTCGCGGCGACGTACGTGCCGGAGCCCTGCCGGATGTCCAGCAGGCCGTTGTGGGCGAGGGCGCGCACCGCCTCGCGCACGGTGTTGCGGGCCACGCCGAGCTGTTCGACCAGCTCGGGCTCGGTGGGGATGCGCGAGCCCACGGGCCACTCACCGGACGTGATCTGGCCCCGCAGCCCGGCGATGACCTGGTCGACGAGCCGGGAGCGCCTGGGGGAATTCAGTGGCATCGACAGCCTCCATTCATCCCATGATTCTATCTATGATGCCGTCATGGCATCCACGGCAGACGAAGACCTCAGAGCAGCCGGCACCTCCGCGCCCACCTCGGCCGGCCAGGCCGGTCCAGTCGGCCGGGCCCGCGGCGTCCCGCTCCTCGTCGCGGGCCTCGTCCTCGCCGCGCTCAACCTCCGCCCCGCCGTCACGAGCCTCGGCGCGCTGCTGAAGGAGGTCCGGGCCGACCTCGGCATGAGCGGGGCCGTGGCCGGCCTGCTGACGTCCGTGCCCGCGTTCTGCTTCGCCGTCTTCGGCCTCGCCGCACCCCGGCTGGCCCGCCGCTTCGGTCCCACGGCCGTCGTCTGCGCCGGCATGGCGGTGATAGCCGCCGGCCTCGCCCTGCGGCCGTATGCGGGCGGCGTCCCCGGCTTCCTCGCCCTGAGCGTCCTCGCGCTCGCCGGCATCGCCGTCAGCAACGTCCTGATGCCGCTGGTCGTCAGGCGCTGGTTCCCCGACCGCGTCGGCCCGATGACCGGCGTGTACTCCATGGCCATCGCCGCGGGCGCCGCGGGTGCCTCCGCCGTCACCGTGCCGCTCGCCGACGCGATGGGCCACAGCTGGCAGCTCGGCCTCGGCTCGTGGGGCCTGCTCGCCGCCGCGGCCGCACTGCTGTGGCTGGTGACCGCCCGCCGCGGCCGTACGGACAGCGCCGCCGCCCCTGCGGCCGCAGCCCAGGACGGCCCCCGCACCCGCATCACGCGCAGCCCGACCGCCTGGGCGCTCGGCATCTTCTTCGGCATCCAGGCCACCGGTGCCTACATCGTCATGGGCTGGATGCCGGCGATCTTCCGCGACGCCGGGGTGTCCGCCTCCACCGCGGGCGTCCTGAGCGCCGTCACGATGCTGACGGGCATCCCCCTCGCCTTCGTGCTGCCGCGCCTCGCCGCCCGCCTGCCCCACCAGGGCGTCCTGGTCGTCGCCCTGGCCTGCTTCGGGCTGGCCGGCTACGCGGGCCTGTGGCTGGCCCCGGCCGCCGGCGCCTGGCTCTGGGCCGTGCTGCTCGGCGTGTCCAACAGCGCCTTCACGCTCGCCCTGACGCTGATCGGCATGCGCGCCCGCACCGGCGGGGGCGTGGTGCGGCTGTCGGCGTTCGCCCAGAGCACCGGCTATCTGATCTCCATCCCCGGACCGCTGCTCGTGGGCTGGCTCAACGAGCGCACCGGCGGCTGGGACGTGCCGCTCGCCCTCATGGCCGCACTGATGGTTCCTCAGGTCGTGGCGGGGGTGCTGGCCGGGCGCGCCCGCACCGTCGAGGACGAGCTCTGACGACGCGTGCCCGTCCCGCCTCGTCCCGGCCCCGTCCCGCCCCGGCCGCGGCCGCGGGCGCGCGGGGTGGGACACTGGTGCGCATGCAGCCTGTGCTCGACCCGAACCCCAAGAACGGCCAGAAGGCCCTGCTGACGATCCTCGGCGCGATGCTCGGCATCACCGTGGTCATCTCGGTCATCGCGACGGTGTTCTCCCCCTGATCCCCGGCTTCCCCGGCCTCCTGGTCCCCGCCCCGGCGGTTCGCCTCCATGCGGGGGTGGGGCTAACCCCCCGTCCCCTAGGGGGCCTGGGTCAGGGACAAGTGGGTGGTCCACCGGATGGGAGCGGCCCCCCGTTCTCCGTAGCTTCGTAGTACACCGCGACGCGGCGGTGCACAGAGCGCTCGGAGGCGATCCCATGCCCGCCGGTACGAAAGGGTCCGCCGGTACGAAGGCCCGGACCACCAGCACGGTGCAGGCGGGCCTGCCGTGGTGGGCCCTCGCGCTCGCCGTCGCGGCCTTCACCGCCTTCTTCGCCCTCCTGGCCTCGCCCGCCTCGGCGGACCCCGGAGCGGACGCCGCCGGCACGGGCGCCGTCGCCCGCGCGGTCGCGTTCGTCCAGCTCGCGCTGGGCGAGCTCGCCGCGTGACGGCCCGCGGGGCGCTTGCGCCGCTTCGGGTGCAAGGCCCCCAACACCCCGCGCCTCGCCGTGGGTTTCGTGCGAAGCTGGACGGCATGAGCTCCGAACCGACCCGCAGGATCGTCATCCTCCGGCACGCCAAAGCCGAATGGTCCGACGGCGACGACCACGAACGCCCCCTCGCCGACCGCGGCCGCAAGGACGCCCCGGTCGCAGGCCGCTGGCTCGCCGGTTCCGGCATCACCCCCGACCTGGCCCTGTGCTCCACCTCCGCCCGCACCCGCGAGACGTGGAAGCTCGCCGTCCCCGAGCTGCCCGAGCGTCCCCGGACGGTCTACGAGGAGCGGATGTACGAGGCCTCGCTCGGCGAGCTGATCGCCCTGCTCAACGAGGTCTCCGACGAGGTCCAGGACCTCGTCCTGATCGGGCACAACCCCGGCATGCACGCCCTGGCCGACGCCCTCGCGGGCGAGGCCGACGGCGATCTGCTGGCCCGGATGAACCGCTCCGGCTTCCCGACCGCAGCCGTCGCGGTGCTGGCCTTCACCGGCTCGTGGAAGGCCGTCGAGCACGGCGTCGGCCGGCTGGTGGCCTTCTGGACGCCCCACGCCTGACGGCGGCGCGCCGGCCGGGGTGCCCGGCGATACCGGTGCGCTATTCCGCCGGACCCCCGCGGTGGGGGCTTGCCGCCGCTGCGGCGGGCCTTTCTCCCACGGACCCCGCCCGTTGCGGGCAGAGCACAAGTGCCCGCCGCAACGGCGAGGCACCCCGACGGCGAGGGTCCGGCGGAATGCGCAGCCACCGGCACCCGCACGCCGGGCCGGTCACTCGTGCGTGCGGGCCGCCTCGACCTCTTCGCGCGTGACGCCCAGCAGATAGAGCACCGTGTCCAGGAACGGGACGTTCACCGCCGTGTGCGCGGCCTGCCGGACCACCGGCTTGGCGTTGAAGGCCACGCCCAGCCCCGCGGCGTTGAGCATGTCCAGGTCGTTCGCGCCGTCGCCGATGGCCACGGTCTGCGCGAGCGGCACCCCCGCCTCGGCGGCGAACCGCCGCAGCAGCCGGGCCTTGCCCGCCCGGTCCACGATCTCCCCGGTGACCCGTCCGGTCAGCTTGCCGTCGGCGACCTCCAGGGTGTTCGCCGAGGCGAAGTCCAGCCCGAGCCGCTCCTGCAGGTCGTCGGTCACCTGTGTGAAGCCGCCCGAGACCACGCCCACCTGGTAGCCGAGCCGCTTGAGGGTGCGGATCAGCGTCCGGGCGCCCGGCGTCAGCCGCACCTCCGCCCGCACCTTGTCCACCACGGACTCGTCCAGACCCGCCAGCAGTGCCACCCGGGCGTGCAGCGACTCCTCGAAGTCCAGCTCGCCGCGCATCGCCCGCGCGGTCACCTCCGCGACCTCGGCCTCGCAGCCCGCGTGCGCCGCGAACAGCTCGATGACCTCGTCCTGGATCAGCGTGGAGTCCACGTCCATCACGACCAGGCGCTGCGCCCGGCGCTGCAGCCCCGCCGCGACGACCGCCACGTCCACGCCGCGCTCGTGCGCCTCCAGCGCGAGCGCGGTGCGCAGCGTCTCGGTCTCCGTGCCGGACACCGCGAATTCCACGGCGGTCACGGGGTACTTGGCGAGCCGGAAGATGCGGTCGATGTTGCCGCCCGTACCGGTGATCCGCGCCGCGATGGCCGCCGTCGACTCGGCGGTGAGGGGGTGCCCCAGCACCGTGACGTGGGAACGGCCGGTGCCGCGCGGACGGTTGTCGCCCCGGCCCGAGATGATCTCCGCCTGCATCCGCACCGACTCGGCCCAGCTGTGCACCGTGGCCCGCAGTTCGCCCTCGGCGTGTCCGCCGCCCTCCGGCGCCGTGACCAGCGCGCACAGAGTTATCCGGCCCCGCGTGACGACCTGCTCGATGTCGACGACGTCGACGGCGTACGCGGCGAGCGTGTCGAAGAGCCCGGCGGTGATGCCCGGCCGGTCCTTCCCGAAGATCTTGACGAGCAGGGTCGGCTCGTCGTCGCCGGGGACGGGGGTGGCAGGCGAGGTCTGCGATGCACTCATGGTCCTCTTACCGTATCGGGCCCCGCGGCGGATACGTACAGGTGTCCCGGGGAGCGGACGGCGAAGACACGGCCTACTCCGCGTGAACCGCGGTCAACGCCGCCACTGCGGCGGCCCGGGCGGCGGAGGCGGAGGTTCCTCGGGCGGCGGCGCGCCGTAGCGGTATCCGCTGCCCCGGGGCCGCCGGGGCGGCGGCAGCGGCCGGCCCGTCTGCGTCGGCGCGGTGGAGCGCTCGTCGGGCAGCAGGGGGCGCTTGTACGGGTTGGTGTCGTCCCGGGCGGGCCGTCCCGGCGAGGGGCGGTACGGGCCCGGAGGCCCCGCGAGCCCCGGGTGAGCCGCGCCCGCCGTGACGGGACGGGCCGCCGCGGCCGTTCCCGGCCCGTGGACCACCGCCCGCCGCCCCGCCGTGCCCGTCGCGCACGCCAGCACGCCGCCCACGGCCCCGGCGGCGGCGCCCCACGCGGCTCCCAGGGCCAGCGCCATCGGGGCGTTGCCGGACAGCTCCAGGCCCGCCCCGAACACGTCGAAGCCCAGCACCGACAGGCTCGCGTCGGCCTTCACGCGGGTCGCCAGCACCAGCAGCGGCAGGGCCACGGCGGTCGCCACCCCCAGGGCCACGGCGCAGCGCGCGGCGAACGCCGTCACCCCCAGGCCGTCCCGCGGCGTGCGGACCGCGGTGAGCACCCCGACGCACAGCATCATCAGCGCGCAGGCCACGGCCAGCAGCCACACCAGCGCGTCGAGCTCCGCCAGCCGGCCCAGCGTGACCGGCTCGTCGGCCCTCGCGCTGAGCAGCTCGTCCAGCGGCGAGGGCAGCACCTTGGTGAGCGCGCCGCTGGCCGTGCCGCGCCAGGAGACGAACAGCCCCAGCGGCACCGCGAGGAACACCCCGTTCGGCGCCCCGAGCAGCGCCGCCCCGAGGACGCGCTTCGGCGCGTCGTCCCCGGCGGCCGCGTACGCCGCGGCGGCCAGGCCCGCCGCCACCGCGAGGACCAGCACCGCGCAGAGCGCCGAGACGGCGGGCCGCACGCCGCGGTGGAGCACCTGCCAGCCGCGGGGGAGCGGCGCGCGCCGCGCGCCCAGCACCGCGATCAGCAGCACGCCCAGCACCCAGACCGCGGCGCCGAGCAGCGAGGGCCCGGTCCGGACGCTGAAGCCGACGGCCGCCTTGGCGTTCGCCAGGCCGGTGAGCCGGTCCGGCAGCCCGCCCGCGATGTCCCCGACGTCGCCGATTCCCGGGATCTCCAGCTTGGGGCCGCCCCCGCCCCCGTCGCCCCCGAGGCCCAGGCCGCTCCCGTCGAAGGTGATCGAGTCCTCCCCGGCCCAGGCGAGGCCGGCGAGCAGGAAGAGGAACAGCACGACCACCGAGGCGGCCCGTACGGCGAGCTCCCCGGCGCCGATCGTGGCACCGGCCCGGCGCAACGATCGCGTAAAGATCGTTGCCAGCAGGAGGGCCCCGGCGAGGCTCACTCCCAGTGGCGCGATATCGATCGCGGTGTGCGCCCCGGCGCCCTTCAGCCCGAATGCTTCAATATCGCCCGAAGGCATGAGGGATCCGCCTACGGCCAGTACGACGGCCGCCGCCGTCATCGGCCCGAGCGCGCCCGCGGCATCCGCGCCCAGCAGGTGCAATCCCAGCGCGGCGATCCCGGCCATGGCCAGAAAAGACCAGCTCACAGCCGCGATCGACGTCAGCAGCAGCTCCGCCGGACGCACCCCGCGCCCGCCCCCGTCCATGGTCATCACGGCCCCCCGTGCCGGTCTGCAACCTGGCTATTGCCCGGATGTGCATGATCCGTACGCATCCATGGCGGTAACCACTCTCAGGGTGTGTTTCGGCGGCGTCAACGGCGCCTGTTACACGGTCGCGGCAATCCCCGACTTTCGGTCCGGGGACTGTGCCTGAAATAGTTCCTCCCGATGTTCGCCATCCCTAGACTCCCCTTGCAGGGGGCTCATCGGGGGACAAGTAGTGGGGCATGGAGTGCCGGAACTCGTACTGGAATTGAATGGACAGACCTGGACGCTCGATCCGTCCAGGTCCTACACCCTCGGGCGGGATCCGCAGGGTGACATGGTGCTGCAGGACGCGCGCGTCTCGTGGCGGCACGCCACCGTACGGTGGGAGGGCCGCAGTTGGGTCATCGAGGACCACGGCAGCACCAACGGCACGTACGTGCAGGGCCAGCGGATCCACCACACGGAGATCGGCCCCGGCTCGACGGTGCACCTGGGCAACGCGACGGACGGCCCGCGGCTGAGCCTGACCGCGGGTGCCGCCGGCGCCGGGGTCGGAGCCCCCGCCGCGGACCTCTACAGCGCACAGACGGCCATGGCCGCGCCGCTGCAGCACCAGGCCCCGCCGCAGCAGGCGCCGCACCAGCCGCCGCAGCACCAGCAGCCCGGTGCCTGGCAGCAGCCGGGGCAGTACCAGCAGCCCCAGCAGCCGCAGCACGGCGGCTGGCAGCAGCAGCCCCAGCAGGCCTACGTCCCCCAGCAGCCGGGCCCCGGCGGCCACCAGCCCCCGTCGCACGGCGGCGCGCCCTCGCAGGGCGGCGCCCCGCCCGTCTACGGCGACCGCAGCCCGACGAGCTTCCACCAGATGGCCGTCGGCCGCGGCACGATGCGCATCGGTCGTGCCCTGGAGAACGAGCTGGTCGTCTCCGACCTCCAGGTCTCCCGGCACCACGCCGAGTTCCGCTCCACCGGCGACGGCCGCTTCGAGATCGTCGACCTCGGCAGCCACAACGGCACCTACGTCAACGGTCAGCCGGTCCGCCAGCAGATCATCGGCCCCAACGACATCGTCGGTGTCGGTCACTCCACCTTCCGCCTGGTCGGCGACCGCCTGGAGGAGTTCGTCGACACCGGCGACGTCTCCTTCTCCGCGCGCCACCTCACCGTCACCGTCGACGGCGGCAAGCAGATCCTCAAGGACGTCTCCTTCGGCGTCCCGGAGAAGTCCCTCATCGCCGTCATCGGCCCCTCGGGCTCCGGCAAGTCCACCCTCCTCAAGGCGCTCACCGGCTACCGGCCCGCCAACCAGGGCGACGTCCTCTACGACAACCGGAACCTGTACAAGCAGTTCGCCGAGCTGCGCCAGCGCATCGGTCTGGTCCCGCAGGACGACATCCTGCACAAGGAGCTCACCGTCCGGAAGGCGCTGCGCTACGCCGCCAAGCTCCGCTTCCCCGGCGACACCGCGGCCTCCGAGCGCGAGGCCCGCATCGACGAGGTGCTGCGCGAGCTCAAGCTCGACGTCCACAAGGACAAGAAGGTCACCGCCCTCTCCGGCGGCCAGCGCAAGCGCGTCTCGGTCGCCCTGGAGCTGCTGACCAAGCCCTCGCTGATCTTCCTGGACGAGCCCACCTCCGGCCTCGACCCGGGCATGGACCGCGACGTCATGCAGCTGCTCCGCGGCCTCGCGGACGACGGCCGCACCGTCCTCGTGGTCACGCACTCCGTCGCCGAGCTGGCGCTCTGCGACAAGCTGCTCGTCATGGCCCCCGGCGGCTCCGTCGCCTACTTCGGCCCGCCCGAGGAAGCCCTCAACTTCTTCGGCTACGAGACCTGGGCGGACGTCTTCTCGGCCTTCGAGAACTACCGCGACTACGACTGGTCGGGCCGCTGGCGCGGCTCGCAGCACTACCAGATGTACGCGGCCGACATCGACGCCGTCGCCCCGCAGTCCGTGCACGTCCAGCCGCAGATGGTGCGCCCGCCCAAGGCCCAGAGCTGGGGCTCCCAGCTGTGGACGCTGATGCGCCGCTACGCCTCCGTCATCGCCTCGGACCGCGGCTTCATGGCGCTCATGCTGATCCTCCCGGCCGTCCTCGGCGGGGTGAGCACCGTGATCCCGTCCGACTTCGGCCTCGGCCCCGCGAGCAAGGGCCACTTCAACCAGGACGCCGGCACGATCATGCTGATCCTCGCGGTCGGCATGTGCTTCTCCGGAGCCGCCAACTCCGTCCGTGAGCTGATCAAGGAACGGGTCATCTACGAACGGGAACGGGCCGTCGGCCTCTCCCGCTCCGCCTACCTGATGTCCAAGGTGGTCGTGCTCGGCCTGATCACCGCGGTGCAGGGCGCCCTCATCTGCGCCATCGGCTTCTCGGTCCGCAAGCTGCCGGAGCACGGCCTGGTCTTCAAGGCGGCGCCCGCCCTGGAGCTCTGCCTGGTGATCATCGCCCTGGGCTTCACCTGCATGATGATCGGCCTCGTCATCTCCGCGCTGGTGAAGACCGCCGAGAAGACCATGCCGCTGCTGGTCATGTTCGCGATCGTCCAGGTCGTCTTCACCGGCATCCTGTTCAAGATCTACGACTCGCCCGGCGTCGAGCAGGTCGCCTGGCTGATGCCGGCCCGCTGGGCCATCGCCGGTGCCGGCACCACGCTGGACCTCTCGCACGTGATGGCCCCGTTCGACAAGAGCCGGCCGCCGAAGCTCGACCCGCTCTGGGAGCACACCGCCACCCAGTGGGGGATCGACATCGTGGCGCTCATCGTCATCGGCGTCGCCTGCGGATTCGCAGTCGCGCGTTTGCTGCGCCGCCACGAGCCGGAGGTCATGCGCAAGTAGTCGCGCGCCTGGTTCCGTACGCGCCGAAGGGCGGCACCCGCATGGGGTGCCGCCCTTCGGCGTATGTCGGCTGTCCGCGCTCTCGCCCTTAGTAGGCGGAGTTCACGTTGTCCATCGAGCCGTACACCTTGGCCGCGTAGTTGCAGGCGGCGGTGATGTTGGCGACCGGGTCGTAGATGTCCCAGGAGGTGCCCGCGACGTGGTACGCCTTGAAGGTCGGGTCGATCACCTGGAGCAGGCCCTTGGAGGGTATGCCCTTGGCGGCGTTGGAGTCCCAGTTGTTGATGGCGCGCGGGTTGCCCGTCGACTCCCGCATGATGTTGCGGTAGATGCCGTTGTAGGAACCCGGGATGCCCTTGGCCTTCATGATGTCCAGGGCTTCCTTGATCCAGCCGTCAAGGTTGTTGGCGTAGACCTTGGGGGCCGGGGCGGCGGGGGCGGCCTGGACCGGCTTGCGCTCGGCGGACCGGCTCGCGGCCTCCTTCTCGGCGCGCTCCTTGTCGGCCTTCGCCTTGGCGGCGGCCTCGGCGTCCGCCTTCTTCTTGGCCTCGGCCTGGGCCTTCGCCAGCTTGGCGGCGTTGTCGGCCTGCTTGCCGATCTGCTCCTGCTGGTCCTGGGTGCCGAAGGCCTCCGTGCTCCAGGCGACGGGCTTCACGGCCATGGACTGCTTGGCCGAGTCGTCGGAGCCCGGGATCGCGGCGACCGCGAGGGCGGCGACGGCCGCGGCGGAGACGCCGGCGGCGGTGAACTTCTGGACCTTGGTCAGGCGGCTATAGCCAGAGATGGGGGAGCGCATGTTCGTGCTGAACCTCTTCTGATCGCTTCAAGTCGCGGTGGCCCGGATCGGCGCGGAAAGCGCCGCGTCCCGATCGACGGCGCCGTGCAACGGGAGAATTCTTAGCGGCCGCAAAAAGGTGTGGCAAAGGAGTGACGTACTATCCGGCTTCGTTGCCGAGGGGCCTGCGGGGAGGGCCGGCGGGAAGGTCAAAAGGGTCCCTGCCACCCGCTTATGCCGGATTTATCTCTCCACTAGGCGCGATCGTAGGTGACGTGCGTCCTATGCGCGGCGTCACACCGGGCGGGCGCTCCCGTCGCCCGGTGCGACCGACTCCGCACACAGCGTGCCCGCCGGGTTCAGACCTCCACGAGGACCTGGCCGAGGCTCTTGCGCACCAGATCCGGCACCTCGCAGTCGGCGGCCGGATACCCCACCGGGATCACCGCGAACGCCTTCTCGTTCACCGGCCGCCCCAGCACCTCCGACAGGAACCGCATCGGGCTCGGCGTGTGCACCAGCGCCGCGAGCCCCGACAGGTGCAGCGCCGACAGCAGCATCCCGACCGCGATGCCGACCGACTCGTCCACGTAGTAGTGCTTGCGCTTCTCCCCGCCCTCACCCAGCCAGTACCGCTGCTGGAAGACCACGATCAGCGCCGGCGCGTCCGTCAGGTGCGGCTTGACCTCGTCCGTGCCCAGCGGCCGCAGCGCCGCGAGCCACTCCTCGCCCAGCCGGCCCGCGTACGACAGCTGCTCCTCTTCCTCCGCGGCCGCACGGATGCGCCGCCGCACCCCGGCGTCCTTCACCAGGACGAAGGTCCACGGCTGCTGGTGCGCCCCGGAGGGCGCGGTGGCCGCGCACGCGATCGCGTCCCGCACCACCTGCTCCGGCACCGGGTCCGGCGAGAACTGCCGCACGGTCCGCCGCCGCCCCATCCGCTCGCGCAGCTCCGCGGCACGGGCGAGCGACTCGGCGGCGGGCATGCGCTCGGGCCGGTAGGGCACGGGCCGGTAGGCGTCGCCGTGGGTGGGCGTCCACTGAGTTGGTATAGACATGGCGAGTACATGCCCACTATCTGGTCGCGGGCAATCGTTCCGCCCGGCCGGGGCACCCCCGGCGGCAGCCGGGGGAGGGCGGCCACAACCCGACCACCGGCCTAGGCCGAACGACTCAGCCCCGGCCACCGCGAGCCCGATCCCGGGTCCTGAGGGCCCGGATACCGTAAAGCCATGACCAATGGCCCCCGCTCCGGCCTCACAGCCGTGAGCACCGCACTCCTCGCCATGAGCAGACACCTGCAGGTGCACGACGTCCTCAAGACGATCGTCGTCTCCGCCCGGGAGCTGCTGGGCGCCCGGTACGCGGCCCTCGGCGTCCCCGACGACCACGGCGGGTTCGCCCAGTTCGTCGTCGACGGCGTCAGCGACGAGCAGTGGAAGGCCATCGGACCGCTGCCCCGCCAGCACGGCGTCCTCGCCGCGATGATCCAGCAGGCCACCCCCGAGCGCCTCGCCGACGTCCGCGCGGACCCCCGCTTCGGCGGCTGGCCTGCCACCCACCCCAACATGCGCGACTTCATCGGCATGCCGGTCGCCGACGGCGACGAGGTCCTCGGCGCCCTCTTCCTCGCCAACAAGAAGCGGCCCGACCGCGTCGACGAGCCGCCCTGCGGCCTTGAGGAGGCCGCACCCACCTGCGGCTTCACCGAGGAGGACGAGGAACTGCTGAGCGTGCTGGCCCAGCACGCGGCCATCGCCCTCACCAACGCCCGCCTCTACGAGCGCAGCCGCGAGCTGACCATCGCCGAGGAGCGCGCCCGCCTCTCCCACGAGCTGCACGACGCCGTGGCCCAGAAGCTCTTCTCGCTGCGCCTGACCGCCCAGGCCGCCGCCGCGCTCGTCGACCGCGACCCGGGCCGCGCCAAGGAGGAGCTCCACGAGGCCGCCAGGCTCGCCGCGGAGGCCACCGACGAGCTCCGTGCCGCGGTCGTCGAGCTGCGGCCCGCAGGGCTGGACGAGGACGGCCTCGTCGCCACCCTGCGCACCCAGGTCCAGGTCCTCGACCGCGCCCACACGGCCAAGGTCACCTTCGCCTCGCACGGCATACGGGCCCTGCCCGCCTCCCAGGAGGAGGCGCTCCTGCGCGTCGCACAGGAGGCCCTGCACAACGCCCTGCGCCACTCCGGGGCGGGCCATGTCCAGGTCACCCTCACCCGGGCGGGGCAGGGCGCGGCGCTGTGCGTGGCCGACGACGGCTGCGGCTTCGAGCCCGAGGCGGTCCGCAAGGCCGGGCGCCACCTGGGCCTCGTGTCGATGCGGGACCGCGCGAGCGGTGTCGGCGGCAGTCTGACCGTTACCTCGGAGCCCGGCCTGGGCACCGCGATCGAGATGGAGGTGCCCGGTGGCTGAGGACGTGATCCGCGTGGTGCTGGTGGACGACCACCAGGTGGTCCGCAGGGGCCTGCGCACCTTCCTGGAGGTGCAGGAGGACATCGAGGTGGTGGGCGAGGCCGCGGACGGCGCCGAGGGCGTCGAGCGCGCGGAGGAGCTGCGCCCGGACGTCGTCCTCATGGACGTGAAGATGCCCGGCATGGACGGCATCGAGGCGCTGCGCCGGCTGCGGGAGCTGGAGAACCCCGCGCGGGTGCTGATCGTCACCAGCTTCACCGAGCAGCGCACGGTCGTCCCCGCCCTGCGCGCGGGCGCGGCGGGCTACGTCTACAAGGACGTGGACCCCGACGCCCTGGCGGGGGCGATCCGCTCGGTGCACGCCGGGCACGTCCTGCTGCAGCCCGAGGTGGCCGGGGCGCTGCTGTCGCAGGACGACCCCGGTGGCGGCGGCCAGGGGCGGGGCAACGCGCTGACGGAGCGGGAGCGGGAGGTGCTGGCGCTGATCGCCGACGGCCGGTCCAACCGCGAGATCGCGCGGGCGCTGGTGCTCTCGGAGAAGACCGTCAAGACCCACGTGTCGAACATTCTGATGAAGCTGGATCTCGCCGACCGCACGCAGGCGGCCCTGTGGGCCGTCCGACATGGGATCGGAGCCTGACCGGAAGCGCGTACGGCAAAACGGAACGTCGCATTCTGATCAGAGATTCATACGACCGTGTGGCTGTCGCCCCGGCCCCGCAACCCGAATGGCCGCAGCCCGTTCTCCATGGCGTACCGCGGCGGCTGGCCGTGGCAACGCCCTAGGAAGGTCATAAGAAGAGTGAAGAACATGAAGAAGGCCGCAGTCCTCACCATCGCTGCCGGCGGTCTCGCCATCGCCGGTGCGGGCGCTGCTTCCGCGCACGAGGCCGACGGCAAGGCGGTCAACTCCCCGGGTGTCGTCGCGGGCAACGTCGTCCAGGTGCCCGTGCACGTCCCTGTGAACGTCTGCGGCAACACCATCAACGTGGTCGGCCTGCTCAACCCGGCCGCCGGTAACTTCTGCATCAACAAGTAAGACCGATGCCTCCCGCCTGCCCGGTGTGCGCCGCATAACCGGGCAGGCGCGGGCGAGCAATCGTCCGAACGAGGGCAACACCGCCGATGGCCGTGCCATCGGCGGTTCGCTGGCGTTCATCACTACGCGACCCCGCGGCTGGGGCCGCTGAGAACGTCAGCAGAAGGAAGACCCTCCATGAACAGTGCCAAGAAAGCAGCCCTCGCTCTGGCGGTCACAGGGCTCGCCGTCGGTTCCGCCGCGGGCGTCGCGTCCGCGACCGACCACGGTGGCGGCCGCCAGGTGCATGAGCACCGCCACCACCCCGGGGGCGCCATCGCCAATGGCGTCGCCAAGGGCTCGCCGGGCGTCGTCTCCGGCAACGTCATCCAGGTGCCGATCCAGATCCCGCTGAACGTCTGCGGCAACAGCATCGACATCATCGGCCTGCTCAACCCGACCTTCGGGAACACCTGCGTCAACGCCAGCCGGGGCTGGGACGAGTTCCACAGCCGTGGCGAGTTCCACCACGGTGGCCACCACGGAGGCCACGACAAGCACGGCCACGACGGTCACTGGGGCGGCGACCACGACGATCACGACGATCGCGACGATCACTGACCGTACCGGCGCACCGGGAAGGCCCCGCGGACCTCAGGGACCGCGGGGCCTTCCGCGCGACCGTCACCGCTCACCTTCTCAGTGCCGCTTCCGGGCCCGCTCCTCGACGATCGCGTTGTACGCGGCCACCTGGGCCCGCCGCGCCGTCCGCTCCACCGGCCGCAGCGCCTGCGCCCGTGCCGCTATCTCCGACGCGCTCACCGCGGCCCCGTGCTCCCGGCCGCCGCCGTCCCCCGCCCCGTGCGCGATCTCGATCAGTGCCCCCACGCGCCGCGCCAGCTCCAGCACCCGGACGGCCCGCGGCGGATACCCCGGTGCCAGCACCTCGCTCCCGCGCTCGGCCCGCGCGCGATAGGCCTCCAATGCCGCCTGCGCCACCGGCCCCGACCCCGCCACGTCCAGCCGGGTGAGCACCTCCGTGGCCTCCCGCAGCGCCTCCGCGAGCTCCCGCTCGGCCTCCCCGAGCGAGGGCACGTCCGCCGGCGGCGCGTCCCGTACGGGCAGGCAGTGCCAGACGACCTCGACGTGCAGGTCGCCCTCCGGCCCGGCCTCGTACACCTCCGGTACGAGCCCCAGCGCGGCTCCCGTGGTGACGACCGCCTCCCCGGCCTCCAGGGCGCGGGCGTTGAACTCCGGGGGGCCGCTCAGGCCCAGCGGGTGCCCGGGCGCAGGCAGTGCGAGGCGCAGGCCCGTGGCCCCGAGGGCCCGCAGCCGGCCGAGCGCGAGCGTCAGGCCGACGGGCCCGGATTCACCGGGAAGGCCCACGACGCGGTGGACCGCGTCATCTCCGGTGATGTGGTGCGCGGCGTCATCAGGTGCGGCAAAACCCGCAATAAGGGCATTTCCCCACGCGGTGAGCCGTCCTGAGCGATGTTCATCGAGCATGGCCACCAGCCTAAGGACTGGTGCCCCCGGCGGGTGGCGTAGGTTTTCCCTGGGGGCTGCGCTTACCGGCGCCGCGACGACGAGACTGCAATGGGAGACAACGCGCTCATGAGCGAAGTGCTGGAACTGGTGGACGTATCCGTGGTCCGCGAGGGCCGGGCTCTGGTGGACCAGGTCTCCTGGTCGGTCAAGGAGGGGGAGCGCTGGGTCATCCTCGGCCCCAACGGCGCCGGCAAGACCACCCTCCTGAATGTCGCCTCCAGCTACCTCTTCCCGACCACGGGCACGGTCAAGGTCCTGGGCGAGAAGCTCGGCTCCGTGGACGTCTTCGAGCTGCGCCCGCGCATCGGCGTGGCGGGCATCGCCCTGGCGGACAAGCTGCCGCGCAGCCAGACCGTCCTGGAGACCGTCCTCACCGCCGCCTACGGCATGACGGCCACGTGGCAGGAGAACTACGAGGAGATCGACGAGCAGCGCGCCCGTGCCTTCCTCGACGTCCTCGGCATGACGGAGCTGCTGGACCGCAAGTTCGGCACCCTCTCGGAGGGCGAGCGCAAGCGCACCCTCATCGCCCGCGCGATGATGACCGACCCCGAGCTGCTGCTGCTCGACGAGCCCGCCGCGGGCCTCGACCTCGGCGGCCGCGAGGACCTCGTCCGCCGCCTCGGCCGGCTCGCCCGCGACCCGCTCGCCCCCTCGATGATCATGGTGACGCACCACGTCGAGGAGATCCCCGCGGGCTTCACCCACGTCCTGATGATCCGCCAGGGCAAGGTGCTCGCGGCCGGCCCCGTCGAGCTGGAGCTCACCTCCCGCAACCTCTCGCACTGCTTCGGCCTCCCGCTGGTCGTCGAGCGCAAGGGCGACCGCTGGACGGCCCAGGGCCTGCCGCTCTCCTGACACCCCGCCCGGACGGGCGCCCCGCGCGGGCGCCCTGTCCCGGGGCGGCCGCCGCGCCTACCATGACCTTGTGGACACATGGGTGTGGTGGCTGGTGGCCGCCGTCGGACTGGGCATCCCGCTGGTCGTGACCGCGATGCCCGAGTTCGGCATGCTCGCGGCCGGCGCCGTCGCCGCCGCCGTGACCAATGCGCTCGGCGCCGGCACCGTGGCACAGTTCATCGTCTTCGCGGCCGTCTCGGTCGCCCTGATCGCCGTCGTCCGCCCGATCGCCATGCGCCAGCGCACCCAGCGGCCCGTGCTGGCCAGCGGCGTGGAGGCCCTCAAGGGCCGGCAGGCCGTCGTCCTCGAACGGGTCGACGGCAGCGGCGGCCGCATCAAGCTCGCGGGCGAGACCTGGTCGGCCCGCGCCCTCGACGCGGACAGCGTCTTCGAGGCCGGCCAGCAGGTCGACGTCGTCGAGATCGAGGGCGCGACGGCCCTTGTCATGTGACGTGCGATCCGAACCGGTCCCCCTGAAGTGCCGTCAACGCCTGCACGGCGGTACCGCGTTCTGAAAGACTCGAACTGGATCAGTCCGGTCCACCCGATCAACGACCAGAGGCACGGGGAGCCCCGATGGAACCGATCATCATCGTCCTGATCATCTTGGTGGTGCTCGTCTTCATCGCCCTCATGAAGACGGTGCAGGTCATCCCGCAGGCCAGCGCCGCCATCGTGGAGCGCTTCGGCCGCTACACCCGCACCCTCAACGCCGGCCTGAACATCGTCGTCCCCTTCATCGACTCCATCCGCAACCGCATCGACCTCCGCGAGCAGGTCGTGCCGTTCCCCCCGCAGCCGGTGATCACCCAGGACAACCTGGTCGTCAACATCGACACCGTCATCTACTACCAGGTGACCGACGCCCGCGCCGCCACGTACGAGGTCTCCAGCTTCATCCAGGCCATCGAGCAGCTCACCGTCACCACCCTGCGCAACATCATCGGCGGCATGGACCTCGAGCGGACCCTGACCTCCCGCGAGGAGATCAACGCCGCGCTGCGCGGCGTCCTCGACGAGGCCACCGGCAAGTGGGGCATCCGCGTCAACCGCGTCGAGCTCAAGGCCATCGAGCCCCCGACCTCCATCCAGGACTCGATGGAGAAGCAGATGCGCGCCGACCGTGACAAGCGCGCCGCGATCCTCACCGCCGAGGGCATCCGCCAGTCGCAGATCCTCACCGCCGAGGGCGAGAAGCAGTCCGCGATCCTGCGCGCCGAAGGCGAGGCCCGGGCCGCCGCGCTGCGCGCCGAGGGCGAGGCCCAGGCCATCCGCACGGTCTTCGAGTCCATCCACGCCGGCGACGCCGACGAGAAGCTGCTCGCCTACCAGTACCTCCAGATGCTCCCGAAGATCGCCGAGGGCGACGCCAACAAGCTCTGGATCGTGCCCAGCGAGATCGGCGACGCCCTCAAGGGCCTCAGCGGCGCCGTCGGCAGCCTCAACCCCACGAGCGGCGCGCCCAAGACGCGCAAGGACTCCCCGCGCCGCGAGCAGCCGGGCATCGACTGACGACCCGTCCGGGGCCGGCGCTCGCTCTCGACCGGCGACCGCCCTCTCCTGCATGATCAGCGAGGCCCCCCGACCTGCCACAGGCGGGGAGGCGACAAACGGATCATGAAGGAGATGGCCATGTCCATCTGGGAAGCACTCGCGGTCTTCGCCGCCGGCATCGGCGCGGGCACCATCAACACCATCGTCGGCTCCGGCACCCTCTTCACCTTTCCGGTGCTCCTCGCCATCGGCCTGCCGCCGGTGACCGCCAACGTCTCCAACACCATCGGCCTGGTCACCGGCAACATCAGCGGCGCCATCGGCTACCGGCGCGAACTCCGCGGCCAGGGCGCCCGGGCCGTCCGCCTCGGCGCCACCGCCCTCGTCGGCGGCCTCGCCGGAGCCGTCCTGCTGCTCGCCCTGCCGTCCAAGGCGTTCGACGCGATCGTGCCCGCCCTCATCGGCATCGCCCTCGTCCTCGTCGTCCTCCAGCCCCGGCTCGCCAAGGCGCTCGCCCGCCGCCGCGAACGCAACGGCACCGAAGCGACCGCCCACCCCGACGGCGGCCCCGCCCTCCTCGTGGGCCTGCTGCTCGCCAGCGCCTACGGCGGCTACTTCGGTGCCGCCCAGGGAGTGCTCTACCTCTCCCTGATGGGCCTGCTGCTCCGCGAGGACCTCCAGCGCATCAACGCCCTCAAGAACATCCTGGCCGTCGTCGTCAACAGCGTCGCCGCGCTGGTCTTCGTCTTCGTCGCCCACGTCGACTGGACCGCAGCCCTCCTCATCGCCGCCGGCTCCACCCTCGGCGGCCAGATAGGGGCCAAGGTCGGCCGCCGCCTGTCACCCACGGCGCTGCGCGGCGTCATCGTCGTGGTGGGCGTCGTGGCCATCGTGCAGATGGTGCTGCGCTAGACGCGGGCGGTCCTGCGCTAGGGCAGGAGCTCGGGAACGGCGCCGCGGCGGCCGGGGGCACCGTACGCCCCCGCCGCCAGCAGCAGCGACTCCGCCGGAGTGGGCTCGAAGGGAAGGTTCAGCAGCGGCATCCCCGCCTGCTCCGGCGTCCGGTCCGCCTTGCGGTGGTTGTCCTCCGCGCACGCCGCGACCGTGTTGAGCCAGCTGTCCTCGCCGCCGCGGGACCGCGGCACCACGTGGTCCACCGTCGTGGCCCGCCGCCCGCAGTACGCGCACCGGTGCCGGTCCCGCACCAGCACTCCCCGCCGCGACCAGGGCGCCCGTCTTCGGAACGGCACCCGTACGTACCGGCAGAGCCTGATCACCTGCGGCGCGGGCACCTCGACCGCGGGCCCCCGCACCCGGCGCCCCGGGCGAGCCTGCTCGACCACGGCCTTGCCCTGCAGCACGAGCACCACCGCCCGCCGCAGCGACACCGTCGCCAGCGGCTCGAAGCTCGCATTGAGGACCAACGTCTCCCGCATCCCGGCCACCTCCCGGCCCACCCCCGCCCCAGCGGCGAGGTGGCTCAACTGTGCCGGTGCCGTCGCGGGACGGACAACGCAATTTCGCTGAGTGGAAAGGGAGTTGAGAGGGAGGAAGGGAAAGCGGGCAGGAAGAGGACGGGGGGGCAACGCTCCGGGCCCTTCCCCCGTGACGAACACGGGCCCGGAGCGTACGGCAGCGGACGCGGTCGCCCGGCACGCAGCCCGGCTCCGGCAGACCGCGGACGCAACTGCGCCCCGCCGCCCCCGCCACTGCGGTGTCCACTGCCCGACGGCCATGCGGGGCCGTCAGCCATGCACCACTGTGCGGTTCAAGGGCGGCGGGGCGCAACGGAATTTCCGCGACCACGCCGGGCCGTGCCGGAGCCACGCCGGCGGGCGGGCCCGCCCGGGAACCTCAGCCCGCGGCCGGCACCTCGTACTCGCCGATCAGCTGGGCCCGGCCCAGCGCGTGGAACCGCAGGTGGAAGCCCACCACGGCCGGCGACGCGTCCGCGTCCGGACCGAGCTTCTCCCTGTCCACGGCGTACACCGTGAACACGTAGCGGTGCGGCCCGTCGCCCGCCGGCGGAGCGGCCCCGCCGAAGTCCCGCGTGCCGTAGTCGTTGCGCGCGTGCACCACGCCCGCCGGCAGCCCCTTCATGTCCCCGCTGCCCGCACCCGCCGGCAGCTCCGTCACCGAGGCCGGGATGTCGAACAACACCCAGTGCCAGAACCCGCTGCCCGTCGGCGCGTCCGGGTCGTAGCACGTCACCGCGAAGCTCTTCGTGCCCGCGGGGAAACCCTCCCAGCGCAGGTGCGGAGACGTGTTCCCGCCGCTGTGGACCTGCCCCCGGCCGAGCGTCCCACCGTCCGTCAGATCGTCGCTGACCACCGTGAACGAGGGCACCGGCGGGTGGAAATCGTGGGGGAGCGGCCGTCGCTTCTGCTCGGACACCTCTGTGCCTCCTGTAACGCGCGGAATGCTGCGGATCACTGAAGACGCCAGCCTAACGAGCCCTCAGAGCCTCCGGCTGAGACCATACGAAGCGTGCTTCGACAGTTTGGCCCCATCGGACGACCGGCCGGCCGCGCCCTGCGCACCCTGACCGTCCTCCTCGCCGCCCTCCCCCTGCTCCTCCTGCCCGCCTGCTCCTCCTCCGACGGCAACAGCAAGAAGGGCGGGAGCGGCGGAGCCTCGGCCGCCGCACCGCCCGCGCCCTCATGGGCGCACGGCATGAAGACCGTCTCCCGGGAGAAGCTGCCGGCCGAGGCCCGCAAGACCCTCGACCTCATCGACAAGGGCGGACCCTTCCCGTACGACAAGGACGGCACCGTCTTCGGCAACTACGAGAACCGGCTGCCGAAACAGGCCCGCGGCTACTACCACGAGTACACCGTCCCCACGCCCGGCTCCCGCAACCGGGGCGCCCGCCGCATCATCGCCGGCAGCCACGCCGAGCGCTTCTACACCAGCGATCACTACGAGACCTTCGAAGCGGTGGTACAGCCATGACCGACCTGCTGCCCGCCCCCGGACTCACCGGACTCCTCCTCGGCACGACCCCGCCGGGCGTCTACCGGCTGCCCCCCGCCGACACCGCCCCCCGCGTCATGGCGCTCGCCGCCGAGGCCGACTGGCGGGGGGCCACCCTGCACCTGGGCGGAGTGACCACGAAGACCGCCTTCATGGACCGCTGCGCCACCGACCTCGAACTCCCCGACTGGTTCGGCCGCAACTGGGACGCCCTCGCCGACTGCCTCACCGACCTCTCGTGGTGGCGGGAGGAGGGCAAGGCACGCGGCTTCCTGCTGCTCGCCGAGGAATGGACCGCCTTCAGGAAGGCGACGCCGCGCGAGGCCCGCACGGCCGAGGCCGTCCTCGCCGACGCCGTCGACTACTGGGCCGAGGCGGAGTCACCCCTGGCGGTGCTGCTGGGCTGAGTGCCGGGGGTGACCCGCCGGGGTGATCCGCCGGGTGAGCCGGTTGAGGGCGGGTGACCGGTCAGAACCAGTTGCGCCGGCCGCCGACCTCCGCCAGCCACTGGTTGAGGTACGCCGCCCAGTCCGTCTGCCCGTACGCGTGCAGATCGACCGTGAACGACCGGTACGTGTCACTGCCCTCGGAGAACAGCCCCGGCTTCTTGTCCATCTCCAGCACGACGTCCATCTCGCGGTCGTCCGCGACGAACGACAGCTCGACCTCGTTCAGCCCCCGGTACTGCGACGGGGCCCGGAACTCGATCTCCTGGTAGAAGGGCAGCCGCTGGCGCGTCCCGCGGATGTGGCCGCGCTCCAGGTCCGCGCTCTTGAACGCGAAGCCCAGCTGCCCGAAGGCGTCCAGGATCGCCTGCTGCGCCGGCAGCGGGTGCACGTTCACCGGATCGAGGTCACCGGAGTCGACGGCGCGCGCGATGGCCAGGTGCGTCGTCACCCCCACGTTCATGCCGGTGAGGTGCCGCCCGAGGAAGGTGGTGACCGGAGTCTCCCACGGGATCTCCAGCCCGAACGGCACCGTGTGCACCGCCCCGGCCTGCACCTCGAAGGCCCCGCCCAGCTGCATGCGCGTGAACTCGACGTCCTGCTTGTACTCGCTGTCGTCGCCCTCGACCTCGACGCGGGCCTGCAGCCCGACGGACAGCCCCTGGATCGCCTGGGCGACGGAGCCGCCCTGGATGCGCACCTCGCCCTGGACGACGCCGCCCGGGACGACGTTCTCCTCGAACAGCACCGTCTCCACCGAAGCGCCTCCGGCGCCCAGGCTCGCCAGCAGCTTCTTGAACCCCATGACCGCGACCTCTCCTCTTTCCGTTCCGGTCCGTTACGCTCGATCGGCATGATCGCCGCGCCTGACCGTATGCCAGTCACCCGGGACTTCTTCGCCCGTCCCGTGCTCGAGGTCGCCCCCGAGCTGCTCGGCCGGACCCTCGTCCGCACCACCCCCGACGGACCGATCGAGGTCCGCATCACGGAGGTGGAGGCGTACGCGGGCGAGGCGGACCCCGGCTCGCACGCCTACCGCGGCCGGACCGAGCGCAATGCCTCGATGTTCGGACCGCCCGGGCACGCGTATGTCTACTTCATCTACGGCATGTGGTTCAGCCTCAACCTCGTCTGCGGGGAGGAGGGCACCGCGAGCGGCGTCCTCCTCAGGGCGGGCGAAGTGATCAGGGGCCGGGAGCTGGCCCGGGAGCGCCGCCCCAAGGCCCGCAAGGACCGCGAGCTGGCCCAGGGCCCGGCGCGGCTGGCCACGGCACTGAGTGTCGACCGGAGCCTGAACGGCACGGACGTGTGCGCCGGCCCGGACGCCCCGCTGTCCGTCCTCACCGGCCACCCCGTGCACCCGGACCGCATCCGCAACGGCCCGCGCACCGGTGTGGGCGGCGAGGGCGCGACACACCCCTGGCGGTTCTGGGCGGAAGGCGACCCGACGGTCAGCCCCTACCGCGCGCACGTCCCGCGGAACCGGGGAGCAGGTCGGGGAGGAGCCGGCAAGACCGGCCGACAGGCCGGTGCTTGACTTCGGGGTGAGGAAGACCTAACGTAGCCCGAGCCGCTTGAGACGGACGCGCTGTGTGCACGGACCGGTGGGCGGCACCACTCACTACTACGAGGTCACCCCGGACCGGGGTCATATTTTGCTGTGCCGAAATATGACGACGAACGGACTCGATCGGCTCGATTAGGAGCCGGACGGGAAAGCCGCTAAAGTAGTGAACACCCCGCCGACGGGGATCGGAAAACGAATTTCGAGCCGGAAACGGCAAGGGAAACGATCTGATAGAGTCGGAACACGAAATACCGAAGGGAAGCGCCCGGAGGAAAGCCCGAGAGGGTGAGTACAAAGGAAGCGTCCGTTCCTTGAGAACTCAACAGCGTGCCAAAAGTCAACGCCAGACTATAAAATACCCCGTCTCCGGTCTGTATGG